>CACBAM010000003.1 GCA_902537215.1 uncultured Alphaproteobacteria bacterium
GTGGATCGTCTCTAACTAATAAAGAAAAAGCAAGAAATAACGCTACTTTTGTAGATAATTTACAATACCAGGGAGCAATCATTTTGGGTAAGACACATATGACTGAGCTTGCTTTTTCAGGCCTTGGTCTAAATCCCATCACCGCAACCCCTACCAACCCATTCAATGAGGAACTTGTTTCTGGCGGATCTTCCTCGGGATCGGCAGTATCTGTTTCTAGAAATTATTGTTTTGCGTCAATTGGATCGGATACTGGGGGGTCTGTTAGAATTCCTGCAGCCTGGAATAATCTAGTAGGATTGAAAACAACCCATAATCTTATTGACTTATCTGGTGTTTTGAAACTTTGTCCTAGTTTTGATACCTTGGGGCCCATTTGCAGAAATGTTGATGACACCAATTTGGTCTTTACCGGAATGATTAATGGAAAGCTACAAAAACTTAAAAAATATAGGGCTGACAATTTTAATTTTTTGATTATAAAAAATATGTTTTTTGAAGGCATAGATAGTGACATATATGATAGCTTTAAGGTTACTATTGATAAGATAATTAAAAACGGTGCACGTGTAGAATATAAGAACATCTCAGAGATTGATAGCGCATTTGAAATCAGCAAGACAGTTTTTCCAGCTGAGGCTTATGGAATGTGGCAACATGAAATTGAAAAAAACCCGGGGGAAATGTTTGCTCCTATTCGGGAAAGGTTTCGTAGTGGGAAAAAGATCTTAGCGCATGATTATGTGTATTCCCTACAAAGATTATTTGAATTGAGGATGAGTTTCCTCAAAAAAGTTATTGGGTTTGACGCTATATTGGCACCAACCTCACCCATAAAACCCCCAAGCATTACACAATTATTAGATAGTCATAAATTCTTTACTGAAAGGAATTTATTAGCTTTACGAAATACTAGAATCGCAAACTCATTAAATTTATGCGCATTAACATTGCCAACTGAAGCAGATTTTTCTGGTTTAATGATTATGGGACGTCCTAACAATGAATTTGATCTAATGAATATCGGGTTAGCTATCGAGAAAATAAAATAATCAAATAAAAGTCTAATCTTTACCTAGATGGCAAAAAAAAGTATTATAAATAAAAATATATCTTGAAATAAACAAGAAAAAACGAGCAGAAAAAATGTCTTTTTTAGAAAAAGTTGACTATCCAGACTCAGCTGCAAAGGAGTATTCAAAAAAGTTTTTACTATTCATTTTTGTAAAAACTTTTGGAATTTTACTATTTTTTTCATCAGTCTTTATATTGCTATCTGTGATTACATACTCCAAAAATGATCCCAGCTTTCGAAACGCCAACGACGGAGAAGTTGCAAATTTATTTGGTATATTTGGCTCCTATTTAGCAGACTCTCTTCATGTAGCAATTGGAGTTACTATGCTTACATTACCTATATTTTTATTTGCATGGTCGAGTAGATTTCTCTTTAGTAACGCTCCAATTTATCTTTTCAAAAGAATAATTTTGCTACCATTATTTATTGGATTTTTCTCAGTATTTTTATCAACAAATAGTCCCCCAAACTATTGGTCTTTTGAGTATGGTCTAGGTGGAATATTTGGAGATACATTTTTGAAGAAAATACTAATTTATCAACCCATCGAAATAAATCAGTGGCTTCAATCGATTGCAATACTCTGTCTAGCCTTTTCTATTTTTTTGTTTTTTCTTGTTGCTGGTTTCAGGAAGCATGAGATTAACTCTTTGACAAGAAATAGAGTTCGGCATTTAAAGATTTTTTTGATGGGATCGTATAAAGTTTTTAAGATTCTCTTAAAAACCATATCTCAATCTGGAAAAGAGAGTTTAGAGACAAATGATCATAAAAATGGTTCAATAAAGCTTTACAACCCTGCAATAAAAAATAAAGAATATCACGATATAAATAACAATTTTTCTGCTTCTAAGGAAAATGAAAAAGATCTTTTAAATGGAATTTATAGTAGGCCTCCTATTAGTATTTTTGGTAATGGAAGGATAAAAACAAGATCTAACAAAATTAAGAGTAGTAGTAGGGCTGCTTCCGAAGCTCAGCCTTCACTAGATTTAACTCAAAATAGAGAAAAATACCATTATCCCCCTTTGGCTCTGCTCAGTGATTATACATATCAATCAGTAAGTTCTGTGAGCTCTGTTTCGTTAAACGAAAATGCAAAAATGCTTGAAGCAGTATTAGAAGATTATGGTGTAAAAGGTAATATTATTTCTGTCAAGCCTGGTCCTGTAGTAACTCTTTACGAGCTAGAGCCAGCTGCGGGTTTGAAAGCCAGCCGAGTAATTTCTTTATCTGAAGATATAGCAAGGTCAATGTCTGCTTTGGCAACCAGAGTATCTACAATACCAGGTCGATCTGTTATAGGAATTGAATTACCAAACTCAAGCAGAGAAAAAGTTTTTTTAAAAGAACTTTTGTCATCGAAAAGTTATGAAGATTGCCGTTTCCAATTACCACTGACCTTGGGTAAAGATATAGGTGGAGAGCCCGTGATAGCAAATCTGGCAAAAATGCCCCATCTCTTGATAGCGGGAACAACTGGGTCAGGAAAATCAGTTGGTATCAATACAATGATACTATCTCTTTTGTACAGGCTTACTCCAGATCAATGTAGACTGATAATGATTGACCCTAAAATGTTAGAATTATCTGTTTATGATGGCATACCTCATCTGCTTAGTCCGGTGGTCACTGACCCCAAGAAAGCAGTTGTAGCTCTTAAGTGGGCGGTATTAGAAATGGAAGATAGATATAAAAAGATGTCACGGATGGGGGTTCGAAATATAGAAAGCTTTAACTCGAAGGTAAGCGAAGCAATCAATAACGGAGAAACTTTCTCAAGAACTGTTCAAGTAGGATTTGATCAAAATACAGGTGAGCCGCTTTATGAAGAACAGAGCGAAGAACCTAAAGTATTACCATTTATAGTCATTATAGTTGATGAAATGGCGGACCTTATGATGGTTGCGGGAAAAGAGATAGAAGGTTGCATCCAGAGATTGGCACAAATGGCCAGAGCGGCAGGTATACATCTTATTATGGCTACTCAAAGGCCCTCGGTAGATGTTATTACTGGAACGATAAAGGCAAACTTTCCCACAAGAATTTCTTTCCAGGTAACCTCAAAAATAGATAGTAGAACAATTTTGGGTGAGATGGGCGCTGAACAACTTCTTGGAATGGGCGATATGCTTTATATGGCCAATGGGGGTAAAGTTACTCGCGTTCACGGTCCTTTCGTATCCGACGCAGAGGTTGAAGAAATTGTATCTCATTTAAAGGAACAAGGCGTGCCTGAGTACCGGGAAGAAATATTGGACCCAAAAAACATTGAAAATAACGATAGCTTTTTTGATTCATCAGCTACGAATGGTAACAGTGATGAGGAAGATCTTCTTGAAAACGCATTAGAAATCGTGAGAAGAGATAGGAAGTGCTCAACATCATATATTCAAAGAAAATTATCCATTGGATATAACAGAGCAGCAAAGATAGTGGAAGCGTTGGAAGAGAAAGGTTTCGTGTCTCCTGCAAACCATGTTGGGAAGCGTGATGTATTAATTCCTGAAAACAACATTTGACGCAAATGCGTGATTTTAGAAAAAAGTTTTTCAGAACAATTTTTAGTATTTCTATTGTTTTTATATTTTCAACTGATGTTGTACTTTCCAAAAATAACACTTTAAAACTAATTAAGGACTATCTTGAGGATATTAAGACACTTCAAGCAAGATTCTCTCAAACTGATTATATGGGAGGAATTATGACAGGTGATCTTTTTTTAAAAAAACCAGGAAAAATTCGTTTTTCTTATGATCCTCCCAATTACTTACAAATTGTTTCAAAACAACAGGCAATATTGATATTTGATCCTAAAAACAGTGGTACCGGTCCTCTTACATACCCCCTTTCTTATACTCCTCTGGGCTTCTTAATCAAAAATGATTTGAGCTCATTAATAAGTGAAAATGGTGAGAGTTTTGAGCTCAATGGTTTGATCTATTTGAAAATTCGAAATCCGCAATACCAACTAAGCATTGAATTCAATAAAAATCCTGTATCCATAACTGGATGGGAATTCAAAAATCAAATGGGAGAAATGATAGAAATCAGACTTAAGGATATACGAAAAAATAATTACATATCGGATGAAATTTTTAAAACTGAAAAGGATTATGAACGATTCAAAAAATAGAGAGTATAGGAACGTGATCAGAAGGTCTTTCCCAGTCTCTAGCTTCTGAAAAAATTTGGACTTTTCTTAATTTAGATTTTAAATCTTGGCTTACCCATATATGATCCAAGCGTCTTCCACGATTTGAAATTTTCCAGTCTCGTGCTCTATATGACCACCAACTATATAATTTGCCAGACGGTTTCATTTCTCTAAATGTGTCGATCCAGTCTCCACTTTTTTTTATCTCTGATAAAAGGTCTGTTTCTATTTTTGTGTGTGAAACAACGTTTGAAAGGGCTTTGTGGCTCCAAACGTCATCTGGTAAAGGGGCTATATTGAAGTCTCCAACGAGTATAGTTTTCTTTTTCTTGCCTTTAAAAAATTTATTCTTAAGTTCGGAAAGGAAATTGATTTTATGCTCAAATTTAGGATTTAATTTCGTATCGGGTAAATCCCCACCCGCCGGAATATAAAGATTGTGGACCTTTATACCATCTTCAAGCTCAATTCCAATGTGTCGAGCATCGTCTTTACCACAAAAATTGAATTTCTCAATTTTCACTATTTTACGTTTTGATAAAATTAAGACACCATTATACGACTTTTCCCCCCTAAAAGCCGCGAATTTATAACCCAACTTTTCAAAATTTTCCAAGGGGAGCTTTTCGTCAGTACATTTTGTTTCTTGGAGACACATAATGTCTGGGCAAGCCAGCTTCAAAAATCTCAACACTAGTTCTTCTCTAAGTCTGACAGAGTTTATATTCCATGATGCTACTGCAAGTGACTTCAATTTTTCTGGCCCGTAAGTTCATGATTCAAATAAAATCTGCCCCCTTTATTAATAATAAAATCGTTGAGAATTAGGCCCTCTTTGATTTTTTTTCTTAATCTGTACAGGTGTGTTTCGAAAGTATGTGTTTCAATATTGGGATTTAACATCCAAACTTTTGACATTACTTCCTCTTTCGTAATTCCTCTATCTTCCGAGTTCAGCAAAAATACAAATATATCACTTTCTTTTTCAGTTAACACAATGGCCTGTTTGTCTTTGTAAATTAATTTTCTATCAGAAATTATAAAGCTAATATATCCAAGAACTTTGTTGTTCTCTCTTTTACTTTTCATCCTTTCGAATATTGGTTGCAATACTTCGACCAGCTCAACAATCCTAAATGGCCGTTTTAGGTAAATATTACCCTTTGGCAATAATTCGAACCTCTTTTGAGTAATTAATATTTTTTCTATCTCCTTAAGTTTATTTTTTTGTATTTTTGTATTTGATAGAAACTCTTTGAATTTAGTGGAATCATAATCACTTACTAAAACATCGAGGTTTTCGAAGTTTTCCAAAGTAAAATCTTTGACAACAAAAGATCTTCCATTTCTGAATTTGTAATTTTCCAATAAAGTCTTTAAGCTCTCTCCAAATAACATATTTGACGTTATAATTGCTAAGTTCACGTTCTTTACCTTAAGTGAATAAAAATTATAAGATATACATCTATTAAAAATTTCCTTAGCATCAACTTAACACAAAAATTGAAATTCTAAACCAATTGACACAATAAAATGTTTTTAAGCTCATCTGAAATATCTTCGAGGTTGGTATCAGATTTACGATTAGGACTGCCAATCATCTTATACGATGCAAAGACGTATTTTTTGACCGCAGCGATAGAAACATTGTATTCAGAGAAACTAAATAAAATAATGGAGATTGCGAAAAACCAAAAATTTGAGATAGCTATAACTAATAGAAGAGCAAAGGTATTAAACGTTAGAATATATAATGAATCAGTTACTAGAATTTCGATAAGAGAAAGAGTCAGCATACAACTCCTACAAGCTATCGCAGATCCTTCAAAGGATCTAGATTATCCTCTTAAGGGCCCATTCCAAAGCGAGAGAAATGGTAAATTCAACGTTGCTAATTTGTCACTATCACTTTGTAAAAAAGCAAGACTTTTGCCAGCATCAATACTTGTAAATATACCAAAAAGCATACGGGACGATTTGGTATCTTCCCAAATATCTGAGTCTGATATAGGTGATTTAAAGATTAAACGTGAGGAGACCAAGTTTTTACCGAATTTGAGCTCGGCCCAATTACCCATCAGTGGACAACAAAATATAAGCCTATCTGTTTTCAGAGAAGTAACAGATATAATTGAACATTATGCGATAGTATTTGGCAATCCAAAAATTAATCAACCTGCTTTAACACGTGTACATTCTGCTTGTTTTACAGGTGATTTACTTGGCTCAGAAAAATGTGATTGTGGGGAGCAATTTAGTGTCTCAATGTCAAAAATGAGAAATGAGGGAAATGGGATTTTGTTATATTTAAACCAGGAAGGTAGAGGAATTGGCTTGGCTAACAAAATGAGAGCATATCATCTCCAAAATATTGGTTTTGATACGGTCGATGCTAATCATAGACTTGGTTTTGAAGACGACGAAAGAGATCTAGAGATTGCTGCAAAAATTTTAAAATCTTTAGGTGTAAGCGACATAAAGCTAATGACTAATAACCCAAAAAAAATCGAACTTTTAACTGAGAATGGGATTACCGTCAAAGAAAGAGTACCTTTGATAGTAAGCATGAATCCTAATAATGAAAATTACTTGAAAACAAAAGCTAAAAAAAGTGGGCACCTTTTCTAACCTTACTGCCTTAAACCAAAAATAGCCGTGCCAACTCGTACAAATGTTGCGCCACAATTTACGGCTGCCATGTAGTCTGAGCTCATACCCATTGATAATTCTAGAAGACCATTTTCATCAGCTAACTTTTTCAAAAGCCTAAAATGTGTTTCAGGTGCTTCATTAATGGGTGGAATGCACATTAGACCTATAATGTTTAGATCCATAAACTTCTGGATTGTATCCATAAACTCACTTAGCTTTTCAGGCTCAATACCGGCTTTTTGTTGCTCTAAACCTGTGTTAACTTGAATGAAAATCTTTGGGCAGAACCCCTTTTTTTGAGCTTCGTCTGACATCTTCTCGGCTAATGAGTTTCTATCTAAGCTGTGTATATAATCAAATAAGCCGAAAACCTTTTTCACTTTGTTTGACTGTAATGGACCCAAGAGGTGTAAATTTATAACTTTATTTTTTTTCTTTAATTCCTGCCACTTCATCACTGCTTCTTGAACTTTATTTTCACCAAAGTGAGAATGGCCCTCATCTATAACAGGTTTTATTTGATCCATGGACTTTGTTTTGGATACAGCAATTAGGTTAACAGAACCTTTTTTTCTACCCGCTTCGATTTCCTGTGATGCGATTTGGTTGTTAATTGTTTCTAATTTACTTATTTGTGTCACTGAATTCATCCCTGTATATATCTCGCAGCACATTTTTTTGTACTTTTCCCATTGAGTTTCTTGGCAATTCTTTAATAACATGTATTTTTTTCGGCAATTTAAAAGCTGCTAGATTTTTTCGAAGAGTTTCATTGATAATATCGACGTTAATGCTATGTCCTTTTTTCTCAACTATTATCGCTAAAATACCCTCACCAAAATCTGGATGTGACACCCCAACAACCGCAGACTCGTCAACCTTACTATCCTGGTCTATAACTGTCTCGATTTCTTTTGGATAGACATTTAAACCCCCTGTTATTATGAGGTCCTTATTTCGTCCCACTATCGTAAGGTATTTATCTTGATCTAGGAAACCCAAATCACCAGTAATAAAATAACCGTCGTCTCTAAATTCGCTTTTTGTTTTCTCTGGTTGTTTCCAGTACCCCTTGAATACATTAGGGCCTTTTACCTCCACAACACCTATATCCCCATTTTTTTTAACTTCGTCTTCAATCTCCAAGTATACTATTCTTATCTCAACATCTTCAAGAACCGTACCGACAGTCCCTGCTTTTCTTTCACCAATATATGGATTTGAAGTTATCATGTTAGTTTCTGTCATTCCGTACCGTTCTAAAATTTTATGACCAGTACGATACTCAAATTCTTTGTGCGTTTCTATCAATAATGGCGCACTTCCCGAAATAAAAAGGCGTATGTTTTTTGTTATTTCCTTATTAAATTTTTTATTTGCTAATAATCGGGTGTAGAAGGTTGGAACTCCCATCATCACCGTTGTTGAGGGAAGATTTAACATAATGTCATCTACATCAAACTTTTTAAGAAATCGAATTTGACTGCCTGAAACTAAGGCAATATTTGTTGCTACAAATAGCCCATGTGTATGGTAAATGGGAAGAGCATGTAACAATATATCGGAAGCTGTAAATTCCCACGCTTTTGAGAGGGTTAGGGCGTTTGAAAGCAAGTTTTTTTGAGAAAGCATAGCACCCTTCGATTGACCAGTCGTTCCTGAGGTGTAAAGAATTGCTGCTGTATCATCTTCAACTAGTCCTTCAATAAAATCTAGAGGTTCATTTTCATTAAATTTTGAAAAAAAACTTCCTTTGTAATCAGCATCTATTGTTTCTATATTTAAGCTTCTTTTTTTTTCTAGTGGGTCCAATTCCTTCAGCATTTTTGAAGTGGTTATAAAAACTTTACATCCGCTATCATTTAGAAAATATTCCACTTCAATTCCTGTATAGCTCGTATTTAAAGGTATAAATATTATACCTAGTTGAACACAGGCACCGTAAATTGTAAAAACGTGATGAGATTTCGCTATTTGAAGAACTAAACAATCCCCCTTTTCCAAACCAAATTTCTTCAGACAATTTGCCGTACACTTTATTTCATTTAGGAATTCATCATATGTAAGTGTCTTATCCAGGTCAGAAAAACTTAGAAAAATTTTTGACCCTTGGTTTTTCGCAAACAACTGATTGAATAGGGGGTTCATAGATTAGGGCTTCTCATTGATTTCGCTCAATGCTGACTTCCACTTACTTAGCCACCAGCGATATTGCTGTGGCCATTCCTTGAAATCCCGATTTTGATTTGCAATTTCTCTTGCCTGATTTGTCCAAAACGGATTAAAAAGATGCTGTCTTCCCAAAGCGATCAAATCTGCTTTTTCTTCTTGTAAGATGGTATTTGCAAAATCAAAAGTTCTAATCAGCCCCACAGCTTGTGTCTTAATACCTACCTCTTTCTTAATTTTTGCTGCGAAGGGAACTTGAAAACCAGACTTCCTTTTTTTGCCTGAAGCGGTAGCCCCTTTAGAGGAATTTCCACCTGAAGAGCAGTCGACAACATCTACTCCCTGTTCCTTTAAAATATGGCAAAAATTAATGCTATCTTCTATAGTCCATCCTCCATCTAATCCATCTTCAGCAGATATTCGAACGAAGAGAGGAACTTTTTCTCCAATTGTTTCTCTAACTTTTTTAACCACTTCCAAAGGAAAACGCATTCTGTTCTCTATTGACCCTCCATACTCATCATTTCTTGAATTAGATATTGGAGACAAAAAGCTATGAAGAAGGTATCCATGTGCCATATGGATTTCTATAACCTCAAACCCTGCCTCTATCGACCTCTGAGATGCCTTTACAAATGCATCTCTAACTTCTTCCAACTCTTTTCTTTCCATTTTTCTCGGCTTTAACCAACCCTCATCTAAAGGCCGATCCACAGGCGCAATAGGTTCCCATATAATATCACCTCTATCTGTGTCGATCGTTGTTTGCGGACCATTGCCGTGCCACGGTCTTTGCATGCTCGCTTTTTGTCCTGCATGACCTAATTGGATGGCTGGAATTGACCCTAATACCTTAATCGATTGAGTAATTTCTCTTAATCCATCTATTTGCTTATCATCCCAAATGCCCAAACATCCATTTGTTATTCGTCCTTGTGCAGTAACCCCAGTTGCTTCAAGAAAAATGAGACCCGCTCCACCCATAGCGAGTTGGCCGTAATGTGTTTTATGGTGCGTTTGAATGTAACCGTCTTTAGCCGAATACTGGCACATTGGAGACACAACCACACGATTTTTAAGGTTAACATCACGGATCTTTAAATTTTCAAATAGCATTTTCTCTCCATATTTTGGTATAAAATAATTTATTCTCTTTTTAAGACAACTAATAGTATTCCTGGTGTAATCAAAATTAGGCTCAACCAACCATATATTCCTAAAAGTTCACCGAGTATCAGTAGCCCTAAAACTGACCCAATTGGTGGGACTGATGACAATATGGCTGATATTGATGCTGATCCAATTTTTTGAGAGGCATAGGTAATAAAAAATATGCCTATAAGATTAGGCACAAAACCTTGGTACATCATCTGTAGCACTAAAATTTGGTTTGGTGCTTCTGTTATACCTTTAGGAAGAAAGGCAAAGTAAACTGGGAGATATATAATTGCATTTATCACCGATCCGCAAAATAGTAATTGGCTCATAGTAATATTCCATAACCTACTTAAAACGACATAAATAGAAAAAAATATTGCTCCTATTATAAAGAATAGATCTCCAATCCAGGCATCCGCAAAACTTAATTCAAGCCCATCATACACGGCGAGACATCCTCCGAACAAAATCGTTGCTGCTCCTAGTGTTTGTTGGAAAAATATTTTTTGTCTAAGAAGGAAAAATCCAAAAATCAAAGTAAAAAACGGCATAAGTCCATTCATAAATATGCCTCCGTGAGAGGCTGGTGCGTAAATAAACCCACTAAAAACGCAAAGAATGTAAATTGGTCCAAGTAAAAAAGTAATTACTATTACTCTGAGAAAACTCATGGTTTGCCAGGGTTTAAAATATAATACAATTGGAAGTGCTATTAATGATGACAGCCCATAACGAAATGCTGCGAAATCAAAAATGGTTAATGTGGAAGAGACGCCAGACCTTGTCACCACCAACCAAAATGACCAGATTAAGACAACCGAGATACCAGCAATTAATCCTAAAAAATATTCACTTTTGAGCATCTCTGGAAATCTCTCTGACTTTACAAATTTTTTATACAAGAAACTTAACGATAGGTAAGTGACTCGCTTACTTTTTGATTAAAAGCAACAAAAAATTATTATTTTAAATAAAAAGCAATTTGCCTATACTCTGGTTTTGTAAATAGATTCTTTTTTATTAGAAAGAAGATCAAATTTTTGGGAGAAAGAAATGAAAAAAATTTTTACAACACTCCTAGCTTTATGCCTTTTAAATACTGCGTCTTTCTCTGACGTAAAACTAGGTATAATTTTAGGATTCACTGGACCCATTGAAAGTTTAACACCAGATATGGCCGCCGGTGCTGAACTAGCAATTGACGAAATAAACAAATCTAAACATTTTAGTATGGGAAAAGTCTCTGGGGTTAGAGCCGATTCTACCTGTGTTGACTCGGCTGCTGCAACTACAGCTGCAGAAAGATTAATTACTTCAGATAAAGTTAATGGGATTATGGGAGCTGACTGCTCAGGCGTTACAACAGCTATTCTTCAACAAGTAGCTATGGCTAACGGAATGGTTATGATATCTCCTTCAGCTACTTCCCCTGCTTTATCCACAGTAGAGGATAATGGTCTTTTCTTTAGAACAGCACCATCTGATGCACGTCAGGGCCAGGTAGTAGCTGATATTTTAAAGGAAAAGGGCTTAACTAATATAGCTATATCCTACGTTAACAATGACTATGGAAAAGGTTTGGCTGCTAGTATTGAGGAAAACCATAAAGCTGCTGGCGGTACCGTTACAATAAGTGCTCCGCATGAAACTGATAAGGGAGACTATAGCGCTGAAGTTGGCGCTCTAGCTCAGGCCGGTGGAGACATTTTGGTTGTTGCTGGATACCTAGACCAGGGAGGAAACGGGATAATTCAAGCTTCATTGGACACTGGTGCGTTTGACATTTTCTTCCTTCCAGATGGTATGATAGGTGAAGGTCTACCAAAAGAAATAGGTTCCGGTCTAAATGGTTCAATTGGAACAGTTCCCGGGACAGATAGCCCAGGCGCTGCAAAGTTCAGCGATATGGCAACTGCTGCAGGATTTAAGAGTGGGCCGTTTGCAATGGAATCCTATGATGCCGCTGCACTTATGCTTCTTGCAATGGAGGCTGCAAAGTCCTCAGACAGCCAAGTCTATAAATCAAAAATAATGGACATCGCAAATGCTCCAGGAGAGAAAATATATCCTGGTGAACTCGATAAAGCTCTCCATTTAATAGAAGATGGAAAGGATATAGACTATGTTGGTGCTTCCGCCGTTGAACTCGTAGGCGGTGGTGAAAGTGCTGGGAATTATGCACAAATAGAGGTGCAAAACCAAAAGAATGTTACTGTAGCTTACAGATAATATTATTGTCAAAGGCCCTGGCTTGCTTTTGCTAGCCAGGGTACAAAGTAATGATAACTTTAAAAAATATTTCAAAAAGCTTCGGTGGTCTGCAAGCTGTTAGAAACGTGTCTATTGAAATAAAAAAAGGCACGATCACTGGGCTAATAGGTCCCAATGGTGCAGGAAAAACAACTCTTTTTAATATAATTGCAGGTTTCTATAAAGCAGATAGCGGTTCAATAGCTCTTGATAATGAAGATATATCGGGTTTGAGATCAGATGAACTCTTTGAAAAAGGCTTGCTGAGGACATTTCAAATAGCACATGAGTTTGAGAATCTTACTGTTAGAGAAAACCTGATGATGGTTCCCAGTCACCAGACTGGTGAAAATATTGTTAATACTTGGCTTTTTGCAAAAAAAATAAAGCATGAAGAGAAGATAAATTACGAAAGAGCATCTGAAGTTATGGATTTTCTTGGACTGGATCACCTCCAAAATGAAAAGGCAGGAATTCTATCAGGTGGTCAAAAGAAATTATTGGAGCTCGGAAGGACCATGATGGTGGATGCAAAGATAGTACTTCTTGATGAGGTTGGTGCTGGTGTAAATAAAACCCTTTTGAAGAAGATTTCAAAATCTATAGCGCGTCTTAACACAGAAAGAGGTTATACATTTTTCATGATTGAGCACGATATTGATTTTATTTCTGAACTTTGTGATCCTATCATTGTAATGACAGAGGGATCTGTTCTAACTAGTGGATCTGCCGAAAAAATAAAAAATAATGACCAGGTTATTGAAGCATACCTTGGTGTTTAAAGAGAGATTTTAATGGCGTTTTTAAATGCAACTGAAATGCTAGGAGGTTATGGAGAAACCACCATTCTAAACAGCTGTACAATATCTGTTAATAAGGGAGAAATTGCAGTTATAGTAGGCCCCAATGGTGCAGGAAAATCTACAGCAATGAGAGCCATATTTGGAATGTTACGATTAAAAAAGGGTCAAATAATGTTTGACAACCAAGATATAACCAATCTTAAACCACAAGAACGAGTTGGACTTGGCATGGGCTTTGTTCCACAAACAAATAATGTTTTCAATTCAATGACGGTATTAGAAAATCTCGAGATGGGAGGCTTTTTAAACAATAAAGACATAGATAAAAATATCCAAGATATTTTCTCTCTTTTCCCAATTCTTCGCGAAAAAAGATCGCAGACACTAAATGAATTATCTGGAGGCCAAAGGCAGCAGGTTGCTGTGGGTAGAGCATTGATGACGAACCCGAAACTTTTGATGCTAGATGAACCGACAGCTGGTGTATCTCCAATAGTGGTTAAAGAGCTGTTTCAAAAAATAACAGAAATTTCTTCTAAGGGAATAGCTATATTAATGGTTGAACAAAATGCAAAGCAGGCATTAGCTATTGCTAATAAAGGGTTTGTATTAGTTCAAGGAGAAAATAAATATACAGATAAAGGTTCATCACTTCTAAAAAATAAAGAAGTCAGAAAAGCATTTCTCGGAGGCTAGATGGATTATTTTAACGCTCTCGCACTAATTATTAATTTCATAGTTATCCCAGGACTTACTTATGGAAGCCAGCTAGCCCTTGGAGCTCTAGGGGTAACTCTAATCTATGCAGTTTTAAGATTCTCAAATTTTGCACATGGAGAGCTAATGTCATTTGGGACTATGATATGTATTCTTTTTACTTGGCTAGGTCAAAGCTACGGTTTTTCATTTTCGTTTTTACCAACTGCGCTTTTGTTTGTTCCAATAGCAGTAATCTTTTGTGTGTTGTATTGCATTGTTATCGAAAAGTTTGTCTTTTCTTTTTATCGCAAACAAAAAGCTGATCCAATAATAACACTAATTGCATCAATAGGAGTTATGTTTCTAACTGCTGGTCTAATTAGATTCATAATAGGGCCAGGTGACCAATCTTTTAATGATGGAGTCCGTTTTATTTTTTCGGTCAGAGATTTTAAAAATTTTACTGGATTAGAGCAGGGTTTTGGGTTGAAAACCACTCAAGCTCTTACCATTGGAATTACACTTTTTCTAAGTATTTCTCTTTTTTGGTTTCTTAATTCAACCAAAACTGGAAAATCAATGAGAGCTTTTTCAGATAATGAGGAATTGGCTCTTTTATCTGGAATAGACCCAAATAAGGTGGTTTTAGTGACCTGGATTATAGCTGGATCTCTTGCAACTTTTGCAGGAGTTTTATATGGGCTGGATAAGATTTATAAGCCTTTCATATTTTTACAAATGCTTCTTCCCATTTTCTCAGCCGCGATTCTAGGTGGAGTTGGAAATCCGATTGGAGCATTTATCGGAGGTTACATAATAGCACTATCGGAATTAATTGTTACTTTTGCATACAAACGAGTGCTGGGGTATATTCTTCCAGAAAATCTTGCTCCTGATAGTATGATGCAATTTTTAGCTACTGATTATAAATACGCTGTATCGTTCATTATATTGGTAATAGTTTTGATTATTAAGCCAACAGGTATTTTTAGTGGGAAAACGATATGAACTATTGGAACAGAAGATTTACGGTATTTTCAATATTCTTTGCTGCCCTTTTTATAGTTGGATTTTTTCAGAGCTGGAACGTCGCTTTTGCGATCTTTAACATTTGCATAATATCAGCAATCATGGCTTTGGGCGTAAATATTCAAGTTGGCTACGCTGGGATTTTCAATGCAGGGATTATGGGTTTCGCAGCTATAGGAGGGCTTGCAGCAGTACTGATATCTCACCCTCCAGTTACGGAAACAATATCCATAGGTGGATTTTCAATACTATTGTGCGGATTGATTATTGGACTTGTTGTCACTATCTGCATCTTACTGAACACGAGAATCCTCTTGTCTAAAATAACTCGAAGGCTATTAATTTCCCTCACAATCATAATAGGCTTATTTTTCATAAATTTCATTGGCTCTCCCGCGGTAGAACAAATTGAATCCTTTGAACCGGCTGCAACTGGTTTTCTAGGGGGCTTCGGCATGCCAATAATATTTTCATGGATCATTGGAGCAATTGCAGCAGGATTTGTTGCTTGGCTTATCGGGAAAATAACTCTTGGTCTTCGAAGTGATTATCTAGCAATTGCCACCTTGGGTATTGCAGAAACCATTATCTATGTTCTAAAAAATGAAGACTGGTTAACTAGAGGAGTAAAAAATGTAAATGCTTTGCCTCGACCGGTGCCTTATGAGTTAAGCCTTCAAGAAAGTAAATGGTTTATAGAATTTTGTGAAAGATACCAGTTTCCACTCGTTGAAACATCATCAATAATTGTAAAACTTTGCTATTCATCTTTATTCTTAACTGTATTAATTGTCCTTTTCTCTCTATTTGAAATTGCTCTTAAATCTCCTTGGGGTCGAATGATGCGCGCTATTAGAGATAATGAGGTATCAGCACGAGCGATGGGCAAAAATATAAAGGCAAGGCATATTGAAATCTTTATACTAGGTTCTGCTGTAGTAGGTCTGGCTGGCGCTATGCTAACAACTCTTGAAGGTCAGTTTACTCCTATAGCATATCAGCCGTTAAGATTCACTTTTACAGTTTGGGTTATGGTTATTATCGGTGGAACGGGAAACAACTACGGTTCGATTATTGGTGGATTTCTTGTCTGGTTCCTATGGGTTGAGGCAGAACCTCTTGGCCTATTTATAGTTGAGTTTGTAACAAGTCCTTTAAATGAGACCAACTCTTTGCGAGTGCATCTTATAAACAATGCTGCTCATATGAGGTATATAATGATGGGTCTTCTTCTTCTTTTGGTTTTAAGGTTTTCGCCTAAAGGTATTTTTCCAGAAGGCAAATAAGAGGATATTAAATGCAAAAAAAAATTATACTTCTTGATGGTGGAATGGGACAAGAACTTATAAAAAATTCGAAGTCAGACCCTCATCCGCTTTGGTCAACATACGTTATGTTAAAAGAGCCTGAACTAGTAAAAAAAGCACATATAGATTTTATTGAAGCTGGGGCTAGAATTGTTACACTCAATACATATTCGACAACACCAGAGAGATTAGAGACTAACAATCTATCAGATAAGTTTAGTTTTTTTCATAAAAAAGCTATTGATTTAGCAAGAGAGGCAATTGATTACGCACAAAAAGATGTACTCATAGCAGGGTGTCTCCCTCCGCTAGTATGGAGTTATCGACCTGATAAAGCGCCTGATTTTGAAAGATGCGTTGAATTGTATTTACAAATAGTTAGGGAGCAAGAAAATTTCGTTGATCTTTTTATTTGTGAAACAATGGCTTCTATAAAGGAAGCCAAAGCGGCTGTGATGGCTGCCAAAACTAGTGGAAAAACAATTTGGTGTGGCCTAACATTGGAAGATAATGAAAATTGTGAATTAAGGTCAGGTGAAAAACTAATTGATTGTGTGAACGAGTTGCAATCTCTTGGACAACAGGAAATTGTTCTTAATTGCTCATTTCCTGAAGTTATAGATAAAGGAATGACAATTCTTAGTCAAAACTCAAAATTCTTTGGAGGTTATGGTAATGGTTTCACATCAATAGAACCCTTAAAAACAGCTAGCAACGTCTCCGTGTTGTCAGCTAGAACAGATTTAGGTCCTAAAGAATACTCTAATCACGCTTTAAACTGGGCAAACCAAGGAGCGGCTGTTGTTGGAGGTTGTTGTGAGATTGGGCCAAGCCACATAAAATATTTACATGATAGATTAATCGAAAACGACTTTCGGATCGTTACTTCCTTAAGCTGAAGTTCTCGTTTTTTCTATTGCTTTTTTCCAACCCTCATATTTTTTATCTCGTTCGTCTGAAGAAAGATTGGAAGAAAATTTCTTTTTAAGTGCCCACTCTCTTTCAAACGTTTCCAACTTATTATATAGACCTATTTTCATACCTGCCAACCATGCTACCCCTTTTGCAGTAGACTCTTGAATATCGGGTATATTTATCTCTACTCCCGTGAGATTTGCCAAAATTTTCATGGTTGAACTTGATTGGGTCATCCCACCATCTACGCGCAACTTTATATGGTCTCTTTCCATCCCATCTACATCTTTTATCATGGCCTCTAGTAAATCTCTTGTTTGAAAACCAACACTTTCGAGGGCAGCCAAAGCAATCTCTTCTCTTCCTGTATCTCTCAATAATCCAAAAATTGCTCCGCGTGCATCTGCGTCCCAGTATGGCGCACCTAGCCCTGTAAAAGCGGGAACAAAATAAATATTTTGTTTCTTTGCTTTTGACGCAAGATCTCCAACTTGATCTGCTTTATCTATAATATTAATTGAGTCCCTTAGCCATTGAACAATAGCACCAGCAATGAATATTGACCCCTCAAGAGCATAACAAATCTTTCCATCTATTTTATATGCTATAGTTGAAAGGAGCTTACTTTTACTTAATACAAATTCATCTCCGGTGTTCAGTAGGGCAAAACATCCTGTTCCGTATGTAGATTTAATCATGCCCTTTTGAAAACAAGCTTGGCCTATTGTTGCGGCTTGTTGATCACCTGCAACTCCTTTAATCGGAATTGGGGAACCAAGTATTTCTGATGCCATTTCTCCAAAGTCATCAGCACACTCTTTGACACATGGAAGAATTTTTTTGGGCACATTTAGATCACCGAGAATATCATTGTCCCATTCTAAACTCTTGATATTAAATAGCATGGTCCTGGATGCATTGGTTATATCAGTTGAATGACTTTTTTTATTGGTAAGCCTCCAAATCAAATAGCAATCAATCGTACCAAATAATAACTTTCCAGAATTTGCCATAGTTCTTTCGGGATCATACTTATCTAGAAGCCACTTAACTTTTGTTGCGGAAAAATACGGGTCGATGAGTAAGCCTGTCTTTTGTTGATAAACTCTCTCTTTCCCATTTTTTTTTAGTTCATTGCAAAATTCAGAAGTACGTCTATCTTGCCACACTATTGCTTTAGAAAGTGCGTGGCCCGTTTCAGCACTCCATATGGCTGTAGTTTCTCTTTGGTTGGTAATCCCAACACTTAAAATTTTTTGTGAAGATATTTTCGCTTCTTTTACAGCATCACGTACTGTAGCAATGACAGTTGCATAAATTTCGTCTAGATCATGCTCTACCCAACCAGCGAAAGGAAAAAATTGCTCTATTTCCTTTTGAGATGATGCTACTATTTGTAAATCTTTATCGAAGACTATAGCTCTAGTTGATGTTGTCCCCTGGTCAATCGCTAGAACGTAACTCATAGTAAGACTTTCTCTAATTTAATTTTTTTATGTATAAACTAAGTTCCCTTATCTGCTTACTAGACAATCGTAACCCAAGCTTACTTCTTCTCCAAATCAAATCCTCAACACATCTGGTATGCTCTTGATTAATATACCAAAGTACTTCCTTTTCCGTTAGATCAGATCCGAAATTCCTACCTAAGTCTTTTTTTGCTTTAGCCTTGCCTAAAACTTTTTCAACATCTGTGCCAAATGTTTTAAATAATCTTTCTGCCCAATCTCTATTTAAGAATTTGTATTTATTCAATAAGCCTAAAATAAGTTTCTCTTTATCCTCTAATTTGAAATCGCCACCTGGTAAGTGTTTTGTGGCAGTCCATTCCTTTCTTTTTAAATTTAATAATGCTGTGATTTTAGAAACAGCTTTTTCAGCCAGTTTTCGATATGTTGTGATTTTCCCTCCATAAATAGTAAGGAGTACCGCTCCTTCCTTTTCTTCAATTTGAAAGGAATAATCTCTACTAGCATTTCGCGCTTCTACATTTTTGTTTTCGTATAAAGCCCTCACTCCAGAGTAATCCCAAACAATATCTTTTTCTGTTATTTTTTTTTTGAAATAACCTGAAGCAAACTTACACAAATAATCTTTTTCTTCATCGGAACACTTAACTTCGTTATCCATTTTGTGCTCAACTTCAGTTGTTCCAATTAGGGTAAAATCGTTTTCATAGGGAATGCTAAATATTATTCTTCCATCTTTTCCTTGGAATATATATGCACTATCATGATTAAAAAGCTTTTTTACGACTATGTGACTCCCTTTTATTAGTCTTACCATTACTTGATTATTTTTAATTTTTTCAAGTTGACTCAAAGAATTGACCCAAGGACCCATAGTATTTATTAAAACCTTAGTTTTTACCTCGAATGACCTATCCTTTGATTTAATCGAAACAAGCCAATGACCATTTTTACGTTGAACGTTAGTTACTCTGGAATAAGAGAATGCTTTTGCTCCTTTTTTTTCTGCATCCAAAATATTTAGTAGCACTAGTCGCGAATCTTCCACCCAGCAATCTGTAAATGCTAGTCCTCTTGTGTAAGATTTGTCCAAACAACTACCAACTGTATTATTTTGCAAATTAATACCGACACTTTTTGAAAGTTTCGTTGAACCCGCCAAGAGATCATAGATATATAATCCAAGCCGTAAAATCCAATAGGGTCTCAGGTTTTTGTTGTGGGGAAGTATAAATTTTACTGGCCAGCTTATATGAGGCATAAGATTAAGGAGCAAGTCACGTTCACGAAGAGACTCTTTTACAAGCCTAAACTGATAAGATTCTAAGTATCTCAATCCACCATGAAATAATTTTGTGGATGAGGAGGATGTTGCTGAGCCAAAATCACCCATATCGGCCAAACCACACTTATACCCACGGCCTGCAGCGTCTCTTAAAATTCCTGCACCATTTACTCCGCCACCTATAACAAAAATGTCAAAGTCGTTTTCATCCAATGTTTTTTTCTTCATAAATCTTAGAGAATATGTAAAAGCTCAAGCCAACCATCAACGAGCATCTTTATGGTTAGATAGACCAGGAAAATAAGTCCGATCCACGAAAGCCATGGGAACTTCGTCATTACACGCATTATAATAGTTGCAAAAAACGCCATCAGTACTATAGCTAAAACGAGTCCAAACACTAATAATGCCGTATCTTCTCTTGCTATGGCAGCAACAGCTACAACATTATCTAAAGACATTGAAATATCAGCGACCGCAATTGTGAATAACGCTTGCGAAAATTGTTGCTTTTCAGTCAGCTTTTCTGACAAATTGGACTTAATTTCTGGATCGGTTTTTTGGCCAGCATGACGGATTTCTTTAAAAAACCGCCAACAAACAAACGCCAAAAGTATTCCGCCAAAAATTAATATTCCAGGTATTTGAATTAAAAAAGATGCTATAGCTGCAAAGATAATTCTGAACCCTGCCGCTAATGCTAACCCCCAGAAAATTACCCTCTTTCTAAACTTCTCTGATAAGCCAGCTGCAGCCATACCTATAATGATTGCGTTATCGCCAGATAAAAATATATCAGCTAAAATGACCTGAGCCAGCTCGACTAGAGAAAAGTTCATGTTTATTTAAATTATTTATTGCTTTTGACACTTTGGGTTTAGTAGCTTATCGTCAGTATTTCAAATAAAATCTTCTACAAAAGTAAATTTTTATGAAAAAAAGCTCTATCCATAGTATGAAGGATGCTCGTCACCTCGCAAAGAAAAGACTTCCTTCAATGATCTTTGATTATGTCGATGGAGTAGCACTTGAGGCAGACGGTTACCATTCAAATGCTGAGTACTTAAAGGCTCTCAAGTTATCACAAAATGTCCTCGTTGGTGGGGGTTCCAAAAAAATTTCCAAACGAATATTGGGTAAATCATATGACCTACCTTTTGGTATAGCGCCAATGGGTATGTGTAATCTTGTGAGTTCAAAAGCGGATTATGCAATTGGAAAATTGGCAAAAAAGTTTAATGTTCCTGTTTGCTATTCTACAATGGCTTCCTCATCTCTAGAGGAAACTCTCAAGATCACCGGTGATTTGGGCTGGTTTCAACTCTATGTTTATGATGATTTAAAATCAGGGTTACTTTTAGCCAAAAGAGCACAATCCACTGGTTACAAAACATTGATACTGACTGTCGATGTACCTGAATTAGGCCGCAGACCAAGAGAATTAAAGCATAATTTTTCAGCAAAGTTTAGACCAAATTATAAACAAATTTTTGATTGCGCAATGCATCCCAAATGGAGTTTAGATCTTTTGGCTAATGGTATTCCGAGACCTCAAAACTTTGAAAAAGATTTGAAGATAGACAGGAATAAACCAAGGGGAGCAGCCGATTGGAAATTTCTTAAAGACTTAAGAGCGCTTTGGAAGGGGAAATTAGTTATCAAAGGAATCCTTAACCCGAAAGATGCAAAGAAGGCAGAGAGTCTTGGAGTGGATGCCATTTATGTATCTGGCCATGGCTCAAGACAATTTGATAGCAGCCCAATCCCCATTAACCAAATATCGAAAATACGTAAATCTATAAATAAAAGTACAGTCTTGATATATGATACCGGAATAAGAAATGGAGAAGATATTCTTAAGGCACTTTGTTTGGGGGCAGACTTCGTAATGATTGGAAAGTATGCACTTTTTTCTATAGCAGCCGAAGGATTTGATGGCCTAGTCCAAATGGCAAACAATCTTAAAAAAGAGATACAAATCGCAATGGCTCAAATGGGTACTTTTGATATAAACAAACTGAATTACAAATACTTAGATGACTTCTAAGAGATAATCCTCATTTTCATATGCTGATATAATCAGTCTAAAGAAAGACCTATTTTTATTTGAATTTTAGAGCCTATCTCATAATAACGCCCTGTTAAACTGGAACCAGTGAATCCATTCCAGTTATAGATTACTCTGTAGCTTTCAACAGCGTTTCGCTGACTAGCTAGCTGGACAACCTCACATCTCTGTTCTGTATTGTAACCAACGACCTTTGTTGTTGTTTTCTTTTGTTGCTCGGCTGCTACCACTCCTCCCATTACAGCTCCAACACCAGCTGCATTGTTATCGTTTGTTAAGGCTTTACCGATTAGAGCTCCAACCACCATTCCTCCTAACACATCAGCGCCTGACGCACCGTTACCACTAACAACCTTTCCGTATACTGGTACCTTTACATTTCTACAACGTGTCTCAGGTGTGTAAATATTCGTAGTTGAGTAAACTGGTTCAATTGATTGCACAGTACCTGTCACATAATAAGTCTCAGCAAATAAGTTTGAGAAAGAAAATAGAGCTAGGATTGCTGTGATTAATTTTAACATTCTGGTCTCCATTTATAGTTGGTCCATTCAATAATATACACCAAAATTACAAAAAAAAAAGCCGAACAAAAATTTGCTCGGCTTTAGTCAACAGGGAGGTATGAACATGAAAAATTTTCATGCTCTATCCGAATTGCAATTCGCGTACCAATTTAAATTAACAATTGAAAATATAAGTCAACTGCCCTTAATTACTTTATCGCTAAGCAATCTATCAACTTCCAATTCTGTAAAGCCTAATCCTGAAAGAACTGACTTAGTATGCTGACCAAGTGTTGGAGCTGACAAATTGTCATCTTTATTGGTTACAGAAAAGTTAGCCGCTAACTTAGACTGCCGTATCTTTCCCGCGATAGGATGTTCAGAAATTTTTATTATATCATTCGCAACTACTTGCTCATTCTTTATCATTTCTTTTCTAGTCAAAACGGGTGCACAAGGAACATCTTTAGCCGTTAGTAGTTTCAACCATTCATCGGATGTTTTTTTCTTAAGCTCAGATTGTATCAATTCTAGTCTTTCATTTATATTCTGATGCCTTAATTCTGCCGTCAAAAACCTCGGGTCACTTAACCACTCTTTCTTATTAAATGCATCGCAAATATTAAACCATTCTTTATCGGACTGAACTGCAACAGAGATAAAGCCCTCTTTAGTTTCATATATTAGATCAATAAAACTCTGTGCGGTCTCCTTTTCAAGTTCGTCTCCAACAAAGGTATGCCCTCCCATATCGGAACCCCACAAAAAAGAAATTACAGCATCTAGCATTGATATTTTGACTTCCTGACCCTCACCTGTTTTTGCCTTATGAAACAGTGCCGCTGTTATCGCTTGAGCGGTAGCGAACCCAGTAAGCTTATCAGGAAGTATCGTTCGCATAAGCCTCGGTCTTTCTTCATCTGATCCGGCTTGTACAGTGGTTAGACCGGACAGAGCTTGAATCAGAGGATCGTAAACTGGTTTGTTCCTGTAAGGGCCAGTAAAACCGAAGCCACTTATGGAAACATATATGATGTTAGGACTTATCGCGCAAACGTCACTATATCCGAAACCTAACCTATCCATTACCCCTGGTCTAAAGTTTTGTACTAAAACGTCTGCCGTTCCAATAAGCTTTTTAAGGATACTTTTTCCTTCCTCCGCTTTTAGATCAATACACACAGATTTCTTATTTCTATTATTATTAAGGTAAGCAGCTGAAATTCCAGACCTCTGAGTGCTGACAATCCTGGTATAATCTCCAACTGTGGTATTTTCAATTTTTATGATTTCAGCATCCTGGTCTCCTAGTATCATCGTTGCACTTGGACCTGAAATCATCGATGTTAAATCGATTATTCTTATCCCTTTTAAAGCACCAGCCATAAAAACCTCCAGAAAAATATTTACACTAAAATATGAGCTGTTAACCTTGAATATGCAACTTAAATTTAAGAAGCTTGAGAAGAGTTTAAACATGACACCAGAAGAAATTTTATCTTTTCCACCCAAAATCTTAACTCAGGAGCAGAGGGAACATTATTTTGAGTTTGGGTTCTTAGGAATAAAAGACTTAGTTCCGTTTGACACACTAAAACTTATCAAAAAAGTTACAAGTGAGTTCGTTGAAAAAAGTCGCGAGGTCACGGAGTCAAATAATGTTTTTGATATCGGTCCAGGACATTCTTACGAGAATCCGGTACTTAGAAGATTAAAGAGTCCAGATGAGAATCATGAAGAGTATTGGAATTTCTCAAAGGGTCTTATGGCTGACGTTGCTAGTGACCTTGTTGGTCCTAATGTAACATTTCATCACTCAAAATTAAACTTTAAGTGGTATGATGAGAGCGATACTGTCAAGTGGCATCAGGATATCCAATTCTTTCCTCATACAAATTACAACGTTTTGACAATTGGGTGTTATTTAGAGGACACTGACATGGATAATGGGCCTTTAGCCGTGTTAAAAGGTTCACATAAAAATGACCTATATGATCAGTACGACAAAAATGGTAATTGGACAGGAATGTTAAGTGATGAAGACGCCGATACTGTTGATATGTCGATGGTTGACTATCTTACGGGAAATGCTGGATCTATAACAATACATAACGCACGAGCACTTCATTTCTCACCATCTTCAAAATCTAAAAATCCCAGACCACTTTTGCTTAATTGTTATACATCTGCTGACGCTAAAGCCTATACACCTCACCCACAACCAACTGTGAATACGTATAAAATTGTAAGGGGAGAGCAGGTAAAATGGGCACACCATGATCCAAGACCTTGCCAGATGCCTCCCGACTGGTCAGGAGGGTACACTTCTATTTACGCGGCCCAAGCAGGCGAAGATAAAGCTTAAGTGCATAGTTCGTCCAAAAAGTCCTTGAAAACCTGGAAAGACCTACGAGTCTCAATTAAATCTGTTTCGAGCTGAAAATCATGCCATAGGTCTTTCCAGGTTTTTGTTACCACTTTGACTCTATGCTTTTTTAGTCGTTTTAAAAACTGTCCAATCTGGACTGAAAGAACCTCATTTTCTGCATATTGGATCATAATTGGTGGTGAATTTTTAAAGTTGCCAAATAAAGGTGAAATGAAGGGGTTTTTATGATCTGATGGATTGCAATAGAGATAAGATAAAGGACCAGAACCTGTTTCTTTTGCGCGTTTTATAAATGGCCCTATTAGTACATCACTTTGACAGCAACTATCTGGATATTCTGCCATTATAGCAGTTGGATAGACCCATGGGGAAATACAGAATATTCCTTTTGGTTTCTTTGATTTGTCTTTTTTCAGTGCTAACAATAATGCTAGTGCTAAATTGCCGCCAGCTGAATCACCAGCAAGGATAATATTGGATTTTTCTTTTTTTCCTAAAAGAAAAGAGTATGCTTTTTTCGCATCTTCTAATTGGCTTGGATACTTTGACTCAGGACTGAGTTTATATTCAACAAATATAATTTCTCTGCAGAGGATCTCCGCTAAAAAAGATGCATAACTTCGATAAATTTTGAAGTTACCAACAAAAAACCCACCCCCATGAAAGAATAAGATCTTTACCTTATCAGAAATCTTATTTGGTATAATCCGATACAGCTCAAGCTGATCTAAAGATATTTTTTTTACGACGACATTGCTTATGTTTGCTTTTCTAAAGGACGCAAATAAAACAAGCAATCGCATTATTTTAATCTGAAAATGGCTAAGGCTTCCAGGTTTAATTAAAGCCACAATCCTCATAAAAAAGGAAATGACTTTTTTTCTGTTTCTAGCCTTTCTACTTATCATAAATTATTGATATATTTATCGTCTATATATTAATTTTCGCGATGAACGTATTGAACTTACATGCTTTTCTCTCAATGATACAAAAATACCTGAACACATTATCAAAATTATACCAAAAAGAGAAAGTCTATCTGGGATTTCGTTCCAAATTAAATAGGTAGAAATAACTGCAATAACTAAAGCCCCATATTCAAATGGCGCTAAAAAAGATGCCTCATGATTCTTGTATGCATAAGAGACAAGAATACCTCCTATTGAGATTGGGAAGGCTATACCTATAAAAATCTGTAACAAATCAAAAGTATTGACTGAAACCCATGAGCCCGTCAAAAATATCAAAGCATTGCTCTGTCCAACATTAAGATCAGCTATGTAAAAGCCTCCAGCAAATGTAAGGCTTGTGACAAGAAAACATATTTGGATATAAAAACCCATTGTGATCGGATTTTCTTGCGCGCCATACTTTCTAGTAATTATATGTAGAGCTGTATAAAAAAGAGCAGCGATTAAAGGAAACAATGAAATTAATTCAAACGAAATTGTACCTGGCTTTATTATGAATAACATGCCCAAAAATCCGATAAAGCAGGCTAAGCTTCTACGTATACCCACTTTCTCTTTCAAAAAGAATACAGCGAAAATTGTAATCAAAACTGGTGCTATAAAAAATATTGCTGTTGCCTCTGCCAACGAAAGCTCTGCTATGGAAATAAAGAAGAAAGTATTTGCGCCAACAACAGCTAATCCCCTAAACACATGAAAAGTAGGGTTATTCGTATTAACGTATTTAAAGCCACCGTAAAAAGGTAGAACGATAAAAAGTAAAATTGAAATGGCAAAAATAGCTCGGAAAAACATGAGCTGATGTAGTGGCATATCAGTACTGAAAAGCTTAACCGATATGTCATTTATTGAGAAACAAATTGTACCCAAGACGATTGCCAATATTCCCCTATAATTATTATTCATGCATAGCCCAAAAAAACTTCAATTAACCTCCATTTGCTTTAATATCAATTGGAGTAAATTACAAATTGTTTTATGGATAAATAAAAAATGGACATAGCGAATAAAAAAGCTCTCGTATTTGGTGGAACTTCCGGAATTGGGCTCTCTACATGTGAACAATTAATTGAAAAAGGTGCAGACGTTATTGCCATCAGCAGAGACCCAAGCAAGGCTACCAGTGTTAAACATAACAAACTATCCTTTGAAAGCTGTGATGTAAGAATTGAAGAGGAAGTAAACAATATTTTTGAAAAGCATGCTCCCTTTGAAATCTTGGTAAGTGCTGCGACTGGAGGAAGCAGAGCTGCTGGCCCATTTCTAGAAATGGATATGACTGAATTTAAAAACTCTTTTGACAAATTGTGGGGTTACGCGAATGTTGTACGCTATGGTACACAGTATTTAAGCTCGGATGGAACAATAGTTTTGGTCAGTGGTGCACCTGCTAGGCGAATGAAGCCTGGACAAATTGCTCTTTCTGCTGTTGGAGGCGCAGTTGAGAACCTAGTCAGAGGTGTTGCCAACGAAATTGCTCCAAAGAGAATAAATGCTGTAGCGCCAGGCTTAATAGATACACCTATGTTTTCACAAGAAGGTGAGGATAGACGAATATTTCTAAGTTCAGCCACAGCATCTCACTCAATAAAGCGAGCTGGAAAACCGGATGAGGTTGCAAAAGGAATTATCTTTGTTATTGAAAATGATTTTGTTAACGGAACCACTGTTGATGTTGATGGTGGATGGATAAACTCTTGAACTTAAGACCAATGAGCCGAGTTATGATAAATAGAGAAAAGGTAGAGATGAAAGGATTCACCGGAAGCTGCTTATGTCGAGCTATAACGTATAACAGTAACACTGCACCATTAAGGACTTTTAACTGTCATTGCGAGGACTGCAGAAAATGTAGTGGTGCCCCTTATCTTACCAACATATTTGTGAAAGAAGGCGATTTATATATTCAAGGGACTTTAAAAAGCTACATACATCAATCAGAAAGTGGCAAAAAAATAACTAAAAAGTTTTGCGAACAATGCGGTTGTCAGATGTTCTCTTTAAATGAAGGTAGACCTGGATTAGTGAGGATACATGCAGGAACAGTAAATGAATTAGAGGTGATAAAACCACAAGGAGACGTTTGGGTATCAAAAAAAATACCCTCAATCAAAATAGATGAAAGTTTAGATCAGTTTCAGAAAAACTTTTCTTGAAATAGGAAGGAATAGACAAAATGGCACAAAAAATTGTAAAACATGTGAAAGATATGGTAGCTGAAGCAAATAAAGAGGTTGAAATAACACCTGTAGTTGATGCCTCAAAATATTTCGAAGATAATAAGTACGTTTTTGTAGATATAAGAGACCCTAGGGAAATACAAAGAGAAGGAAAAATTCCAAATTCGTTCTCTTGCCCGAGAGGAATGCTCGAATTCTGGATAGACCCTGATAGTCCCTATCACAAAGAAATTTTTAACCAAGATAAGAAATATGTTTTTTATTGTGCTGCAGCTGGCCGATCTGCTCTTGCAGCCAAAGCAGCACAAGACATGGGTCTGAGCCCCGTATCTCATCTAGAGGGAGGATTTGCCGCATGGAAAAAATCTGGAAATCCCATTGAAACGAAAGAATAAACTATGAATGAAACGTGTTGTGGTCCTGGATATTCGTCCCCTGCAGAAGCTGTAAGAGCACCGAGGGAGAAACTTTTATATACAATTGCAATATATACAGGAACGGGAATACAGAAGCCTGACTATTTAGCTACAGTCGATGTTGACCCCGATAGCCCTACTTATTCGAAAGTTATACATAGGTTAGAAATGCCAGGCATTGGTGATGAACTTCATCATATGGGATGGAATGCGTGTTCATCTTGCCATGACGATTCTAGGATGACCCGCAAATATCTTTTACTTCCAGGAGTGAGGTCGAATAATATTCACATAGTGGATACTGCGACCAATCCTAGAATGCCCACTCTTCACAAAGTTATTGACGGAGCAGACATTAAATCAAAAACCAACTTAAGTGGCCCACATACAGTCCATTGCCTGGGCTCAGAAATAATTATATCTATGCTGGGTGATGCAAAGGGAGAAGCACCTGGAGGATATTTGCATCTGGATAAGAACTTCGAAATTATAGGAAGATGGGAAAACTCAATGGGAGATATACCATTTGGCTATGATTTTTGGTATCAACCAAGACACAATATAATGGTTTCATCAGAGTGGGCTGCTCCCAACACATTTATGCCGGGCTTTGATTTAGAAGAAGTTGGGCACCTCAAGTATGGAAGACAACTCCATTTCTGGGATTTCAAGGAACGCAAGCCAGTTGAAACTATGTATTTGGGTGAAGACGGTCTCGTTCCTTTAGAAGTAAAGTTTCACCATAATCCAGATAGCAGTCATGGGTTTTGCGGTGCAGCACTAAGCGCAAACGTGATACATTGGTGGAAAGACAAAAACGAAAAATGGCAATGGGAAAAAATTATTGATGTAGAAAACCAACCACACCCGGACTGGCCAATTCCTATCCCAGGTGTAATGTCAGCAATTCTCGTTTCAATGGATGATAAATATTTATATCTTAATAATTGGCTGCACGGTGATATGAGGCAATATGATATTTCAGACCCTCACAAACCAAAACTTACTGGTCAAGTTTGGATGGGTGGTCTACTGGGAAGAGCTCCTGAAGTTAATGGTCTTAAGATTGCTGGGGGACCACAAATGTTTCAGCTCAGCCTAGATGGGAAAAGACTGTACGTAACAACTTCTCTATTTTCTACTTGGGACAATCAATTTTATCCAGATATAAGGGAAAAGGGTGGTGTATTGATGATGATTGACTGTGATCCAGTAAACGGAGGGATGAAAATTAATCCTGATTTTATGGTAAATTTTGGGGAAGAACCAAATGGCCCGAGCCGCTGTCATGAAAGTAGGTATCCTGGCGGTGATTGCACTAGTGATATATGGCTGTGAAAATATTTAAGGTTGAAATATCAAATAGACGCGGTAAATCCTATAAAGTTGAAGATAAGCGTCCATTGCTTGATAGCTTAAAGGAACAGGGTGTCGATCTCCCCTATGGCTGCAAATATGGTGGATGTATCACGTGTGCTGCAAAACTTGTTTATGGAGAAGTAGATCAAAGAAGGCAGGTGGCACTTAATAATAGACAGATAAATGATGGATACATTATACTTTGCGTTGCAAGACCTTTGTCGAACCTTATTCTTGAAATTGGTGTTGAGAGTCATGACAAACTTTATAGAAATCCATTTTTAGATCCATTAAAGCCTCATGAACTAAAGAAAGATATTGCAACGAAAGAAAGAGAGAAGTGATGCCTGAAGCTGATGTAGACCATATATATGATTATCCTAAAGGTTATATCGAAGACATTCTAAAATCTGTAAAAACAATTGCCATGGTTGGGGCTAGTGGGGATAAGACAAAATTTAGCTATGGTGTTTTAAGGGTACTGCATGAAACTGGATATCAAATGTTACCTGTTAACCCGAACCCCAGTATTAAAGAGATTAGAGGTCTTAAGGTCTTTCATAGTTTAAAGGAAATAGATAAGCCAGTTGATATGGTACAGGTATTTAGAAGAAAAGAAGAGTTTTTATCGGTAGCAAAAGAAGCAATTGAAATAAAAGCAAAAGTACTTTGGGGTCAAATAGGAGTGTATAATGACGAAGCTGCAGAGATAGCAAAAAATGCAGGTTTAAAAGTTGTCATGAACAGATGTCCTAAAATTGAATTATTTCGTCCTTTTTGGAAGCCCAGATTAGACCTAAAGATTTAAAGAGAGTGTCACATGGAATATCTCACTATTGACGATCTTAAGAACGAAGCAAGAAAAAAAGTTCCTAAAGCATTTCACGAATATGTTCTATCAGGTTCTTGGACGGAGTCTACTTTGAAAGATAACAGTAACGATTTTAAAAAAATTTCCTTTAGACAGAGAGTTGCTGTCGATATTTCTAATAGAAGTACTAGAAAGAGTTTATTAGGCACAGACTACAAGATGCCGGTTGCTTTAGCTCCGGTAGGTTTGCTCGGCATGCAAAAAGCAAATGGTGAGATATTGGCAGCACAAGCAGCGGAGAGTTTCGGAGTTCCTTTTACACTTTCTACCATGTCGATTTGTTCAATAGAAGAAGTTGCGAGAAATACTTCAAAACCATTTTGGTTTCAGCTCTATGTCATGAGAGATCACGATTTTGCCAAACGATTAGTTGAAAGAGCAAAAGCAGCAGAATGCTCAGCCTTGGTGCTTACTTTGGATTTACAAATACTAGGCCAAAGGCACGCCGATATAAGGAATGGTTTATCAGTACCTATCAAGATAAAAATGTCTAATGTTTTTGACTTGATATCAAAACCAAATTGGTGTTTTGAAATGGCAAGATCAAAAAATAGAACCTTCGGAAATATTATGGGTCATGTAAAAGATATTAAAAACCTAACCTCTCTAACGAAATGGGTACAAAATCAATTTGATCCAAAACTTAACTGGGATGATGTCAAAAGAATAAAAGACTGGTGGGGAGGCAAGCTAATTATTAAGGGGGTCATGGACCCAGATGACGCTAAAATGGCACAGAAATGTGGTGCGGATGCTTTGGTGGTTTCTAATCATGGTGGAAGACAACTAGATGGAGTTAATAGTTCTATTTCTACGCTTCCGCAAATTAAGAAAGCTGTTTCAGATATAGATGTATTATTTGATGGTGGTATTTCTTCCGGACAGGATATTCTCAAAGCTATCGCCTTAGGAGCTGAAGGAGTAATGATTGGTAGATCTTTTGTTTATGGTCTATCAGCAAAAGGAAAGAAGGGGGTTATAAAGGCGTTAGAAATTCTCGATAAGGAACTTGATATGACAATGGCGCTATGCGGAAGACGAGACATAAAAGACGTTGGAAGAGATATAATTAAAGATTGTCCTTTTTTTGATAAGAACTAGGCGACAAATTTTTTCCTTTCGTCCAATTCCAAAAATTTTGTTTTTTTGCTTAAGGAACTAAATATACCCACCTCCGTTCCTGAAATAAAGAACTGGCTTTCCAAAGATAATAGTTCTGAAAATAAATTTTCTTTACGTACTTCATCCAAATGAGCAGTTATCTCATCCAAAAGCATTATGGGAGAGACTTTGTGGTGTTTTTTAATCAATTTTGCATTGGATAAAATAATGGAAATTATCGAAAGCTTTTGTTCACCTGTAGAACAGTATTTTGTATCTATTTCCTTCTCTAAATAAAACCCTTGTAGATCATCTGTATGAGGGCCAAAAGTTGTTCTGCCAGATACTAGATCCTGCCCTCTTTGGTTGATTAAATTTTTCAAGAATACTTCTTCACTTTCGATAGGATTGTCTTTCAGATTAAGCTTTATCAGCGGAAAATAATTATTCTTTTCGATTAAAACAGTATTAAGCTTTCCAATAAAGTCTCGTCTACAATTATCTATTTCAAATCCAAGTATGGCCATTTCCTTTTCGATAGCGTGATACCAAGAGCTGTCTGATATACGATCTTTAAGTAACCTATTCCTATCTCTTAGAAGTTTTTCATATTGAGCACATCTTTTAGCATGGTTAATATCAAGACTAAATACCATTCTATCTAAGAATTTTCTTCTGTCCTTGGAGGTTTCCATCCAGATCCTATCCATTGGGGGTAAAAACCATAAAATTTTTAGACACGAACTGAGATTATTCTGTGGCACTTTTTTTCCATCTATTCTCACAACTCTTCCATTTCCGTCACTAAAAGTCTCGATTTCAAAAAGATTATTGTTTCTGTGAGCTAAAGCCTCAACTTTCCAGGGAATATTAGTAGATAGATTTATCATATCATGAAAGCTAGACCTTCTTATTCCCTTACCTGGGTATAAGAGCGATATAGCTTCCAAAAGGTTTGTTTTTCCAACTCCGTTTTTCCCATAAATAACGGTCGGATTTAAATCAAAATGGAGTTCTAGAGTTTTATACGATCTGAAATTACTTATTTTAAGTTTTTCTATTCCAGCAGCACTCATTTTAATATAAATTGTTTATACACGCATAGGCATAACAACATAAACCGCTGTGTCGTCATTATTATCCTTCATAAGTGCAGGATCACCAACATCATTAAATAAGAAAATTGCTTCGCCGCTTTCAACCTGATTTGAAATTTCTTGGAGATATTTAGCATTAAATCCAATTTCAATTTCTTCTCCCTCATAAGCTACAGGAATTTCCTCAATTGCCAATCCTGTCTCTGGAGCATTTACAGATAATATGAGCTTTTCTTTACTTAGACTCAGTTTAACTGCCCGAGCACGCTCTGAAGAAATAGTTGCTACTCTATCCACTGACTTAGCAAATTCTGAGGCATCAATAACCAATTTTTTGATATTATTTTTTGGTATAACTCGATCGTAATCAGGAAATGATCCATCCACTACTTTAGATGTTAAAGATAAGGTCGAGTTTGAAAAACGGATTTTCGTTTCTGATACAGAAACGTTTACTGTGTCTTCCGTCGTTTCATATATCATCCTCAATTCAGAAACTGTCTTTCGTGGCACAATCAATCCCGGCATTCCACTAGCATTGTCAGGTAGTAATGAATCTATTTTTGCAAGTCTATGACCATCTGTGGCGACAGTACGTATTAGCTTGGTTTCTTGATCAATAAACTCATGTAAAAAAACACCGTTAAGATAAAATCTTGTTTCTTCCATTGACATAGCAAACTTTACTTTTTCGAATAGCCTCTTTAGCTCTTCAACCTTTATAGAGAATGAAAAGTCGTATTCCGACGATGCCATTAATGGAAAGTCATCAACGGAAATAGTTGTTAATGAAAAAGTGGAACGTCCAGCTTTAACATTTATTTTCTGATTCAAAGGATCAAGGTCTATTAAAACTCTCGAACCATCTGGAAGTTTTCTAAGAATCTCATAGAAGGTATGCGCTCCAACGGTGACAGCTCCCTCTTTTTCGACTACAGCTTTTATGGAGTCCAATAATTCTATATCCAAATCAGTAGCTCTTAGGGTTAGACGGTCTTCTCTGGCTTCAATTAAAACGTTCGATAGAATGGGAATAGTAGTTCTTCTTTCAACGATGGCTTGAGCTCGGCTCATTGACCTTAGCAAATCACTTCTTTCTACACTAATCTTCATTTTCGCTTCATACCAATAAATGTATAGGGTGAATGATATCCGTTTTTAAAATAAAATAATAGCTAAAAAGCTTTTTATGCCTCAAGTGTTCTGCGTAAGATTTCCACCTCGTCTGCAACCTGTACATCGACAAGTTTTAATTCTTCAATTTTCTTAACCGCGTGAATAACAGTGGTGTGATCTCTTCCACCGAATTTTCTTCCAATTTCTGGCAAAGATTTTGAGGTTAGACTTTTAGATAAAAACATAGCTATTTGTCTAGGCCTAGCTACTACTCTTGCTCTTCTCGCAGATATCAAGTCTGTCATTCTAAGATTGTAGTGTTCAGCAACTTTTCTGATTATCTCTTCAATAGTAACTTTTCTCTCTGAAGTTCTAAGAATATCCGATAGACATTCCTGAACTAAATCAATAGTTATTTCTTTTCCAACCAAAGATGCAAAAGCGAACAACCTTGTCAGAGCTCCCTCTAGCACTCTAACGTTTGAAGAAATTTTGTGAGCTAAATACTCTAATATACCTTCATCAATCTTAACGTCTCTATTCAGTTCCATCTGTATTTCAGCTTTTGCCTGTAAAATTCCTAAGCGTAATTCATAGTCTGTCGGGTGCACGTCGACAACCAGACCCCAAGCAAGTCTAGATTTAATCCTTTCCTCTAGACCATCAATTTCACCAGGAGCTCTATCAGCCGATATGACTATTTGTTTTCCTTGCTCTATAAGAGCATTAAAGGTATGGAAAAATTCATCTTGTGTTGAATCTTTTCCTGCTATGAACTGAACATCATCTACCATCAAAACGTCCACCGACCTAAATAACTTCTTAAACGCATGCATATCCTTAAATCTTAAAGCTTGTACAAACCTATACATAAACTGTTCGGCTGAGAGGTATAGTATTCGCGCTCTTTTGTTCTTTTCTTTGGTAGACCAAGCAATAGAGTGCATTAGGTGCGTTTTTCCTAGACCGACCCCTCCATATAAAAATAATGGATTGAAAGTTACCTTTCCCCCATCTGAAACTCTTTTTGCAGCTGCATGTGCCAACTCATTTGGTTTTCCAACCACAAATTTATCAAAGGTAAACCTGGCATCAAGTGGTGAACTGGGTAGATCAAGCTGAGATTCTTGTGATTTTTGGTCAGTTCTTTTCAGTTCCTTTTTCTCTGAAACATTTCTTTTGCCTGCTGTCTTATCTGACGATGCAATAAACTCAAGTCTATCTATCATTAGTTTTTGATTCTTAAATCCTTGGATAATGTGATCTCCGTAGTTCCTATAAACCCAAGTACCAATAAATCTTGTTGGCACTTTAAACTTTGCAACAGAACCGTTAATCTCCTTTAGCTCAATGGGTTGTATCCAGTTTGCGTGAGCACTTTCGCCTATATTGTTCTTCACAAACTCTTTAACCTTTGACCACTCATCTTTGTTCATTAAATAACTCTACTCCAGGGCAAGCCCAAGTTCTTCCATCCGGTTGGGTTTTGTGGATAGACTGAAGGCTGTTCATATCCCTCGAATCCATCTGAAATGTTAAAACACATACCATTATAATTACCGGATTTAAACGATTCTTCCACAGTTAATGCAGCGAAATTTGATCTAATTCCAGATCTACATATAAAAAGATACTTTCCTTCATCATGATGACTTAAATTTTTGTTAAAATCGTTTAAAAAGCGCTTTCGTGACCCCGGTAAGATCGAGTTTCTCCATTCTATTTTATAGATATCTTTTCCGATTTCTCTTAGGTCAGGTATTCCAACTTCCAAATGCTCTTTATTGGTTCTTACATCTACCAATACAGCGTTTTCATCTTCTTTTAGAAGATCAAAAGCTACTTTTGAATTTATATTTTCAACCAAATTCAAACCTGTTTGAAGGGACGGTTTTGCCAATCCTTTTTACAAAAAAAGGTGTCTTAATTATACGGTAACTGTGTCATAGGATTATGGCAACAAATTAAAAACCATTCTGGCGCTAGCTTGCTTTTTTTAAACTTTTTACTTTTGAATTTAATCTTGATATTTTTCTACTCGCTGAGTTTTTATGAAAAACACCTTTTGTAACGCCTCTCATGATTTCCGACTGCGCTGTCCTAAGAACTTCATTAGCAGTGCCTTGATCACCCTTGACTATAGCCTGCTCAACTTTTTTGACAAACGTTTTAATTCTGGTTTTTCTATTCTTATTTTCAGTGGTTTTTTTAACTGTCTGTCTAAGTCTTTTTTTAGCTGAAGCTTTGTTTGGCATCTTTCTTGTACTCCTTACTCAATCAATTACACAATGCGGTTATAAATGTCAATAAGCGAACTCCTATTTGTCTTCGAACTTGGGTGTTCTTTTTTCTATGAAAGCGGACATACCTTCTTTTTTATCTTGAGTTGAAAAAAGAGCATTAAAGATTCGCCTTTCAAACAATATACCCTCTGACATTCCAATTTCGAATGAACGATTTATTGATTCCTTGATTCCCATTGTCGACAACATAGACTTTTCTGCGATTTTATAAGCTACAGCCTTAGCTTCCTTTAAAAGATCCTCGGCAGGAACGACCCTACTGACTAGACCGGATCTTTCAGCCTCTTCAGCATCCATATTTCTACCAGTTAGATGCATCTCCATTGCTTTAGATTTTCCAACAAATTTCGACAGCAGTTGCGTTCCTCCAAAACCCGCCATAACACCTAAATTTATTTCAGGTTGTCCAAATTTTGCACTTTCTGCAGCCAGGATAAAATCGCACCTCATTGCGAGCTCACATCCTCCTCCTAGCGCGTATCCGGCTACAGCAGCTATAATAGGTTTTCTAGTTGCTTGAATTCTATCTAAATCATTAGAAAAAAAGTTTTTGTAAAACATATCTACAAAAGACTTTGACATCATCTCCTTGATATCCGCACCAGCAGCAAAAGCCTTTTCAGAACCAGTTAAGATAATTGTTCTAACAGAATCATTATTGTCTGCATCTGTAAGAGCACTGTTTAGTTCCTCCAACAGCTTACTGTTTAGAGCGTTCAATGCGCTTGGCCTATTGAGTTTTATAATTAAAATAGGTTCTTCATGCTCGATTATGAGCGTCTCGTAAGCCATTCGATTCTCCAAAAAATTGATCTGCACAAACTTTTAATTTTCTTATCAAAATTTATCAAGAAAATAATGAATTACTTCTGACAGGTTGCGCAATAAAATGTACTCCTCCCACTAATTATAATTTTCCCAACATTACCCTTACATTTACTCCGAAAACATGCTTGACCCTCTTTCCCATAAACCTGCAGTTTGTTTTGAAAATATCCTACCTCTCCACCAACCTGTCGGAAATCTTTTAAAGTAGTACCACCAAATTTAATCGCCTTTTCAAGAACTTTCTTAATTGATGCAACCAGTGCTTCACATTCAATTAGAGACATGTTTTTGCCAATCCTAGTCGGTTTGATTCGACAATCCCACAAAGCCTCACTAACGTATATATTACCTAAGCCAGCTACAACTTTCTGATCCATTAAAATATTTTTTAAGGATCTTGAAGAGTTTTTGATTTTGGACCATAGATGTTGTTCATCAAATTTATTGGAAAGAGGTTCTATTCCTATATATTTGAACCTTTGATAATCTGCATAGTCCCCTTCTATAGTTTCAATAAAACCAAACCTTCGAGGATCATTATATATAAGCAGAAATTGATTATCGAATGATATTATCAGATGATCGTGTTTCTTTGGTTTATATTTATTTTTACTTTCTGTACTTAAGTTTACCCTTCCTGACATCCCCAGATGTAGGACTATTGTTGTTTTATTATTCAGAAAAAAAAGAAGGTATTTTGATCGCCTACCAACCCCTAGAACTCGTTTTTTCAGGATCAATTTTTCAAAGTTCCCTTCTATAGGGAACCTTAAGTCTCTTCTAAATATTTTAGTTGAGATTATGGCACTACCTAAAACTGTCTTTTCTATACCTAATTTAACTGTTTCTATTTCTGGAAGTTCTGGCAAAAATCTATTTATAAAAATGAACTGGCTATTGATCTAAAAGACTATACTATAGATCATTATAAAAATATCATTAGATTTATTATGCTTACAGAAGACGAGATAAAAGGCCTTAAATTTGAAGAGGGGCTGAAGAAATTAGAAGAGTTGGTAACTCATCTAGACGATGGGAATTTAAGCTTAGAAGAATCAATTTCTTACTACGAAATAGGAATTAAACTGAAAAGCCACTGCGAAAAACTTTTGAAGATGGCAGAATTGAAAATTTTAAAAGTATCTGACAAAGAGAAGTTGGTAACGGAAGACTTAAGAGCAGACGATAATGACTAGCCCCTATAGTGAGTTCGACGAGACTTACTTCAAAACAATGCTCGAAAATAACGCTCTTTATTTTAATCAACATTTAAAAAAATTTTTAAAAACAAGAAATTTTGGAATTTTAAAAAAACCAATTGAGTATTCGATTTTGGGGCAAGGAAAAAGATTGAGGCCGTTGCTGTGTATGGAAACGTCAAAGGTTTTCAATATTGCAAACGAAGTGGCTATATTCTGTGCTATCGCAATTGAATGCATTCATACGTACTCTCTGGTGCATGACGATCTTCCATCAATGGACGATGATGATTTGAGAAGGGGTCAACCAACTATTCATATGAAATGGAGTGAGGCAACAGCCATTTTAGTTGGAGACGCACTACAAAGTTTGGGTTTTGAAGCACTAAGTGGACATAAATTTAAAGTTAACGATAAAGTAAAAAATAAATTGATCTTGAGTTTAGCCAGAAATTCTGGGGCCTCTGGTATGGTATTAGGTCAAGCATTAGATATAGACGCTGAGACTTCCCAAAAGGAGCTTAAAATAAACGATATTTCGAAAATACAAGAATATAAAACTGGAAAGTTGATATCCTGGTCCTGTGAGGTTGGACCGATAATAGCAGGAGAAAACACTGAACCCTTTTCCTTATACGCTGCTAAAATAGGTTTAGCTTTTCAAATTATTGACGATATCTTAGACGTTACTAGCTCTTCCAAAACGTTGGGAAAAAATGTAGGTAAAGATAAGGAGAATAATAAGGCCACTTTTGTTTCAAAACTAGGTCTTGATAATGCTAAAAAGAAAGCCTTAGGGTTAGTAGCAGAAGCTTGTGAAGCTATTTCAGGTTTTAAAGACCGATCAAGAAATCTTTGTCAAATTGCTAACTTTATTGTCAATAGACAATTTTAACCTTTGATTGAAGAATTTAGAGAACCAATTATTTTTCTTTTTTTAAAACTTTATTTCCTAATAACTCAGCGATTTGCACTGCATTTAGAGCAGCGCCTTTTCTAAGATTATCAGATACACACCATAAATTCAGACCATTCTCCGTTGTAGAATCTTGTCTTATTCGACTAATAAAAGTCGCATAATCGCCTGCACACTCTATTGGCGTTGTGTAACCTCCTTCTTCTCTTTTATCTACCACAATTATTCCTGGAGATTGTCTTAAAATTTCTCTAGCTTCTTCTTCATCTAAAAAATCTTCAAACTCAATATTTACTGCCTCCGAGTGGCCCACAAAAACTGGCACCCTGACACATGTTGCTGTCAATTTTATCTTCTTGTCTAAAATCTTCTTTGTTTCAGCAACCATTTTCCACTCTTCTTTTGTTTGCCCGTCATCAAGAAACACATCTATTTGAGGAATTACATTAAAAGCGATTTGTTTGGGATAAGCTTTTGGGTCTACTTCCTGACCTGGCACGTATAAACCTTTTGTTTGAGCCCACAGCTCGTCCATTGCTTCCTTACCTGAGCCAGAAACTGATTGAAAAGTTGTTACCACGACTCTTTTTATTTGTGCTCTATCGTGTAGAGGTTTTAATGCTACAACCAATTGGGCGGTTGAACAGTTAGGGTTTGCAATAATATTCCTCTTATCGAAATTTAGTATCTCCTCAGGATTAACCTCAGGAACTATTAGGGGGACATCTGGGTGGTAACGAAAAAGAGATGAATTGTCTATCACTATGCAGCCACTATCAGTCGCTTTTTTCACATATTTTTTTGTTGCTTCTGACCCAACTGCAAAAAGTGCGATATCTATTCCTTTAAAATCAAAAGTATCTAAATCTTTAGTCTTTAGAACTTTATCTCCAAATGAACATTCGGTTCCCAAAGATCTTCTACTGGCTAAGGCAGACAGCTCATCCACTGGAAACAGGCGCTCAGCCAATATATTAAGCATTTCTCTTCCTACGTTACCAGTGGCACCGCAAACAGCAATCTTATATCCCATACTTTTCCTTTTTAATTTTTTGAAAAGTGATCTTTGAGCTTTGGTAATTCGGCAAAATTGCCTTCGGTCTTATCTTTATAGGATCGAAATCCTTCCATCAACTCAGATTGGCTCAGCATCGATGCATTCCACATATTTATCCAATCCAATCCCTCATCGATGGTGTGGTCACGCGCAAAGTCAATAACTTTCTTACAACCAAAAACAGCAGCCGGAGAATTAGAAGCTATTTCTTTAGCAATCTCTAATGCGCCTTCGATAAGAGCATCATGACTGTCATATAATTTATTTACGAAACCATGATCTTTGGCCTCTTGAGCAGAAAAATTTCTTCCTGTAAACGCTAATTCCTTAACAATACCTTCAGGGAGTAATTTTACAATTCTTGGAAATGTACCCACATCTGCTACCATTCCAATTTTTGTCTCTCTTATTGAAAAAAAAGCGTCGTTCGTTGCTAATCGTATATCTGCAGAACAGATTAGATCTACGCCTCCTCCTATACAGCCACCCTGTATTGCACAAATTACGGGAATTCTAGCTTTTTGTAATGATGAAATAGAGTCTTGTAAAAAAGACAAAAAGTTCATGAAGTTTTGAGGCGTTTGCAGCTCTTTTTCATTATTTTTATTGGTACTAGAGCTCGAAAAGACTTCTTGACCAAAAAGGCTTAAATCCAAACCGGCTGAAAATACGGGGCCATTTGAAGATAGAACAATACATCTCGCACTAGAATTTCTATCAATGTCTCCAATAATCCTTGGTAGATCTCTCCAAAAATCCCAGTTCATGGCATTCCTTTTTTCTGGCCTGTTAAGCTTTATGTGAGCAATATGCCCAAGAAACTCAATGGCAAAATAATTTGATTGGTATTGGTTTTGATCGGCAACTTCTAATTTATTCATTTTATATCCTACCTTTGCAATGCGCCTTAATTATAATACTTAAGAATAGGATTTAAAGCCTTTAATAAGAGAGATAAGCTTATCCGGTTGCTCCATAGGGAAAAAGTGACTACCACCCTTTATTCTTTCGACTTGTTCTAAATACTTAAGCTTTTTAAATGAACTAATTGAAGCCGTTGTGCTCCCAAACTCAGCGATTAGTAGCAACGTTGGTACATTGATGTTTTTAACAATATGTGGTGTAGTAATTTTCTCAGTATTTATGAAACTTGCAGCCTCAGTTTCAGGGTTACAGGACAAATGTACGCCATTTTTATCTTTCTTTGTTCCACCTATTAAATAATCATACAGAAAACCTTCTTTCCACGTTTTAAAAATTCCCCTATTTGTGTAGGATTTCAATACTTCATCAAAGCTTTTCCATTTGCTTCTCTTTTTTAAGGCCTGACGATAAAGTTTTATAGTATTGCTATCATAGCCAAGCGGACCAAAGAATTTTGTAAAATATTTGTAATAATAGTTAATTACAACTGGGTCCGCTAAAACTAAACCATTAACTTTATCATTCAAGTGTTTGCTTGCCATTATACTTAATGATCCACCAATAGAGTGTCCGCCTAGAACTATTTTGCTTTTATGTTTCTTGTAAAGTTCTGTTATCAAGGCAGCTAAATCTTTTGAATATCCTAAAACTGGGTTGACTGCATCATAGTAGCTTCCTGTCTCAGACATTCCGTATCCAGGTGTATCCCAAGCATATATATTATATTTTGACGTTAACTTATTTAGAATTCTGCTGTAAGTTTGCCCATTAAAGCCATTTGCGTGGGCCCAGTGTAATACTGGTCCTTCTTTTGGTCCTTTCCAAAAGCAAGTTGAAATATCACCCCTTGCAGTTTTTACTCTAATTCTTTCCATATATGGTCACAATTTTATTTATTAAAGCCTAAGTACGATATATAACTTTATAATGCAAAAATCGATACTGGACACTGATTTTTCTTTTAGATTGTTCGGATCCAAAAAATCTAAGCTAATCGATTGCAAGGTCTGTGAAAAATTTGCAAAGCCAATCTTGCTTATGCTACGAGCTGCTGAAGCAGCTAAAAAGTACCTTATTAAAGAAAACGCAAAATCAGTCACTATTTTTATAGGAAAAGGGAATAATGGTGAAGATGGGCTTTGCCTGGCAGCCCTCCTAAGAATTGAAAACATTGATACGCATATAATTGACCTTGACCGTGAAACTCGTACTGAGACTCAAGCTTACAGACTCTGCCTTGATCTAGAAATCAATATTAAGAAATATAATACTAAGAAAATACCAAAAGCTGATTGGTATGTTGATGCCATATTCGGAATAGGTCTAAATAGAAACCTTACAGGCGACTATCTAAGCGCTGTGAATTATCTACAATCTACAAAGTCAAAGAAAATATTATCTCTAGATATTCCGAGTGGCCTTCACGGTTCAAGAGGAAATATTTTTAATAAGATAGTTCAAGCAACAACTACCATCTCCTTTCTAACCTTAAAGCCTGGACTATTTTTTGATGACGCCTCTGATTACATAGGCGATCTTTATTTCGATGATTTAAGCATAAATAAAACTTTCTATAATCCAGATATGACCTCTATTTCTAGAGAGAAAACTCATTTCCCTATTTTATCTCGCTCTGCTCACAAAGGCTCAAGAGGATCATTAATTTGTCTGGGTGGCTCTAAATCAATGGAGGGTGCGGGAATATTGGCATGCATTTCTGCTTTACGATCCGGGGCAGGTAAAGTCTTTTGGGCCTCAGATACCGACAAACTGCAAAGGCCTCCAGAACTGATTCAAATAGAACCATGTATTGAGGACATACAATCAGTTCTAAATAAAAATATGCGTATTGCAATTATAGGTCCAGGGCTAGGAAAGAGGTTCGATAAAGAAATTGAATTCTTATGGAATACTGATCTCAATATTATTCTAGATGCCGACGGCTTGGATTGGTTATCAAGAAAAAAACCAAAAAAGAGAGCAGCGGCGTGGGTCGGCACTCCTCATATTGGTGAGATGAAAAAGCTTTTAAAAGATGACTTCTCGGATAAATGGTCCAACATCATTAAGCTCAAGAAGTATTACGGAGGCGAATGGATATTAAAGGGTCCAGGAACCCTTGTTTCAGAAGATAAGCAGCTCTGGCTCAATTTATATTCAAATGGATGGTTAGGAACTGCTGGAATGGGTGATGTTTTAGCAGGTATTATTGCAGGCCTTTGGAGCTCTGGATCCAAAACACCCTTTAGAAGTGCTGTTTACTTACAAACTCAGTGCGCCAAACATTTTTTGTCTAAGGAAGGCGCTGGCCTGACAGCTGGAAAACTGTCTGAGCTTATTGGATTTAATATTGGTTTAATACATAAAGCCTAACTTATCTTGTTAGAAGCAAGTTAGGCTCTGTATTTATTGATCAGCCGGAACTGTCATCCATCCATTGTGTAACTCGCCGACCTCAGCCGCCCGACTTACAAGCGATTGAAATTCCTCAGTCATCCCCATTTGATCAAATGCTTTTCCTGAAGCTTCAAGGGAAGTTGCACCATAGGCAATAATCATACTACTCATGTTATCTCCTGTCACTGGCGTCAAAAGCACAGGATTTACATCGACTTTTTCGCACATTCCCTTTACTTCTTCAAACATCTCCATAGCCATTGGCATTTTATCTTTTTTCATAAGGTACCACCTGAAGTTCATCACTCGATGTGTTGGCTTCATTTCTCCTGCTGCCACTCTTACCAGATTCAGTGGCATAACTATGTCACTTGCTGGGTTGTCATCCAATCTCATTTGTACCTTTGACCACATTTCACTTGAGAAAACTTTTTGAACATCTGCCATAGCTTCAGTGAAATTTGCCGCGAAAGTGGAAAACACTAAGCATCCTGCATTTTGGCCAAAAAGAACTCTAGATACTCGAGCGGTTATTCCCATATCTCCGAATGCTTTTGTTACTTCCAACATATTATTTAGTTGTAATTTTGCTTTGCCTAAATGTGGTTTTACAGTATTTGTTGCAATTACAGTCATGATTCCTCCATAATAATTATTCTTATTGTAACTTAAATTAGTTCAATTTTACTTTTTTTTGGTAGGTAATATGTCAAATGAGATGGGTATCAATAATCTAAGAGACCTAGGGAGCAAAAAAACATCTGAAAACACAACTATTAGAAAAGGTTTGTTTTTAAGATGTGCGGCTCCGACGGAGTGGAATAAGCAGGTTAAAAATCAATTAGTAGCACTTAAAAAACCCTTAATCATAGATTTCAGAGGGGTTCAGGAGGAGAAAAATAACCCTTCTCAGATTCCAAAAGAATTTTTAAGCAAAAGAGTGCACCTACCAATTGAACCCAAAGTGACCGAATTGTTAAGAAATTTGAATGAAGTTAATAGATCAAAAAAAACAGAAATTGATAAAATTTTTCAACAGGCGTATCGAAAATATACGATTGAAAACCTTGGGACCTTTGAAGAGTTTTTCAAAATATTATTTGATAATCCAGATTCCACTATAATGTTTCACTGCACCGCTGGAAAGGATCGAACAGGCTTTGCCTCAGCTTTAATCTTATCTCTTTTCGGTGTAGCAAATGAAACAATCATAGATGATTATTTGCTGTCAAACAGAACGTATAAACCGACCCAGAAAGTCAAAGGCGAAGTTCAAAAAGTTGGCATTAAACAACTTTTGAAGGTTGATGAAAGTTGGTTGAATGCTGGGCTAGAAGAGTTTTCAGAAAGAGTTGGAAATATTAGAGATTTTTGTACTAAGATAATAAATGGCGAGAATAGGCTTAAGGAATATTTAGACTATTGCCAGAATGAAAGAGAGTAGACTTATGTCGATAATGGAAAAATTTAAGCTGGATGGGAAGACGGCTTTAGTCACAGGATGCAGTAAAGGAATAGGTTTTGGAATTGCCAAGGGCTTAGCAGAGGCAGGAGCAGATATAATTGGTGTCAGTTCTACATTAGATATAGGTAGTGAGATTGAAAAATATGTTGAGTCGATCGGTAGAAAATTTCATTGCTTTAGCTGTGACTTTTCTCAAAGACAGAATACGCATAATTTTTTACAGGAACTTGGCGAAAATAATTTAGAACCAAATATCCTTGTGAGCAATGCAGGTTCTTTAATTAGAACTGAACTCAATGAACATAATGATGCCCATTGGGATAGAATACTAGAAATCAATTTATCGTCTCAGTTTGTTCTTGCAAGGGAACTTAGTTCAAGAATGATTGAAAGAGGCTGGGGTAAAATTATTTTTACAGCATCAATCTTATCTCATCAGGGTGGTTTATTTGTTCCCAGCTATACAGCATCTAAAGGTGGAATCGCACAACTTACAAAAGCTCTATCAAATGAACTGGCAGAAAAGGGAATAAATGTTAATTCCATCGCACCAGGTTACGTTGTTACTGATATTAACGCCGCTCTTCGCCAAGATAAAAATAGGTCAGCTGACCTAATGGCGAGGATACCTATGAAAAGATGGGGTACCATAGACGATATGGCAGGAGCAGCTGTTTACTTAGCTTCCGATGCATCAGACTACGTCAATGGAGAACTATTAAATGTAGACGGTGGTTGGATGGGCAGATAGCTACTAGACTGCCTCAAGCTCCTCCAGTATTTTTTCAGTAATCTCACTCGTTGAACACAGTCGTCCCTCGTCTCCCATCATTAGATCGGGAGTTCTGTACCCTTTAGCAAGTACCTTTTCTATACATCGCTCAAGAAGATCGGCATTCTGGGCGTCTGAAAATGAATACCTTAAAGCCATTGAAAAGCTTAAAATACACGCTATTGGATTAGCCTTTTCCTGACCAGAAATATCTGGTGCTGATCCATGTACTGGTTCATACATAGCTCGAGGCAAGCCATTTTCTTTTTTATTTCCCAAGCTTGCAGATGGTAGCATTCCCAAACTGCCTGTTAGCATAGCAGCACAATCGGATAGTATATCTCCAAAAAGATTATCTGTTACAATAACATCAAACTGTTTAGGATCTCTAACCAATTGCATCGCTCCATTGTCAGCATACATATGGCTGAGCTCTACATCCTGATAATCAACATGAACCTCATTAACAATATCTCGCCATAGAACACCACTCTCCATCACATTGGCTTTTTCCATAGAGCATAATTTTTTATTTCTCTTTAAAGCAAGTTCAAAGGCACTTATTGCAACCCTTCGAATCTCTGATTCAGTGTATCTTTGTGTATTTATACCAACTCTCTCATTTGAGCCATCAGTATGAATACCACGAGGTTCTCCAAAATAAATCCCCGATGTAAGCTCTCTTACGATAACAATATCCAGCCCAGAAACTATCTCTTTCTTGAGCGACGAGAAAGAGGCCAGTGCATCAAAACATTGAGCGGGTCGGATATTGGCAAATAAGTCAAGTTCTTTCCTAAGTCTCAATAGCGCTCGTTCTGGTTTCAAATCGAAACTAAGATTATCGTAATCAGGGCCACCAACCGCCCCTAGCAAAACAGCATCCACTCCTAGTGCTTTGTTTAAAATTTTTTCCGTAAGAGGAACACCGTGTTTATCGAAAGACGCTCCACCAACTAAACCTTCTTCAATATCTATTTTTAAATTTCGCTTATCCTGGAACCAAGAAATGACACGCTTAACCTCTGTCATCACCTCTGGTCCAATTCCATCTCCTGGGAGAATAAGCAAAGAAAACATCAATTATACCTTTTTATGACCAGCTAAATTTATCAGAATATTCTTTTTCAAAGCTACTTATTTTATTCGCACTCTTGAGTGTTAATCCGATATCGTCTAATCCATTTAATAAGCAATATTTTTTAAACTCATCAACCTCAAAGTCTAGTTGGTTTCCATTGTTGCGAAAAATCTTCTGGTTTTCGAGATCAATTTTCATAATAGATGTTGTTTCCATTTCTGCGTCCTGTAGAAGTATTTGATGCAAATCTTCAGACACAATGATTGGAAGTATGCCGTTCTTAAAGCAATTATTAAAAAAAATGTCTGCGAAACTTGTTGATATTATGCACTTAATTCCAAAATCTTTTAAAGCCCAAGGCGCATGTTCTCTCGAAGAACCACAACCAAAGTTAGCTCCACCTACTATAATTGAGGCTTTTGAATAATGATCCTTATTTAAGATAAAATCTTTTATTTCATTCCCATTTTGATCATAACGCATTTCAAAAAAAAGGTTCTCTCCAAGACCCGTCCTTTTAATTGTTTTGAGGAACTGTTTTGGTATTAACATATCAGTATCGATATTTATTAACGGCATTGGAGCTGCGATGCCTTCAAGTATATTAAACTTTTCCATCACTATCTTTCACTAAATATCTCTCACATCAGTCAATCGACCAGTTATTGCTGCTGCTGCTGCCATTGCTGGGCTCATTAAATGAGTACGGCCCCCACGCCCCTGTCGTCCTTCAAAATTTCTATTAGACGTCGCCGCGCATCTTTCCTCAGGCAACAACTGATCAGGATTCATTGCTAGACACATTGAACAACCTGGCATTCTCCAATCAAAACCAGCCTCTTTTAGTGAATTGGCTATACCTTCTTCTTCCGCCTGTTTTTTCACTAGTCCGGATCCCGGTACGACCATAGCCCTTATCCCACTCTTTACCTTTTTCCCCTTAACAATCTTTTCTACTTCTCTCAGATCCTCTATTCGTCCGTTGGTGCAAGAACCAATAAAAACGGCATCAACTTCTATATCTTGCAATTTCTGTCCTGGCCTTAACCCCATATATTCAAGAGATCTTTTAGCCGCTTCTACTTTACTTCCCTGAAAATTATCAGGGCTTGGTACGAAATCTGTAATAGGAAGAACATCCTCGGGACTTGTTCCCCAGGTAACAACGGGCGCAATGTCCTCCGCCTTTAAGAAAATCTCTTTATCAAAATACGCATCCGGATCAGAAAAAAGTGTTTTCCAAAATTTTACAGCTTTATCCCATTTTTCACCTTTTGGTGCATTTGGTCTACCCTTTACATAATCTAAAGTCTTTTGGTCAGGCGCTATAAGGCCGGCTCTCGCTCCACCTTCAATAGCCATATTGCAAACAGTCATTCGTCCTTCCAAAGATAGGCTCTCAATAGCATTTCCACAATATTCGATTACATGCCCTGTACCACCCGCTGTTCCTGTTTTTCCAATTATTGTTAGTGTAATATCCTTTGCTGTGACCCCATTGCCCAATTCTCCAGAGACCTCCACCTTCATATTTTTTGACTTCTGCTGAATTAATGTCTGAGTTGCAAGGACATGCTCTACTTCGGATGTTCCTATGCCATGTGCTAATGCACCAAAAGCTCCATGCGTTGCTGTATGACTATCCCCACAAACAATTGTCATACCTGGCAAAGTCCACCCTTGTTCAGGACCAATTATATGTACTATTCCTTGCCTAATATCATCAACAGCATAATAGTTAATGCCAAAATCGCGTGCATTCTTATCTAGAGTTTCTAACTGTATACGACCTTCTTCACTGCCAAAGTTGGTCAACCGATCAGATGTCGTAGCCACGTTATGATCTGGGACCGCAATTGTTTTTTTAGGAGCATGAACTTTCCTTCCTGCTTCTCTAAGACCCTCAAAAGCCTGGGGGCTAGTAACTTCATGCACCAAATGCCTATCAATGTATATCAGAGAAACATTATTTTCTGTTTGTATTAAATGGTTATCCCAAATTTTGTCATATAGAGTTCTACTTTTCGCCATAATTTTCATATCTAAATAAATTTTTTATCAAAATCCAGAACTTTTTACTATTTCAGATTTTTGCAAGCTTTAATACATCAGCCACCTGTAATGGAAAACAAAATAAAAAGTCTTTTCTAGTTCCATAATTACTTGTATTAAGTATGCGCATAAAGATTTATAATGTAAAAGATTAAATGAAACTCGATATTAATAAAATCTCGGCATCATATTCTAATAAGATGGTTTTTAGGATTATTTTGTATATTGTATTAAGTTTTTTGTTTTTGACAAAAAGTTCCTTTGCCCAGGATAACTTGCGGAAAGCAGAAAAAAGTTTTAGAGACTGGAGCGTTTTCGTATCGAAAGAGGACCCCAAAATGTGCTTCATTGCTTCTCAGTCTATCAAAGGTGAAGCGTTCAGAAATAATCAAAAGCTCTCATCGGTTAATCGAGAAAAAGGAACATTGTATATAATTAAGATATTAAATAAAGAGAGCGAATATGAGGGAACATTTTACGCTGGATATCCTTTACAGGTAGGGTCAAAAGCTGTTCTAGAAATCGATAATAAGGACAAGATTGTGTTTTTTGCTCATCCATCGCCTAAAGCTAAAGCAGAGAAGGACCATGCATGGGCTCAAAAATTTGATCAAAAAAAATTAGTCACTTTTCTTAGGAAAGGCAGCAAGGCAATAATGAGCGCTATATCTCATCGTAACACTGTAACGAAAGATACATTTATGTTAACAGGCTTTTCCGATGCCTTATCGGAATTAGAAAAGCGGTGCCAATTAAATTGACCTTACAATCGACTTCTCAAGAAAGTAACATCTTAGGGCTCAGCAGAGACGATTTGTTCTCGCTCGTTTCAGACTTTGAAACTCAACCAAAAAGAGCATCTATGAGAGTAAATCAACTGTGGTCTTGGATCTATTGTTATGGAATGAGTTCATTTGATAATATGACAAATCTAGATAAAGATCTTCGGTCGAAACTGCAAAAAGTTTTTAATATTTCACGGCCAGCTATTGAAAAAAAAGAAGTCAGCAATGACGGTACAATAAAATATCTATTCCGTTTAAATGACCAAAGCAAAATAGAAACGGTATTTATCCCAGAAGAGAAAAGAAGCACTCTTTGCATTTCTTCACAAGTTGGTTGTACGTTGAACTGTTCATTCTGCCATACTGGGACCCAAAAATTGGTTAGGAATCTCTCAAGTCAAGAGATTGTAGGTCAAGTCATCGCAGTTTATGATGATCTAGGGCTTTGGGAGAAGAAGAGAGTGAACAGTAGTAATTCTTCCTGTTTCGAAATAATTACCAATATTGTTTTCATGGGAATGGGAGAACCTCTATTAAATTACGAAGAAGTAAAAAAAGCTTGTAGTATTTTGATGGACAATAAAGGATTGGATTTTTCGAGAAGAAGAATCACCTTGTCTACAGCTGGCATTGTTCCAAAAATAAAGCTGGCTCATGAGGAAATCAGATGCATGATCGCCATAAGTTTGCACGCGACAGAAAATAAGACAAGGGATATTTTAGTTCCTATAAATAAAAAGTGGAATTTAGAACAGTTGCTCGGTTCCTTAAGAGATGATATTAAGTTGCGCAATTCTGAACGAGTAACATTTGAATACGTTATGCTTGACGGAATTAACGATACAAAAGAGGACGCGCATAGGTTAGTAAGATTACTACAAGGTCTTCCTTCTAAGATAAACTTGATACCGTTTAATAATTGGACTGGAAGTCAATATAAGCGTTCTTCCTTAGATAGAATAAATGCCTTTAGAGACATTATAATCAAATCAAGATTACCAAGCCCAATTCGAAAACCTCGTGGAGAGGACATTATGGCTGCGTGTGGCCAATTAAAATCTAATTCAGTTAAAGAAGAAGCGAGTATATGAAAAAAATTAGCAAAAGACGCTTTTTCTTGTTTTCAATTCTATTTCCTTTTATTTTTTTTAAGCCTTCATGGAGTCATCCTAAAAAGCCAGATTTATTGGTAGTATGGAAAAAAAAGAGAGTTCTAGCCCTTTACATAAACAGTAAAATAATAAAAGCCTATCGAATTCGTTTAGGGTTCAGTCCTCAGGGTCAAAAAGAAAAAGAGGGAGATGGTAAAACCCCGGAGGGTAAATACTACATTACGCACAAAAACCCAAATAGTAAATTTTACTTAAGTCTTGGAATAAACTTTCCCAATCAATCTGATAAAAAAAGAGCTCTTCAAAGAGGCCTCAATCCTGGTAGTGACATTTTTATTCACGGGCTTGGGAAAAAAAATATCCTGTTGCACTATTTTTTTGACTGGACTGAGGGATGTATTGCGGTAACAAATAAAGAAATAGAAGAAATTTATGGTTTGGTTGAACCTGGTACCGTTATCTACATTTATGCTTAAACCTAAACTCGTGATTAAGACTTGCCAATCATCTGTACCCACCAAACTTTTCCAGTGCTATCCTGATACCAACTAAGCCCTAGATCGGTCGCAGTGGGATCCAGAATAATTTCTCTGCCAATTTTACTTTTGAACCAGACATTCAATACATCATACTCACCTTCATACGTCTCCGAAACGTTTTCGCCAAGCACTAAGCCCTCAAAACCCGCAATTCTTGCCCTATCTATCGCTGATGATGCATCTGAACCGTAATTCCATGCTCGCTGTTGTCTGGCTATGTCAAAAGCGTGTGTCTTCGATGCAGCTGAAAGACTGGATGAATACTTTAATGAGGATCTTCCATTTTCCAATCTTAAGGCATTAACCATATCTAAGTGTCTAGATTTTAGAGCGGTCGCATTAAAGCTAGAAATAACTCCTGACTTGGAGTAACCCTGGTAAATGTCTGTTTTTGTACCGACACATCCTAACAGAATAGCCAAAAGCAGTATCTTTAATATAAAGTTATTCATAAATCTATAAGTCTTTTCTTCTAATTTTAGAAATAATATGTTAATTTTTTATCCATGCGCAATTAGTTGTTTTATAGTAAATAAATTTCAACTATTAATTTAATAATGACAAAAGCAATCTCTTACACATTAATATCATCGCTACTATTATTTGTTTATGCAGTAATAAGCAACCCTATTATTGCTCAGACAGCAGTAGACTTTGGTAAAGATGGAAAACCAAAACACAACATTTTCTCATTCAGAGTACAAACTTGGCAGGATCATTTTAAAGATTTGAATAAAGGGGCAATACTCGTTGACACCAAAACGCGATCATTACATTACTGGAGTAAGAATGGAAATGAGTATAAGGTCTTTCCAACCTCCGTCCCCCTAAATGAAGAATTAACGCGACTCGGGTATACAAAAGTTACAAAAAAAGTAATTGGACCTGAGTGGAGGCCTACAAAAAAAATGAGGAAAAGAGATCCTAAGCTCCCTGAGTTTATGCCTCCAGGCCCTGATAATCCTCTGGGATCCCATGCACTTTATTTAAATTGGCCAAGTTATCGTATTCATGGAACAAGCGATACTAGAAAAATTGGAAGGCAAAGCTCTTCTGGATGTATAGGGCTGTATAATGAACAAATTGAAGAGCTTTTCAATTTAGTCGAGATTGGAACGCCTGTTAGAATTCTTTAGAATTATTGTGGATCGCAAAGAGCCCCTCTTTAAATGAGGGAAAAGTGAGCTCATACCCCAATTCATCTTTAAGCCTAATGTTTGATACTTTTTTTTCTTCTTTATAAAAGCTTCTCGCCATTTCACTGACCATATCACTTTCCAAACTGACTGTCTGTGGGCATTTTTTTTTAAGTAAACTCGCAGCGAATTGTGCTACATCCAATTGCGTTGCAGGCAAATCGTCAGACAAGTTAAAAATCGTAGCTTCTGATTTAGAGCTCATAGCCATCTCGATTGCGCCTACTATATCGTCAATATGGATTCTATTAAACAGATGAGCTGGTTTATTGACTATATAAACCCTTTCATTTGCCAATAAACGATCAATCAGACTTCTTCCTGGCCCATATATACCTGCCAACCTGAAAATCATAGTTTTTATGGAAAAATTGCCTCCAAATCTTAGCCACGATTTTTCGGCCGCAGCTCTTGAAATACTTCTCTCTAGATTGGGTTCGAGGACTGTATCTTCTGTAACCCAACCACCTTTTTTATCTCCATAAACACTAGTTGTTGACAGATATCCAGCCCATTTTATTCTTTCTCTATTTTTTTTGAATAAATACCCATAATTCTCAATAATTGGATCATTACCATTTTCTGGTGGAGCCGTGCTCAAAATATATGGATTCTTGTGAAGGATACTCTTAATTTTTTCTTCATCATTGAAAAAAACTGGTTTGGCATTAAGTGATTTAATTTCTTCGGCCTTTTCCTTAAATCTCGTCGTACAAAACACTTCCCAATTTTTTTTTGAGAATTTCTTACACATAAATTTTGCTGTGTAACCAAAGCCAAAAATTAACAATATATTTTTTTCATTCATTTTTTTTTAACTCAGAAATAGACCAAATAGCTGCCTCAGATATAAAGTCTACAGAATGATTTCCAAACCGCTCCAGTAATTTTATGTATTCTTTTTTTCCACTATTTCCCATCGCGTATATTACATTTCTTAAAAATCTAACTGATCCTAATCTTTTTATAGCGGTTCCACTGAAATAATTCCTGAAGTCACCATCTGAAAAGGTTAGAGCTTTCTCCAAAGCTAAGTCAGAAAAAGTTTCTCTATAATTCTCATTTCTGCTTATTTGTGCAAATTTATTCCAGGGACAGACAGCTAAACAATCATCGCATCCAAAAACTCTGTTGCCAATTGATGATCTAAGTTCTTTATCTATAGCACCCTTGTGTTCGATAGTGAGATAGGCGATGCATTTTCTAGCATCTAGTTTATATGCACCCTCAAAAGCATTAGTGGGACAAATATCCAAACACTTGGTACAAGATCCACAATTATCTTGCTCTGGTTCATCTGCAGGTAATAATTTATCTATGTACATTACACCGATAAAAAACCAATTTCCCATATTTCTACTCACCAAATTGGTATGTTTGCCTTGCCAACCCAAGCCAGATAATTGTGCTAGAGGTTTTTCCATAACAGGGGCAGTATCGACAAATATTTTTAGTTCACAGCCTAATTTTTTTTTTACCCAGGAGGCTACGATCTTTAGCTTAGATTTGACTACTTTATGATAATCTCTTTTCGTGGCATAAACTGAGATATTAGATAATTCTTTATCCATCAATTTTTTTAAAGGGTCTTCTGCTGGAGTATAGTCATCTGTAAATACTAAAATTGATTTAACACTTGGCCATAAATTTTCCGGTGCAATTCGTTCGTTTATCCTTTTCTCCAACCAATCCATACCAGCGTTCCAGTCATTTTTAATGAAGTCCCTAAATTTTTCTTTTATTTTTTGATCAACCTTGAGAGGGTCGGTTATACCAACGGCAGAAAAACCTACATCAGAAGCTATCTGCTGAAGTTGTGATTTAAAATCCAATAGTTCCATACTAAAAATCTAAGTCACTATAGTGACCAGCTGGCACAAAGCCAGGAACTAAGTCCGTCAGCAAACCTGCATTTCTAAAAGCAGGCCTCGATTTAATTTTTGCATACCATTCTTTTATTATTGGCTTAGACTGCCAGTCAATATCTCCCACATAATCCAGTGCTGAAATATGTCCGGCTGCCGAGAAATCAGCTAATGACATTTTCTCCCCAGCTACCCAATTTCTTTTTTCCAAAAGCCATTCCAAATAATCAAAATGAAACTTTATTTTCTTAAGGCCTTCTTTTATTGCACCACTATCAGGTTGACCTATTTTAAAAATCTTTTTGTACACTCTCTCATTAAGTAAGTTCTTTGTAACTTCATTGTAAAATTTATCGTCGAACCAAGAGGTTACCCTGCGGGTCTCGAACCTTAGCTTCTTGTCGGCCGGGATAAGTTTTGGAATCGGGTGAGCTTCATCCAAATACTCACATATGGGAGTACTCTCAGTAAATACACTAGCTCCTTCTTTTAACAATGGCACTTTACCGGAAGGACTAAATCTTATGAAATCCAATCTTTTTTCCCAGACGGGCTCATCAATTAATTCAACTTCAAGTTTTTTTTCTGCCAGAACCAGCCTTACTTTTCGACAGAATGGTGAGAGTGCTAAATGGTGGAGTTTTCTCATAGTTAATAAACCTTACTCTGATCCATTTATAATTATAAAAAACAGTTTGATCTGTCATCTTTTTTTAGGATATTAATGTCTTTTTTTAATCGTGAAATTCTTACTGTCAGATTAGACTTAAGTTTTTTGGGGTTTCGAGTCTTTGGATTTGGAAGAGTCAATGCAATTCGGACTGATTGCTCTCTGGTTAGTTTATCTGCTGGCTTTTTATAATACTTATCTGAAGCTTGATTAACACCAAATGTCAGCAGGCTTGTCTCAACGGTGTTTAGATATATTTCGAGAATTCTTCTTTTTGGAATAATGATCTCTATCAAAAAGGTAAAGTACAACTCTATAATTTTTCTTGACCAAGATCGTCCAGACCATAAAAAAAGATTTTTTGCAAGTTGTTGAGTTATCGTTGATGCGCCTCTTTTTTCCTTTCTTGTAATTACTTTGTAAATCTCTTTTATGTCTAGTCCTAAATGGTTACAAAAATTAGAATCCTCTGTTGCAACCACTGAGAGGGCGATATTTTCGCCCATATTTGAAATTGGAGTCCAACTATAATCTATTTTTCTTTGAAAAAAATTGCTCTCCGAAACCATAAAGCTCGTAAAAGGAGGATTAAAAAATCTAAGTAAAAGAACAGATGACACGGACAAGAATAAAAAGAACACGCATAATAGTGTGATAATTCTAGTAGTTTTGTATGCTAAATTTTTAATAACGCACACAAAATAAAATTAAAATATGACAATTTTTTTCCTTAGTCTGAGAGACTGCTATAGCCCATCAATGCCTTGTCTACTGATTTCGCAACTTGTCTGCCTTCCCTTATTGCCCAAACAACAAGAGATTGACCACGTCGCATATCACCGGCTACCCACAATTTATCAAGAGAGGTTTTATAAGATTTGTCATCGGCTAACACATTTCCACGATTATCCAGGGAAATTTCAGTATCTTTAAAAATCCTATCTGTAATGGGTGAGGTGAAACCCATGGCCAGTAATACCAAATCCGCTTTAATTACAAACTCAGAGTTTTCTATTTTTTCAAATTTCTCATTTACCCTTATACAATTTAAAAAACTGACTCTACCATTTTCAACCCCAAAAGATGTTGTTAATACCGAAAATTCTCTATCTGCTCCCTCTTCTTGACTCGAAGAGGTTCTCATCTTGAGGGGCCAATTTGGCCATGTTAGCAACTTGTCTTCCCTTTCGGGCGGAGCAGGCATAATCTCTAGCTGTGTGACAGACAATGCACCTTGGCGAATAGATGTTCCTATGCAATCTGAACCGGTGTCTCCTCCACCAATAACTACGACATGTTTACCATCCGCTGTGATCTCTTCCAAACCCTCAAGCGTCTCTTTGCCTACCCTTCTGTTTTGCTGAGGTAAAAAATCCATAGCGAAATGAATCCCGTCTACGTTACGCCCTTCAATGTCCAGGTCACGTGGTTTTTCAGCCCCACAGGCTAAGATCAAAGCATCGTGTTCCTTTATCATATCATTAACTTCGATATCTACACCTAGCTCCACACCACACTGGAAGTGAACTCCTTCAGCTGATAATTGCTCTAGTCTTCTGTCGATATGATTTTTTTCCATTTTAAAATCAGGAATTCCATATCTAAGAAGACCGCCCATCTTTTTATTTTTTTCATAAATTATTACATTATGACCTGCCCTGGCTAATTGTTGAGCAGCTGCTAGCCCTGCTGGGCCTGACCCAACTATTCCTATTTTTTTGTTCGTCTTGTTTTGATTTATTTGTGGTTTTATCCATCCATTGTCCCATGCCTTATCAACTATAGAACATTCTATGGATTTTATTGTTACGGGACTATCAACAATATTTAGGGTACATGAAGCTTCGCATGGTGCAGGGCATATTCTTCCCGTGAATTCCGGGAAATTATTGGTTGAATGTAAGTCTTTAGAAGCCTGTTCCCATTCACCCCTATAAACCAAATCATTCCAATCTGGGATCTGATTATTAACGGGACACCCTTTCAAGCCCTTCATGTCATGACAAAAAGGAATTCCACATTCCATACATCTGCTGGCTTGGTCTCTTATGACTTGCTCTGGAAGTGGTACTATAAACTCCTTAAAATTTCTTATTCTATCTGATGCAGGCCTATATTTCCTATCTTGCCTATCTATTTCTAAAAATCCAGTAACCTTACCCATATCAACTTCCCTTATATTCTAAATTAGAGGCTATTCTGCAGCTACGGTATTATTGAGCTTTTCAGCCTTTATTTCTTCCAACGCTCTTCTGTATTCCGTAGGCATTACTTTTAAAAATTTAGGCCTAAAATTATCCCAACCGTCTAAAATCCTTTTCGCAACGTCTGATTGAGTAAACTTTAGGTGTCTAGAAATTATGTTTCTCAGCCTTTCCTCATCATATCTGGTCATATCACTCGATATGTCCACGCGACCATGGTGCTCGATGTCGCCTCCGTGATGGTGCTCAGATTCAAGTAGATCATCTTCTTCTGGAACCGGCTCAAGCTCTACCATTGCCAAATTACATCTATTTTTAAAGGTACCATCTTCGTCCAAAACATATGCTATCCCTCCGGACATACCTGCTGCAAAATTAAGTCCTGTTTTTCCTAAAACGACTACTATTCCACCTGTCATGTATTCACAACCATGATCACCCACTCCCTCAACAACAGCGGTAGCTCCAGAATTTCTAACAGCAAACCTTTCTCCAACTATGCCTCTCAAATAGCATTCTCCGTCAATAGCACCATAAAGAATTGTGTTTCCTGCTATGATCGAATCTTCAGGAACAATTTTTTTTGCCTCTTTCGGAGGGTATACTATTATTTTTCCTCCAGATAATCCTTTTCCAACATAATCATTTGCTTCGCCTTCTACTTCTAGAGTAACTCCTCTCGCTAACCATGCTCCAAATGCTTGACCTGTTGTACCCTTTAAAGAAATATTTATTGAATCTTCTGGGAGACCTTTATGTCCAAAAATACGTGCAACCTCTCCACTGAGCATTGCTCCAGTTGATCTATTGTAATTATAAATCGGCAGCTTTATTTTTGTGGGTTTTTTATTTAGCAAGGTATCTTTTGACATTTCAATTAGCTGCCTGTCCAAAATATCCTTAATTGGATGCTGCTGTCTTTCACAATTATACTTTGGTACTCCATCGCCCATTTTTGGATCAAAAAACAACTTTGAGAAATCGAGCCCCTTCGCTTTCCAATGTTTAATTGCTTTTTTCCTATCGAGCACATCAATTTGACCAATCATCTCATCAAATTTTTTGAAACCTAATTTACTCATTAGTATTCTTACCTCTTCTGCAATAAAAAAGAAAAAATTCACAACATGCTCTGGCATTCCTACAAATCGTTTCCTCAAAACTGGGTCTTGAGTTGCGATTCCCACAGGACAGGTATTCAGGTGACACTTACGCATCATAATGCAACCTGATGCAATTAATGGGGCTGTTGAAAAGCCAAATTCATCCGCACCTAACAATGCCCCGATAACAACATCTCGGCCAGTCCTTAGCCCACCATCCACTTGGACAGATATCCTTGATCTAAGCTTATTTTTCATTAAAGTTTGGTGTGTTTCTGCCAAACCCAGTTCCCAGGGTGAGCCAGCATGTTTCACCGAAGTCAGGGGGCTCGCCCCAGTACCACCCTCCATACCCGAAATAGTAACATGGTCCGCTTTTGCTTTAGCCACTCCAGCAGCGACGGTACCAACCCCAACCTCGGATACTAATTTCACTGATATGTCAGCTTTTGGGTTGACGTTTTTAAGATCAAATATAAGTTGCGCTAAATCTTCTATTGAATAAATATCGTGATGGGGCGGGGGAGAGATAAGTCCAACCCCTCTAGTAGAATGTCGGACCTTTGCAATGACGGCGTCTACCTTGTGACCGGGAAGCTGGCCTCCCTCACCAGGCTTTGCTCCTTGCGCCATTTTAATTTGAATCATGTCAGAATTTACTAGGTATTCGGTTGTCACGCCAAATCTACCAGAGGCAACTTGTTTTATAGCAGACCGTCTGTTGTCGCCATTATTGTCAGTAGAAAAACGTTCAACTTCTTCACCGCCTTCACCTGTGTTCGATTTTCCCTCAATCCTATTCATGGCTATGGCTAGGTTCTCATGCGCTTCTGCAGATATTGATCCGTACGACATGGCTCCTGTAGCGAACCGTTTTACAATTTCCTTGGCCGGCTCAACCTCATCAATTTTTATACTACTTCTGCCCGTTTCATTTGAGTCTTTAAGCCTAAATAAGCCTCTTATTGTGAACAACCTTTCTTCTTGCTCGTCCATGGAAGTTGAATATTCTTTAAATGTATCGAAAGAATTAATTCTTACAGCATGTTGAAGGTTCGTAATTTCATCTGAACTCCAAGCATGTACTTCTCCTCTTTTTCTAACAGCGTAATCACCTCCGACATCTAAAGAGTCTTTTAAAACTTCTAAGTTTGAATATGCTTCCTCATGGCGAGTAATCGTTTCCTTTGCTATTTCATTTATTCCTACACCGCTGATTTGAGTAGAAGTTCCCTTGAAGTACTTGCTCACGAATTGCTCTGATAAACCGACTGCATCAAAAATTTGTGCTCCGCAGTAAGATTGGTAAGTTGAAATACCCATCTTGGACATAACTTTTAGAAGCCCTTTGTTAACTGACTTTATATATCTTGTAACCGCTTCTGTCTCACTTACATCTTTAGACAACATGTTCTTTTGTTTAAGATCTAATATAGTGTCGAAAGCCATATATGGATTTATAGCCTCTGCTCCGTAACCTGCTAATACTGCGAAGTGATGGACCTCCCTAGGCTCTGCTGATTCCACTACCAATCCAACGGCTGTTCGCAATCCCTTTCTTATTAAATAATGATGTACCGACGCAATGGCCAAGAGAGCAGGCAAAGCTATCCTATCTTTACCAAACTGCCTGTCAGATAGCACTATAATATTACCACCCTCTTTAACTACATGCTCCGACTTTATGCATATATTCTCCAAACACTTTTCAAAACCTGTATAACCTGTATTCTTGTCAAAGGTAGTATCTAAAACTCTTGATACAAAATGGTTGTCACCAATCTCACTTATCTTTCTAATCTTTTGCATATCCTCGTTTGTTAGGATAGGTTGTTTAACCTCTAACCTTTTCACACTACCCAAAGATTTATTATCAAAAATATTCGGTCTTGGACCAATAAAAGATACTAAGCTCATCACCGACTCCTCGCGAATGGGGTCAATCGGAGGATTCGTTACCTGTGCAAAGTTTTGCTTAAAATACGTGTAGAGTAATTTCTTTTTGTTGGAGATTGCAGAGATGGGCGTGTCTGTACCCATTGAGCCAATAGCTTCTTGGCCAGTTACTGCCATTGGAGACATAAGTATCTTTAAGTCTTCCTGAGTATAACCAAACGCTTTCTGACCCGAGTAAAGATTGGCCTTTGACAAAGAAACTTTCTGTGTTTCATCTGACTCTAAGTCCTCTAAAACAATCTGTGTATTATTCAAAATACTTTCGTAATCCAACTCATTAGTTAGATTTGCTTTTACTTCTTCGTCTGTTATGATTTTCCCCGCTTCCATATCAATCAGAAGCATCTTTCCAGGTTGCAATCGCCACTTTGTAATCACTTTGCTCTCATCAACTGGCAGCGTTCCAGCTTCGGAAGCTAGTACGACAGTATCATCTTCAGAAACAAAATATCTTGCTGGCCTTAATCCATTTCTATCTAAAGTAGCTCCAATTTTTTTTCCATCTGTAAAAGCTATAGCAGCTGGCCCATCCCAAGGTTCCATTATAGATGCATGAAATTCGTAAAAAGATTTGCGTTTTCTATCCATTAGTGGATTTCCAGCCCAAGCCTCAGGGATCAGCATCATCGAAGCATGCTGAAGAGGGTATCCTCCCTGATATAATAATTCAATAGCGTTATCAAACGACGCAGTATCGGATTGACCTTCCCTTGTAATGGGCCATATTTCGTTCAAGTTTTCTCCAAGAAGATGTGATTTCAGACCTGCTTGCCTCGCTGCCATCCAGTTTACATTACCTCTACTGGTGTTTATCTCACCGTTGTGAGCGACCATTCTATAGGGATGTGCCAGTCTCCATGAAGGAAAAGTGTTTGTTGAAAATCTTTGGTGAACCAAAGCCAAGGCGGACACATATCGAATGTCTTGGAGATCTAAATAATATTTAGCCAATTGATCAGCTAAAAACATTCCCTTATAAACAACCGTTCGTGATGACAAGGATACCGCATAATATAAGTCTTCACTCCCCAGTTCTTCATAAATTTTATTGGTTGTTTTTTTTCTTAGTATATAAAGATTTCTTTCAAAGTCATCCTCGCTCATACCCACAGGTTTTTTGAAGAAGCCTTGCACATGTATGGGTTCAGCTTCACGAATTTCCTCGTCCTTTGACAAACACTCATTGTTTACGGGAATATCGCGCCAACCTAATAATTTTATGCCTTGTTCCTCACTATACTTAACGATGATGCCTTTTATAATTGCATGATATTTGACTTCTTTTGGGAAAAAAAACATACCAACGCCATAGTCGCCAAGATCAGGAAGAAAACAACTTAATTTTTTCATTTCCTCTCTGTACATTTCGTGTGGAATTTGTGTGAGCATTCCTGCTCCGTCACCCACTAAAGGATCTGCTCCTGTAGCCCCTCTGTGTTCAAGGTTCTCAAGTATAAAAACTCCTTTTCGGATAATTTCGTTACTTTTTCTTCCTTTTATATTGGCAATAAATCCCAGGCCACAGGAATCGTGTTCATTTCGAGGATCGTAAAGACCCTCCATTTTATTGCGTTTCTTATCAAAAATCTTCATTCGCTTTTTTCTTTTTTTATCTTATTCTCCTTCTGAGGAGACTTTTTAATATAGTTTTCAACAAAAGAAAAGAAAGTTTATAATTTGTATTATTTACGATTTTCGTGTTGAAAAAGCAGGGAAAAACTTAATGGTTTGCTATACATTCTCTAAAAAACTAAAGTTTATGATTTAAAAATGACTATTTTTCACGTTTTTGTTTTGTCTCTTATACAGGGCGCAACGGAGTTTTTGCCAGTCTCTTCTTCCGCCCACTTAGTTCTTTACAACAAATTTGTGATTGGTCTACAGAACGATTTAAGCCTAGACATTGCCATGCATATTGGCAGCCTCTTAGCAGTTATTTTGTTAGTTTCAAAACCCCTAAAGGAACATATGAACAATGTTTTGATAAAAAATGGTGTGAGAAAATCAGTTTTTTTCCTAGCTTTAGCAACGTTTCCACTTGTAATTATGGCTTTATTCTTAGAATATGCACGTCTTCTTGATCTATCAAGACAAGTAGAGATAATTGCGTTATCCAATTTAATATTCGCTCTGTTACTTTTTGTGTCTGACAGAAACCAAAGCCAACGCAAACTTTCGGATATTACGGCAAGAGATGTTTTGGTGATGGGTGTTTGGCAGTCTTTTGCTGCCTTTCCTGGAACGAGCAGGTCTGGTGCCTCTATAACTGGCGCACGGTTTTTAAATTATGGCAGAAAAGAAGCAATTATCATTTCTGCCGTACTAAGTATACCAACACTAGCAATTTCAAGTGGCTACATTGGATTCAAATTTTTTAGCAGCCCAAGCAAAATTGATATTGAATTTATTTTCTATGCAACAATATTTTCATTCATTTTTTCCTATTTAGCCCTGAAGTTCTTTGTGAAGTTTGGAGAACTTTTTTCTTTCACTCCCTATGTAATCTACAGGTTCCTGCTCGGATTAGCTTTACTAACATCACTGTATCTTTAACCACGCTTAAAACGATTAACAATATTTGGCAAAATTATTTTAAGCTTCTTTGGAACTATACCTAAATCTGAAAACTTCTCGGTTTTTAATTCTACCACGTTATCATTCTCAAGACTTTTTACCTGTGCCAAGGTTAAAAAGGCTGGTACGATGTCGCCTAATACCAAACGGAAAAAATCATTTGTTGCAGCAATTATTCTTGCCGGTAAAAAAGGTATCTTTAATATAATCCTTTTCCGTTTTATTTCAGATAATAACATATCGATAAGCTCTTTGAATGTGTATATTTCATCTCCTCCTAATTCTATATATCTTTTCCGCTGATCAGACTCTACCAATAAAGTTACAGCTTTGGCTACATCATCAACATATACCGGCTGAAACTTTGTACTCGAACCTATAACTGGGATAAATGGACTAATTGAGGATAATTTTGCAAATCTATTGAAAAATGTATCCTCATTTCCAAATATTAAAGACGGTCTGATGATGTTAGCATCTGTAAAGCAATCAAGAACGGCTTCTTCGCCTGCACCCTTTGACTTAAGCAGAAGACTGCTTGATTTGGACGATGCACCTAAGGATGATATATGAATAAATTGATTTACCCCTTGCTTTTTTGCCTCTCGAGCCAAATTTCTAGCTGCATTAACGTGGAGATTGTTAAAAGACTGTGAGCGCGTTTCAAAAAAGGTCGCTACACAATTGATTACACAATCTGACTCCCTTATATAATCCCCTAGCTTTTGCTCTTCTTTTATGTCTCCTCTAAACAATTGTATTTGACCCACTTTACCGTAAACCCTCAAAAAAAGAGCTTCATTTGGGTGACGCGTAATAACCCGTATGAAGTAGCCCTTAGAAGCTAATTGTCTAACTAAGTACCTGCCCAAAAAGCCAGAACCACCGAAAATAGTCACTAAATTCATAAAGTCTGTTCCTCAAAAGTTAAATGTAAGATAGTGTAATTACTTTACATATCATTAAAAATTTACAAATTTCTAAAAATTTATATAAATGGAACTTAAATAATTTATTGAAGGAAAAAATGGCTGTTACTATCTACAAGAACGACATACCCAACAATTTTGACTTAGGAGGAGAGATAGCGGTAGACACTGAGACTATGGGCTTAAAATTTGATAGAGATAGATTATGTTTGGTACAGATTGCAAGCGATGAAGGAACAGTTTACTTGATTCAAATTGATAAAAACCAGAAAAAAGCTCCGAACCTGGCTAAACTAATGACAAGTGAAAAGGTAATAAAAATATTTCACTATGCCAGATTTGACATTGGTGTCCTTCATAGAAACTTAAATTTTATGACCCAAAATATTTATTGCACTAAAATAGCTTCAAAAATAGCAAGGACTTTTTCTCAAAGCCACGGGCTCAAAAATCTAGTAAAGGAAATATTATCAATCGATATATCTAAAGAGCAACAGTCATCTTATTGGGGAGCGGAGGTTTTGAATGAGAATCAAATTAATTACGCTAAGCAAGACGTTTTATATTTGCATAAGATTAAGCAACATCTAGATAAAATTTTGAAGCGTGAAGATAGATATGATATTTTTGAGAAAACATGTCGTTTTCTGCCTACCAGATGCGAATTAGATAACTTGGGATGGGACGATGTAGACCCTTTTTCACATTAGTTTTTTTCAAAACTTTTTAAACTCATTGAGCTTTTATTAAATCAGCAAATGACATAACATTTACAGACCATGGCGACCGATGCAACCAAATATACTAGGCAAGTTTTTTGGCTTAAATTTACGCTAGGGTTTAGTGCGGGCTTTTTATTTTTAGTCATTTTTGTCTTCTCTTATTCAAAAAAAGTGGACCCATCATTTAAAGTTGTAACAAACGATGTAAGGATCGGCTTAAAATACCAAGCAAGGGATACCCACATTACAGGAAATACTTCAGATGGTGGCACTTTTGATTTCCATGCCAAAGCTTTAAACCCGAGTCACCAAAATGACAAAACTATTATATTATCTAAACCACTCGGCGAAATTTCCTTTTCTAGTGCACAGAGGTTTTATTTTTCATCTGATTTTGCTAGCCTCAATTTAGATGAGAAAAATATATTTTTTAATGGTAATTTTTCACTAAAAAACTCATGGGGAACGCTAATAAAAACTGAAGAGTTAATTGCTGATTTTAAGCGAAAATTATTGATTGGGCCTAAAACAATTATGGCCGATACTGAATTCGGTTCTTTAGCAAGTGGGAAAATGGAATACCACTATAATTCAGACGTAGGTGAAAAAATATTTTTTACCGACGGAGTAAAAGTTGAAATATATATTGATTAAATCAATGTGAGGTGAACCAGTGAATAAACCATTATTGTTTCTTATTAATATTTTTCTTTTTTTGTTGTTATTCCATGGAGCAGTGATCTCTTCTGAAGTAGAAAGAGAAGTATTAAGATTTAGTTCAGACACTGCAAAAATTAAAAAGAGCGATGGGATATTGCATTTATCTGGTGAAGTACAAATTTCTTATGGGCAATATGTAATCAGGTCAGATCTTTTAATGGCAAAAACGAATAGTATAGACTCCCCTGAAATTAAAATAATTGAAGCTAGTAAAAATATCTATTTTACAAATAATAAGGATATTTCAGCAAAGGGAGACAAACTTTTTATGGATGTAGATAAAAAGTTTGTTTGGATAGAAGGCAATGTTGAATTTTCTCAAGGCAAATCAATAATTAGGGCAGAAAAAATAAATGTTGATTTAGTTACCGAAACAGTAGATTTTGAAGGAATAAAAGATTCTTTTATAAAGAACTAAAGGGATAAGATTTGATAAAGCCATATTTAACTGTGGACAATCTAACGAATAAAGAGGTTGGGTTGAACGTCCAGGGTTTAAGAAAAGTGTACAAATCCAGACTTGCTTTGATGGATTTCAATATTTCTGTAACCAGAGGTGAAGTGGTTAGTTTACTTGGTCCAAATGGTGCAGGAAAAACAACAGCATTCAACATTATTGCCGGAATACATAAATCAGACGGTGGCTCCATTAAACTGGATGGAAATGAAATATCAAGTCTTCCTATGTACAGAAGGTCAAAAGCAGGACTAGGGTACCTTCCTCAGGAATCGTCAATTTTTAAAGGCCTTAATGTCGAAAAAAATATTGATGCGATACTTGAGCTGAAAATTAGAGGCCCAAAGGAAAGAAGGAAAAAACTTGAGCAATTATTAGGTGAGTTTTCGATAACACATCTTCGAAATGCTAAGGCAGTCAACCTTTCAGGTGGCGAAAGAAGAAGGGTTGAAATAGCGCGGTGTCTAGCCAGTCAACCAAAATATATTTTACTGGATGAGCCATTTGCTGGTATTGATCCAATAGCTATCGATGAGATAAGAGGGTTAGTCCGAGAGCTTAAAAATAGAAACATAGGAGTTCTAATAACTGATCACAACGTGAGAGAAACACTTAAAATAGTTGATCGAGCCTACATTATAAACGATGGAAAAATTATCAAGTACGGAACTCCTGAGTTTGTTGTAAGTGATCAAGACGTTAGGCGGGTTTATTTGGGCGACAAGTTCGCTTTATAAAAATTAGATAAAACGCTAGAAAAAATTTATTTTTTATTGTAACGTCCAGCTATACGCGGGGGTATTTAAATGAAAATGTACGATATACTATCCAAAAAGGCGATAAGAACGAAAGTAAAATCGGCTAATAAGAAACAACTTTTGCAAGAGATTTCTAGTATAGCGTCAGAACATGTAGGAATTCCATATATGAATATCGCTAAGTCTCTGCAAAAACGTGAAATTCTTGGGCCAACCGGAATTGGAAATGGTGTTGCAATTCCTCACGTAAAAATAAGAGGATTGACGAAAATATTTGGTTTTTTTTCTAGCTTAGAGCGCCCTATTGATTTTGAATCAGCTGACAAGCAGCCTGTAGATCTTGTGTTTACCTTGTTAGCCCCAGAAGATAATAGTGGAACTGAACATCTCAAAGCACTTGCAATGGTTTCAAGAGTGTTAAGCGATAAAAATATCAGGTCTAAACTTAGGTCTTCAGAAAATACCGAATCTTTGTTTGCTATACTAACAAGCAACGAAGATTCAAAAGCCGCCTGATACCTTGAGTTTTAACTTTCACTCTTTACATATTCAACTTTTCATATGTTTTTTGTGGAGATTTACGTCGTCCAAAATTCTATTTATAAACCACTGACGGCCAAATCTCGTTGGTGAGGCAATTAACTATCCTACGTCAGGCTCTGCCAATCTATTTTCTTACTATCTTTTGTCTCTCTGATAGCTATAAAGCTCCCGTTTTCATAGTCTTTTTTTCCGTAAACGAGTTCCTTTTTTGTATTTATATCGATAAGGGAACCACCTGCATATTTAAGTATTGCATGGCCTGCAGCCGTATCCCACTCCATGGTTCGGCCAAATCTTGGATAAATATCCGCTTTTCCTTCTGCAAGCCTACAAAACTTAATCGATGAGCCAATTTTTACAATGTCATACTCACAATCGACTTTTAAAATTTTACTCTCTCTTCCAACCAAATTATTTTCAGAAGTTATAAGTGTAAATGCCTCTTTATTTTCTAACTTCCCCGATATTTTTACTTTCTCAGTTTTTTTTAAGTAATTATATTTGAAACTTTCCCGATCGGGTGAGGTGTAAAACAGTTCACCGCTTATTGGACTATAGATAACTCCCAACTTGGGTTCACGATTGTTAATGAAAGCTATATTTACCGTGAAATTGTTGGTTTTGTTTAAAAACCCTTTTGTTCCGTCCAATGGATCGATAATGAAAAATGCTTGCTTCTCTAAAACTGTATTTTCGGATTCCTCTGATATTGCAGGTATGTTAGGAAACTGTTGCTTTAAACCCCTTAAAATTATTTTGTTAGCTTCTTCGTCAGCAGTGGTTACAGGTGTCCTATCACTTTTAATAGATGTACTAAATTTACCACTCTCATAAATTTCTCGTATAGTTATTCCTGCCTCTGTGGCTAATTCAATCAGTGTATCAATCATGTGCTAAACCGAAATGTGTATACCCTCTTACAACAAAAATACATTTTTAGCACCATCTAATCTTGCACACAAAAATTAATTGCCTATATACCATAAAGTTAACGATATTATTTATTCGAAAGGTCAAATTATGGGTAAGGTCATTGGTATAGACTTGGGAACAACAAATTCATGTGTAGCAATAATGGAAGGCGCAAACGCTAAGGTTGTTGAAAACTCCGAGGGCGCTAGAACAACACCATCAATTGTAGGGTTTACTGATGATGAAAGGCTGGTAGGTCAGCCAGCTAAAAGACAAGCTGTTACAAACCCATCGGACACCCTTTTCGCGGTTAAAAGACTGATTGGTAGGCAATATAACGACCCAATGGTTACGAAGGACAAAAAGATGGTTCCTTACAACATAGTTGAGGGCAGTAATAAAGACGCCTGGGTTGAGGCAAAGGGTGAAAAATACTCTCCAAGTCAGATATCAGCTTTTATATTGCAGAAAATGAAAGAAACCGCGGAAAGTCACCTAGGAGATGAGGTGACACAGGCCGTTATTACTGTGCCTGCTTATTTTAATGATGCGCAAAGACAAGCAACTAAGGATGCTGGGAAAATTGCTGGGTTAGAAGTTCTTAGAATTATAAATGAACCTACCGCTGCCGCTCTTGCATATGGATTGGAAAAAAAAGGTGGCAAAACTATAGCTGTTTATGACTTGGGAGGAGGTACATTTGATATTTCTATTTTAGAAATCGATGATGGTCTTTTTGAGGTCAAATCAACCAATGGAGATACGTTTTTAGGGGGTGAAGATTTTGATCTAAGAATTGTTGATCATTTGGCAGAGGAGTTCAAAAAAGAAAGTGGCGTTGATTTAAAGGCCGACAAAATGGCCTTACAGAGGCTAAAAGAGGCCGCTGAAAAAGCGAAAATAGAACTATCATCTTCAAGCCAAACTGAAATTAACCAACCGTTTATATCCATGGACCCAAAAACTAGTCAGCCTTTGCATTTAGTGATGAAACTAACAAGAGCAAAACTTGAGAGCTTAGTGGCAGATCTAATAGCCAGATCACTAAAACCATGTCAGGCTGCTATTACAGATGCAGATGTTAAAAAAGACGACATAGATGAGGTGGTTCTGGTTGGTGGCATGACAAGAATGCCTAAAGTTATTGAAGAAGTAACTAGTTTCTTTGGAAAAGAGCCTCACAAGGGAGTTAATCCTGATGAAGTTGTTGCAATGGGCGCTGCCATTCAAGCTGGGGTTTTACAAGGCGATGTAAAAGATGTTGTTCTTCTAGACGTTACGCCATTGAGCTTAGGGATAGAAACTTTAGGTGGAGTATTTACAAGATTAATAGACCGAAATACAACTATTCCAACTAAGAAAAGCCAAGTGTTTTCTACAGCTGAAGATAACCAAAGTGCTGTGACTATACGAGTATTTCAAGGTGAAAGAGAAATGGCTACGGATAACAAAGAGCTTGGAAAATTTAACTTAGAGGAAATACCTCCTGCACCAAGAGGTATGCCACAGATTGAGGTTACCTTCGATATAGATGCAAACGGCATTGTTTCTGTATCTGCAAAAGACAAAGGCACTGGTAAAGAACAAAAAATAACTCTACAGGCATCTGGTGGACTTTCCGAAGAGGAAATAGATAAGATGGTTCAAGACGCAGAAGAAAATGCGGAATCTGACAAAGCCAAAAAAGATCTTGTTGAAGCAAAAAATCAGGCTGAAGGTCTTATCCATAGTACCGAAAAATCTATTGAGGAGCATGGTGATAAAGTCGACCCATCAACCATTGAGGCTATGGAACTCTCCATGAAAGCTTTAAAGGAAGTTTTAGAAAGTGATGATGCAGAAAAAATTAAAGCAAGAAGCCAAGACTTGACAGAAGCATCAATGAAATTAGGTGAGGCTATCTATAAAGCAGAAGCAGATAAAAATCCTGCTGAATCCGAAGCTGGTGATGATAATGTAAATAAAGATGATAGTGATATTGTGGATGCCGATTTTGAAGATTTGGATGACCAAAAGAAATAATTGAATTTATTTGTTCCTTCTAGATATGGAAAGCTAAATGGCAAAAAGAGATTATTATGAAACGCTTGGTATTTCCAAGGGCTCTTCCGATGCTGAAATAAAGAAGGCGTTTAGATCAAAGGCAAGAGAACTTCATCCAGATAAAAATTCGGGAAGCGCTAAAGCGGAAGAAGAATTTAAAGCCGTGAATGAAGCTTATGACATACTTAAAGATCCAAACAAAAAGGCGGCATATGACCAATACGGTCATGCTGCATTTGAAAACGGTGGTTTTGGTAGCTCTGGGGGGGGAGGCGCTGATTTTTCATCAGCATTTTCAGACGTATTTGAAGACCTTTTTGGTGACTTTATGGGAGGTTCTTCTCGTAGAGGATCTGGCTCCTCCTCTAGAAGAGGGTCAGATCTAAGGTATAACATGTCTATATCATTAGAGGAAGCTTACAAAGGAAAGTCGACTACCATTACAGTTCCATCCTCTGTTAAATGTGAGCAATGTAGTGGAACAGGTGGTAAAGATGGAACTCAACCTTCCTCATGCCCGACATGCGGAGGGATGGGAAAGGTTAGAGCACAACAAGGATTTTTTACAGTTGAAAGGACATGTCCAACCTGTTCCGGAAAAGGTCAGATGAACAAAAACCCATGTCGTTTCTGCTCTGGTTCAGGAACAACCCAGAAAAATAAAAATCTGAGTGTAAATATTCCGGCTGGGGTTGAGACCGGAACACGGATTAGATTGACTGGAGAAGGTGAGGCTGGACTGCAAAATGGTCCGGCAGGAGATCTATATATTTTTACCGAGGTTCTTGATCACGCAATATTTCAGAGAGAGGGGGCTAATCTATTTTGTCAAATACCTATATCCATGGTGTCGGCGACGCTTGGTGGTGATATTGAGGCGCCAACTCTTGACGGAGGAAAGACAAGAGTGAAAGTTCCCGCCGGGATTCAAAGTGGAAAACAGTTACGGTTGCGAGGCAAAGGAATGCCTAATATCAGGGGTAGTTCGTATGGTGACTTATACATAGAGCTAAATATAGAGACGCCTGTTAATCTTAATGAAAACCAAAAAGATCTACTAAGAGAGTTTGAAAAGTCTCTTCAGGAAACCGCTAATAATCCAAAATATTCCAACTTTTTTTCAAAAGTGAAAAGTTTTTGGGAGAAAAACAGCAATTAAACCATTGTTTACTTATTTCAGATTCTACAGTATTGAATTATAAAGAAACCCATAATTACGAGACCTATTGCGGTGCAAACAACCCCTGTAATCCAGCAATACCTAGAAATAAAGGCTAGTCACCAAGAAGCTCTTCTGTTTTTTAGAATGGGTGATTTTTATGAGCTTTTTTTTTCTGATGCTGAGATAGCATCAGATGCCTTAAATATTATACTCACAAAAAGAGGGCAACATAAGGGAAAGGACATACCCATGTGCGGAGTTCCTTTTCACTCAGCAGAGGGCTATATAAAAACACTTCTCGATAAAAATATGAAGGTTGCCATTTGTGAACAGCTTGAAACTCCAAAAGAGGCTAAAAAAAGAGGTTATAAGGAAATTGTAAAAAGAGATGTGGTTAGAATAATCACTCCAGGAACAAAATTAGAAGAGTCCTTTCTGGTACAAAAAGAAAACAATATATTAATGGCCTTATTCTTCTTTGATAAAACTTGGGCCTCATGCTGGATAGATATTTCAACCGGCTTGTTCAAATCAACTATAAGCAATGAGTCGCAGTTATTATCGCTTATCGATCAAATATCACCAAAGGAAACTATCTCATATACAAATAAAAAGGAATTATCGATATTGAAATCATACACCCCCATAGAAATAACCTGGCTAGAAAGTAAAAAAAATTTTTCTAGAGACATTTTAATCGATTACTTATCTTCTTTTTTCGATCCTGAACGTCTTCAAAAACTTAATACTGGGTTGTTAGGGTCAATTTCACTCATCGTCGAATATCTTAAGAAAAATAAAAATCTTTTTCTGGACCACTTCGATATTCCAGAGCAGGTTGAGCTTTCAAATATAATGACGATTGATCCTTCCACCAGGAAGAATCTTGAAATAAATACTTCGCTAGACGGAGAAAAAAATCTTTCCCTTTTAGGTGTGGTCGATAAGACTTGCAGTCTTCTGGGATCAAGACTTTTAAAGAGGCGAATAAATGCTCCGTCAACGCAAATAGACCAGATTTTAAAATGGCAAAAGAAGACTGCTGAATTTTATAATGATTTCCAACTTACTGAGCAAGTTAGAGCTCTAATAAGTAAGTTTCCTGATACAGAAAGGTCATTATCCCGGTTGATAAGACTCGGACCAAATCCTAGAGACCTTTTCTCATTGAAAATAGGTATGAACCTATTTTTTGAATTGAAAGAAATGTTAATACATCTTGAGGAAAATAGCATTAATCCAGGAAATTTCTTCGAAGATAATATAAAAAAGGTACTTAGAGAGCTTGAGTTGGCCATTAAAGAGGATCCACCCCTAACTATGAAAGAAGGGGGGTTTATCAAAGAAAGTTTCAGCGATGAATTGCATGAATTTAGATTAATAGAAAAAAAGGCTTACTCCGATCTTCTAGAAATGCAAACAAAATATTCACAAAAAACTGGAATAAAGTCATTAAAACTAAAATATAACAATGTTCTAGGTTACTTTTTTGAGACTCCAATTTCTCATAAGGATAAATTATTGGAAGAAAAGGAGTTTTTTCATAGACAAACAACTGCTAACACTGTTCGGATCAAAAGCATTAGCCTGGATCAATTAGAAAAAACTACTTTTAGTGCCAGAAATAATGCATTGGAGTTAGAGATAAAAATATTGGAAGCTTTACACCAAAAGGTAATAGAAATAAGTAGAGACATCATAATTTTATCAAAGAAAATTGCCTCTTTAGATGTTTGCTCAACTCTCGGCTTTATTGCTGAAATGCATAATTGGTGCCGCCCTTTAATAGACAATAGCAAAGATTTCATTATTAAAGATGGTCGCCATTCAGTGGTTGAAAAAACAATTTTCACGAAAAGCCTAAATGCTTTCGTTCCTAACGATTGTTCGTTAAGTACAGATGAGCATCTATGGCTAATAACCGGGCCCAACATGGCAGGCAAATCAACATTTCTGAGACAAAATGCACATATCATTATTTTAGCACAAATTGGATCCTACGTTCCCGCTAAGCAAGCTAAGATTGGGATTGCAAGCAAGCTATTTAGCAGGATAGGAGCATCAGACAATATTTCTAAAGGTCAGTCTACGTTTATGGTAGAAATGCTAGAAACAAGTAATATCATTAAAAACGCTGATGATAAGTCTTTTATTATTTTGGATGAAATAGGAAGAGGTACATCTACCTTTGATGGATTAGCTATCGCGTGGGCTATTATTGAAAAAATTTTGAGAAGTAATAAATCCAGAACCTTGTTTGCAACACACTACCATGAGCTTACAGAAATTGAAAAAACCAACTCCAAAGTCAAAAACGTTTCTTGTGAAATCAAAGAATGGAATGACGAGATAATTTACTCTTACAAAGTAGTTGAGGGTAAATCAAAAGGCTCCTTAGGGATAAAGGTCGCAGAGCTAGCTGGTTTTCCAGGCGATGTAATAGTAGAAGCTAAAGCTTTACTGGGAAAACTTCAGAGTAAAGGAGTAAATCAAGAAGATATTCATTTAAAGGAAGAAGATTTTGAAAAGGAAAGGCTTATTAGAGTCAAAAATAAGTTAGAGAATATTGATTTGGACTCTATAACGCCCTTGGAAGCTCTGAATATCCTCCAAAAATTAAAGAGTGAAAACTAAAAATCAGATTTCCTGACTTTCCTCTTCTTTATTTTCAGTAGATCCTGAGGACACCCCTACCTGTGCGGCCCTTAACAGTCTATCTCCTATTGTAAAACCATTTGCCATTACTTTTATAATATTTCCTTTTTCAATATTTGGGTGTGGACCCTCAAACATTGCTTGATGAAACTTAGGTTCAAATTTTTCTCCCACTTCAGGAGCCAGTTCATTAATTTCATGGTTTGAGAAAGTGTTTAACAGTTCCTTTTTTGTAAGCTCTATTCCCTCAAGAACAGCATTTTGCTTCTCTACCATTTCATCGTCTACACTTTCCAAGGCTCTATTGAGATTATCAAGTACGGACAATAAGTCCCTAGCTAATTTCGTGCCGCCATATATTTCCGCATCTTTTTTTTCCTTAAAAAATTTTTTCCTTATATTTTCTGTTTCCGCGAGCGCTCTCATCATTTTGTCTGAAAGAATTTTATTTTCCTCTTTTAGTTCCTCTAATGTCTTTTCTTCCTCTTCGGTTTCCTCATGTATATATTTAGCGTCTTTTTCTTCAAGATCAGTTGAGGATGCAACTTCTTCGTCTTGTTTCAGCGTCTCATCATGATCCTCTGGCTCCATGCCTATATCCTCTTTGCCCATTCAAACGACCTTTCCGTTATTCAGTGTAGTTTTAGCATATAACAAAATAACAACGTTATAGTTTTCATCTTTACTCTTTTATTCACGGTAACTAATAAGTTTACCAATTCTGTATATAAGATATAAGCGTAAATTTAAAGAATTTAAAGGCGTGTAAATGTCAAAATCTAAAATTTTTTCCATTATTTTGCAAATTTTAAACTTGCTTTATTTAAGTGAATAATTTTTTATGAATGCATAAAATAAACAGCTTACTGGTGAAGAAATGGACACGTTAAGTAGGATGAGAAATGTTTCAATATCTTTTGATTTATTAACGAACGTAGAAAATTCCTGTCTAATAAAATTTGGCAACACTATCGTCATTTGTAAAGCAACCATTGAAGAATCTGTTCCTCCCTTCCTAAGAAAAAGTGGTATGGGGTGGGTAACAGCAGAGTACGGAATGTTACCGGGTTCTACAAATGACAGGATGAGAAGGGAAGCTAAACAGACTGGTCAAAGTGGTAGAACCCAAGAGATTCAAAGATTGATTGGTAGAAGTTTGAGGGTGGCTGTTGACAGAGTTGCGCTTGGTGAGAGGCAAATAATAGTTGATTGTGATGTTATCCAAGCTGACGGTGGCACTCGATGTGCCTCAATCTGTGGAGGTTGGGTCGCTCTAAAACTAGCCACCAACACTTTGAAAAGAAGTGGGCAGATAAAGTTTGACCCTATTATCCGTCATGTAGCAGCGATATCATGTGGGATTGTCGATGGAGAAAAAAAATTAGACCTAAATTATCAAGAAGATAGTGCTGCGGAGACAGATGCTAATTTTGTTATGGACGATAAAGGAGATTTAATTGAAATCCAATGCTCTGCTGAAAAAAAACCGTTTTCAAAAGAGGACTTCGAAATAATGTTTTCTATGGCTTCAGAGGGAATAAAAAAAATAGTTGAAATACAGAAATCAGCTTTAGATGAATAGAAAATTTCAAGAAAAGAATTTAGTTTTAGCGACCCACAATTTTGGAAAGATAGAAGAATTCAAACATTTGTTTGGCAAAGTTGATTTCAATATTAAGGATATAGGCCAATATTCTGGCAAAACACCCGACGAGACTGGGGGTTCGTTTTGGGAGAATTCTTTAATAAAGGCGAAAGAAGCGACAAAATTGACTGGTCTGGTAAGCTTAGCAGATGACAGCGGGCTATGTGTTGACATATTAGATGGCGCGCCGGGCATTTACTCAGCAGATTGGGCACTTAAGAGTGATGGATCAAGGGATTTTAAGTTCGCAACTAATAAGCTCAAAAGGGAAATTGAAAAAAAACCTTTTGAGGGGCCTTGCACCGCTTATTTTATTTGCTCATTAATTTTATATTGGCCAGATAATCATTTTGAGAGGTTTGAGGGGAAAATATATGGTGAGATAATTTGGCCTGCTAGGGGTGAAAATGGTCATGGCTATGATCCAGTTTTTCTCCCAAATGGATACGAAGAAACTTTTGGGCAGATGGATAGATGGAAAAAAAATAAGATAAGTCATAGAGGACTAGCTGTAAATAAACTATTGGATTCTTGTTTTTGAAATGGAAAGATCTTCGCTAGCCTTATACATACATTGGCCATTTTGTAAAATAAAGTGTCCTTATTGCGATTTTAATTCCTACAAAAGAGAAAGCACTAATCAGTCTCATTGGTTAAAGGCTTATTTGAGAGCATTAGAATTATGGTCTTCAAGACTGGCTATAAGAGAAATTAAGTCCATTTTTTTTGGTGGAGGTACACCTAGTCTTCTTAATCCCAATTTTGTAGCAATGGTATTACAGAAAATAGATAACCTATGGGGTATTAATGGTAATTGTGAGATTACTATCGAGGCCAATCCAAACAGTGTATCTGAACGTAAATTTAAATTATTTAGAGAAATCGGTATTAATAGGGTGTCAGTGGGTGTGCAAGCTCTTAATAATAAAGATTTAAGTAATTTAGGACGGGATCATAATAAAAATCAGGCTATTAAAGCTATAGAAGTCATTAACACTTGGTTCAATAATTATAACCTAGACTTTATATATGGCAGGCAACATCAAAGTACAGGCGAGTGGGGGGAGGAGCTTTTAGAAATACTTTCCCTAAATGCACCGCACCTTTCTCTCTATCAACTAACAATAGAAGAAAACACTAATTTCAATAAGCTCTTCAGAAAGAATTTATTACGAGGTTTACCAACACAAGAAATTGTATCTGATATGTTTGATATCACGAAGCAACTTTGTAAAGCCGGTGGTTATAAGCAATATGAAACATCAAATTTTGCGAGAAAAGGCTTTAAGTGCATGCATAATATTTCGTACTGGAAGTATAATGATTATATTGGTGTAGGACCAGGCGCGCACGGTCGGATAACAATGTCAGGAAAAAGATATGCAACAGAAGAAGAGAAGAACCCTGATATTTGGTTTGAAAAAACAGTTTCCTTAAATTCAAGTACACCAAAGATAACACCGATAGAAAATAAAGTTGTGTTAGAAGAAAAATTACTTATGAATCTTAGAATATCCGGAAACATACCGGTCTCCATTTTTGACTATGAAAAACTTAACCCTGTAGTATTTCATCTAGAAGAGAACAAATTAATAAAAACCAAAGACAATGAAATCGTTATAAGAAAGAGAGGTAAAAAAATGTTGGATTACATTTTTAGGTCATTAGTAGATTGTTTTTAAAAAGTCACATCTTCATTATTTTTGAGCAAAATATATCTAACTGTTCTAAGTCTTTGTATTTAATAACGATACGTCCTCCTCCAGAATTTTCATTGTGATCTATATATGTCTTCAAACCTAAAGCTAATTTGAGATCTTGTTCTAAATTAAGAGTATCAACATCTTTGTTAAGTGGTATCTCTTTTTTTATTATATTATCACTTTGGAATAGTCCTTTCTTTACGATATTTTCTATATCCCTAACCGATAAACTCTCTTCTATTATTTTCCTTGCTAGAAACTCTGAGTTTTTTACACCTACAAGAGCTCTAGCGTGTCCACTCGTCAATTTACCTTCTTTTAAAAATACAATTATGTTTTCTGGTAGTGATAATAGTCTTAAAGAATTTGCTATATAACTTCTTGATTTTCCAAGAGATGCTGAAACTTTCTCTTGAGTATAACCAAAATCTTGTATTAACAGATTGTAAGAATTAGCTTCCTCAATTGGATTTAAGTCTACTCTTTGAATGTTTTCGATAATGGAAATTTTTACAACTTCTTCGTCAGTTAACTCCTTAATTAAAACCGGAACTTCATGAATTTTCGCAATTTGCGCGGCTCTCCAACGCCTTTCACCAGCTACTATCTCGTAAATATCATTTTTTTTTCTTACAAGGATGGGTTGTATTATTCCCGTTTCTTCTATTGACGAAGCTAGCCTGTTTAGTTCATCGCTCGAAAAATCTTTTCGAGGTTGATTCAAATTTGGAACAAGATGCTCTATTGGCAGATAAGTTGAGTTATAAGAAAGCCCTTTGCCCTTATCTTCATCTTTTTTCCTTTCCACAATATCATCGAAGCCGTCAACATCGAGAAAAGATGAAAGCCCTCTACCCAAACCTTTTTTACGTTCATTTTTTGAACTCATTTTTCCTTCTTTCAAAGTGATCTTCCCTCTTTAAAAATTCTGCTGCTAATTTTTGATATGCAATAGCACCTGAACACTTATGATCATATATTAAAGCAGGCATTGAAAACGAGGGGGCTTCACTGACTCTGACATTTCTAGGTATAACTGTATCGTAAACCAGCTCTCCGAGATTTCCTCTTACGTCTTCCTCTATTTGTTCTGACAAATTGTTTCTTTTGTCAAACATGGTTAACACAATGCCGTGAATTTTCAGGTCTTGGTTGATTTTTGATCTAATATCCCTAACCGTTAATAGCAATTGACTTAATCCCTCAAGCGCGAAAAACTCTGCCTGTAGAGGAACTAACACAGAATTTGATGCCACCATTGAGTTTATAGTCAGGAGATTAAGTGAAGGTGGGCAGTCAATTAAAATATAGTCAAAATCAAAGCTCTCTTTTGCTAACAAATCACGAAGCTTAACAACTCTTCCCTGCTCTTCAAATAGATCAACATCAATAGATGATAAATCAGTTGACGCTGGAGCAATAGAAAGAGATGGGATATTGGTTTTCTTCACCACATCTTTTAAACTCGCTTTGCCAGTCAGCAAATCATAAGTGGATCTTTCTCTTTCATCTTTAGGAACGCCTAAGCCAGTTGATGCATTTCCCTGAGCATCTAAATCCATGATCAATACTTTATTATTCACAGCAGCTAGCGCTGTAGATAAATTTATAGCGGTAGTTGTTTTGCCTACACCACCTTTTTGATTGGCAATAGATATGACTGAAGGATTAGAAATTTTGTTCCCTTTTATCGTTTAAAAATTCGTTTCACTCTGATTATCTTTCCAGAATAGCTACTTAAGCTACCAACAACATCATAATCAAAAAACCAATAATTTAAAGTTTTATCTAATTCGATTCTATAGTTTTCACCTTTTAAAAATAAACATATTCCCTCCTTTTTTCGATGACGGAACGCTATTTCCATTAAATTGTTTAGTTCTGAAAACGCTCTCGCTGTTAAAATGTCAGCATTCAAGGGCTCTAAAGTGTATATGTTGTCCTTAATGACTTTAACATCCAAGTTAAGTTTTCGAATAACCTCATTGAGGAAAAAAACTTTTTTTGGGTTTTTTTCTACTAGAACTAGGTCACAGTCTACTTTTTTATCTCTTAACAATAGAGCAATGACCAATCCAGGGAAACCAGCTCCGGAACCTACATCTACCCATCTTTTTCCCGACGCCTCCACGTTTTTTATGATTTGGCCTGAGTCTAAAAAATGTCTTTCCCATATATCCACTAATGTATGTTTTGAAACGAGGTTTATTTTCTCATTCCATTTAGACAGTAAAGTCTGATATTCATAAAAACCGTTAAGTGTTTCACGTGAAACATTCAGATTTTTAACAAATTCGTTCTTTTTCAAGCTGTCTTCTTGTAAGAATTTATTTTTGATATTAGTAACATTAATCCACTAGGTGTCATCCCGTCAATTTTACTGGCTTCATGAATGTGTTGGGGGTTTACTTTGCTCAACTTAACTTTTAATTCTGATGACAGCCCGTCTATTTTTTGAAAATCAATATCTTTTGGGATAGTAGTATTAATGTTTTTTCGCATTTTATCTACATCGCTTTTTTGTCTTTGGATATAATAGTTGTATTTTGCATCTGCGCGTACAAACTCACGAACATCTAAATCAAAATCAAAAAAACCTTTCCACAAACCTCGTAAAGTTTCGGCTGAAACCCCATTAAGTGACAGAACATCATGGAAAGATCTCTTTTTACCGTCTTTTTTCTGATTTACACCCATCTCTTCTAATTGTCTGTTAGAATATGTTAATGTTCTAGCTGATGTGGTAAGCTCATTTATTAACTTCATTTTTTTACGCACCAACCTCATTCTATCATCTGATACAATTTTAATTTTGTGGCCCTTCTCTGTAAGTCTAATGTCGGCGTTATCGCACCTCAAACTGAGCCTAAACTCCGCTCTAGATGTAAACATTCTATAAGGCTCTATTACACCCCTGGTCACCAAATCATCAATCATCACACCAATGTAAGCCTCTGATCTATCTAAAGTAAATGGGTCATCTTTCTTTACATATTGATATGCATTAATCCCAGCAATCAACCCTTGAGCAGCTGCTTCTTCGTAGCCAGTGGTACCATTAATTTGCCCAGCTAAAAATAGACCGTTGATGCTCTTCAATTCCAACGATGTTTTTAGACTTTTGGGGTTTATGTAGTCGTACTCTACTGCATAGCCATAATTAAGTATTTTTACATTTTCTAGACCTTTGATAGATTTTATATACCTTTCCTGAATATCTCTTGGTAAAGAAGTTGAGATACCATTAGGATAAATTGTGTCGTCGCTTAGACCCTCCGGCTCCAAGAAAACTTGGTGTTCCTCTTTACCTGAGAATCTTACGACTTTATCTTCAATTGATGGACAATATCTTGGTCCATTTGAAGTTATTGACCCGTTAAATATAGCTGATTTTTCAATGTTTTCGCGTATTATCTCGTGCGTATTTTTATTTGTGTATGTTATTCCGCAACTAATTTGCCTTTGAAAAGGCTTTTTATGTAAAAACGAAAAAAGCGTCGGTTTTTCATCCGGTTGCTGGCTATCGACTACACTCCAATTTATAGTTTTGGATGAAAGTCTCGCTGGGGTACCTGTTTTTAGTCTTCCCGTGTTTAACCCTATCTCCCTTATTTTTTTTGCTAACTTGTTAGATGCGAAATCTCCTATCCGTCCTGCCGCAACTTTTTCTTCTCCAACCCTTATCAAGCCATTTAAAAAGGTCCCGGTGGTTAATATAATACTAATCGCCTCTATTTTTGTGCCGCCTTCTAACTCCACTCCTTTTACTGTTCCACTTTTAATGTGTATATTAACTACCTCACCCTCAATAATCCTAATGCTTTCCTGAGACGCTAAAATATTTTGTACAGCTTCCTTGTAAAGGGCTCTATCTGATTGTGTTCTGGGGCCTTGAACAGCCGGTCCTTTAGACTTATTTAGCAACCGAAATTGGATACCTGATATATCTGCAGAAACACCCATGAGACCACCCAGGGCGTCTATCTCTCGCACCAAATGGCCCTTTCCTAACCCACCTATAGCAGGATTACATGACATTACCCCTATCTGGTCTCTTTTTTTTGTAACCAGAGCCACACTTCCCCCTGCTCGTGCTACCGCATAGGCAGCTTCTGAGCCCGCATGTCCACCACCAATAACAACTACATCGAATAAATGTTTCACGTGAAACTTACTTTCCTATGCAAAAACTTTTAAATATAATACCCAAAACCTCCTCGGTGTCTATTCTTCCTGTCAACTCCTCTATAATTTTTAGACAATCCCTCGCTTTTTCTGCGAGAAGCTCAGCATCCAGGCCATCTTTTATGTTGGACGTCAAATCCGAGAGAAGTATCACTAAATTATTAATTTTTGACTGCTGTCTATATGTAGCTATCACCCCATTACTACTATAAAATCTTGGTAACTTTGTCTCTATTAAACCAATAGCTTCTTTTATTCCCAAACCCGTTTTGCCTGATATACCTTTAAACCTAGTATTGTTTCCTCTATCAGCTTTAGCTTTAAAAACAAGATCATCAGAACCTACTTTTACACCAATAGTCTTTAAATCAGACTCCTTATTTACTAAAAAAATCTTAAAAACAACCTCTTTCAGCCGTTTTTTTAGCGCTGTAATTCCTTTTTTTTCTATAATATCGTTTGTTTTCCTCAGCCCTGCAGTATCTAAAAACGTGACAAAAATTCCATTTATTTGAATTTTAGACTCAATTATATCTCGAGTTGTACCAGCTATCCTCGAAGTAAGAGAAATATCTCGTTTTGACAAATAGTTAATCAAGGTTGACTTTCCTACGTTTGGTGGTCCAATTATCGCTATGTTAAGCCCTTCCTTTATAGACCTTACGCCTTTGAAGTTGTCTAGCTCTTTCTTGAGCAACTCTAAAAGACCTGATATCATGTTTAGAACCTCTACATCACCTAAATCCTGATCATTAAAATCAATATCTGCTTCTAAAAAAGCTAAAATAGATACAACTTTTGATCTCCATACGCCAACCTTTCTTGAAATAACACCATCAAGTGAATCGAATGATATTTTTCTTTGAGCTTCCGTCTCTGCTCTTAATAAATCAGACAATCCCTCTATCTGAATTAAGTCCATTTTCCCATTATAAAAAGCTTGTCTTGTAAATTCACCCTCCTCTGCAGGTCTTATACTTAGTTCAGATCCACATTGAGTTAAAATCGAAGCTAGTTTGTTGATTATAGCAATACTACCATGACAATGGATCTCTACTGTTTTCTCTCCCGTGTAACTATCATTTTTTTTGAATGCAATCACGATACATTTATCGATTATTTCGCCTTGCCAAAAGATCTTTCTTAGAGACGCGAGCCTGTTTTCAGGGACTTTCGATTTTGTTATTTTCCTCAAAACAGAAAAAGCATTAGGTCCTGATATTCTGAATACTGATATAGCTGAAATCCCAGGCACAGTAGAAAGAGCGAAAATTGTGTCTTTCATAGTTTATATCAGGTATTCATTGAATCAAAAAAATCACTGTTAGTTTTTGTTTGTTTTAACTTCTCTAAAAGAAACTCTACAGCATCTGTTGTTCCCATAGGATTGAGAATACGCCTTAAAACAAATATTTTTGTAAGTTCTTTTTTGTCTATGAGAAGGTCTTCTTTTCTTGTACCCGATTTTAATATATCGATAGCTGGAAAAACTCTCTTATCAGCCACTTTTCTGTCTAATACAAGCTCAGAATTACCTGTGCCTTTAAATTCTTCAAATATGACCTCATCCATTCTACTTCCGGTATCGATTAAAGCTGTAGCTATAATAGTTAACGAACCACCCTCTTCTATATTTCTAGCGGCTCCAAAAAATCTTTTTGGTCTTTGCAATGCGTTCGCATCTACTCCACCTGTTAAAACTTTTCCAGAAGAAGGCACAACTGTGTTATATGCCCTTCCTAATCTTGTAATTGAGTCAAGAAGTATCACGACATCTCTTTTATGCTCCACTAATCTTTTAGCTTTTTCAATTACCATCTCTGCAACTGCTACATGCCTAGTTGCTGGTTCATCAAAAGTTGACGAAATAACCTCGCCTTTAACAGATCTTTGCATATCTGTCACTTCCTCAGGTCGTTCATCAACCAACAGGACAATCAAAAAACATTCTGGATGGTTTTTCTCAATTGAATGAGCAATGTTTTGCAATATTACTGTTTTTCCTGTTCTAGGGGGAGCTACAATTAATGATCTTTGACCTTTACCTATAGGTGCCACTAAATCAATTACTCGGGCTGATTTGTCTTTTATCGTTGGATCATCTAGCTCCAATCCTATCCTTTCGTCTGGATAAAGTGGTGTTAAATTATCGAAGTGGATCTTGTGCTTAGCCTTTTCCATTTCAAGGAAGTTTATTTTAGTAACCTTCACTAATCCGAAGTACCTTTCACCCTCTTTAGGTGCCCTAATTACCCCTTCGACGGTGTCTCCTGTTCTCAAAGAAAACTTTTTTATTTTACTCGGACTTACGTATATATCATCTGGCCCAGGCAAATAATTAGCGTCGGTTGATCTTAAAAAACCAAAACCATCTTGCAACACCTCTAATACACCATCACCAGATATCTCAACACCGTCCTCTGCCATATCCTTTAATATCGAAAACATCATATCGCCTTTTCTCATCGATGATGCATTCTCAATTTCTAACTTTTCGGCTAGCTTTAATAGATCGCTTGGGCTCTGAGTTTTAAGTTCTGCTAGAGATAGCTGCTTTGTGTTATCTATATCAACCATTAATTTTAAGGATTTATAACTAGTATAGGGAAATTTTTGGCATTACTCTTAACTTGTTTGTTTTTATTTGTCAATAATTTATATAAATTTACTGTTTAAGAACTAAAATTTTAATCCTTTGATGAAATTAACTGCTAATTCCACATTTTCCACTTTAGCATCTGGAGTTATCCCATGTCCAAGATTAAAGACGTATGGGTAAGTTTTAAAATCTTCCGTGACTTTCTTTAATTCTTGAAATAATACTTCCTTACTCTGAGTTAAAAAAATAGGGTCTAAATTTCCTTGGATAATCTTTTTTGGTTGAATTTTATTTGCAATCCACTTTCTGTCTAAAAATTGATCAACAGCCAAAACATCAAAGCATTGTTCATTAGAGAAATTACTATATATTGTATTAACTGCTCTCGGAAATACTATAAATGGTATATTGGAGTACTTCTTTTTTATCTCGCTCACTATTTTTTTTATTGGATTTAAAGAGTACCGTAAAACCATATCAGCATTTAACGCCCCCGCCCAACTATCAAAAATCTTAATAACGTCTGCTCCCGATTTAATTTGCATTATCAAATATTCTATCGTTGCGTCTGTTAATAAGTTTATAATTTCTTCAAACTCTTTGTTGTTTTCAATTAAGAACCTTTTGGCCGTTAATGACCCCTGCTCTCCTTTTCCATTGATTAAATAAGTTGCTAGCGTCCATGGAGCACCCGCGAAACCTATTAATGGAACGTCCTTTGGGAGCTGTTTCTTCAATTTTTTTATAGTTTCATATACTGGAAAAAGCTTTTCATGTATCTGCGTTAAGTCACTAATTCTCTCAATATCTTTCTTGTTTTTGACTGGATCTAATAATGGTCCTTGGCCCTCAACAAATTGAACTCTAACGCCTAGGGCATCTAATATTAATAAAATGTCCGCGAATAAAATAGCTGCATCAAATCCAAATCTATCTATAGGTTGTAAAGTAACCTCAGTAGCTAAATCAGAGTTGTAACACAGATCTAGAAAGGAACCAGCTCTCTTTCTAGTACTACGATACTCGCTTAAATATCGACCTGCTTGGCGCATAAACCATATAGGCGGTCTTTCGACAGATTGACCATTTACACATTCTAGAAACAAATTCATATTAAATTATATAATATATTAGTTGTATGTAGTATATAAACAAAAAAATGGGGACTGATTTATAGATAGTGTTTAATCCACAAGCAATTATTTGTTATTAACAGTATAACTCATTAAAAACGCTGGGAAATTTTTTAATTTTAAACAACTTAAATGAGATGTCAGTATTTACTTAAAATGTGGGCTGAGTTGTTGAAAAAAAATAATAGTTTATAATAAAAAGTAATTTGTTATAAAGTTGACGAAATAACTAACATAACTATTGTTTAATCAACAGACCATTATGGATAAAAATACAACTGAAACACCCCCATATTTAGCAGGAGTAATTGGTCATCCAATATCCCATAGCAAATCACCAAAACTTCATAACTATTGGCTATCAAAGTACAACATTAACGGTTTCTATATTCCATTTTCTGTAACTACAGACAAACTTCAAGCTTCCATAAAAAGCTTAATGAGTCTTGGATTTAGCGGTGTTAATGTAACAATACCCCATAAAACCAATGTTCTTTCTTTTGCGGACTCAGTCACAGACAGAGCTGCATTAATCGGTGCAGCTAACACCTTATATTTTAGTAAGAATGGTAAGGTTCATGCTGATAACACAGATGGCTACGGATTCATTCAAAACATTATTGATGAAATTCCAGAATATGACTTTTATGATAAAACAGCACTAATTTATGGTGCCGGTGGATCAGCGAGAGCTATCGCTTCAGCATTAATATCTAATGGCGTAAAAGAAGTAGGTATAACCAATAGAACCCGCTCGAAAGCTCAAATAATTTCTGAGGATTTGGGTGCTAAAGTAGCAGTGGTGGACTGGCGAGCAGCCCCCGAAACAATTGGAAAAGCAGATTTAATAATCAATGCGACATCTATGGGAATGATTGGACAACCTGAATTTTCGCAGCCAATATCAAGAGCAAAAAAGACTGCGCTAGTAATCGATATTGTGTATAATCCACTGGTTACTGAGCTTTTAAAAGAGGCTACGAAACTAAAGCTAAAGACTGTAGGTGGGATAGGAATGCTTATAAATCAAGCTGTTCCCGGTTTTGAACATTGGTTCCAAAAATCACCCATCATCGATGACGAAATCAGAAAGTTCATCGTTGAATAAAAAGAAAAGGTTTGTTCTCGGCTTAACAGGCTCTATTGCTATGGGTAAAACAACCGTATCTAACATGTTTCGGGATCTAGGCGTCCGAGTTTGGTGTGCAGATAATGAAGTTAACGAACTATACAAAATTAATGGAGCCGCAACAAAAATCTTTTCTAATGAATTTCCTAGTGTTGTAACAAAGACTGGAGTTGATAAAAAGAAATTACGAAACTTGATTCATAAAGATAATGCAATACTTAAAAAAGTAGAAAGAATAGTTCATCCTCTATTAGAAACTTCAAAGGTTGATTTTAAAAGATCTAATAGAGATCTACCTCTAATTATCTTCGACATTCCCCTTTTGTTTGAAAAACAACAAGAGGGAAACTTTGACGCTGTTCTAGTTGTAACTGCTTCAGAGTTGACACAGAAGAAAAGAGTACTGAGAAGAAAAAATGTAAAAGAGCAAGATTTTAAGCTTATAAAGCGCAACCAAATGAACGAACAAGAGAAAATAAAAAGAGCTGACTTTCTAATAAACACTGACAAGAGTTTATTAGAAACAAAACAGGATGTACTAGAAATATACCAAAAGATTAAAGGACTTTTGATATAAAATGAGGGAAGTCGTCTTAGACACAGAAACTACGGGTCTGAATCCCGATAAAGGAGATCGAATAATTGAAATAGGAGCTATAGAGCTTGTTAACCACATTCCAACAGGAAATACATTTCACTGCTATTTAAATCCTTTATTAGAGGGAGAAATGCCAATTGAATCTTTTAAAGTTCATGGTCTATCAGTAGATTTTTTATCAGACAAACCACTATTTTCTGAGATGATAGAAAATTTAATTATATTCATTGCTGATTCAAAACTAATAATTCATAATGCAAAGTTTGATATAGGATTTATAAATCACGAAATACAGAGACTCGAGAATAGCAATTTTGAAGTATATGATAAACTACCCTATAAGGAAATACCAAGCGAAAAAATAATCGACACCTTAGAGATGGCAAAAAAAATATACCCTGGAAAATCAGTTTCTCTGGATTCCTTGTGTATTAAGTTTGGTATAGATAACAAACGAAAAGGTAAACATGGAGCACTTATCGATAGCGAAATACTGTCAGAAGTCTATCTAGAATTAGCAGGGGGAAAACAACCCGGTTTTGAATTTTCAAAAGTAGGCTCTGAAACTGATGATAAAAATAAAAAAACAGGAGAAAAAGGGAATTTTATTAGAAAAAATCCGTTAGCTGAAAGTAGAGTGTCCCAAAAAGAAATGGAGCTACACATGGAATTTATTTCTAAAATGAAGAAGAACTTTTGGTACTAGTTTTTCCGTTTAGTGTTATATAGATCGAAAAAGTTAATATTTTTGATGTCGATGTTCGGCAAACCACTCTCAATCATTATATGAGATATTAATCTCCTTATATATGGGAAAAGTATCTTTGGACACTCAATCTTTATTTGCTTTTCTAGTAAGTCTTCGGTTACGTTCGGAAGCTTGAATAAACCACAATAAGTCAGTTCTAGTATAAACGCCGTTTTTTGGTTAATTTTAGCTTCCAAATTAACAATCAGGGAAACCATTACTTGATTTTCATCTCGTTGTCTATTTTCAATTTCTATGTTGAGAGAAAAATCTGTCTTCCCCTTAAAATCTTCTTCTGTAAAGTAGGCAACCGCCTCCTTTTTTTCAAAAGACATATCTTTGACGAATTGCGATAAAAGCTCTATGTCATGATTAAATAGTAAATTCTCGATATAGTAGCTATATTCATCTGAATCTATTTGTTTAGAAGACATAGAATTTTTAACTTTTATTTATTGTAGGGAACTATATACTCCATCTTACAGGTGGACACAATAAAATTAAATCTTATATATGTATTTTAATAGTTTTTTTCCTTTTTGAAGGAATAGAAATAAGAATTGGACAATAGAGAATGTTACAAATATTTATACTAGCAGCTGTAGCTATATTTCTATTTTGGCGATTGAGAGCAGTACTTGGTTCTAGAGATGGTTTTGAGAAGACCGTCAACGAGATTAAAGAATCAAGCGATATAGTCAGTAACTCGAGGGTTATAGATGAAACAAAAAATGATAATCCTGATGATGATATTTTCGATTACGTTGAGGAAAACAGTAAAAATGCTCAGGCCTTCAAAAAGATGAAAGAGTTTGATAGCGACTTTAGTGTGAATAAATTCGTTTCAGGTGCAAAGATGGCATATGAAATGATTCTGATGGCCTTCGAAAGAGGTGATACTGAAAAACTAAAAACTCTTTTGGAAAAGAAGGTATTAACAAGTTTCAAGTCAGTTATAGACAAGAGAAAAAAAGATGGGTTTATTGTTGATGCAAAATTTATAGGAATGAGAGACATAAGAATAATCAACGCCTCATTTAGTCAAAAAACAAAAATTGCTGACGTTACCTTATCATTCAAATCTGAAATAACTACTGTTGTAAAGGACAGTAAGGGAGATATAATCGAAGGCCATCCAGATGAGATAAAGAAACAAAAAGACACTTGGGTTTTCACCAAAAATCTATCTGATAGAAGCCCTGTATGGTTTTTAAAATCCACTCTATGAGAAAAGAAAGAATCATGCAAAAAACCAAAGATCAGATATTGTGGGAAGATTTTGTTGTTAAGAACAATATAAAAAAAAAATTTCAAGTGACAGTGAAACTAATTCAAGTAACTTAAGTTACAAAGATACTTTCTTAACCAACGACCCTGTTTCTCATTCAGATAAAAAGTTAGGTAGCTTTGTAAATGCGAAACATATTTCTAAAATGAGCTCTCCTAAACTTGATGTAAACATCGAAAAGAATAAGCTAAAACGAATAAAGAGTGGAAGAATAAATATTGAAGGTTCCATAGATCTTCATGGATTCTCCTTAAAAGATGCCAAAGAGCGTTTACAACTATTTGTTGGTGAAAGTTTCCATCGCAATAAGCGGCTTTTGTTGATCATCACTGGAAAGGGTATAAATTCAAAGCCTAACATTCATGGAAAAAAGCAAACAATTAAAAGTGAAATTAATAAATGGCTCTCAGAAGACTTTTATCGGGATAAAGTACAGTATATATCGAAGGCTTTGGATAAGCATGGAGGTGAAGGTGCCTACTACTTTTTTCTCTTAAAATCAAAGAACATATTTTCTTAAGTCGGCAGTTTTGGATAGACTACCAACGTGCTTTTCAACGTGTTTTGAATCGATCACCACTCTTTTCCCTTTTAAGTCAGGTGCATTGAAACTAATGTTTTCAAGCACTTTCTCCAAAATTGTATGTAGCCTTCTCGCCCCAATATTTTCAATATTAAAATTTACTTCTTCCGCCAGTGAACATATCTTTTCAATACCATCGTCACCAAAAATCAGCTCAACACCTTCGGTCTTTATCAATTCAATATACTGTTTGGTAAGACTGTTATCAGTATCAGTTAAAATTCTTTTAAAATGCTCTTTTTTTAATGGGCTTAGCTGTACTCTTATAGGAAGACGGCCTTGTAACTCCGGGAGAAGATCAGATGGTTTCGAAAGATGGAAAGCTCCCGAGCAAATAAAAAGAATTTGATCTGTTTTAATGGGCCCGTATTTCGTGGATACGATCGTACCTTCAATTAGCGGGAGTAAATCGCGCTGAACCCCTTCTCGACTAACTTCCGCAGATTTCGACGTGGAGTTAGTACAAACTTTATCTATCTCATCTATGAAGACGATACCACTTTGTTCTACTCTGGTCTTGGCGTCTTTCTGTATAATTTCATCATCCAAAAGCTTTTCCATTTCCTGATCAATAAGTATTTTGTGACTTTCCCTGACCTTTAATTTTTTCTTTTTTTTGAGTGAACCAAAATTTTTCCCAAAAATATCGCTTAGGTTCATTACGCCCATGGAACCACTTTGAGATCCAGGTAAGTCGACCATAGGAAGAGAATTACTTTTTTCAAAGACCTCTATTTCAACTTCCTTTTCATCTAAAAGGCCGTCTCTCAATTTTTTTCTAAATGACTCTATGGTTGACTCTCTTGCTTCTTCCCCAGCGATGTATTTCAACACAACATTTTCGGCTTCGCCTTTTGCTTTTTCATAAAGAGACTTACTCATTTCTTGTTTAACTAGAATGATAGCATTTTCTAAGAGATCTCGAATTATTTGATCAACATCTCTACCAACGTATCCTACCTCCGTAAATTTTGTAGCTTCGACTTTTAAAAAAGGTGCTTTTGCTAATTTAGACAGGCGACGAGAGATTTCAGTCTTGCCAACACCGGTGGGGCCAATCATAAGTAAGTTTTTGGGGTATATTTCATCTTTTATATCATCGGTTAACTGTTGGTGCCTCCACCTATTTCTAAGTGCAATTGCAACAGATTTTTTCGCTTCTTCTTGACCTATTATAAATCGATCTAATTCTTTTACTATTTGTTTAGGGGTCAGATTGTTTAACATGTTATATCGAATTCAAAGTTAAGTGTATTATCTTATCGTTAGTGTAAACACATATTTCTGATGCAATGTTAATAGCTTTTATAGCAATTTCTTCTGAACTCTCTTTCTCTTCGTAAAGCGCTCTTGCAGCAGCCAAGGCAAAGTTTCCACCAGAGCCCACAGATGCTATATTGTTTTCTGGCTCTAAAACATCACCTGCACCAGTTATTATTAACAGTTCTACCCCATCAGAAACTACCATCATGGCTTCTAAATTCCTTAAATATTTGTCAGTTCTCCAATCCTTCGCAAGCTCTACTGATGCTTTCGATAATTGACCTGGGTATTTTTCAAGTTTCTTTTCCAATCTTTCTATAAGTGTAAAGGCATCAGCAGTTGAACCCGCAAAACCAGCTATGATTTCATACCCTTCATTTTTTATAGATCTAATTTTTTGTGCTGTGCCTTTTATTATTGTGTTACCTAAACTTACTTGCCCATCGCCTGCAATTGTTACACTTCCATTTTTTCTAACACCAACTATAGTTGTTCCATGCATATTATTCATATTTAGGTCAGTTCAAAGTTCTTGCCACTTCCTGGGTCGTAAAAATTTCTATAACATCATCTTTTCTTATATCCTCATACGCTTCAAATGCCATTCCACACTCTTGGCCAGACTGTACCTCTTTAACTTCATCTTTAAATCTTTTTAGCGTTTTAAGTTTTCCTGTATGTATAACCACATCTTCCCTTAAGAGACGAACACCAACGTCTCTTTTAGCGTGTCCTTCTGTAACCAAGCAACCAGCTATCTTTCCAACCCCAGTTATTTTGAATACCTCTTGTATTTTTGCATAACCTATAAACGTTTCTCTTATCTCTGGAGATAGAAGTCCTTCCGCTGCTTTAGTTATATCGTCTACAAGATCATATATTATGGAGTAATATCTTATATCAATTTTTTTCTGACTGGCGTTTTCTCTTGCAGCTGTGTTTGCTCTCACGTTAAACCCTATAATTATCGAATTTGATGATAATGCCAGAGTAATGTCACTTTCAGTTATAGCTCCTACGCCTGAATGAACAACTCTAACCTCGACTTCCTCACTTTTTATTTTTTCCATCGCTTGGACAATAGCCTCACCGGACCCCCTAACATCGCTTTTAACTATAATTGGAAGAATAGATAATTTCTCGTCTTCCTTAGCTTTAGCCAATAATTGATCAAGTGAAGAACCCATCCCTACGGTATTTTTTTTGTTTTTTATATTTTGTTCTCTGTAAAGAGAGATTTCTCTGGCCTTAGCTTCACTTGGCAAGACGTTTAGTATATCGCCGGCTTCTGGGGTACCATTTAAGCCTAGAACTTCTACTGGTGTTGAAGGAAGAGCCAAATCAATTTTTTCTTTTTTATCGTTAAAAAGCGCTCTTACTTTACCCCATTGTTGACCTACCACGAAGATATCACCCTTTTTTAATGTACCTTTTTGAACTAAAACCGTAGCTACTGGACCTCTTCCCATATCCAGTTTTGCTTCAACTACAGTTCCTTCTGCTGGTCTTTTTTCGTTGGTTTTAAGCTCTAATAGCTCAGCTTGTAAGGTTATGTTTTCAAGCAACTTTTCCAAACCAGTACCATTTGTAGCTGATATTTCTGCCTCCAGAACATCTCCTGACATACTCTCAACAATAATCCCGTGCTGAAGAAGTTCTGTTCTTACTTTGTTTGGATCAGAGCCTTGTTTGTCTATTTTATTTATAGCTACAATCATTGGAACTTTTGCTTCCTTGGCATGATTGATTGCTTCAATTGTTTGTGGCTTTACACTGTCATCTGCTGCAACAACTAATACTACAATATCAGTGATAGTTGCACCCCGAGACCTCATATTGCTAAATGCCTCATGTCCCGGAGTATCAAGGAACGTCAGCTTTTGATTGTTATTGACCGTAATTTGATATGCACCTATGTGCTGGGTTATACCCCCGGCTTCACTAGAAACAATATTTGTTTTTCTTAGAGAATCTAGCAGTGTAGTCTTTCCGTGATCCACATGGCCCATTATTGTAACAACAGGAGGTCTTGGGGATTTAGTGCCTCCGTTTTTATCATCAATGTTAATTATTACATCTTCTACATCAGCATCCGAAACTCTGATAGCGTGGTGACCAAACTCTTCAACTAATAAAGTAGCCGTATCTATATCAATAGCTTGGTTTTTTGTAACCATTATACCATTTGTCATAAGTTTTTTTACTAAATCGGCAGATCGTTCTGCCATTCTGTTGGCAAGCTCCTGTACGGTGAGAGGAGTGTCTGGAATTTGAACGTCTCGAATAATCTTCTCTCTCTCAAAGGAAGTCTCTAGCATTTGCCGTTTTTCTTTTTCTTGTCTTCTTCTTAGAGAAGCAATAGAACGTTGGCGACCCCCATCATCTCCTAAAGCCTGTGTTATGGTAATCTTACCGGATCTTCTCTTGTTTTCATTTAACTTAGTAGATTTAAAATTTGACTTTTCACTATTATCTCTTGTTTTGTTTTCATAAGATGTTTTTTGATTGCTCTCGGTTTTTGTTCTTTTTTTTGATCCAGTTAAATCGGGTGTTTCTAAATTTATAGGTTCAGGAATTTTATTTTGTTCTTTTACCTCTATAGGCTTCGATTCTTTATCTAAAGATTTTTTTTCTTGTTTGTTTTGCTCCAGTAACTTTTTTTCCTCCGCTCTAGAAGCCTCGATGGCTTTTTTTCGTCTCAATATCTCTTCATTCTCATTAGTCTCTATTTCGGCGACCTCATCTTTCTTATTTTCTTCAATAACAGGACTCTTTTTCGAAATCAGTAGCTTTTTCTTTTTTGTTTCTACTACAACGGATTTGGATCTACCATGCGAGAAGCTTTGTCGAACTGTATTAGTCCCACTTTTAAGCCCCAACACTTTGGGTTTGTTGTCTCTGTTTTCACTATCATTCATCGCAATCACTATTAATTAATGGTTATCTATAAAACCTTTTAGTTTATTTAAGTCCACTTGAATAGTTTTTTTAAAATTTTTGGAAAAAACACCAACATATTTGACATTAATTTTACCAGTGCTTTTTTCTAAATCTTTTTGTTCAAGCAAGCTTTCCGAAATTGAAACCTTTTCAGAGGCAAAAAAAGATTTGTTAGCCAGGCTCTTTGCACCCATAGCTACAATTATTAAACAGTGTCTTTTTTGTATTAATTGCGTTTTGATCGCGTCCAAACCTATAGCCAAAACACCGGATTTTTTTGTCATAGAAATACTGCTCAGAATTTTCTTTCTAAGAATCATTTCAATTATAGAGACCAGATCTGGTGAGAAAATTTTTGAGACACCGAAATGGGTTTTTAAATCTTCTTTTCTTAAAATGTCAATTATTAGGGCTTTATCGGCTGGTAGCCAAACCGATTTTCCGGGGAGCTTATCGCACAAATCTGGAATCAATTTATTATCTGGGCTTAGACAAATCTTTATGAAATCATCTTTGTTAATACTGGAGCTATTCAAGAAGATCTTTTTATTCAAAACCACCAATCTCTTTTAATATTTTTTACTTTACAAGAGTCTTAATTATCTCTTCGGACTCTTCTTTTGTAACCCATCCAAGCATTTCCCTTGCCTTCATGATAAGTTGTTGAGCCTCAGAAAGTGAAAGCTCAAAGTGTTCTAGGAGACCCTCATCTCTTACCCTTTTTCCATCAATAGTTGTATAGCCACCGGCTAATTCCCAATCTGCACAGGTAGCGAAATCCTTAAGAGATTTTATCCCATCTTTAACTAATACTTCCAGCATTTGTGGGTTTAACCCCTCGAAGTTTAATAAATCATCCTCAATCCCATTCGACTTTGCAAAATCCAAAGATTTTTTATTAACGTTCTCGAGATAATCTTTCGCTCTCTCTTGCAATTCTGTTGCAGTTTCTTCGTCGAAACCATCTATCGAGCTTATCTCACTAGATTCCACATAAGCAACCTCTTCCATAGTAGAAAAACCTTCGGATACAAGAAGCTGAGCAACCATCTCATCAACGTTTAGATGCTCCATGAAAAGATTTGATCTTTCGTTGAATTCTTCTTGTCTTCTTTGCGACTCATCTTCTTCAGTCAAGATGTCAATGTCGTATTCAGTTAACTGACTTGCGAGTCTCACGTTTTGTCCTCTGCGGCCAATTGCCAAAGATAGTTGATCATTCGGGACCACAACCTCTATTCTTTTTGCATCCTCATCGAGAACGACTTTACTGACTTCAGCTGGTTGCAGGGCGTTAACAAGAAAAGTAGGTGCATCATCATTCCAAGGAATAATATCAATTTTTTCTCCCTGCAGTTCATTTACCACCGCTTGAACCCTGCTACCTCGCATACCAACGCATGCGCCGACAGGGTCTATTGAGCTATCATGAGATAAAACACCAATTTTTGCTCGACTACCAGGATCACGACAAACTGTCTTAATCTCAATTATACCGTCATAAATTTCAGGAACCTCCATTTTAAATAGTTCCACCAGAAACTCAGAATTAGTTCTAGATAGAAATATCTGTGGTCCTCTTGTGTCTTCTTTTACTTCTTTTATATAAGCTCTAACTCTATCACCCACTCGTAGAACCTCTCTTCTAATTAACTGATCTCTTTTCAAGACTGCTTCGGCTCTTCCTAAGTCCACTATCACGTTACCGTATTCAACTCTCTTGACCTGACCGTTTATAATTTGGCCAACCTTGTCTTTATATTCCTCATACTGCCTTGCACGGTCAGCCTCTCGTACTTTTTGAACAATTATTTGTTTAGCTGCTTGTGCAGCTATTCTACCAAAATCCATTGGAGGCAGCTGCTCCTCGATGAAACCATCCAGTGTCACTTGAGGGTTAATTTTTTTAGCATCAGTTTCGTTAATTTCAGTGAAATGGTTTTCGACTTTCTCAACAACCTTTCGCCACCTGGACATTGATACCGTTCCTAATCTTGAGTCAATGGCAGCTCTTATGTCATACTCCTGGCCGTATTTGGATTTTGCAGCTTTAGCTAAGCTCTCTTCCATTGCGTCGATTACTAGCTTTGGGTCAATTAATTTTTCTTTAGCTACTGCATCTGCTATTTGAATAAGCTCAATGCCACTTCCTGATGAAATATTCATTTAAACTCCATTTCTTTTATACTTTCTAAAGACATTCCTTCTAAATCTATTTTAATATCTAAAACGCGAGATAAGTCTAAACATGTCTCTCCATTATTATTCGACAATGTTAATGAATTTTGGCTATGGGCAATTAATTTTCCTCTTCCTGAGTAATTCTCACTTTTTACCTTTACGTTGTAGTTTTTATATTTTGTAAAATCATCCAATGAGGAAAGATATCTATCTATTCCAGCAGAAGACACCTCGAGCCTAAAGGGATCTTTTATTATGCTTTCAATATCTAAAAGAGAATTTATTTCTAATGAAATGTCTGCGCATTCATCTATTGTTACTTTACCATGTATCCTATCTAGAAAAACCAACAATTTTAACTCTTTACCTTTCCGAAACTGTATTTTAACTATCCTCAACCCTTTATTTAAAATAAAGGGCTCTAAAACCTTATATATTTTTTTTTCAGTGTAGGTGTTCGCAATTAAATTTAACAATAAAGGGCTCCAAAAAAAAAGGGCCTTAAAGCCCAAAAAGTCTAAAACCAAATAATTGGCTGATGTATACAAGGTTTTTAGATTTAATACAATAGTAAATTGATATTTTAAAAATCAGAGGCAATACCTTTGACCTCCCAGTCACCGTATCTTGTCGGTTCTAGTCCACCGCGTCCTTTTTTTTCAGCTGGCATTTTTTTATGGTTAGTATCTTTATCAGCATGCCTTTTTTTGGCTTCCTCTAAAGCTCTCTTGGCCTGTTTTGCTTGTCTCTCAGTATTAGTCATTAACGTTTTTATTAAATAAAAAATATGAATTTAGGTATATAATAAAGCGTTAAAAAAACATATACAAAAATTCGCTGAAATGAAAAAATTAAATAAAAAAGCATGTGACAAAATTTTGATTACTGCCTATTTCATTGTGCTCAATGTTTTCAAAAAAAATATTTCTACAAGACAGTCGATGAACTCAAAGGCTGTAAAATATTCAAGTCTTTCAAGTTCTGATAAAGCAAAATGTAATGATCTTGTCCAGAAAGTATTGAGATTCACAGTTTATCTAGATCCTTGGATTAACAGAAACAAAAAGGGAAGGCTAAGAATAGAGCTTTTTTGTCTCGTGCGACTTGCTCTAGTGGATATCTTGGTAAGAAATGTAAGGCAGGAAACTGTACTAAAAAAATATTCAGAACTGGCGTCCTCTTTTGAAAAGACTAAGCACAGCAAAGACCAACTGAGATACTTTATACATCTTGGATATTCTGTGTTGAAAGAAAAATCTTTTGACCCACTCTTTTTATTTGAAAGTAAAATACGTACAGTGTTGTTAAGTCGATATAGTTTGGACATTATAAAAAGGGTAGAAAATATTTTCTCTGGGTCGCCTCCTATCGACCTATCTATAAAAGGCAGTGCGTCAAAGAAAAATTACTTTAAAAAGCTCAAAGGAACCTCCGTTGACCGGTCACATTTTAGGCTATCTCAAAAAACCAGTCTAATCAAAACGAAAGGTTACTGCGCTGGAGACTGGTGGGTACAAAGTTTAGCCGCATCTTTGCCCGTTAAAATAGCTCCAATGGATTTAAAAGAGAAAACCGTTTTAGATGTTTGTTGTGCCCCTGGAGGGAAGTCTTTTCAATTGGCCGACAAGGGAGCAATTTTGACTTCAATTGATAAGTCTGAAAGAAGACTGAAACTCATGAGGGAAAATTTGGATAGATTGAACTACGATTTTGATTTAATTTGTATGGATGTTTTTGAATATCAACCAAAAAACCTATTTGATATAATACTCTTAGATCCTCCATGCACTGCTACTGGAACTATTGGAAAAAACCCTGACCTTCAATTTCTAAACCCACTTGAAAAATTAGAGGAATTATCAGTTATACAGCGAAAAATGTTAAAACGTTGCGCCAGTTGGCTCCAGGATGATGGCTATATAATTTATTCTGTTTGCTCCCTACTAAAAGAGGAGGGAGAGGATCAAATAAGGGGTTTTTTAAAAAAAAATAAAGAATTTTGCTTAGTTTATCCAAAAAAAAAAGGTTTCTTAGATAAAGACGGTTATGAGACCAACAAAGAGAGCGGAATAAGAATCATGCCGTTTTTTGAGGAAGGTTTAGGCGGAACTGAAGGTTTTTTTATTGCATATCTACATCGGAAAGGAAAACGAGATTAAATGTGGTTTTTCATTAAAGAGTTAGCTTTTTTTGGAATCGAAAAATTCTTTCTGAATATATCAAGACAGTATGCTCGGGTATTTTCGGATCAAAAAAGATTGTTGGTTTCAAAAACACTACCGGGCGCAAACGTAGGCAAAGAAGAGATAGGTCAGCAACTATTAAAAAAGATAAATGTATTCGGTAATGTTATCCTAGACGTCAAAGCTGATAATCCTTGGCGCATTTTACCTTTTTCTGATGAGGTTGAAGTCGGGATTGATGGTTTTCTATGGCTAAATGACCTTTCAATTGTAAACAACCAAAGCTCCAGGGAGTTGTCGCAAGCGTGGATAGAAACGTTTCCTTTAAACCGATTAAACAAAAATGTGCAATCAAGCTCTTCAAGATTAGGGGCAATAGTAAGAAATTTCCTATATTTAGAAAATTGTAGTAAAAGTAAAGAATTGGAAAAAATAAATAAGATATTAAAGAACGACTACCTTTTTTTAAACTTTTATAAAAATTTTTCATTTAATATTTTCGAGCGGCTTTGCATTGGCCACAGTTTGGTTTTATCTGGATATGCCTTTAACTTGACAAAAAAGAAGCAAAAAAAGGTTATCAGATATATGATAAAACTATTTATTCTTTACAAGAATAAACTAAAAAAAGGTCAAATAAGAAGCCCGGAAGAGTTATCAACAGTATTTTTCTTTCTTCTGGAAACAATTGAAATTGCAAAAAAGCTTGAGAGTGGCAAGCCGTCCTCTGAGGAAGAAAAATTAAGAAAAATCTCATATTCTTTTGGCTCCTCTTTAAGATATTTGCAGTTTGATAATGGAAACTTAGTTAGCGCCCATGGGGGGTGTTTGGGAGATTTCGATAAGTATGTAAGGCTTTTGGGAGAAATTAACAACTATAAAGAAGGTGATGAAGTAAGTGACTTAGGTTTCAAGCGGCTTAATGGAGCTAGATTGTCAATGATTATTGATGCTAGCGCCCCTCTTTACGGAAAAAGAGATGGGATTGCACATGCAGGTTTTTCATCTTTTGAGTTGTACTATGGAACCAAGGCTATTTTTGTAAACTGTGGGGGTGGTAGCAGGTTTGGGCATCAATACAGCAAATATTGTCAAAGCTCTAAGGCACACAACGTTTTGTTGTTTAATGAAAAGTCACAATGTTCTTTTGGAAAAAAGAGTTTTTCAAGAAGAAATTCTTTTTATTACATAAAGGATGGGCCTAAGAATACACAGATAAGTTGTGAAAATTCTCTCACTGAAAAAATTGTAGAGTTGTCTCATGATGCATACAAAAAAGACTATCACATATCCGTTAACAGGAGACTTTCAATGGATCTTGTAAAAAATTGTGTGATGGGAAAAGATACAGTGTTTCCTGAAGATAATCTAAAAAAAAACCTAATTGATGCCTCTGTGATGCTCTCTTTTCATTTGCATCCTTCAATTTCTTGCAAAAAGATGAGAAATGGTGTCTTGCTTGAAATTCCAGGTGATAAAAAAATGTTTTTTACACATAAAGGAGGAAATTTACGTCTTGAAAAATCAACATACACCGGTAACTTTAACCAACCGCAGGAAATTACAAAGATGGTAATTGAAAATAGTGTCAAACAAAGCGAGGGTAAAATAAACTGGAAATTAGAGGAGTTTATTGATTGAAATCAGGAATAAAACCAATTCGCAGAGCACTACTGAGTGTTACTGACAAGACTAATCTAAAAGATTTAGGAAAATTTCTAGAAGGTCTGGGTGTGGAACTCGTTTCTACAGGAGGAACTGCTCGATATTTAAAAAAAGTGGGCTTAAAAGTTAAAGAGGTAAGCGATTTGACAGGATTCCCTGAGATTTTAAATGGTAGAGTCAAAACACTTCATCCAAAAGTCCATGCTCCGATACTTTTTGATAGGGATGATGCGGCTAGTATTAAAGAGTTAAGAAAAATGGGCTCACAAGCTATAGACCTAGTAGTTGTAAATCTTTATCCTTTTGAAACAATTTTAAATAGTAGAGCTCCAAGAAAAGACATAATTGATAATATCGACATAGGAGGGGTAGCTCTTATGAGAGCAGCAGCCAAGAACTTTGATCACGTAATGGTTATTTCTGATCCATCAGATTATATTGAATTGAAGAAAGAGCTAGCAAATTTCCAAGGGTGTACTCGACAAAAAACAAGAAAATTTTTCGCGGGAAAAGCGTTTTCTCAAACATCATATTACGATCATTTAATAACAGGATGGTTTTTATCAAAAAAGCAGGTTAGCCATACTAAAAGCCGTCTTTTTGGTGGATCATCAAGAGAGATATTGAAGTATGGAGAGAATCCTCATCAAGACGCATCCTATCTCAATAGTCCTGGTTTAGAAAGAAAAGCAAAATATCTTGTAAAAATTTTACATGGAGCCTTATCTTACAACAACCTCGCTGATACGACGGCAGCCTACAAAATCTTATGTGAGCTCGAAGATTACAATAAGTCATCCTGTGTAATTATAAAGCATGGAAATCCTTGCGGAGTAGCAATTGATAACAAAATTTTAGGTGCTTATAAAAAAAGTTTTGAAACAGACCCTATATCTGCTTTTGGAGGAATTGTTGCTGTAAATCAGAAAGTTGATGAGAAACTAGCAAAGAGAATATTAAGCGTATTTACAGAGGTAATAATCGCAAAAAGCTTCTCACCAGAGGCTTTTAAAATGCTAAGTTTAAAAAAGAACATCAAGATTGTTGAAATAAAAAGCTTTGATAGAACCTTATTAGATACAGAGGAGGTTAGGTCGGTCATAGGAGGATATCTTGTTCAGGAAACGTCTTTGAGTAAACTTAATGAAGAGGAATTCAAAGTAGTAACGAAAAGAAAACCGAGCAAAAAAGAATTTGATAACTTAGTTTTTCTATGGAAGATAGTTAAACACGTAAAATCAAACGCTATTGTTGTTGGAAAAAACTTATGCATAACTGGAATTGGAGCTGGACAGACCAACAGAGTAGGGAGTGTGAGACTAGCGATAGAGAATTCGAAAAGGTTAGAAAAAAATTATGCAAACAACATAAAAACTATATCCAATGGTATGGCTTCAGATGCTTTTTTCCCATTTCCTGACTCAATTAAAATGGCTTCTCGAAAAGGAATTTCTTGTATAATTCAGCCCGGGGGATCAATTAAAGATTTGGACGTTATTAAGGAAGCTGATAAGCTAAATATCTCAATGATTTTTACAAAAAGGAGGCTTTTCAGTCACTAAATATTGGCTTAGACTCTGATGCTAAAAGTATTGGCACCCCGTCTCGCACTGGAAACTTTATTTTAGCAACCTTGGATATCAGATAATTTTCATTTTTATCATAATACAGCGCTCCACCACTAATGGGACACACCAATAATCTGGTGAGACTAGTATTAAACTCATTTTTTTTCTTACTGGACATATCGACTTTCAAGGTCATTTTCCGATGATAGCTTCATCAATGTTACTAAAACGTCTAACCTCTTGACTATCGTTTCCGCCTCTAAAAGAACCTGCTTTTCCTCAGGTTCAAACGGACAAAGCATAGATAAAGAGTTTACAAGAACTTCTTCTCTAGCTTTTTTGAGCACGTCCCAGTCGGATGCAATTTGTGCGCTATCTAAATACTTTTTTAAAATTTGTAAAAAACCGTTTCTGTCAAAACTGTTTATACCTTCGAAGGGAACAAGGTCATTACTGTAGAAATCCCAATCTATTTCAGATGATATATAAGGCTTTTGATCCTCCACTTCTTTTCTAAATTTAAATCTCGAAACGCCTTCTAAGGTAATAAGGTATCTTTTGTCTTCAGTTTCAGTAAATGAAACAATTCTACCCGCACACCCAACTTTTTGAAACTTATTCGTTCCAGCCAGCTTGTTTCTTTTTTCTAATTTAATAGGTTGAATCATTCCTATCAGTCTATGTTTTGTGGCAAGTGCGTCTTCAACCATTTTTATGTACCTTGGCTCAAATATATTGAGTGGAAGTCTGCTGTTAGGAAGTAACAATGCACCGGGCAGAGGAAACAGGGGGATATTTTTAGGTAAATTTTTCATACGTTATTCAAACAAAAATCAGGGATGTTAGCGCTCTTCGCCCTCTTTTGGAAAGCTCGTTCTCACTACCAAGATGATCAAAAATTAACAGTAGCTGTTTTTTTGCATAACCATCCTTCCATTCCTTGTCTTTTCTAAACATTTCCAGAAGAACGTCTATACACTCAGAGAAATTATTTTCCTTAAAGAGTATTTTAGAATAATTCATCTTGCAATTGAGGTCGGCGGGATTTTTTTGCATTTTATCTAAAATTTCTTTCTTGCTATCTTCGACATTATTATTCTTCAAAAGTTCGTAAGATGAAATAGCACCTTTAACCGTATTATCTTTAAGTATTTCAGGTGACAAATTTTCTATTAGCTTCTCGACTCCCTCGAAGTCGCCTAATCCAACAGTTGACCTTATTAATAGAGAATAATTCTCTGGAGATGGGTTGGACTTAGTAAGCTCTTCGGACGCTAATTTTACCTCTTCGAACCTTCCTTCCGAAAGTAATATTTCAAATTCCTCAGATACATTCGAATTATTTTTTGAGAATTTTTTAATAAGTGTATCTAAAAACTTTTCTACTTCGGGTTCGGTTTTGGCGCCCATAAATCCATCAACTGGTTGACCATCTGAAAAAGCGAAGACTGCGGGGATAGACTGTACTCTAAGTTGAGAGGCAATACCTTGATTTTCGTCTACATTAACTTTAACAACCTCAAGATGTTCCTTCTTTTTCGTTGCTTGACTTTCAAGGATGGGAGTTAAGGCCTTGCATGGGCCACACCACGGAGCCCAAAAGTCAACGATTACTATTTTTTCTTTGGATTTTTCGATAACCTCGGGGACAAATGTATTTTCACTTACATCTTTTATAGACTCTACTATCATTTAAGAAATATCCTTTCCCCTAGCGGTTAATATAAGTCATTAAATCTATTAACAAACTTTTTTCTTACAAAAAATGGTGGTTTTGGCAACAAACTGTTCTCATATCCTTTAATTTCTTCATGTTTTCCAAATATTCTGTCAGCCTCCTGTTTTGAAAATCCTGCAAGATGTATAGCTTCCAACCAAGCAGCCTTTTTATCTGCTAACTTGACGCGTCTTTTGATTATTTTAATTTTTTTTGTTGGTATATTGAACCTTATACAAATTGCTCTTGTTAACTTTTCATCCAATTCGTCATAGGTGTCACCCAAATGAGATTTTAGAGGAGAAATCATATCGCCTATCACATATTCAGCGGAATCGTGAAGTAAAGCAAATAATTTCGAAGGATTATCCATTTGCGGGAATTGCTTTGAAAAAATTTTTTCAACTAGAAGACTGTGCTGCGCTACTGAAAAAGGGTATTCCCCGATAGTTTGACCATTCCATCTGGCTAAAAACGAAAGGCCATGCGCTATATCTTCTATTTCTATATCAAGAGGGCTTGGGTCTAATAGCTCAAGCCTTCTACCTGAAAGCATCCTTTGCCATTCCCGTTTTATTTTCATTTTGAAGTTGCAAAAATTATTATAACTCCTATTAATTATATAGGTTTTTGTTAGGAAAATAAAATGAGTGAAGATTTTATCGTGAAAGATATCAGTTTGGCCTCATTCGGAAGAAAAGAGATAGCTATTGCTGAAACAGAAATGCCAGGATTGATGGCCGTAAGAAAAGAGTTTGAAGGAAAAAAGCCACTTAAAGGGGCAAGAATTGCAGGAAGCCTCCATATGACAATTCAAACAGCTGTCTTAATAGAGACACTCGTTGATTTAGGCGCAGAAGTTCGTTGGGCAAGTTGTAATATTTTTTCTACACAAGACCATGCTGCAGCAGCTATAGCGGAAAGCGGTGTTCCTGTTTTTGCTTATAAAGGTGAAACCCTCGATGAATACTGGGAATATGCTGATAAAATATTTCTTTTTGAGAAAGAAACAGCAAACCTAATCCTAGATGACGGCGGTGATGCAACAATGTATGTTCTATTGGGATCGCGGGCAGAGAGTGGGGACACGGAATTTTTGGAAAAACCATCTTCAGAGGAAGAGGAAGCGCTTTTTAAACAAATTAAAAAGAGATTACAATCAAGTAAAGGCTGGTTTACGAAACAAAAGGAGTCAATTCTTGGAGTTTCAGAGGAGACAACTACAGGTGTAAATCGGTTGTATCAGTTAGAGCGGGAAGGTAAGCTGCCTTTTCCTGCAATTAACGTAAATGATAGCGTTACAAAGTCTAAATTTGATAACAAATATGGCTGTAAAGAATCGTTAGTAGATGGAATAAGAAGAGCAACAGATACTATGATGGCAGGTAAAGTTGCAGTCGTTTGTGGTTACGGTGATGTCGGAAAAGGATCAGCAGCATCGTTACGAGGAGCCGGAGCCCGCGTAAAGGTTACGGAAGTAGATCCTATATGTGCACTGCAAGCCGCGATGGATGGTTTTGAAGTGGTAACATTAGAAGAAACAGTCGAAACAGCAGATGTATTTATAACAGCTACAGGAAACAAAGATGTCATAAAGCTAGATCATATGAGGAATATGAAAAATATGGCTATCGTTGGAAACATTGGTCATTTTGACAACGAAATCGAAGTCGCTGCTCTCAAAAATCAAAAATGGACAAAAATAAAAGACCAGGTTGACATGGTGGAAATGGCTTCAGGTAAAAATATAATTCTATTGTCTGAAGGCAGATTGCTTAATCTAGGAAATGCAACTGGTCATCCATCTTTTGTAATGTCCGCAAGCTTTAGTAATCAAGTCCTAGCCCAAATTGAGCTTTGGAAAAATGGTAAGAATTACTCCAATAGCGTATACACGTTGCCAAAACATCTGGATGAAAAAGTTGCAAGGTTGCACTTAGAGAAAATAGGAGTGAAACTTACAAAACTTGAGAAAGATCAGGCTGATTATATTGGTGTAAATGAAGCCGGACCATTTAAAAGCGACAGCTATCGCTATTAATTAAACCTTCCGTCCCCGCTTTCCAAAGCCTAGAGAGTGTTGATTATCTATGTCAATAGGCCACCTTGGTCTTGGGGACAAGTCCATATTATCAACTTGTCCTTCTAAATACATTTGTGTTCCCGCATACGCGATCATTAAGCCATTGTCTGTACAGAGATCTAGTGGTGGTGCAGAGAACCGGACTCCGAGATTATCACATAGCTCCCTCAGTGAATTTCTTATCTCCTTGTTTGCTGCAACACCACCTGCTAATGAAAAGGATAGACTTTTTACAGAAGAAACCTTGGAGAATAGTTCTATAGCTTTTTTTGTTTTCTGCTCAAAAATTAATTTCATAGATTTTTGAAACGATGCGCAAATATCTCTTTGGTCACGCGAATATAGGCCTGACTGTTTTTCAACTAGATAATCTACTTGTCTTCTTACGGAAGATTTGAGGCCAGAAAAGGAAAGATCACAGTCATTTTTATTGATTAGTGGCAATGGAAATGAAAATCGATTTTTATCACCTTTTTCCGCCCACTTTTCCACTTCTGATCCCGAAAATACAGGAAGGTTCAACATTTTAGCCACTTTATCAAAAACCTCACCTGGAGCATCATCTATAGTTGTTCCAAGCCTCTTAATTTCATTCGCTCCTAAAACGGCTAAATATTGACAATGACCACCTGAAGCTAAAAGCAGTAGATAAGGACAGCTTAGACCATCTGTCATTTGAGGTGTGAGGGCATGACCAACGAGGTGATTAACACCAATCAGTGGTTTTCCTGTTGAAAAAGCCAATCCCTTCGCGAAATTTATACCTGAGATAAGACCTCCAATTAATCCTGGCCCCTGCGTCACACAAATAATATCAATATCATCGAGTTTAATGCCATTTTCTTTGAGAGCTTTTTTAAAGCATGTATCCACTCTTTCTGAGTGTGCACGCGCCGCTATTTCAGGCACGATACCGCCGTAGCCTTTATGGAGTTTTTCTTGAGATAGTGTTACAAGCCCCAGTTTTTCTGAAACTAATTTATTATCTCTACGGGCTACTCTGATAACGCCTATTGAAGTGTCATCGCAGCTACTTTCGATTCCTAGTGCTATGATAGACTTGTGCATAGTTATATATTACATTAATTGAAAAATTATTAATTAGAAAATCAGAGAATGAGTAAAGATAGTTATCCCGAAAATTTGATTATTGGCACAAGAGGCTCTCCCTTGGCATTAGCACAAGCTAATGAAGTAAGAAATAAATTATTATCATTCAATCAGTCAGATCCTGAAAAGGTAAAAATAGAAATCATAAAAACGAGTGGCGACAAGTTTTTGAATACGTCACTATCAAAAATCGGGGGAAAAGGCTTGTTTACTAAGGAAATTCAACAAGCTCTAATCGACAAACGAATAGACATAGCTGTTCATTCTATGAAAGATGTTGAAACGGACCTCCCAGAAAAATTGGTTATCTCAACTATCCTAAAGCGCGAAGACGTAAGAGACTCGTTTATATCCAGAAGATACTCCTCCATTGCAGATTTGCCCTTGGGGTCTGTTGTGGGAACATCATCTCTTCGAAGAAAGGCACAATTATTAAACAAGCGAAAGGATCTAAAGGTAGTTGAGTTTAGAGGAAATGTTCAAAAAAGACTTGAAAAGTTAGACAACAACGTGGCTGTTGCAACGTTTTTAGCTACTGCAGGATTAAATAGACTTGGATTAGATGAGCTGATTAACCCTATATCAACAGATGAAATGTTACCTGCTGTTGCTCAGGGAGCTGTCGGAATTGAGCATTTGCGCAGCGAAAAAATGGAAGAATTTTTGGCACCTCTCAATGACAGTGTATCAAAGAAAAGAGTTGAGGCTGAAAGAGCATTCTTAAGGGAGTTAGACGGATCCTGTAGAACGCCTATTGGCGGATTGGCACAAAAAAATAATGAAGAATTTAAATTTATGGGAGAAATTATAAGTGCTAATGGCGAGGTAAAGATTCATGATGTCTGGCAAGGGGACTGGGCCATGGCGGTAGAAATTGGGCGCGAGGCAGGAAGAGAGATAAAGTCAAAAGGAGGAAAAAATTTCTTCCAATAAAGAAATTCTTTTAACGCGGACTTTTAAAGACAGCTGCCGTTTCAAAGAAATGTTACAAAAAGAAAAGTTCAACGGTAGGGTTTTGATTTTTCCTCTCTTGGAAATAGAGTTCCAAAATATAAGTGTAAACCTAGAGAGAGCGGATATTTTAGTCTTTACATCCGTTTATGCTGTAGAAAAATTAAATATGGAATTGAAAAACTCGGAAACACCTATTTTTGCTGTTGGGCAAAGATGTGATGAAATTCTTAGAGAAATAGGAGCGAATGAGACATTTATTTTCTCAAATGTAAAGCAGTTACTTGATAGCTTGAAAGACTACTGTACTAACAAAAGACCAACTATATTTTATTTGCGAGGTGACGAAATATCTTTTGACTTAAAGGCGGATCTTTCAAAGTACAACTTTAATTGTGAAGAGTATGTGGTTTATAAGCAGAAAAGGCCTATTCAGCAAAGAGAACTAGACAATGTTCTAGCCAGAAAACATTTGGAGGGTATCGCGCTATTCTCGGAAAGGTCCGTGGACAGTTTGACAAAGGGCGCTTCAAAAAACAATCTCAATAAAATATTTTTCTGTTTTAGCAAAAAAATTGAAAATAGATTAAGATCGGTCTTAGATAAAGACGTTAGATGTAAGACAGTTGAAGAGCCTTTGATCTCTGAAATGGTCAAGATGATAGTTAAAGAGTATGCACGTCATTAAGACTATAATTAAAAAGCTTAAAAGTGACAGAATCGAATACTAAGAAGAGTTTGAAAAAAAACAGTGATGGACCAAAAGCATTGGGTTATCACTTTAACTATGCGCTTATGTTGGCCCTAGTTAGTTTAGCATTATCAGCATTAGCTTTAGGCTCTTTATATTTCATTTTCTTTGTTGAAATTAAAGATTTAAAATCTGAATTAAATTCTAAGTTGAACAAAAACACATTTCTCTCGGAAAGAGAGAAAATTGTTAGTTCTAGCATCGAAGAGTTACAATCAGAAAAAGAATTTTTGCTATCAAGAATTAATATGGTCAATGACTTGGTTAAAAAGAACGCGAAAGATATAGAGTCAAAAATAAGCGCTGCTATTTCTGAAAATATGAAACACAAAACCAAAAATGACGCACAAAACCAAAGCGACATTATAAATGAGGGGTTATCAAAAAACCAAATAGATAAGCTAGAAGATTTTCAACGAACATATAAAAGCGAATTGGATGTATTGCAACAACGAATATCAAAGAACCAAGAGCTTATTGAAAATAACAAAAAGAGTTTATTAATTTTAAGAAGTTCCTATCAGAATATAGAGAAAAAACAGTCCTTAGAAATTAGTCGAGAGCTTTTGATTTTAATAGAAGAATTCACCGATATTTCTTATCGTGCTTTGAAAAACGAAATAAACTTGCTCGAGAAACAAGACTGGACAGACTGGTTAACAAGTTACTTCAACACTATTTTTATATCTAGGTCTACTGAGCCTATTGAGGGTGATCACACAGACGCAATACTATCCAGAATTGATGACTCATTAAAAAGCGGAAAGTTAGAAAACGCAAAAATTGAGATTAGTAAATTATCATCAGAGACAAGAGCCTTTATGAAAGAATGGATTGGAAAGCTGGATAAACTTATTGAAATGGAAGATCAGATAAATCAGTGATTGGGGTATTTATAAAGGCAGTATTTTTTTTCAGCATTGCGATAGCATTAGCCGTTGCGTTTAATTTTGTAAAAGATACCGATGGGACATTAACGATTGAGTTTCTTACTAGAGAATATCGGTTAAGTTTCATATCGTTTTTTGCCCTCATCTTAGCGCTCCTTATTGTCGCTTTAATGATAAATATAGTCCTAAAGTTTTTATGGTCTTTGATCGGATTTTTGAGAGGAGATGATACAGCTCTAAAGAGGTTCTTTGAAAAAAGGTCAGAAAGAAAAGGACAAAGTATTTTAATCAGCGCATATACTGCAAGCTTTGAGGGAGATCATGAAAGAGCTTTATCAGAAATAAAGCGAAGCAAGAAATATCTCAAGTCAAAATCTTTGCCGAACATATTATCTCTTAGCTCATATGACGCCAAAGGAAACGTGGCAAAACAAGAAGAAATTTTTCAAGAATTAATTAAAGACAAAACAACACGGAGCATGGGGTTGTTTGGTCTTATAAAGATGAAACTATCTGAGGGGAATACCAGCCTAGCACTCAAACTGACAGAGCGGTTAATCAAGTTGAAACCCCGAAACCTGTCATTTAATAAAACTTTTTTTAATCTCCAACTCACAGAGGGTGATTGGGATGGAGCCTTAGCGAGTTATAAAAATATTAATAAGATTAAAAGAATAGACAAAGAAACGTATAGCAAAGGAGAAAGTATTCTTTTATTTCAGAAAGCTAAGGAACTTAGATCAGATGGAAGGACGCAGGATGCGTTAAAGATGTCTAGGCAGGCGTTAAAAAAATACGCTGGCCTCGTTCCAAATTCAATTTTTTTGTCGGAGCTAGAGGTACTTGAAGGACAAAAAAAGAAAGCAGAAACAGTATTGTTAAGCACTTGGAAAGTCATTCCTCATCCGGATGTAGCAAAAAAATTTGCGGAAATCGAGACCAATGAAAGCGTCGATGATCGTGTAGAACGTTTCAAAAAGATTTTAAATGTTAAGAAGACTGATATGGAGACAAAAACCTTAAAAGCCGAATTAAATATTCTTTCTGAAAATTTTCCTGAAGCGAGACGGGCTATAAGTGATCTAATAGAAACTGATCAAGCAAACGCTAAGGTGTATACCCTTATGGCTGCCATTGAAAAGGGAGTTGGGTCATCAGATGCTGTTGTAAAAGGCTGGCTTGCAAAAGCCGTTACAGCTAAGCGATCAAAAAGGTGGATTTGCTCTAACTGTGATAGTCAAAGCGAATGGGAACCCGTTTGTAAAAAATGCGGAGAGTTCTCAACGCTCGAATGGAGAGAAGAGAGATATGAAAACATCGGAAGAAATGATCAAAGTGAAATACTTCCTTTGATAATTGGAGAGAATAATTACAGCCCTGATATACAGGTAGACAAAGTTGAAATAGATGGTAATAAAGTTTGAGGCATCTTTGGATGTAATTAACAAATAGGTTGTATGTTGTTTATAAAAGTCTTCAGCACCACTGTCATAACTTTAATCATATCGCTAAAAGCATTATTTTCGCAGATGAGTGCTTTAAATTATGAAATTAGCAGCCTAGTCCGCCCCAATTGGGAATATGAATCTTTTTGGGCAATTCCACGAATTGGCGAAACCAAACCAATAGTGGCGATCAGTCTATTAGCTGGAAAAAATACTGTAAATGTTCGCTGCTTAGACCTTGAATATTTAGAAATAGAGAAAACCTTCAAACCTAAAACAAAATTAGAAAGAGAGTTTCTCCACAAGATTATGTGTAAATCTATTAATAGAGCTGTAAAGAATACAAATGGTCTTGATCAATTAATTCTTAAAATCGGTATGGATGAAGTTGGTTTGCGGTTTGATTTTTTAAACGGCTGGATTGAAATTGTACAAATTCCTGAACCCCCACAACCAGATGAAGAAATGGATGGGATGGGTAGTGGCTTGGACCTTCATCAACAAAACACCTAGACACGTAAAATACTCTCGTTACCTTTAGACGGAAATCTTGGAATTAATATCGCCACTATCAATGAAATAAATGATAATACGGCAGCTAGGTAAAAAACAGCACTATTATTATGTATCCATATATAGCCTAATAGGACTGGAAGAAATACAGCAGAGATATGGTTTATTGTAAAAGCCACAGCAGCGGTTGGAGCAAAATCCTCACTATCCGCAATTTTTTGAAAATATGTTTTCATTGCAAAAGCCAACCCAAAAAACATATGGTCAGCAATAAAAAGAATAGACGCGACAACGTAAGACCAATCAAAATAATAGAGGCCGGCATAAAGAAGGAAAATAACCATAAGGCCGACGTACTCAACAATTAACGAAAGCCTTTCACCAAACTTTTCTATGAATCGCCCAATTAACGGTGCCATAAATATATTGATTAAAAAATTTGCTAAGAGGAGAAGTGTAATTTGGTGAACATCAAAACCATATTTTTCAACCATCATAAAGCTGGCAAAAACAACGAATATTTGTCGCCTGGCTCCTGAAAAAAACTGTAAGGTATAATAGACCCAATACCTCCGCTTAAGTACGATAGCTAACCGCTGTTTTTTCCCAATTTGAAATTGTGGATAATAAAAAAAGCAAAAGATTACAATTAATAGGCACAATAAGCCTGCAAAGAAATAGATGAAAAAATAATTAAAATTAAGATTAAGCCAAAGAATAATTATGGCGATATAAACAAAAAAAGCTGAACCTGATCCAGCCGCTACAATCCATCCTATTGATGAAGGTGCAGTTTCTTTCTTAAGCCATTGCAATTGCAGCGATTGATTGACTGTCTCATAGTAATGAAATCCAATAGAACTAACCAATGTTGTAATGATCAAGCCTTTAAACTCTGGAAAAAGAGCAGTAACCGCTACCGCCAACGCTAGAAGAGCTAGAGAGATGTACGCAAGTCTTTGTTCGCTTATGAAAAACAAGATAAAAATAACACAGACAGCAAGAAATCCTGGTATCTCTCTTACACTTTGAAGCCAACCTATCTCGACGCCAGAAAAACCGGATACTTCTATTACAAAATTGTTAAGCAAAGCAACCCACGTTGAAAACGCTATGGGCATTGCTATAGCGAGTAAGATAAGTAATCCGAAAGGCTCTTTTGAAAAAACTGTTTTTTTTAATATATTTAAGATATTAGGCATTAATGGAATTGGAAATGAATAACGATATTTTTATAAAAGTCAGTGAGCTATTGGAAAACGGGGCGAAAGAGAGAGATCATGATTTCCACATTATGACTTTTTGTACCATTGGAAAGGAGGGAGTGGAAGCAAGAAGTGTTGTTTTAAGAAATTTTGATAAAGATAAAAATATTATTCGTTTTCACACCGATTATAGAAGTCCAAAACTTGATGATATTAGGAAAAACCCAAACACAGTCTGCTTGGTATATAGTTATAAGCTGAAAACGCAGTTAAGGATAAAGACAATTTCTAGTATTCATTACGACGATTCAATATGGAATGATTCATGGGATAAGACAGGGCTCTCATCAAGAAAATGTTATTTAACAAAATATGATCCTTCAAGCCACATTGAAGAAAAGGATGATGGTTTGCCTCCAGGGCTAAAGGGTAAGACCCCAACATCGAAACAGAGTGAAGAAGGAAAAAAGAATTTTTGTGTTGTCGACAATAGGATAACCGAAATTGATTATCTTTATTTAAAATCATCGGGCCACGAGAGAATGGTATTAGATTTTAACAATAATAAATCTAGCTGGATTGCACCTTAGACTAGAGACCGCATATATATTTCACCATTTATCATTACGGTTTTTAAAGAGGGGCATTCAACGTTGTTTTTGTCTGCAATATTAATGAGTTCTAAAAATATATGGGCGCACTCAATTTTTGACTTATTCACCATGTCTCTTCGCATAGATGAACTCCATGTAGATTTTTTGTCAGAAAGAAAGCGTCTTTGTTGCGCTAAGTCATCGTCATTCACCTGAATTTTTTCAGACTTTGCTATATTTATACACTCATCATGAAGATCAGTAATAAATGCTATTCCATGCTCAGTGGATGCAATTTCTCCTATGGTTGCATTGAATAGAGTAGTGGCACCAGCTACGGTGGTTATGAGTACCCACTTATGCCAAAGGTCTACAATGATGTCATCCGAGTACTTAATTGAGAAGTTTGCAGAACTACAAGCATCAAAAAATCGTCTTCCATCCGTTTCATCTGCCTTGTTTAAGTGACCAATAGTAAGCGAGTGAATATCATTGAAATGGTGAATTTCACCCTCTTTGTTTAATGTGGAAAAGATATGCGCAATACCTCCAAATAAACGCGCATTTGGAAACTTATTTCTTAATTGTTCCATATGTGCATAGCCATTAAGTAATGGGATAATTATCGACCCATCCTTCACTGGAAAAGGAGATTGCAAAATCTCGTCTAAATCATAGGCCTTATTAGTGAATAATATGACATCATAGATACTGTCTACGTTATCTATAGTCACAAGGTTGGGGCTAGTGACGAAATTACCTTTTGGACTCTTAATTATTAAACCTGATTTTTCTAATATTTTTTGTCTCTTTTCTCTTACTAAAAAAGTGACATCCATTCCCGCCTCAGCCATTCGCCCCCCAAAATAACCTCCTACGGCACCAGCACCTAAAACGAGTATTGTCATTTGATTATTAACCTTCGCATACGTTGTATTTATTTAGTATAGGATTTTTATTCCTCTAATGAACCAGAATTAACGGAAAGCTATCTATATCTTCTTTCGCCCTAAATTTAAATTAAGCACCTATTCTCGAGAATAATTAAAAAAGGGGAGTCTTTTTAATATTTTTCTTTCAAAACGGGTATTTAAATAATATGGTATGGCTCTATATTAAGGTGGCAAATAAGTCGAAGCAAGACTTTGAAAAAAAGACAATATTCAATCTCTAGAATTCAGTTTAATCAACAAGCGTTTTTGGAATAAATAATGAATGATCTTAGTTACACAGCAAAGGTTTTTAAAACGGTGTGGGTTTCTGACGTTCACTTGGGAACCAAAGGGTCAAGGGCTAAGGAGTTTTTAGAATTTCTGAAAACCATAGAATGCGAAAAAATTTTTCTTGTGGGAGATATAGTAGACGGGTGGCAACTCTCTAAACGATGGTACTGGCCTCAGACGCATAATGATGTTGTGCAGAAGATTTTGGAAAAAGCAAAGAGAGGTACCGAGATTATTTTTATTCCCGGCAATCATGACGAAGTGGCCAGGGACTTTATAGGTCTCACTATGGGGGGAATAAAAGTTAAGGATGACGATATACATTTTACGGCTGATGGCAAAAAATTCTGGGTGGTTCATGGCGATTTATTCGACAATGTAATCCAGCACGCAAGGTGGCTTGCCTATATTGGTGACTGGGCGTATGTATTCCTGTTGAAAACAAATGCTGTTTTCAATGCCATTCGACGACTCTTTAAGCTTCCCTATTGGTCACTTTCTCAATACTTAAAATCAAAAGTGAAGCTAGCTGTTTCATTCATGTCTGCCTTTGAAAAGTCTATAGTGACGGAGACAAGGCGAAGAGGTTGTGACGGTGTAATTTGTGGTCACATTCATAAGGCTGAGATGAAAATGGTTGAAGATATAATCTACGCCAATGATGGAGACTGGGTAGAGTCAATGACTGCCTTAGTTGAGAATTTTGACGGAAAACTTGAAATAATCGAATGGTCGAAAACAAAAGGTAAATTGACACCCGTTGAAGGTGTTAAGTAGAGCCGATTTGTCAAAAATAGTTATTATAACCGATGCGTGGACACCTCAAGTTAATGGGGTTGTCGTTTGTATCCAGCAAACTGTTAAACACCTTAGAAAGATGGGACACGATGTTTTTGTTATCGGACCTGACCGCTTTAAAAATATTCCCTGCCCAACCTATCCGGAAATAAGATTGGCCCTCTTCGCAAGAAAGAAGGTTTTTGCTATCCTTGATGATTTAAAACCGGACGCACTCCATGTTAATACAGAAGGTCCTCTCGGAATAGCAGCTCGATCGTACGCTCAGAAAAATAAAATGCGTTATACAACCGCTTTTCAAACACGTTTTCCAGAGTACATAAAAGCGCGAACAGCAATCCCATTGTCCTGGACATACGCTTTTCTGAGATGGTTCCATAAAAACTCTGAGAGAGTGCTTGTTCCTTCCAAAACAGTTCAAGAAGATCTCATCAAATGGAATGTGGGAAAACCTGAGGTATGGTCCTTGGGAGTCGATCTTTCAACATTTCAACCAAAGAAAAGAACTTCTAGGAAGAAAAAAGTATATGTGTGCACAAGTCGACTAGCTATAGAGAAAAATTTAGATGCGTTCCTAGGTCTGAAACTCGATGGGGAAAAATGGATGATAGGCAGTGGCCCAGAAGAAAAAAGGCTCAGAGAAAAATATCCAGACGTCAAATTTCTTGGAAATAAAAGTCATGAGGAAATAGCAAATATTTATCAAGAGTGTGATTATTTCGTCTTTCCATCAAAAACCGATACTTTTGGATTGGTGTTGCTCGAAGCAATGGCATGTGGGCTCCCTGTTGCTGCATATAATGTTTCCGGTCCGAAAGATGTTATCGGCAAATCGAAAGCAGGAATCCTAAGAGAAGATTTGGCTGAAGCAGCACGAGGATTAGAATCGCTTAGTGCATCGACTGCTATAAAATATGCAAAGAAGTTTTCGTGGGAAAAAGCATCAGAAAATTTTTTTTCTTATCTACATATAGGATGAGAAGTCGCTAACTATAGTTTTCATTAAGTGAATAACCTGCACTTCTTACAGTTCGTATAGGATCCTTTTTCACTTTACCCCTATTGAGCGCTCTTCGTAAACGCCCCACATGGACATCAACAGTTCTTTCCTCAACGTAGATCTGATTGCCCCAGACTTTATCTAACAATTGCTCCCTGTTAAATACTTGTCCTGGCCTCATTAGAAAAACTTCAAGTAACTTAAATTCCACAGGCCCTAATTTTATTTCCTTTTTACCTCTAAACACTCTTTTGTTATCACGGTTTAATTCAATGTCATGAAAATTTAAAGTGTCTGCAAAACTGTCTTCACTCACGCGTCTAAGAAGAGCTTTCGTTCGGGCAATTAATTCAGAGTTTGAAAAGGGCTTGGTTATATAGTCATCAGCTCCGGTGTCGAAAGCTCTCAATTTATCACTTTCTTCAGTTCGCGCTGTGAGCATTATGACAGGTATTTTTTTTAATTTCTTGGATGAACGTATTTGCCTTAATATTTCCGAACCAGATAGATTTGGAAGCATCCAATCCAAAATGACAAGGTCCGGTGTCTCATGCCTAACTAAGTCAATAGCGCTTTCACCATCAGAGCATTTAGTTACCTCGTAGCCTTCCTTAGAAAAATTGTATTCTATAATTTCTTGAATGTCCTTATCATCTTCAACAAGCAAAATTTTATGTTTCATTATTAAAAAAACCTCTATACAGGCAGGTTAACTTTTGGTCTTATTGCCACTAAATTCTCACCTGTTATTGCAAAGTGTGTCATTTCTCCAATATGAGTGGTATGATCTCCGATGCGCTCATAATTTTTTGCTATAATCATGAGGTGGGAACCAGAGGCCACTCGTTTTTTCTTTTTTAAATATACGAGAAGATTTTCAAAGAGATCAGTATACATTTGATCAATTTTATAATCATTTTTCCATACTTTTGTAGCTAACTTAATATCTTGATTGGTATATGAATTGATAGATCGAGTAAGCTGTTTTTTTACTTTTTCACCTAGCTCGAATATTTCTCTTCTTATGTCTATCTGGTATTCATCGCTTAGAAGTTGGGTGCGCTTTGCTATGTTTTTGCAAAGATCACCGACCCTTTCAAAGGCTCCAGAAATCTTGATAGCCGAAAATAAAACCCGTAAATCATCGGCAACAGGTTGTCTCAAAGCAATTGCTTTTATCACGGACTCGTTGATTTCGTTTTCTAGAAAATCAAGTTTCTCGTCTAAAAGAACAGCCTTTTCAGCAAGTTGAACGTTATTATCCCTTATCGACAGATTCGTGTTATTTATTATCTGCTCACACAAGCCACCCATCTCCACGATTTTACTGTTAATATAAATGAGGTCTTCGTTATATGCTGATGAAATATGTAAAGTCATCCTATTTCCTTATCATCCAAATCGCCCGGTAATGTAGTCCTGTGTTTTTTGATTCTCGGGTTGAGTAAAAATTTTATCTGTGTCGTTATATTCAATTAAGTCTCCTAAATGAAAAAAGGCCGTTTTCTTTGATACACGTGCCGCTTGCTGCATTGAATGGGTTACAATAATTATGGTATAAGACTCACATAGTTCATTCATAAGTTCTTCGATTTTTGCAGTGGCGATCGGATCAAGTGCAGAACAGGGTTCATCCATGAGAATAACTTCAGGGCTAACGGCAATGGCTCTGGCAATACATATTCTCTGTTGCTGACCCCCTGAAAGCCCCGTTGCTTGATCATTTAACCGATCTTTGACTTCATCCATAAGTCCTGCTTTTTCCAAACTATTGTGGACTATATCTTTCAACTCGCTGTCATTACTAGCCAAGCCATGAATTCTTGGGCCATAGGCAATGTTGTCAAAAATAGATTTCGGAAACGGATTTGCCTTTTGAAAAACCATTCCAACGCGTGCTCTGAGTTCGACAGGATCTATGTCTGGCCCATAAATATCTTGTTCATCAAGATGTATACTCCCTTTTATTGAGCAATTCTCTATGACATCATTCATTCTATTTAGACAACGCAAAAAAGTTGATTTTCCACACCCAGAGGGACCAATTAGCGCCGTAATTATATTTTTTTCTATATCAAGGCTTATATCTCTTATCGCTTTTTTGTCGCCGTAAGATACCTCAACTTTTTTTGTTATAAATTTGCTAGTCATTATTTCACCATTTCTTCTCGAATTTTTTCCTCAATACAACGGCTAAGAGATTCATTGAGATTAAAAACGCCACTAAGAATAGTATAGCTAAAGAACTCCTTTCATAAAACGCTCTTTCTGCGCTGTCAGACCACATATATATTTGAACTGGCATGGCTGTGGCACTAGAGGTAAAGGTTGTTGGAATATCAATTATAAAGGCCACCATCCCAATCATTAAAAGAGGTGCTGTCTCGCCCAATGCTTGAGCCATACCTATAATTGTGCCCGTTAAAATGCCAGGGGTTGCTAGGGGTAATACATGATGTAGTGCTGCCTGCATTTTTGAAGCGCCCAGCCCCAAAGCAGCCTCTCGTATAGATGGAGGAATAGAGCGTATAGATGCTCTTGAGGCTATAATTATCGTAGGTAGCGTCATCAAACCTAACACAAGTCCACCGACAAGAGGTGCTGATCTAGGAAGACCAAACGTAGATAGAAAAACTGATAAACCAAGCAATCCAAATACTATAGATGGGACTGCCGCTAAGTTGTTAACATTTACTTCAATAAAGTCTGTTATCTTTCCAGGTTTTGCAAAATACTCGAGGTATATCGCGGCCATAACAGCCAGTGGAAGTGCAAACATTATCGTGACGAAAAGGGTTAAAGCTGAACCAATAACCGATCCGAGAATTCCAGCGCTCTCAGGCTCTCTGGAGTCAGCAGATGTGAAAAATGTTTTGTTAAATTTAAGTTTTGCAATATCTCTCTCCACCAAGCTATTTACCCATGCTATTTGCTTATTATTAATCCTTCTATCTTCCTCTGGAATATCAATGCTTAATCTACCTTTTAAATACTGATCTGCGTCGTCAGATAAATGAAGCCAAACTGACAAAGTATGAGAGCCACTACCAAGGGCTTTCTTTTTAATAATTTCCTTTAGATCATAGCCAGCATTAGCAGAGATAATTGCAAACAATTCTTTTTTTTCATCTCTATCTTTTACCTCTGGAAAAAATTCTCTTAATGCGCTTTGCACTAAACCATCCCAGTTAAAAAGATTCATCTTATTGTTGTCAGGAGCCCCACTGTCATCAACGAACTTTTCCGTGTTTACAGATATATCTACCTTAAAGTAGGCTTGCTGAAGTGCGCTATACCCATTAAGCCCTATCGATATAAGTAGCGTTGCAAGCATAATAAGAGCAAAACAAATGGAGGTAATACCATAGATCTTTAATCTGGTTTCACGGGCTCTTCTTGATTGTATACTTTTTCTAATCATATCTTTCAGCTAACCTCCGCGATATAGAAAGAGCAAAAATATTGAGTAACAGGGTAAAGAAGAAAAGTCCTAGCCCTAGGCCAAAGGCTGACAAGGTTTTAATATCATCAAACTCTGTATCTCCAGTAAGGAGTGAAACAATTTGAACTGTGACGGTTGTTACGGACTCTAATGGATTGACTGTCAAATTTGCGCTTAATCCCGCGGCCATTACAACAATCATTGTCTCTCCGATAGCACGACTAACGGCCAAGAGAACCGCACCGACCAAACCAGGAATAGCAGCGGGCAGTATAACGATGTAAATTGTTTCAGCTTTTGTGGCACCAAGTCCCATTGAACCGTCTCGCAAGCTTTGCGGAACAGCTCTAATAACGTCGTCGGATAAAGAGGAAATAAACGGAATAATCATTATACCCATTACAGCACCAGCTGCTATAGCTGACTCAGATGAAACATCTAAACCCAGTGAAAAACCAATTTCCCGGAAAAATGGAGCGGCAGTCAAAGCAGCAAAATATCCATAAACCACAGTTGGAATACCAGCTAAAATTTCCAAAGTTGGTTTTACGAAATCTCGAATTTTAGGCGTAGCAAACTCCGCAAGATATATTGCAGAGAAAAGGCCAATTGGGATAGCCACACACATTGCTATGAAAGAAATTAGTAATGTACCTAATAGCACAGGTATCATGCCAAATGAACCTTCGGCAGCCACTTGATCTGTTCTTATAGCTACATTTGGAGCCCAATGAAGTCCGAATATAAAATCAAAAAAATTATATAAATTAAAAAATCTCAACGCTTCAAAAAATAGACTTAATATAATTGCTACCGTTGTAAAAATAGCAATAACTGCTGAAGCGAAGAAAATATTAACTATAAATTTTTCAACCTGTTCCCTTGCGTTTGAGCCAGGTTTCTGTCTATAGGAAATAATCATTCCCAATAACGCAGCGCATAAAATAACCACTAATCCACGATAAAAGTGCAGTTGCTCGAAAGCAATTTTATAGTCCTTTGCGAGCATTATTATATTCTCTTCACCAGTGGAAATTTTTCCATTTGAGACATTAATAACTTTTGCCAAAATAAGACTTACAAAAGATTCATTAAATGTGGGATTTAATTCTTGAATTTTATTATAGAAAATTTGATCTATATAGTTTGGCCCACCGATTGTTAGAACCAATAATATTAGGAAAGAGGGTATGAAAGCCCAGAGGAAGGATTGTTGTCCATAGTGAGACGGAAGTGCTTTTGTACGATCGCTAAGTAATGCAGCTTTTCTAACTATACCGCTTTTTGCGTGATAATAAAAATATACAGATAACCCCAGAAGCACAAAAAAAACGAAACTTAGAGGAAGGGTCATTGAAGTGAAAATCCTGTCTGGAGATTAACGTGCCATAAAGCCGATATGTTATCCGGCTTTATGGTCTAAGTAAATGGCTAAAAAACTATGGCTTTGGAATAAGGCCAGCAGCTTCTAAGGGGCTACCGCTCACTGCTAAGCTCATAAAATAGTCAGAAAACTCTTGAAGTCCTGGAACTACCCCAACGTGTTCTTTTTTAACATAAAAGAATAGTGGCCGAGAAACTTTGTACGAACTATCAGCAATTGTACCCATTGATGGAGCTACACCGTTTATGACAGAACCCTGAACCTTATCTTTATTTTGGTCAAGAAATGAATATCCGAAAATACCAAATCGATCCTGATTTGCAGCAAGCTTTTCTATAATCAGGTTGTCATTTTCTCCTGCCTCGGTAACAGCACCGTCTTCTCTTAGTGCAGAACAAAGGGCCTTGTACCCGTCATCACCTTTTTTAGGCATTTTATAAACCTTCTTGCAAGTATCGTGCATGACCAACTCTACGAAAGCATCTCGTGTGCCGGAAGATGGTGGAGGAGCCAAAACGTCTATTTTAACACTCGGCAAGGACGGATTAATGTCGCTCCATCTCTTATATCCATTATCGACCATTTTACCGTTGGACATAATTTTTGCAGATACTGCCTTAAATATTTCTTCCTTAGTTAAAGAATACTTCTGTGCCTTATTGCTGTTTGAGAAAGTTATTCCATCAAAGCCGATCATATACTCAACCGGCGTTATACCGTTTGCAGTACAAGTCTCTTTTTCGCTTGATTTCATTGCCCTACTTGCATTGGTTACGTCTGGATGATCAAGACCGATCCCTGCACAAAATAGTTTCGCGCCTCCACCGGTACCCGTTGATTCTATAACTGGGGCTTTAAAGTCAGTGTTTTTCGCAAAACGCTCTGCAACGATGGTTGAAAATGGGAATACAGTTGAGGATCCAACGATCGATATTTGATCGCCTTCCCTAGCCATCAGCGAGCCAGTGCTTAAGACTGCCCCTACAACTGCAGCAGTAAAAATTTTTAAAATATTGTTCATTATTGACAACTCCTTTGTTAACTCAAAAGTCTAATTACATCGAACAATGTCACTAGATCCTCACTTAAATGTGTCAAAAATATTAAAATTTTATGAATAAATAAGATATTGAAAACATAAATTTTTTTTTTAAATTTTTAATTCATTTTATTTTTTTTTGTTTACCCAAATTCCCTTTTGGTAGCCAAGCAGTAAATTGACTGCCTTTGTCAAGTTTGGAGTCAATCTGGAGTTTTCCGCGGTGTCTGATTAAAATATGCTTCACTATCGCCAATCCTAAACCAGTACCCTCTTTTTCAGCTTCAGAATTTGTGTTAGCTCTATAAAATCTCTCCGTAAGTCTAGGTAAATGTTCCGCAGAAATTCCACGCCCGTTATCCTCAATCACTATTCCAACCATACCTTTGTGTTTTTCTTTGGACAGAAAAATTTTTACTTCACATTCAGATCCTGAGTATTTAATAGCATTCTCTATTAAGTTTGAGAATAGTTGTCGCAATTGATCAACTTCCCCCATTATTGGCATCATTTTTTTAGAAATATTATTAACTAGTTTAACATTATTGTCTTGTGCGTATTGTTGTAAGCTCTGCGTTAAATCACTGATAAGTTCACTTAATGAGCAGACAGACGTAATAGGTTTAGTCTCTAGTATTTCCAATTTGGAAAGAGACATCAAATCTTTAATTAAAAGTTCCATTTTACCAGCCTGTTTGGCCATAAGATTTAAGAAAAGATCCTTTGCCTTCGGATCATTTTTTGCGGGCCCTTGCAATGTTTCGATAAAGCCTGTGATCGACGCTAATGGAGTTCTAAGCTCATGACTAGCGTTTGCAACAAAATCCGTCCGCATTTTTTCGGCTCTTATATGAGTTGAGTCATCTGTTAGTTGGATAAAAATGTCATTGAAATTGTTTGATATTTTATTTGATGATATGAAAAAAATATTTGCACTAAATTGACGAAATTGTGGGCTTTGAACTTCAAAAGACAGCTTTACCTGCTTATCTTTTTTTATTGCATTCTCAACAGCAGCTAAAAAAATAGGCGACCTGAAAACGTTCGAAATATGGGAGCCAGCATGAAAATCAGGGACTATTCCTTTAGCCTCTGAATTTATGAATGTTATTCTACCATTTCTGTCGATCAAAATATAGGGTGAAGGAAGAATGTTCAATAATCCTTTAATTACCCTGTAAGTGATCTTGGCATTATACGTATCTTGAATCTCTTCCTTGATAGCTTCCTGTTTCAATGCGTTAACATGGTGCTTTTCGCCTATTTGGCTAGACTTTAAATACATAAAAAATATTATCGAGCACATGAGAACCGTTGCAGGGAAAACCCAGATTGGATATCCTAAGCTCGCAAAAACCATTGTTAAACCAATTAGAATAGTAGAAAAAATGATATAATCTTTACGATTGTCTTTCATCTTAAAACCAACTCAGAACGTAAATTGTAGCTTACAGTGATTCATTTTTAAATCCAGATATCAAGTTTTTTTTGCCAAAATTGCAATAAAATAACTGGAACAAACTAAAAAGACCGTCGTAAAGAATAAGCAAAGGCTAAGCCCGCCCAACTGATAGCTAACTCCAGATAATAGTGTTCCAAAAAAGCGACCCACTGCGTTAGCTGAATAGTAAAAACCAACATCTTCGGATGCATTTTTTTTACTTGTTAACTTTAATATCAAATAAGAATGGATGCTTGAATTAATTGCAAAAAAACCTCCAAATATAAAAAGTAAAGTGATTATTATTACAATCAGCGTCACTGACAGAGTGTTATCAAAAACAAAAGTTAACAAAGTTAAAAATAAGGTAGGGAAAATTACAATAATGGACCAGCGAAAAGCACTAGATTCTATATTTAAATCAGTTTTTCTTTGAATAATTGCTGGCACTTGAGATTGTACGAAGCCATAAAAAATGACCCATAGAGCCATGAAGCTACCTACCAAAAGGAAAACAACTTTACCGTTTGATCCCGTAACAAACATAGTTGAAAACACTTCCAATAAAAACAAAGGAATTCCAATTACGAACCAAATGTCTCGTGCACCAAACAAGAAAATTCTCGACAAAGAAAGATAATTTATACTGGAAATGTCAGAAAAAAACTTTCCTTCTGATTGTACTCTATTTGATTTTGTATTTAATTCAGGCGTTTTTAACACTGGGTTCAACGCAATCATTAGAGCTATAAACAAAATGAAGGCAAGAATATATAAAGAGATTGAGAAGGGATGAATGGTAATCAAAAAAGCACCAACAAAAAAACCTAACCCTTTAACAGTATTTTTGGATCCTGTGAGCCAACTGACGTTCCTAAAAAGCTTCCCTTTAATATTTTCATTGCTTAGAAACTTTACGGCTGTCTTACTTCCTATTTTAGTCAAATCTTTAGCGACACCACAGAGACCTTGAAAAAAGATAAGGCAAAAAATCATAAACCATTCTGGGCTATTAATCGAAAGAAGGCCAAGTGATGTTAGGCTTAATACCTGCAGGCTAGTACCAGCTATCAAGAGGGTGGATAATCCAAAGCGACGACCAAAAATGCCAGCCATAAAATTTGTAATAACACCCATAAATTCGTAGAGTAGAAATATATAAGCGAGAGTAAAAGGAGAATAGCCTTTATCATGAAAATGCATTAGCACTAACATTCGTAAAGCACCATCGGTCAGCATCAAAAACCAATAAATAATCGATACATTTATAAATGGATTGAATATCAACAGGAGGAAAGCCTAGTCTCGGATTAATTTAGATAAGATGTCAACCATTCTACAGGCGTATCCCCATTCATTATCATACCAGGCATATATCTTAAGCTGGGTTTTATTTACGACCATAGTTGAAAGAGAGTCGATAATTGCTGAGTGGGGATTATTAACATAATCAGATGACACCAAGGGTTTTTCTTCATAAGATAAGATATCTCTCAAATAGGTATTTGAAGCTTCGTTAAAAAGTTGATTAATCTTATCAACTTCTACATTCTGTTTCATCTCAAAAACACAATCAGTCAATGATGCGTTCAAGAGAGGAACTCTTACAGCATGACCATTCAGCCTTCCTTTAAGCTCTGGATAAATTAATGAAATTGCCCTAGCTGAGCCCGTGGTCGTGGGGATTAATGAGTTAATTCCGGATCTCGATCGCCTTAAATTATTTTTTGGAGCATCAACAATAGTTTGAGAGTTTGTAATGTTATGGATAGTTGTAATTGACCCATGCTTTATTCCAATATTTTCTTCGAGAACTTTTACAATAGGCGCGAGGCAATTAGTGGTACAGCTTGCGGCTGTAAATATTTTATAAGCACTAGTGTCTATGGATTGATGATTTATTCCATAAACAATATTCTGGACATTGGATGATTCTATAGGGGCAGAAATTAATACGTATGATGCCTTTCTTTCGAAGTATGGCTCAAGTAATTTTTCTGATTTATTCACGCCAGTGCAATCTACTACCAGAAACTTTTCAGATTTAGGAAAACTAATACTCTCTATAGACCCCTCTGTCATCACAGCTATAGAATGATCTTTGTAATTAAGACAACCATTTTCAAAACAAAGGTCATCACCCCAAGTCCCATGAACGGTGTCATATCTTAAAAAATACTCTTGGTCAGAAGCAGACCCTGCTTTCTCATTCACCATTAAAATATTTTTATGGAGGTTCTCATCGCATAGTCTTCTAAAGACAAGCTTCCCAATTCTTCCTAACCCGTTAATAATTATTTTCATAATAGACCTCGGATAGACGTTACAAAAAAATTATGACAAAAATATGTAAGAAAATACAATTAATTGTCTATAGTTGAGGATAGAAAAATCACGGATTAAAAAAATGGAAAAGTTAAAAAAATTTTTTATTAATGGGACGTGGGTAAACCCAAGATCAGACGAAACAATGGCTGTGATAAGCCCATCGGATTTAAGACAAATCGGGACTGTGTCACTAGGAAATGAACAGGATGTCAATGATGCAGTTCAGTCGGCGAAAAAAGCATTTACAAGCTTTTCCAAAACGAAAAAGAAAGAAAGAATAGATCTCTTGAAGGATCTCAAGAGAATAACAGAGAGAAGGTTCGAAGATTTAGCCCAGGCCATGCGCGAAGAGATGGGTGCACCTATATCAATGGCACGATCTGCCCAAGCGGATGCAGCTGTAGGGCACTTGGAATCATTTATTGGTGCGCTGGCAGAGCTTAAGGAAAGAACACTTTTGGATAGTGGGGATATTCTTTTAAAAGAACCGGTAGGGATTTGTGGACTGATAACACCTTGGAACTGGCCTGTAAATCAAATCGCACTGAAGGTTATACCAGCTTTAGCAACTGGCTGTACCTGTATCTTGAAACCGTCAGAGTACACACCCTTATCTGCGATGGTTTATACCGAAATCATTGAGGAGGCCGGCTACCCAGCCGGTGTTTTTAATTTGGTTAACGGTGTCGGAGATACGGTGGGAAGGGTAATGTCAAAGCATCCAGAAATAGATATGATGTCTTTCACTGGATCGACAAGAGCCGGAATCATGGTAACCAAAGATTCTTCTGAGACCATTAAAAGAGTTACTTTGGAACTTGGTGGAAAATCACCTAACATTGTATTTTCGGATGCAAATCTAGAAAGGGATATAAAATATTCGATCAATGAGTGCATGTTCAATACGGGTCAATCTTGTGATGCACCGACGAGGCTACTAGTTGAACACTCTTGTTACGAAGAGGTTTTAAAAATAGCAAAGAAGTCAGCAGAAGAAATTTTAATCGGAGATCCAACTAAAGAGGGAGATCACATAGGGCCCTTATTTGATAAAATACAATTCGATCGAGTTCAAAATATGATTGATTTGGGAATAAAAGAAGGAGCCTCCGTCTTAACGGGAGGTTTAGGTAAGCCTCACGGTTTAGAAAAGGGTTGGTTTGTTAAACCAACAATTTTTTATAATGTTAGAAATACTATGAGGATCGCTAGAGAAGAAATTTTCGGACCAGTTTTAGTTATAATACCATTCAAGAATGAGCAGGAAGCGATATCTATAGCAAATGACTCGCCCTATGGCTTAGCGGCCTATGTGCAAACGTCTGACATTAAAAAAGCAGAGCGTGTTAGTTCACAATTGAGAGTCGGGGCAGTTCACATAAATGGAGGTGGATACAATTATGGAACACCTTTTGGTGGATACAAACAATCCGGCAATGGCAGAGAGGGTGGTTTAATGGGTTTGGAGGATTATTTGGAAACTAAATCGTTACATGGGCTTTGATATGTATTTTGTCGACTTGCTAAATAGTATCTCAATAAAGCCGGCTATAACAATTGCAAGTGCTCCAAGCCATTGAATTAAAGTCATTCTTTCCTCTGGAAGTAAAATACTAGCCGTAACAACAGCAACTATGATCTCTGACATAAGGAGAATAGCTACGCGTCCAGGAAACAAAGTCTGTGAGACTTTAAAGACAACCATAAAGCTTGGCATAAATATAATTGTAGACCATAGAAAAACATAAGGGAAAAAATCAATTACAGTCTTTTTTGGTATTTCAGTCTGGCCGACGAAAAAAAATACCAATGCTAATGCGCCTGCACTGGTGAATGCATAAACGAAGAACGTTAGAGGAAATATTTTTATTCTTGGCGAGCGCTTCAACAATCCCGATCCAATAGCAAAAAGAAGGCCTGATAAAAAACCGAAAAAGTCACCTATCTTCAATGTAAAATTTGAAGTATCTTTATTTGATAGAAGCAAAAAAATCCCGAACAAAGCAAAAATAATTGCAATTGTCCGTCTGACGGTAAATCTCTCCGATAAAAAAATCGTGCCGAAAATAGTTCCCCAGATCGGGCTAAGATAAAACAAGAGGGTTGCCCTGACAACGGTAGTCTCTAAAATCGCGCCTGCGTAAAGCGTGAAAGCAAGTCCTATAGTAAGACCAGATAATAGAGTGGACCAATCTGTAAATTTAAATTGATTGATCTTGAAAAGTGCCATTGGGAATAGAACTAGAAGTGGGCAAGCATTTATAAAAAAGATACTCCAATAGCTATCCAATCCTGCCAATGACAGTTCCCTTATTGGTATCCAATAAAGACCCCATAAGCCTCCGCTAATTAAAAGCGCTAAGCTTAAAGATGTATCTGAGTATTTTGGCTCTACAGTGATTCTTTCAAGTATCATTAACAGCTTCTCAATGTTTTAGTGTTCCACAACCACTTAAAAGTTTTTTACAAACCTTTCCTAAAACAATCTATTCTGTAAAAAGAAAACAGTAAATTGAGAAAAAATGTTTATAGAGGATGAAAAAATTTTAACACCACAGGATTGGGTATTCCCAATACCAATAGCTTATGGACCTGGACGCATTTGGGAGGTAGGTGATTATTGCACAAAATATGGTATTTCAAATCCTTTAATTGTCACTGATAAAGGAAGCAAAAACCTATCATTTATAGATATTTTAAAAAAGGCTTTGAAAAAGAAAAATGTTTCTTTTGGTTTTTACAGCGGTATAGCGCCTAACCCAAATGATAAAGATTTAGAAATGGGGTGCGACCAGTTCTCAAAAGACAAACATGATGGGATAATAGCAATTGGTGGAGGCAGCGCATTGGATGGAGGTAAAGCCATTGGCTTGACTGTTAATAGTGGTAAAGATCTCTGGAGATTTGACTACGAGAAAAATCCTCCCAAAATAGACAATAATAGTGTGTTCCCAAAGCTTATTACCATTCCGACAACAGCGGGTACTGGAGCGGAAACCGAAAGTACCGCGATGGTAACGCATTCAAAAAAACTAATGAAGTTCTGTGTTTGGCATCCGATGTACAAGCCCTGCCAAACAATATTAGACCCAATGGTAACACTGGATCTCCCTTTTAATTTAACCGCATGGACTGGATTGGATGCTCTTACGCATGCAATTGAAGCGTATTTGGTTCCTGACTTTAACCCTATCTATGATGCAATGGCATTGGAATCGTTACACCTCATATGGAAATATTTGCCAAGAGCATGTGATAATCTTAATGACTTGAACGCAAGATCGGGAATGCTTATAGGGTCATGTATGGCCGGTGTGTCATTTTTAAAGGGTCTGGGGTTGGTTCATGCAATATCTCACATGATTGGCGCGGAGTTTAACACTCATCACGGCTTGACCAATGCTATTATTTTGCCAACGGTCTTAGATTTTAACTTGGTGAATATGGGTGAAAAGACAAATAGAATAACCAAATCACTTGGTTTAAAGGAAGATACCCAGCATCATTTAATTTCATGTATTAAACAATTATTAACACAATTAGAAATCCCGGAGTCACTCTCAGAAATTGGAGTCCCTGATAGCTGTGCCAAAAGGATTGCAAAAAAAGCTATGTTTGACACAGCTACGTCAACAAATCCGGTTAAGGTGATCGTTACCGACATTGAAAAATTAATAAACGCGTCAATTATTAGTTAAAGAATTCATATTTTTAACCTGTTATTTTTCTTTCACAAATGTGAAATCATTCTGTCACTTTGCTGATCTATACATGTGTTCAGAAAGTGAAATCATGCATCTACAAGTATCAAAACTTAAAAAAGAATTTGGTTCGACAGTCGCAATAGATAGTGTTTCTTTTGAATCTACTAAAAATGAGTTCATAGGTATCATCGGTCGTTCTGGCGCAGGAAAGTCAACGCTCCTCCGGGTTTTAAATAGACTGACTACTGAAACTGAAGGGAAAGTGTTTGCCGGGAGCATAAATATTCTGGAGCTCAAGGGTTCAGAGAAAAGGCAATGGCAATCTCAATGCGCAATGATTTTCCAGCAATTTAATTTAGTGCCTCGCTTGGACGTGATCACAAACGTCATATTGGGTCGCTTGTTCTACCAGTCTACCTTGCGGTCAACACTCAGATTTTTTACAAAAGAAGAGCGTTCGGATGCCCTTGATTTGATGAATCGTTTCGGTGTCGCTCCTACAGCTTTGCAAAGAGCAGAAACTTTATCTGGAGGTCAGCAACAGAGGGTAGCGATCTGTAGAGCGATGATGCAAAATCCAAAAATAATTTTAGCAGATGAGCCAATTGCATCCTTGGATCCATTAAACGCACGGCTAGTGATGGAAGCACTGCAATCAATTAATTCGAACGAAAAAATCAAAGTGATATGTAATTTGCACACTTTAGATACAGCAAGAACATATTGCGACAGGATTATTGGAATGCGGTCTGGAGAGATAGTATTTGACGGCAAGCCGAGTGAATTGAGCGATGCGAAAGCGAGAGAAATTTACGGTGTTGAGACTGACGAGGCATTCGAAGCGTCAATAACCTCAACGTCCTTAAATAAACCCCACATAGGGATTGCAAGTTAATTTTTAAAATGAGGAGTTCAAGATGTTAAAGAAGTTTATTTTAGTATCTACTTTGTTGCTATTTTTTGGAGCAACCTATGCTGAGCCTAATCCAAACTATAAGGGTCCAACATACGATCTAAGTAAAATACAACCAGAGTTTAGAATTGGTTTTTTAGGGGATGAAGCCGCACAAGATATAATTGCAAGGAACCAGTGCTTGCCACCGTACTTTGAAGCTGCGTATGGAGTTCCAGCAAAAATGTTTACGTTTACTGACTACGCCGGAACGATGGAGTCAATGCTAGGTGGTAATATAGATTATGCATGGTTTGGTGCATCAGGCTATGCTGGAATGTACTTAGCAGATCCTGACGCAGCCGTCCCAGTGTTGACAAGAATGCAACCAACTGGAGATACAGGCTATTATTCAATAATGGTAACCTTAAAGGATTCAGGGATAAACAATCTTGATGATATGAAAGGTAAAGTGCTAGGCTTCGCAGATCCGAATTCAACTTCAGGATATTTAATCCCATCAGTGGAATTACCTGACATTTACAATATAAATATGGATGAGTATTTTAAAGATACTCCATTCATGGGAGGGCACGAAAATGGAGTGCTCGGCGTACTGAACGGTGACGTGGATGCCGCAGTAACTTGGGTGTCTGGCGTCGGTGAATGGGACGAGGGCTACTCTTCAGGTAACTTAAGAAGAATGGTTGAAAAAGGTCTTCTTAATATGGACGATATAAAGCAAATATGGTCATCAAAGCTTATCCCGAACGGTCCAATGGTTATGCGAAAAGCTATACCAAAAGAAGCAAGAGACGTAATGGTTGGCATGAAGCAGTGGATTCACGAAAACGACCCGAAGTGTAGCGAAAATATTGCAAACGGTATAGTAAGAGCGTGGGTTCCTGTTGATCACTCCTTTTATGAGGTGGTTGTGAAGGCCAGAAAGGCTAAGCTCGAAGCTAAGAAGAAAAACTAAGTACTGTATAGTAATGATTTTTTAATGTGCCTCTAAAAAAGGGGCACATTACTCCTTTTAAAAAAGAATTATTTTATGTCACAAAACGCAATAACAATCGAAAGTCTTGAAGAAAATCTAAAAGTTTTAGCAAGACAAAGAGCGATTTATTCGGTCCTCTTTATCGGTGCTATAATTTTTATAGTTGTGAGTGGTGTTGGTGTTGCCAATCAATATAATGCTGGAAGTTTTACAAGAGGAGTCGAGAATTTTTTTGACTACCCGGCGGATCTTTTCAGTGATGCCTTTGAGGCTGGTTGGGGATGGTTTGGTATAGTCTTAAGTTTTATCCCTGCTTTATTCGAGACTTTTTCCGCTGCAGTGTTTTCTACCGTAGTTGGTGCTTCGATCGCATTAATCCTATGTCCCTTGGCCACCATTAACCTTTCGCCAAATCAGGTTACCGTACAGATCGTAAGAAGGACCTTTGATATTCTCAGATCTTTTCCAGAGTTAGTTTTTGCGTTAATATTATTATATCTCATGGGAAAATCGATCGTTCCCGCCATTATAGCGGTAACTCTTCATACAATTGGAGCGATGGGTAAACTTTTTTCGGAAGCTATAGAAAATATTGATATGAAACCAGTAGATGGTCTCAAATCAGTGGGAGCTCGCTGGTACCAGATTATTTGCTTTGCTGTTTATCCTCAGGTATTACCGTTGGTTCTCTCCTACTCTCTTTTAAGATTGGAGATAAATGTCAGGGCCTCTACTATTTTAGGTTTTGTAGGAGCTGGGGGAATAGGAGCATATTTAACAGCATCACTTCAATGGAGATATGGAGATGAAGTATTAGCAATTATGTTTCTACTAGTGGCAACAATAACTGCTTTAGATTATTTTTCATCATATGTTCGACATAAGCTTATCGGGAAGATTTCAGCATGAGCATAGCGGTATATGATAGAGAGGTTTCTTTTCAAGAGATCTATCAAAGCGTTGAAAAAAAAGCACACTACCAGAAGTTAATTACCCTGGTGTCCATAGGAGCGATTCTATTATATTTTGTTTTTTCGATTATTCAGTTTGATTTAGGCAGTATATCGAGAAAATGGAGTCCAGAGAGAGCATCGCGATTATTTTTGGATACATACGCGCACAAAGACCATGTGGTAATGAACTGGAAGGACACTTCGAAGATATCTGTTAATTTTGAAGGAGATTATAGATATCAGTACCCTAGTTTCCCTGAGTGGTTAGAACGCATAGGAGATGGGAAAGACATCGCTATCCTTACTTTTAACAGTGGTAGCAAGGCAATCTTTAGAGACGATAAAATAATTTTCGAACAAAGTAAGAGTGAAGATAGAAAATTTATTTTTGGAATAGGGAACAACGGAAAGCCTTACGCAGAAGCTTATGATAACGATGGAAACGAAAAAGATCTTCCTAACTGGATAAGAGTTACTGAGTCAAAGGTAGAAGTAAGACCATCACTTTACGAGAGGATTCAAATATATAAGAGAAAGGTGGAAGTACATAGATATGAATTCGGATGGAAGTATTTTTGGTTCGATTTTTTCAGCCCACTGAAAGATTATTCGCTTCCAGAGGCCTTATCGCTCATTTTTAGTAATGAAAGAATAGAACCTGACAAAACTAATTTTGAATTAGTTTTCTCTGAAATCAGTGATAACGAACAATGGATGCACGGTACAGTCCTGTTCTCGATCTTGGAAACATTGCTTATGGCTGTTTTGGGCACGCTTTTGGCGTCTTTGCTCGGTTTGCCGCTCGCATTTCTGGCAGCATATAATATAACACCCTTCAAATTTGTTCGATTCTCGCTTCGTAGACTTTTTGATATGCTACGAGGAATAGACATGATCATTTGGTGCTTAATATTTGTAAGATCATTTGGCCCCGGTCTTTTCACAGGAATATTTGCGATAGCTTTCACCGATACAGGAACGTTGGGAAAGTTGATGTCGGAAGCAATAGAAAACGCTGATAATAAACAGCAGGAGGGTGTCAAATCTACTGGAGCATCAACTATACTCCAGCATAGATTTGGTATTATTCCCCAGATAATGCCTGTTTTTATATCTCAGTCACTGTACTATCTGGAATCCAACACAAGAGGAGCGGTTATATTAGGTGCTATGGGCGCTGGAGGTATAGGCCTTCAACTTCTTGGGGCTATAAGAACGGGTAATGATTTTGAAAACGTTGGTTATATGGCAGTGTTAATTGTGCTACTGGTAACAGTCATGGATCAAATGTCAGCATTTTTGAGACGTTTTTTAATTGGAATAGAAAAAAATTAAAAGGAGGTTTGGATGAAGGTTTTACTGACATTTTTTGTGTTATTTTGTAGTGTCACTCTCGGTTTCGGTCAGGAACAGAAGGCTGGCAATGAGGCCAGTAGAAATACAGAGGAAACGTTTCAAAAGATAATAGACCAATGTGATAATACAGAGATTTTAGTTCTTAGAGCAAAAATTAGACTTGAAATCAGTAGAGCTACTGAGTCCGCTGGGAAAGACGCAATGGGAATGTTAGAAAGTGCATACAAAGTTTGTGGTGAAGGACAAGTTGAAAAAGCTGTTGAAATGGCAAAAAATGCTTATGAAATTGCTCGACAAGGAGTTACGGATAAATTTGGTCAGGTGGGAGATAATGCGGTGACTGAAGTTCAAAAAAACAGTGAGGATAAAAAAGTTAATAAGGAAGAACAAAAACCTTGGTGGAAGTTTTGGTGAATTAGAATTTCAAGACCAAAGCATGACAAAAAATCTCTCAATCGAAAAACCGCTTATACACCAAGAGTGCAGCATAAAGAATAGCAACTTTGGACGCTTTGTAGAGATTGGAATGGGTACGCATCTTCTAAATGCGTTTGTCGGTGATTACTCTTACTGTGCAAGATATTGTGATTTTGCGAATGTTGAGATAGGGAAATTCTCTAATATAGCAAGCTTCGTTAGGATCGGTCCAACAGACCATCCTATGGATAAAGCATCTTTGCACCATTTTCTTTACCGCTCTAATGATTACTGGAAGGACCAGAAAGAGGATCACGAATTTTTTGCTGCCCGAGAAGCAAGAATGGCTAATGTTGGCCATGATACCTGGTTAGGCCATGGCTCAATTATTAAACCAGAAGTAATTATTGGACATGGCTCAATTATTGGAGCAGGAAGTGTTGTTACAAAAAATATTAAACCATATTCAATAGTGGCAGGAAATCCTGCAAGGCTTATAAGAATGCGATTTAACGATAAAGTTGTTGATCAACTTATGGAAATGTCTTGGTGGGATTGGGATCATGATACGATAGGTCAACGGTTAAAGGATTTTAGAGAACTTTCAGTAGAGAGCTTCATAGAGAAGTTTTCTTAAGCAGCGCTTAAACTACCCACGAGCTCATCAGACACAAAAAAAGGAATTCCCCTACAGAAGACAGCGACAATTTTTCTATTATCGGGGTTTAATATCAGTAAGTCAGCTCGGGCATTATCTACTAACTCTCCTCTATCAGCTAAATTTAAAAGCCTAGCTGGATTAGTCGAGATCATCTTATACGAGTTCTCAAATGACCTAACCTTCATATCAGCCATCTTCCATACCGACTCTAAGAGCGCTGGGTAGTAGTAATCAGAAACCAAGCAGTCAACTAGATCACTTTTAACTAAATTTATTGCATCTATGTTTCCAGCTTGTGATCCTCCTCTCATGATATTTGGTGCTCCCATTATGACACCGTTGTTATTTTTCTTTGCTGCCTCAGCCGCTTGCAAAGTTGTTGGAAATTCGCAGATGTAAGCCCCGAGTGAATTATAATACTCTCTGTCTGAAGGGCTATCGTCATCATGTGATCCAAGGGTAATGTTTCTTCTTTTCAGTTCTCCTGAGAGTTCTTCAAGAAACCCCTTAACTCTCACATTATTCTTCAAGTAACCCTTTACAATGTTCATATGTTGCTCGCCAGTTCTACCTGTTTGACCAGCCCAAGCCTCGATCCTCGGTTTATCGTTTTCCCACTTTTTAATTGCCTCAGGCAAATGGTTATTAAAGACTAAGTAATCAATATTAAATTGATCTATAAGATCAATAAGATATTTTTTCTCGTCAATCAGGTGTGTTTCAAATCTTATTTGAAGCCGTAGATCGGGCATAAAGTCATTTTTTAGTATTTTTAAAGACGTTAGCAATTCAGTAGTAAACTCAGGACTTCTGTATCCACCTTCCCAAGAATAGCATTGGGCTAAATAGGCAGTGGTAATTCCATTATATATTAATTCGTTACTTAAATTTTTGAGGGCTATTGTATGTTTTACCGGAGCAGAAGGTCTTGGGAATAAGTGGCGTTCGAAGCCATCCCCATGAAGATCTATTATTCCGGGAAGAACGTAGAAATTCCCCATGTTATAATGCCTGTATGGGCTACTCTCCCTATCTAATTGAATTTTACCTTGTTCAATGGTTAAGCTTCCCTTTTGAAGTTTGCCATCAATTAAAACGTTAGAGCTAGAGAAAGAAAAATCAGAACACATAGTATCGGTTTACATTTAAATTATGACAAGAATGTTACAAAAAGTTTACAAAAATTTCTCAAATTTTAAGGTTACTTTCCTAATACTACTGATATCGTCATAGGATGACTTTGTGGAAGATTTTCATTACATTTCTTTCTTTAGGCTTTACATCCTTTGGAGGACCTACCGCCCATATAGGTTTTTTTAGAGAAAAGTTTGTAGAGCGGATGAAGATTATCGATGATATGAGATTCACGCATTTACTATCGATAACACAAGCATTGCCAGGACCAACTTCGAGTCAATTAGCATTAGCTATTGGGCTGCAGCAAGGAGGGATTATTAGTGGTCACCTAGCCTTATTAGCATTCAGCCTACCATCAACTTTTATAATGATTGCTTTTGCTCTATTTATATCCAACGATTTGGTGGTTTTAAGTTCCTTAACTATTGTTGGATTATCGTCCATCTCTATTCCTATCGTGGGGAAGGCGGTCTATTCAATGTTTAAGATGTTTTGTAATGATAAAATGGACAAAATAGGGTTTATAATTTTTTCCGGTATTTTAATTTTTACTAACTTATTACTATACCCTATCGCGATTCTTCTTATTGGCTGGATATATGGTGTGCTTTCAACCAATGACACTGTTAAAGGACCAAACTTTTCTAACCAGTTGAAAATAGGGAACAGTATACATTCTATTCTCTGTCTTTTTATTCTTGTGATTTTATTAATTTTTTCGAATGTTATCAGTTTAGAAGGCGTTCCTGCAATATGCCGGGACTTTTTCAATATGAGTTTTTTGGTTTTTGGAGGTGGTCACGTTGTGCTCCCGTTGTTAGAGGGTGTAGTTGTCCAGAATGGCTTTATATCTTCGGAAGATTTTATGCTTGGCTATGGAATGGCCCAAGCTATTCCTGGACCACTATTTTCTTTTGCTGCGTATCTTGGTGCTCTATTAGGCGACGTGTCAGATCAGAAAAAGCTCTTGTACTCATTAATTCTACTAATTTCTCTTTATGGCTCCACCTTACTTCTCGTAGCTCCTGCAATAAACTTTTGGAATGTTCTTCAAAGACATAGAGTTTTTCTGCGGGGAATAAGGGGAGTAAATGTAGCTGTAACCTCAATTCTATTTGTAAGTTTTTTGGCTTTTGTTATACCATCGATAGCTACATCAGAAACATCGATTATTTTAATTCTAATTTCTTTCATCCTGATTTTTTATCTACGGATGTCACCTTGGCTATCTCTTATTTTTTTAGGCCTTATGGGCGCTTGCTTCACTCAACTTAAACATTACGGATTGGATTTAAATACATTAACGAATATTATTTAAACCCAGATCTATTGACGTGAACCGTGTTAGATATAAGAAGGCCTTGCCTGATTTTCTCGGCCTTTTTTACTTTTCCTAAAGCGTAAGCTTTCAATAGCTTAATTTGCTTTTTTCTGAAAAAATCCTCTGACTTTACTGTTCGAAACCTCATTTTTCCCCTCAATTCGCCTATTTTTTAATTTATGATACATATAAATATAAAAAAATCAACAATAATAATGCTTTACTTAGTCATATTTCTGTCATATAAATGTCATCATAATGTATTATAAAAAAAAATACGCTAAGAAATCCCCATACATTTTAGTATTCATAGCATTTGTCTCGCTTTTAGTGATCGATTTAACTGGTAAAAAAAAAGAGAAAGATGATATTAGTTTCACGGAGCTCAGCTTCAATAAGGTAATGGCCTATTCGGGCCATCCGGAATATCAATACAAATTAGGAAGGGCGTATGATAAAGGGCTGTTGGTGTTACAAAATAATGAAGTGGCTATAAAATGGTATAAAAAAGCAGCAAAAAAAAAGCACCCTAAAGCTATGACTAACTTGGCATATTTTTATGATCAAGGATTAGTGCTAGAAAAAAACAAAGGTAGAGCTCTTGACCTTTATTTGGATGCTGCAAGGTTAGGTAATTCGGTGGCTCAATACAATGTGGCTCTCATGTACGAGAGTGGAGAAGGCTCTCCAGTAAATATTACAAGAGCAAAATATTGGTACCTTGTGGCTGCCGAGGGTGGAGATTATCATGCACAATATAACTTGGCGCTATTACTTGAAAAAGGTAAATGCATCAAGCAAGACCTCAAGAGAGCTCTTTATTGGTATGAAAAAGCTGCCTTATCAGGCTTAGTAGAGGCACAATTTAATTTAGGCTACATGCATCATATGGGAATCGGCACGAAGCAAAGCTTTTCCGAGGCAATGAAGTGGTATTTGTCGGCTGCTGATAATGGTGATAATGATGCAAAGTTCAATTTGGAGCAAATAAGGATTTTTCTTAAAGAAAAAGCTCATAGAACTTAATCTGTCATGTTCTTGTCATAATTTTCAAATAAATATCCAATTACAGGTTAGTTTGAAACCGATTTAATTATAAACCGTATGGGTAAGCATGTCACTAGTCAGGTCTAAATGGTTGAGCTATTTAGCAAAATCATCTGAATCCGATCTCGTTGGGTTGTATGAGTCTACTGGGTTAGATCCGAGCTATACTTATCTGAGAAAACCGGAAATAGGCACAATTATGGCGACAGCGAGGATTGGAAACACTGGGCAAAAATTTAATGCAGGCGAAATTTCCGTTACGCGATGCTCTATTCAATTAGAAGACGGTAAGTTAGTTGGTCATGGATATGTGCAAGGTAGAAGTAAAAAGAAGTCGACAGTTGCTGCGCTATGTGACGCTTTAATGCAAAGCGATAAAAGGACCTTAATTGAAAGTAAAATAGTAATAAAACTAAAAGAAATTGAGAAAAAAAGACATGACTTAATTAAAAGAAAAGCAGAAAAAACAAAGGTGGATTTTTTTACTCTTGTGCGTGGAGAAGACGAAAAATGACAAATCCGCTTCCCTTCTTCCAAGACCAGTCCAAGGATGCTGCTAGAGCTTTTAGGATAGCGTTGAAAGCGATGGCAATGCCAGGAAAAATTCAGAATTTTCAGGTCATTGATGGACTTCCCACCCCTCTATCTATCGCTGGTGCAACGCTTATATTAGTTTTTTGTGATTTTAATACTAAGATTTTTTTAGGAGAGACCTTTCGAAATAAAAATGTCGAGGATTGGATAAATTTTTATACCGGTGCAAAAATTTCTGGCGATAAAAATGTTGATTTCGCAGTGGGGCATATAGAGGAAGTACTACCTTTTCACGAATTTCCTATTGGTACGGACGAGTATCCTGACAGGTCGGCCAATATTGTGATTGAAAACACAAGCAATGATGTAAAAAGTTTTTCTATAAATGGACCAGGGATTAAAGAGACGCTTCATGTAGATCTCCCGGAAAAGATTATTGAAAGAGAAAGTGCTATTAGTTTTCCTTTAGGAATTGATATTTTTTTGACAAAAGAAAATTTGGTTATGGGACTGCCTAGAACAACAATTGTAGAGACATAATATGTATGTAGCGGTAAAAGGAGGCGAAAGAGCGATTGATAATGCACATCGGTGGCTGGAGGATGAGCGTCGAGGAGACAGAAAAGTCACAGATTTGAGTGTCGATCAAATAAAGACTCAATTATCTTTATCAATAGCAAAAGTGATGGCTGAAGGTTCGCTATTTGATCCTGAGCTTGCGTCTTTAGCAATAAAGCAAGCTAGAGGAGATTTAATCGAAGCGATTTTTTTAATAAGAGCATACCGAACAACCTTACCAAGATTTGGAGTTGGGAAGCCTATAAATACGGACAAAATGATTGCTAAAAGAAGAATATCAGCGACGTTTAAGGACATTCCAGGAGGCCAGCTTCTTGGACCGACTTTTGATTACACTCATCGACTTTTAGATTTCAAACTATTAGCTGATGGCAGCATCGATGAATTTGAGCCTGGAAAAGACACTGAACAAATGTTCCAACACGTCACTCAGTTCCTAAATAATGAAGGAATTATTGAGACAGAAGAGACATCATCTAGTGAAGCGGACTCGCCTGATCTCACTCGACAGCCTTTGGAAATTCCGGCTAATAGAGCATTGCGGCTACAGGCTCTTACTCGAAGCGATGAAGGGTTTTTATTAGGTATGGCATACTCAACCCAAAGGGGGTTCGGAAGAAATCATCCATTCGTTGGTGAGCTAAGAATAGGACTTATATCTGTCGAATTTGAAATCCCAGAGCTAGGGTTTAATATAGAGATAGCTGAGATAGAGATCTCAGAATGCGAGACGGTTAATCAATTTCTGGGCTCGAAGATCCATCCCCCTAAATTCACTAGAGGCTATGGTTTTGTTTTTGGTCAATCGGAGAGAAAAGCGATATCGATGGCTTTAGTTGATCGCGCTTTACGTTGGAAAGAATTGGGAGAGGTTAGCGATGGTGCCCCTGCACAAGATGAAGAGTTTGTTCTATATCATGGAGATAATATTCAAGCGACTGGTTTTGTAGAGCATATCAAACTTCCTCATTACGTCGATTTTCAGGCAGAACTAGAGCTAATTAGAAAGATAAGAAAGACAGCTTTTGAGGCAAAAAAAGATGAGTAACTCAGAAGAGGATTTCAATTTTGCATACCTTGATGAGCAAACCAAGAGAATGATAAGAAGGGCTCTAATAAAAGCGATATGCATTCCAGGATATCAGGTGCCCTTTGCAAGTAGGGAAATGCCAATGCCTTATGGTTGGGGTACTGGCGGCGTTCAGGTCACAGCAGCATGCTTGCAAGAAACAGATGTATTGAAGGTCATAGATCAGGGTTCAGATGACACAACCAACGCAGTCTCTATAAGAAAATTTTTTGAAAGAGTGGCTGGTGTAAAAACTACTGAAAACACTGGAAAAGCATCTGTAATTCAAACCAGACACCGCATTCCCGAACAAGTTTTATCAGAAGATCAAATACTTGTTTATCAAGTTCCAATCCCAGAGCCCTTAAGATTTTTAGAGCCTAGAGAGACCGAAACAAGGGTTATGCACGCATTAGAAGAATATGGCTTGATGCATGTTAAATTATATGAAGACATATCTATTAACGGGGAGATTTCGACAGCATACGCTTATCCAGTAAAAGTAAATGATCGTTATATAATGGATCCATCACCTACACCAAAATTTGATAACCCAAAAATGAATTTTTGCCCGGCAATTCAGCTTTTTGGAGCTGGGAGAGAACAAAGGATTTACGCAGTTCCTCCATATACTAAGGTTATAAGTCTTGATTTTGAAGATTATCCATTTGAAGCCTCAAGAGCCGAGAAGACTTGTGAAATATGTGGTGCCACCAATACATATCTCGATGAAGTAGTTATTGATGATAAGGGAACTAGAATGTTTTCATGTTCAGATAGTGATTACTGCAATAGTAGAAAAAGTTAAACAATGGAACAGATTTTAAAAGCTAAGGCTATAGATAAGAAATTTGGCAGTGTATATGCTTGCGACAACTTAAGTATAGAGCTTTATACTGGTGAGGTCGTTGGAATTGTTGGAGAGTCTGGCTCTGGCAAATCAACTCTTCTAAATTGCTTGTCTGGAAGCTTGGTACCAGATGGTGGTAATATAACATATTTGGATAGAGATAATAATTGGTTGGATCTACTGTCTTTGCCGGAACCCAGAAAAAGAAACCTACTGAGAACCGAGTGGGCCTTTGTCCACCAAAACCCTCGAGATGGTCTTAGAATGGCAGTGAGTGCTGGAGGGAACATTGGCGAAAGACTAATGGCAATAGGTTATAGAAATTACTCCCAAATTAGGGCTGAAGCCACCGAATGGATCGAAAAGGTTGAAATAGATGCAATCAGACTGGATGACAAACCGAGTATTTTTTCTGGTGGAATGCAACAAAGACTTCAGATTGCTAAAAATCTTATAACGAAACCTAGGCTAATATTTATGGATGAACCTACAGGTGGGCTTGATGTATCTGTCCAAGCAAGATTACTTGATCTCATAAGATCTTTGGTTAGAGAATTAGGATTGTCAGTAATAATCGTAACGCATGATCTTGCAGTTGCGAGGTTCATGGCAAATAGATTGATTGTTATGAAAAATGGTAAAATAGTTGAAACTGGATTAACCGACCAAGTTTTGGATGATCCACAGCATTCCTACACGCAGTTACTTGTCTCCTCAATACTAAAGGTGTAAAAATGTTGGAAGTAAAAAATGTTGCAAAATCCTTCAATCTAAAGAACTTAGACAAAGGGAAATTTTCAGTTATTAGAGATGCTTGCTTTAATGTTAATTCGGGGGAATGTGTTGCATTGATAGGTAACTCTGGTTGTGGCAAATCAACTTTAATGAGAATGATTTACGGTAATTATGTATGTGCAGTTGGAAAGATTTATATAGATAAGGAAAATATCCTTGATTTAAAAGCCATTGAAATGTCGATATTAAGAAAACAAAAAATGGGGTATGTAAGTCAATTTTTAAGAGTTTTACCGAGAGTAAGCACCATAGATTTGGTTATGGAACCTCTTCTTGATCAATTTGAAAGTCGCGCCAGAGCGAAGGATATCGCTGAGACATTATTGTCTAGGCTAAATTTAAGCTCTAAGTTATGGCACCTCTCGCCACTGACTTTTTCAGGAGGGGAACAACAAAGGGTAAATATTGCTATTGGCTTTTCTAAAGACTACAAGTTGCTTCTTTTGGATGAGCCGACGGCAAGCCTCGATCGTGAAAACAAAAGAATTGTTATGGATATGATTTCAGAAAAAAAAGAAAAAGGGTCGGCGATACTTGGTATCTTTCATGACAAAGAAGTAAGAGATAAAGTGTGTGATCGAGAAATAGATGTAAGCAACTTTTCAGCAAGCTGAGAGAAATCTATTATGCGTAAAGGAACATTATTTACAGTGGTAGGCCCTTCTGGAGTGGGGAAAGATTCAATTCTTAATGCTGCTAAGAATAAAGTCGATGCATATTTTCCTAAAAGATATATTTCTAGAAGTGCTGAGGTCGACAACGAAGACTTTATTAAAGTGGATCAGTCTCAAATAGATATTTTATTAAAAGAAAAAAGAGTAGCTATTCATTGGTATGCGCATAATAACTTTTATGGGATACCTATTGATATTATATATCACCTTAATAAGGGAACAAACGTAATTTTCAATGGATCTAGACATGCTATTAAGGAATATAAGCAGCAATTTCCAGAGTTGAAAATAATTTACATTGATGCTAAAGAAGAAATCGTTCTGGAAAGATTGAAAAAAAGAGCTAGAGAAAATGCAAAGGATATTCAACTAAGGTTAAAAAGGGCGAAATTTGATATTCCAACGGGCTCAATTATTATCAACAATGAGGATGATCTAGATAAAGCAGTTATTCAATTATTATCTGTAATGCATTAAAGCAGCGAAAATCTTTTCAGTTCACAAAAATACCTATCATCCCTTTGCCCAAAAAGACAGATATCTAAAAAAGGTAAAGGATATCCGATAACTTCTTGAAAATTTAATTCTATTGTGTCTCGAATATTTTTCTCTTCACCCAACCTTATTTCTCCGGTTAATGTAATATGAAATTTATATCTACTAAAGACATATGGATAACCCCACTTCTTTAAGTTTTCCTCCTCTTCAAAGTCAAGTCCACTAGCTCTTCTTTTTTCTAGTTCTGTGGATGTGGGAGGTTCTCTAAACTTATCTAGAGTTAAAACGCAATCATCTGCTAAAGATTTTAGTGCCTTAGGGCTTCTTTCAGGGACTAAAGCATAAAATCGGCCAAGCTTTTTCAAGACTGGATTTTGGATTATAAACCTACTATGTCGCTTTGAAATTAATTCCACATCGCTAATGAGATCATTGTATGAATACTTATCTTTTAGGACAAATGGTGCTTTGAGCGTGCCATGCAAGCCATATATCCTTGCTTTTTCCGTGATAGACTTTAAGTCAACAAATTTTGGGTTTTTTATTTTCTTGTGATTGGTAATCTTACCTTTCTTTGGATTCCAGCCTAACCATTGAGACCCAACTTTATCGAGAAATGTATCTGGATAGGGAGAAAAATAAATTGCGTATCTGGAATAATTTGTCATAAAAATGTCCTAATAACAGAGTACAAAAAATTTGGAATATTTATATGAAACTTTTAAGTCAAGAGTATGAATTTATATGCATGAATTTATTTTAAGCAATGCACGTCTCGTTCTGGAGAACGAAGTAGTAAACGGAAGCATCAGGGTAGCGGATGGGGTCATTAAAGAGGTTAACTCTGGAAAAGGATTTATACGTGGTTCTTTCGATTGTAATGAAAATTATTTATCACCAGGCCTGATTGAACTACACACAGACAATTTGGAAAGACATATGCAACCAAGAGCAAATGTTAAATGGCCAATAAAGGCTGCGATTTTATCACATGATAGAGAACTAGAAAGTGCTGGTATTACGACTGTTTTTGACGCATTGCGAGTTGGTTCGATAGTGTCAGATAAAAGGGGTAACTATCTTAAATATGCTAGGCAAGTTACGGACACCATTAAGGAGCTCAGAGCAGAGAAAAGCCTGAAAATAAGTCATTTTACGCATCTTAGAGCAGAAGTTTGTTCTGAAACTTTGGAAATCGAATTGGAAGAGTTTACCCCAGAAGACCGAGTTGGAATAGTTAGTTTAATGGATCATACTCCGGGCCAAAAGCAATTTAGAGACTTAGATAAAATGGCAGAGTATTTAAAGGGAAAATACTCTATGAGTCCAAAAGATTTGGAAGATCATTTTGAACGTCTTTATAAAATAAAAAAGGCTTGGGGAGATAGAAACCATGCCGCAACTTTAAGTGCGAATAAAAGACTTGGCGCTATTCTCGCAAGTCATGACGACACGACAGAGAATGATGCAATTACATCAATTGAAAATGGATGTAAAATCGCCGAGTTTCCAACAACTGTTGAAGCTTCAAAGGTATTAAATCGATCATCAATTAATATTATCATGGGAGGACCAAACATTCTGAGAGGGGAGTCCCACTCCGGAAACGTCGCGGCTAAGGACCTTGTTTCCATGGGTTGCTGTAACATTCTTTCATCGGATTATATGCCTTCTTCACTGCTAATGGGAGCGGTAAAACTTGGAGATATTTTGGGAGATTTTGCAAAGGGAATAAAGGCGGTTACTGAGACACCAGCAAAAGCAGCTAATCTAAATGATCGTGGTTTGATTAAGATTGGTATGCGAGCTGATTTACTTCTTTTTGATGTAAAAAATAATTTTCCTATAATTCAAAGGGTGTGGACTCCTAATTCTACTCAAAGCCCACATATCTTTCATGAACGCCGGTGAAAAGGGATTTTAGTATCTGCGATATACCATAGGTTATTTTCAGTATCATATCTGGTCACATATTCGAATTATATTACTACCGGGTTTCATTTGACAGTAGATATCATTAATTCAATTTTCCAACTTCTTCAAAAGGGCCTAGACAATAAATTTAAGCTGCAGACTAAATCGTAGACCAATGGATCTATCTTTTGTAAAATGCAACTTTAGAAGAGCTATAGAGTCACGTCGTGGGTGGGGCGGACATTTAGACCAATAAATTTTTCGAGAGCTAAAAATGAAAAAAATCATAGTCTTTTCAGATATTCACTTAAACTCTGCTGATGAACCAAGTTTAAAAAAATCATCTCAAAAACTTGAGAAAGCTATACTGCACTTGCAAGGCAATCATAATGATTTTGATACGCTAGTCTTTACAGGCGACTTAGCGGATAGTGGTAAAATTGAAGAATATAGTGCCTTAAGAAATTTGGTCTCGGTAATAAATAGACCCATAAAATTTATGCTTGGAAATCACGATAACCGAAAGAACTTCCTCGATGTATTTCCATACTACCAACCAGATCATAATGGATTCTTACAGAGTAGTGAGGCTTATGAAAATCTTGATTTTATATTCTTAGATACGCTTAAAGATCCTCACGATGACATACCCAAAAGCTGTGGTTACTTATGTGAAAAAAGACTCGACTGGTTGAGTCAAAAACTTAAAGAAGCGGATCATAAAAAAGTAATTTTGTTTATGCACCATCCCGCTTTTACAACGGGAATGCAGGCTATGGACTTACTAAGACTAAAAAATTCCCACGATTTTTTTTCAACTATAAAAAATTTCAATAATGTAAACCATCTAATATCTGGTCACATACATCGAAGTATGTGTGGTCTTTACGAAGGATATAATTTCTCCACGTTCAAAAGCATAAATCAGCAAATGGTCCTAAAGTTCAAAGCTGATCGAGTAGAATATGCCAAAGGTGAAAATTCGGGATATGGCATTATCCTACTGGATGGTAAAAACTATACCATCCATAACGAAGAGGTAAATTAATCCTTTGAAAAACCTTTTTTGCGATGCTAAACAATTGTCAGAATAAACGGGAAACGACTTGGGCTATGTGAAAACTTTAATAAAGATGGAAGAGTTTATAGCAGAAGAAGTATTACATTAATTCAAGAAATAACTATTAAATAATTTAACAAAGCAGAAGGTTGAAATTCTTTGTTTAGTGGATTTTCAGCAATATAGTTGTTTAGTACCTTTTGTGATATCCCAACAATCATATCTGCCATATTCTTTCTCGTGAAACCCCGTTTCTATAATTGCAAATACCGAGCTTGCTGAAATCACTTGCTAAGTTATTTTTTTAGTTAGTCGCATTTATGTAATAATTTTATGATATCGCCAAATCAATTTATAAAAAATCGAGGCAATGTTGATGAAAAATTATTTTTTGTTAAATGTTTTAGATAACGAGCCGTTTGATGAAGGCAAAGAGTATTGTGCTGCGGCGGAGTATTTTCAATATTTATGCGATTATTACTCGAAATTTCAAAAAGAAAACCCAGATGAATATGTATTTCTTTATGGAGATAGATTTCCAGAAGAGTTGGCCTACTTCGAACTCGATAAAGGAATGCAAGATGATATTGTCCATTAATTTTGAGTAAAATTCATAATTTTGCCATTACCTATAGCTACCGCTTGGTCTAGCCTTTCAACGCATGGGACGCATGGGATGCTCATGTAGCATGTTCTTGGAGTGAAGCAGCAGATGGTAAGTTACTTTAATGTATCAAAAAGAAAACGGCCCAGTGGGAAGGGAAATACACGCGACTGTTTGGGTATTATCTATCTTATTAATGTTAAGATTTATTACATTCAGATAAAAATTTTTTAAACCATCACTTGAGTTAATAATTTTCATTCAATCTAAATTAATTGAAAAAATATAGATAGAATCTGAGAACTTTCTTACGTACAAGTCATTAATTTTTCATAAATTCATCAATAATTTGTTGCATATTTTTTTCATTTTATAAGGCAAAGGAGTCGGCTATGAATTTTAAGAAACTTGAAGCAATGTTTGAAACCGCAAATAATGGAGACGTATCTCTTCTTAAAAAATATTTGTCTGAAAATTTTTTTTGGCGATCAATAACTCAATCAAGTCTTACAAAAAATAAACGTGATAAGTCGGAAACTATCGCCTGGTTCGAAGAACAGCCAAGATCAAATATTGGAAAAATAACTTGTCATTTCGAAAACGATAAAATTATAGTTTACCAACACTCGGTTCCAGATCATGTCGAACCTGATGGAGTGATCTTGGGGTTTGTAAAAATTGAGAAGAATGAAATTATAGAAATGTCTCATGCAAGGGGTAAAAGACCTTTAAGCAAGAAAGGGTAGTCTTGAACTCAGTCCAGTCTGTAGTTCTAGTCGTGAGTTTCTTTATGCTGCCAATACCAAAGATGGTATTAGGATTATTCACCTTGAAAAAAGCAGATACAAGTCGGGATTGTCTATCAACAGCATGGCAACTGCAGTACCACATATCGCGGATCCAATCATTAGTGCTCTGTCGCTCCATTGCATGCCGACATATATCCATCCGATGGCACTAAAGAAATAACACAATTGCCCCAAAATATACATTTTTCCTGATGTAAGAAATACTCCTAATACACACAATAGCATGGCTCCCCATTTAACATACCAATCTCTTGTACCAGTAGGCGTAAGAGGTTTAATGTCATCGTATTCGCCTTGTAATTCTTCTAGCTCTTGAGCAAGCCTCTTTTTTCAGACGCTAACTCCATTGCTAGTCTTCCTGCTTTAGTAGTTATATTATGTAATTTTCCGTCTTCACCTAATTCAGTGATGGTATCAGCGTCTTTTTCCGTCGACATTTTATTTCCTTTTGAGGATTTAATTTCAATCGCGCCAAAATTTAGCAATACTAATAATTTAGTCAAATAAAAATTAAAAATAGTCTTACAACACGCTTCTAAAGTCCAATTTTATATATTGATTAGCTGTTACATCAATGTATCAAAAAGAAAAGGGCCGTCTGCTTACAACGGCCCAGTTGGGAGGGAAATACATGCGTGTATTTACAGATTGTCTAACTTTTAAATGTTAAAGATTGATGACAATTTGATGAAAATTTTAAATCATCATTTGAGTTAATAATTTTATTATTCAATCTAAATTTGTTGAAAAAGTACAATCAAAATTTGAGAACTTACTCACGTGGATGTCATTAATTTTTCATAAATTCATCAATTATTTGTTACATCTTTTAACTATCAACAGGATAGGATTATTGATTTTGCAAAATAGCAGTCAGACACACCCTGTGTTTTCATTCGCCGACGGAGAAATGGGTGTAATTCCCAACAAAATAATCCGCTACTTAGAAAAATTAACGGGTCAACCGCGTATAGAAAAACTGTATTTTGACTATGTAAATGACAATCTAAATCCAGAATATTTTTGGTCAGATGCACTTGACCGACTGCGTATCGAACTAGATGTTCGTCGAGAGGTTTCAAATGGAATAATGGCATCCATACCGTCTACTGGACGGGTCGTGACCATCGCTAATCATCCATATGGAGTCATAGATGGACTTGCCTTGTGTTCAATTATGGCCGAGGTGCGGCATGACTATAAAATCATTACCCACAGGGTATTGAGACAGGCACCAGCGGTAATGGATAAAATTCTGCCAATAGATTTTGCAGAGACTAAAATTGCGCTTAAAACAAATATGGAGTCTCGTCGCAGAGCGTTGGAGCATCTCAGAAATGGCGGAGCACTTATCATCTTCCCAGCAGGTGCCATATCATTGGCGCCAAATATATTTGGGACTGCGAGTGATGCGCCGTGGAAAACATTTGTTGCGAAATTAGCATTGCAGCCTGACACAACTACTATTCCGTTCTTCTTCGAGGGACGTAATTCAGCGTTATTTCAAATTGCAAGAAGAGTAAGCTTTACTCTTGGTTATTCTCTGATGTTTAGAGAAATTTGTAGAAGAATTGGGACAAATTTAACGGTCACGATGCGCCCCCCCATACACAGTTCCGAACTAGCTGAAATGGAAAACCGGAATGTGGTCACAGAATATCTCAGGCGCCAAACCTATAATTGGTCTTATAAGGCTTTTTAGATATCTGATACCTGTCTACAATCTTGTGAGCATTGGTTAGATGGCTAAAAAATATATCCGTTGCCGACTTCCATGAGAATTTCTCCGCATGCATACGAACAATTTTTCGGTCAATTTTTAGGGCAGCTAGACAGCCTTTCTTTAAGTCATTGTCCAAGATGCCTGCACCAGATTCACCTACGACATCTATTGGACCCGTGACTGGAAAAGCTGCTACAGGCAGACCGCAACCCATTGCTTCTAACAGAACAAGGCCAAAAGTATCTGTTCGACTAGGAAACACAAAAACATCCGCGCGATTGTAGAATGCCGGTAAGTTCTCCGTTGGATGCGCATCATGAAAAATAACTTTGGGATATTTTTTCTTCAGTGTTTTAAGAGCGGGCCCTTCTCCAACAACATGTTTTTCACCTGGTAGATCCAAATCTAAAAATCCACTAAGATTTTTCTCAACAGCTACTCGCCCAACATAAATAAAAACAGGTTTCGTTGCGTTATCCAGTTTTGCGATACTCGCGTTTAGCTTTTCGATGTTTCCAGTGGGTTTCTTAACGTTTCTGTTACATGGATTAAAAATGGTAAGATCAACCCCTCGCGGCCACAATACAGGGTTTCCGATTTGCCATTTTTCTAGGTCTCTTATAACAGTGTTGGTTGGTGCCATCACATTTTTAGCCGGACTGTGAAACCAACGCAAGAGTGCGTATGTAGCTCCAAGCGGCAATTTAGTCCTAGAACGTATATACTCTGGAAAACGGGTGTGGAATGCAGTTGTGAAATCTAAATTATGTGAAGTTGCGTAACGCCGGGCAGCCAGACCAAGCGGCCCCTCAGTTGCAATATGAATTGCGTCTGGTTGAGACACCTGAATTTTTTCAGCAATCTTTTTTCCTGGAAAAATTGAAAGTCTAATTTCCGGATAAGTTGGACAAGGAATCGTACGAAACGATTCAGGGGTAATAAGTTCAGCTTTATGCCCCATCTGGACCAAATGATCGCGTGTTTTTGTTAGTGTTTGTACAACTCCATTGACTTGTGGGTACCACGCATCTGTGATAATTAAAATTTTCACGGACTGTTACTCTTGCTAAGTAGTTCACCAAGCGCTGCTGTTGGCCCCCCATCAATCCCGTCTTTCACTGATGATACATCAGCCACTGAAGCAATATTTTTTGAAATTTTATCCCAATTTAGTAATTCCAATTTACCGTCGTAATGCTCTACCAGTGCAGAGCGAGATTCTACCCAATCACCGTCATTTCCGTATATGATTCCGTCTGTAATTTTTAACTCTGGTTTGTGTATATGCCCGCATATAATTCCGCTACATCCGCGCCTTCGAGTTTCTGTTACCATTGCATGTTCAAATGCAGAAATGAATGAAACTGCCAATTTGACTTTAAGTTTTAAGTATTGAGAAAACGACCAATAAGGCAGTTTGAATGCGTCACGCCAAATATTTAGCCAGCGATTCACGCGAAGCAAAATCTGATAAGCTTTGTCACCAATATACGCTAACCAGCGCGCATGTTGAATGACATGGTCAAAAAGATCACCATGCACGATCCACAGTCTCTTACCGTCAGCAGTTTCATGGATGTAGTCAAGGCATATTTTGATCTCACCAAAGGTCACATTAACAAATTGACGCGCTGCCTCATCATGGTTTCCTGGAATAAACACTACATTCGTACCATGACGAGCTTTTCTGAGGAGTTTTTGCACGATGTCATTGTGAGCTTGTGGCCAATACCAACGCTTTTTCAATTGCCAACCGTCGATGATATCTCCGACCAAAAACAAATTTTCAGATCGCGTACACTTTAAAAAATGCAGAAGTTGATCTGTACTGGCGCCAGGAGTACCAAGATGTATATCTGAAATCCAGATACTTCTATAGATCTTGAGGCCATCAAACCGATTATCCACGAACCTGCCTTCTACTCTTAATCATCTAGATTACATCCAAAGTTTTTTTCAAAAATATTTCAGATTAGTAACATTTTTGTGAATAGAAAAACCTTAAAAAAAATACCGACATTTAGTTGATCTCAAATCTTCGACGCAAAAATAAAGCGGAGCTCAGCACAGAGCCCAATAACCAGTCTTTGATGAACAAAAACCTAAATAAAATGTTATTAAAGTAGACTAATCTAAATCAGATTAAGGAGATACCTGCTTTCTCTTTTAGCCATTTACCCATGCAACCAAGCGCTTCTGACCACTTGAACTTTGGATTGGATGAGAAAACTGATGACTAAAAAAATTCATAATAATGTTATCTTTTTGTATTATTTATTTGAATACAATTAGATCTCGTTTCCCTCAAAGGGAGAATCTAGTGCCTGTAGAGTTCTCCCTTTTTTCTGAAAAAGAAATAATATCGTGGATCTCTTATGAGAGTATAAAGTTGTCAAAAATTTATTAGGTTTCTGTCACAAAAGCGTTAATGAACTTTTTAATAATTGGGAAAAGCAAGGAGTGAATTATGAAATTTGTTATTAAAACTTTATTGTTAATTTGCTTATCCCTAGGGATAGGCTCAGTAGTTTCAGCGAAAAATTACAAAATGGCTGTTACTGATATTGAAGGAATGGATGCTCTTATCTCTGAGTGGGGACCATTCAAGGACGCTTTAGAAAAAGCCACTGGTGATACTTTTGAATTTTTTGCCGTAAGCAATCAAACTGCAACAGCAGAGGCATTGAGAGGAAAGAAATTAGATTTTGCAATAACAGGTCCTGCAGAGTATGTGGCAATTAACAAGCTTACAAACTCTCAAGCAATGATTGCGATTGCGAGACCAGATTATTACTGCGGTATTGTCGTTAAGACAGGAGTAGGAATAATGAAGATGGAAGATTTAAAAGGTAAAGCAGTCTCTTTTGCTAAGCCTGGGTCGACATCTGGACATTTTTGTCCGATGCAAGTGATGATGGACCATGGAGTAGACCCAATGAAAGACATCAAAGTAATCCATACAAAGAAGGCATTGCAACATGCTGGGCTAGAGAGAGGTGATACAGCGGCAATTGGTGTCCGAATTAGCTCTTGGATCAAATATAATAGAACGCCCGAAAATCAAGGTCAGTTCAAGGTGTTAGCTAGGTCAGGTGATCTGCCCTACGATATGATGATGGGTGGAGGTCATTTAACGCAGGCTGAAATAGATAAAGTAACCAAGGCAATGAAAGATAATGAAGATTCGCTGATTGCTGGAATTTTAGCTGGGCTTGATGATAAAGGTAAGCCAGCCAATGATAAATATATTGGCACAAGATTGCTGGAAGTTAATGATTCGGACTATGATGTAGTAAGAGCCATGTACAGGACAGCTGGATTGCCCGAATTTGATATTCAAGACTAATCCATAGATGTATGGAGAGCGCTCTATGCTAGTATAGGGCGCTTGATATATGATTGATTTAGAAATAAAAGATTTAAAAAAAAGCTTCGGTAGCGAATCTGTATTAAAAGGTCTTTCTTTTAGCGTTAATTCGCAAAGTTTATTAGCGATAATTGGTTCTAATGGAGCAGGTAAATCTACCTTGCTGAGATGTTGCAGCCGCTTAATTGAGCCATCGAGTGGAAGTATCAAAGTTTTTGACAAGGAAATAACAAATTTAAATAGTCATCGGCTACGACAAATACGAAGAGATGTAGGGTTTATTTTTCAACGGCATAATCTAGTTCCTCGACTGAGTGTGTTGTCTAATGTTATTCATGGAGATTTTGGAAATATCACTAGCGGTTTAAAGGGAGTAACACGATGGTTTCATTTTCTGGCACCCCAAGCTTCTAGGTCAAGGGCAATGGATTGCCTACGGAAGGTGAATTTATCTCACCTTGCGATGAAACGAGTTGACACCCTTTCAGGAGGGCAATCTCAAAGAGTTGCAATAGCAAGAGTTCTGATGCAAAAACCCAAATTATTACTTGCTGATGAGCCAGTCGCTAGCCTTGACCCAGTAGCTGCAAAAACAGTTATGGAGCTTCTCATAGAACTATGTAAAAAAGAAAAGATGACAGTCATATTTACCTCCCACAATGTTGAAGATGCAGTAAAATATTCTGACAAAGTTTTAGCTTTAAAAGACGGTGAAATAAGTTTCTTCAAAGCAAGTAAAACGATAGATCAAAAAAAATTAATTGCACAATACGACAGCTCTGTAAGATTCGTTTAATTGATATGAACCAGAAAATGAAAACCCCAAAAAGATTTGAACAAATCTCATCCTTTCAATATATGTCCATTATTGTTTTCTTTTTGATTATGGTGTGGGCTCTTGATGGCTCCGGTTTTTCCTTTAGCAAATTATTTGGAAGCAGTGAGTACATTGGTAGGTTTCTCAGTGAAGCCTTTCCTCCTATTAGCGAGCATAGATTAAGCTGGAATGATTTTAACAGGTATATTTTGCTCTTAATTGAGACGGCTCAAATGGCAATTTTTGGTACGTTTTTAGGAATAATTGTAGGTTTTTTATTTGCGCTGATGGCCTCAAGAGGCTTATTCGGAAATAGCATCCCGGCAAGAATGCTTCAAGTAGTTGCAAAGTTTCTAATAACATTTATGCGAACAATACCTGATTTAGTATGGGCAATAATATTTGTAATGGTTGTAGGGCTTGGAGCTTTTGCAGGCACATTAACGATTGCAATAGACACAATAGGATTTGTAGGTAGATTTTTTGCTGAAGAGATGGAGGATGTTGAAAGGAGTGCAGCTGAAGGTATAGAGAGTAGTGGAGCGTCAAAGCTAGACAGTACTTTTTCAGCAATTATTCCTGCCGCCATGCCTGGCTTTATAACGACATCGCTTTTCGCCTTAGAAAAGTCTGTAAGAGGATCAGTGGTGTTAGGTCTAGTTGGTGCTGGTGGAATCGGAATGGAATTAAACAGTCTTTTTAATTGGATGGCTTACGATAGAGCTGTTGTAGTAATAGGCTTAATGTTTGTTTTAATATTGTTCGTAGAACAAATTAGCAGTTATGCTCGCTTAAAGATACTTGATGGATCTGTTAAGAGTGGGAAATAACGCATTTGGAAAAGAAAGGTAGAAAAATGTCAAAAACAGATACGGCGTATCAGTATTGGAATACTGAATGGGATAATAAAATTGTTACCGAGAAATGGACTGTAGCTGAGCCAGAGGTGCTCGCAACTTTCGAAAATATCGGGCCATCTAAAAAGGTTTTAGATCTCGGTGCCGGGGTAGGCCGGCATAGCCTTCCTTTTGCGGAAAACGGTTGTGAGGTTACTGCTTTTGATGCAGCAGAAAGTGGACTTGCTTCTATTGAGCAGTTAGGAAAAGAAAAAAGTGTTTCTATAAAAACAGTACTTGGAAAAATGGATCAATTACCCTTCGCTAATGAGTACTTCGATCACGTGTTATCGTGGAATGTGATTTACCATGGTAATCACAATATTTTAATTGATACTGTAAATGAGATAAAAAGAGTACTTAAACCTGGAGGCACGTTTCATGGAACCATGCTCCCTAAGAAAAGAATTGACCTTTTAAAAAGTGAATTCGATTGCAAAGAGATTTCCACAAACACTTGGATAGTCAATTCAGACTCTGAAAGCGATAAGGCTCATCCTCATTATTATTGTACTGCCAACGAATTAACGTCGATATTTAAGGATTTTGAGTTTAATAGTCTTACTATGCAGGAACATGATAAACCAAACTCATGGCATTGGCATCTAATGATCGAAAAGCTGTAGCTTAAATGAGTAAATTAGGGCGCCTTTTTATAGTATACAAACATAAGAGATCCGCCTAATTCAACCGCATAACATCATTTCCTACCATTTTCAATTAGGTTACAAACAGCAAGTGCAGAAACTCCACCTAATATTTGAAATAATATAAAAAAGGGAAGATCAGAGAAATTAATGCCTGAAAATGTATCCGTCAAGGTCCTAGCGAATGTTACTGCTGGGTTAGCAAAACTGGTAGAAGAGGTGAACCAATAAGCACCTGTTATATATAAGCCTACTAATGCGGGTACCTTTCTGGGACTATATCTTGATCCTAGCAATATAGTAAAAATTAGGCCAAAAGTCGCAACGAACTCGGCAATATAAATTGGTGAGCCCGTTCTTATCTTTGACGAAAATTGTATGATACTTACATCAAACATAAAATGAGCAACCCAGGTTCCAAAAACTGATCCCGCTATTTGGGAAAGTAAGTATGTAGAAAGCTCAACATTATTAAGATTCCCTCTTAAACGCATAACTAGTGATACAGCTGGATTGAAGTGAGCGCCCGAAACTGGAGCTAGAATTGTGATCATAACAAATAAAATCGCCCCTGTAGCTATGGTATTTCCTAATAAAGCCAAAGACTCAATTCCTGCTGAAAGCCTTTCACTCATTATGCCTGAGCCGACTATCGTCCCTAATAAAAAAGAGGTACCTATAAACTCTGCTATGTTTTTTTTATATGTCATTCAAATCCGCTGTCACTTTTTGCTCTTTTACTTTTCAAGTCTTTAAACATGATATCAGATTATTAAACCTTATCTTCTTTTAAGCTTACTTATTAATAATTTTTATTTTACAAAAGAGCATGGCAAAGTCCCAATCTACAATTTTTAAATGTCGGACATAAGTAGCATCAATGGATTTAGAAAATATAGTTGTATCACTGGCAAAAAATAAGAGTGAAGATGTCCAAGGAAACTTAATAAAGATGGTTGGTGGCCACTCTAATCATGTTTGGAGGTATAAAGGAGCGCAGGAGATTGTGTTGAAAAAATATCTCAAGGTTCCTCTAGGATCTTTGTTTGAAAATTCATTACAGGAAGAAGAAAAGGCACTTAAAACTGTTAAGAAAATAAATATTGCACCTAAATTTGTGAAATCATGGCCTGATCTTTCTATTATTGCCTACAGATATGTTGAGGGTATTCCTTGGCAAAATGACATCAAGGCAGTGGCAGAGCTTATTTTGGAAAAAGAGAGGATCAATCCAGAAAAATTTAAGGAGGTCAGTTGTGAACCAGAGGAACTTTTGAAACAGGGAGATGTGTTTCTGGCAAAGTGCCAAAAATTGCCTAAAGTGAAAAGACCGCACCCGGAGCAGATCCCACCACTTAAAAAATTTTCACTCTTACATAGAGATATAAGGCAGAATTTGATAAGTGAATTTAGAGGAGGCATAAAGTTAATTGATTGGCAAACACCAGCAAAAGGGGACATCTGTGAGGATATATTTTCATTTATTTCACCAGGTTTCCAGATACTCGCTAACGGAACACCTTTCTCCGCAAAAGACTTTAATAGTTTTTGGAAATTTGTTGAACGGCCTGATTTATATGAGCGTTATAGAAAAATTAGGGCAGCTTTTGCATGGAGACATGGGTCATATTGTTGGTGGAAGTCGACAATTGTTGAAAGTAAATATTTAAGAACCAAGTATAGGTCAGCTTCCCTTGCAGAATTTGATTACTCTACCTCGAATAGTTTGTAATTGTCGAAATTATTAGTTAAAGCTCGACTTGGAACCTTAATGTTTTACACTTGTCGGAATTATTGCTACTTGGAAAAATTTCAATTGGTTTAAGAAATTAATAAAAGAAATTGATAAAAAAATGAAATCTCTATCCTTTATACGTCATGCTAAATCAGACTGGACCTCTCCGTTGGTGTCTGATCATGACCGTAGATTGGCAGATAGAGGACAAAGAGCGTCAACAATTATGAAAGATTTCTTTGAATCAACCAATAAGAATTTCGATAGTGTATTCTCATCAACCGCTTTAAGAGCAGTGGAGACAATTGAGATCATTAAACCCTCCATTAAGGATACAGAGATAATCTACAAAAAAGATCTCTATACCTTTGACGATCATATGATGCTTGATTTTATATCTAAAATAACAGATGACATATCATCAGTACTTATTGTTGGGCATAATCCCGCTATACAGGAGACGGTTCTGCGTCTCTCAGACACCGATCAAAACTCGAATTTACTGAATAGAGTCGAACACAAGTATCCTACTGCCGCTTTCTGTACTCTTACATCCACAATAGACAAGTGGTCACACACGGGTGATACAATGTTTAAGATAAAAGAATTCATTTGTCCAAAGGAACTATAAAATACCTTATCAGATTTCGATTGGGCTCATAATTACTGGCTCAACAACTATGTTTGAGCCCACTTCTTCTATTAGAACATCTGCATTTTGTTCGAGCAGAGGAAATGTTTTGTAATGACAGGGGATTAGTTTCTCAAAGTTAAAATATTTTTTTGCTGCATAGGCTGCCCTTTTCATATCCATAGTGAAGTGTCCACCACAGGATAGAATGCCAATATTTGGTTTGTGAAGGTCGTTAATTATTTCCATGTCAGCCATGACGTCGGTATCCCCAGAAAAATAAATTGTGTTATTTTCACCCTCAATTACAAAGCCAGCTTCAGCACCAGTGTACATTATCTGGCCATTTTTTATCATAGATGAGCTGTGAACAGCATTTACCATAGTAACTTTAACGTTTCCAAGATTAACAGTTCCACCTTTATTAAATCCAGTTGTAGTTACTCCTTCACTCTCTTCCCAATACGACATTAAATCTGCTATTCCATAAATGGGGACATTAGTTTCTTTGGCTATTTCTATGGTATCATTCGTATGGTCAAAGTGTCCGTGAGAGATTAGAATATCGGTTATGCCGTGTAATGCTTCTTGTCTTTTTTCCGCGGGGAATAATGGGTTGCCATTCATCCAAGGATCTATAAGCATAACCCGATCTTCAATTTCTATTCTAAAGCTTCCATGCCCTAGCCAAATAATTTTCATATTAATCTCCTAATAATTTCGCGCTTTCAATAGATCCGTTAGCCAATCTGGATCCATTTCGGGCACGGAGGATAGTAGTAATTCTGTATATTCTGGATGTGGTGGTGAAAATATTTCACTTTTTAAACCCTGTTCAACAACTTCTCCTTCATTCATAACGACAACCTCGTCTGATATTGCCTTAACCGTAGCGATGTCATGAGTTATGAAAATATAAGAGAGGTTCAAGTCTTTCTGCAATCGTCCTAAAAGCTTAAGAATTCCCTCTTGGACGATCTGATCTAATGCTGAAGTCACCTCATCGCATATTACTACCTCTGGATTAGCGGCTAAAGCCCTCGCTATACATATGCGTTGTTTTTGCCCACCAGATAATTCACTTGGATATCTGTCTATAAAACTTTCATCCAGATCTATTTGCTCTAAGAGTTCAACTACTCTTTTTCGTAAATTAGCAGCCGTTAAGCCAGCAAAAAAGCTAGCAGGCCGACTGATAATATCATAAACGGTCTGCTTAGGGTTCATTGCAACATCAGCCATCTGATAGATCATTTGAATTTTTTGAAGTTGGTCTTTAGTTCTTCCCTTCAGAGATGGAGGCAATTCACGATTTTTGAATTTTACAGAACCTATTTTTGGCTCCAGTAATCCAGTAATCACTCGGGCCACCGTTGATTTCCCTGACCCACTTTCACCGACCAATGCCACCGTCCGGCCCAAGGGTAATTTTATATTAATATTTTTCAATACATGAAAACTTCCATAGAACGCATCTACATTTTTAACCTCTAAAATAATGTCTTTACTTTTTTTCTCAGGCTTTTGAATAGATCGAACAGACCAAAGGCTTTTTGTATAATCTTCTTTTGGAGACTTTAACATTTTTCGTGTCATCGCTTCCTCCACTTCTTCACCGTATCTCAAAACCTTAATTCTATCCGCCATTTGCGCAACAACGGAAAGGTCATGTGTTATATATATTGCTGCCGTGCCATAGGTTTTAACGATATCACGCATTGCGGCAAGAACCTCAACTTGGGTAGTTACATCAAGTGCAGTGGTAGGCTCATCAAACACAATTAAATCAGGATTAGGTGACATAGCCATAGCTGTCATTATTCGCTGAAGCTGCCCACCCGAGACTTGGTGTGGATATCTTTCACCAATAGTTTCTGGATTGGGCAGATTAAGAGCATCATAAAGAGCGCGTGCCTCATCAAATGCCTCATTTTGCTTTTTTAGGCCAGCCCTGATTGTTGACTCAGTAGTTTGATTAATTAAACGATGAGCTGGATTGAATGAAGCGGCAGCTGATTGAGCTACGTACGTCATTCTATTGCCCCAATACTTTCTTTTTTCTGAGTCAGTACGCTTTGTAAGATCAACACCGTCAAAATTAATTTGACCTCCTGTAATACGACATCCAGGTTGTGTATAGCCCATGGCTGCGAGACCTAGCGTGGACTTTCCAGCCCCAGACTCACCAATAAGTCCGAGCACCTCTCCCCTTTTTAGCTCTAAATTCACCCCTTTAATGATTTTATGCCATCTTTCATCGGAAAAACCTTCAATCTTTAAGTCTTTGATTTGAAGCAGAGTAGTATTGTCTTTTTTATTTTTCATCTTTAATTCCACTGGTTTTATGTAAAAACCAATCAACCACAAAATTGACGGCTACTGTAAGAAGAGCAATTGCTGCAGCGGGTAAAAGTGGTGTCATCGCTGCCTTTAAATCATATTGGGCAAACTGTATGAGAGAAGCATTTTCTCTAACCATGGAACCCCAGTCCGCAGTTGGTGGTTGAATGCCAACTCCTAAAAAAGAGAGCGCAGCAATGGATAGGAATACAAAGCAAAAACGAAGACCAAACTCCGCTATCAAAGGTGGGAGAATGTTTGGTAAAATTTCCTTTCGCATCACCCAGCTTATATTTTCTCCACGCAATTTAGCAACCTCTACATAATCCATAACGACAACATTAAGAGAAACTGCTCTCGTAAGGCGAAATACGCGGGTAGAATCCAACACCGCGATTATTATGATCAAGTTTATAATTGTAGAGCCGAAGATGGATAGCAAAACCAATGCAAAAATGAGCTGAGGGATAGCCATTAAAACATCTACTGTTCTACTTAAAAAAAGATCCAGATAAGATCTATTAATAGCTGCAGCCAAGCCCAATGCACCTCCTATTAAAAAAGCAAGAATTGTTGTAGCAAAAGCAACACCAACAGTATTTCGTGCCCCGAATATCAATCTTGAAAATATATCCCGGCCGATCTGGTCGGTTCCAAATATATGATTTGCATTCCAAGGTGCGTAAGGCTCAGGAAAGACTTCAGCCTCTCCATAAGGTGCTATTAGGGGAGCAAAAATAGCCAACCCTACAAAAACAATTATTATAAAAATGCCAAATTTTGCGGTAAGTGGAGCTTTATTAAGTTCAATCTTTAGTCTTGTGAAAGTTGAACGGCTCTCCAGAACGGAGCCCACTTCGCCAGCAGCGGAATATGTGTTGGTATCTTTATTCATTTAGGATGCAGTAATCTTGGGTTAGTAACTATACCGATTATATCTGCTATAAGATTTAATAGAATGTAGGTAACAGCGAATATAAGAGCACATCCCTGTACAACAGGTATGTCACGTGTCCTTACAGCATCAACCATCAATTGACCAACGCCAGGGTATACAAAAACGACCTCTACGACCACCACGCCTACAACAAGATACGCTAGATTGAAGGCTATTACAGTTGCGATTGGAGCCCAAGCATTGGGTAACGCATGTTTAAGAATAATTTCTGTTTGAGAGGCGCCTGATAGTTTGGCCATCTGAATGTAAGGACTAGCAAGTAAGTTTATTATCGCTGCTCGTGTCATTCTCATCATGTGAGCGACGATCACTAATGTTAACGTGAAAGCAGGTAGCGCTGTACGGTAAATTCTTTCACCAAAATTTGTATCAGGATCAACGTTTGCCAGAGATGGAAATATCTGATTAAGCGAGGCAAAAAATAAAATCAAGATGTAAGCAACAAAGAATTCAGGAAATGAAATTGTTGTCAAGGTAGCTGTGTTTACAGACCTGTCAAAAAACGAGTTGCGGTAGAGGGCCGTTAATATCCCTAATATTAAAGATAGAGGAACGGCAATAAGAGCTGCCATTGAAGCCAGAAACAGTGTATTCCATAATCTTGGAGCGATTTTATCTACCACTTCAGCGGATCTGTCGGCGCCAGAAGCATTACGTCCAGAAAAAGAAGTTCCAAGATCCCCTTGTATTGCACCTAATGCCCAGTCGAAGTATCGAATATATGCAGGTTTATCAAGTCCTAATTCCTGTCGGAAAGCAGCCACTGTTTCGGGTAATGCTGCTTGACCGAGTATTGCTTGTCCAAAGTCTCCGGGAAGCATTTCAATTGCTGAGAAAATGATTATAGAAACAAAGAAAAGGGTGGCCAAGCCCAACCCCAAACGCTCAAGAACTGTTTTAACTACAGGATGCAAAGAAATATCTATTTTTTTAGAAGGGCAGATAATTCTGCCCTTCCTATTTAAATTAACCTTTAAATATTATGCAAACCACCAACGCTCAACACACTTGGCGCCATCGCTATCCCAGTTGGCTGCTATTTTGCCATGGGCAATTTTCTTGCTGTTTGCGCTTACGTAACTGTTAAAGAGAGGGCAGAGCAATCCGCCATCATCATAAATTAAACGCTGGCATTCATAAAGAATATCCCGCTTCTTGCTCTCATCGAGTTCTTTCCTAGCGTCTTTAACAAGTTGATTAAACTTAACAGCAGAGTCGGTTGTTTTCCACATTGTGTCATTCCATTTTGACTCGGCGACATAAGCGGCTGAGAACATCATAGTCTCAGCGGGTCGTCCACCCCAGTAACATGCACACCAGCCTTTTGCGTCATTATTCCACACATTAGACCAATATCCATCGTTAGGCTCACGGACCACTTCGATGTCAATTCCAGCTTTTTTCGCAGAGTTTGCCATTAATTGGGCAGCATCTACTGCACCAGCGAATGCGGCATCAGCGGCTGATAATTGTATTTTTCCGGAGTGACCTGATTTTTTGTAGTGAAAAGCCGCTTTATCAGCATCAAATTCTCTTTGAGGTAAGTCCGAGTTATGGAAATAATTCGCAGTACCGATTGGAATATCGTTACCTACTGCTCCATAACCAAGGAGGATCTTGTCAACAAGCTCTTGACGATCCACAGCCCATTTCAAGGCCATCCTCAAGTCGTAATCACCAAAAGGATCAACATTTAGTCGCATTGGAAAGGTGTAGTGAGCCGTTCCTGTTGCCTGCATAATGTTTATATTTGGGTTACGCTTCATCAAATTGATAGTTTTTAGATCAACTCTATCCATCGCATCAATTTCACCACTTATCAAAGCAGTTTGTCTAGCATTTGGGTCAACAATTGATAATAATTCGACCTCATCAAAGTGTGCTGCACCTTCTTTCCAGTAATTTGGATTTCTCTTCAATACAGACTTTACGCCTGGTTCGAAGGATTGAACGATGTATCCACCTGTACCAACTCCTGAGGTCATATCACCAGCAGGTCTGATAGAGATGTGATAATCACTTACAATGTAAGGAAAGTCAGTATCAGGACTGTCTAATTCCATTATTACTTTATATTTTCCATCAGCTTTTATACTCTTTACAGGTGATAGTGATCCCTTTGCAGCAGAAGTTGACTTTTCGCCCATATGATGCTCGTAAGACGCTAAAACATCTTCTGATGTCATTGTTTTTCCGTTGTGAAATTCAACACCTTTTCTTAAGTTAAATACCCAAGTTTTACCATCATCTGACTCAAAGGTTTCAGCTAATTCGCCAACAAGCTTTCCTTCATTATTGATTTCGGTTAGATGATTTCCAAAGGTGTACCCATTCACAAGAGTAAAATGGTTTTCCGATGTTCCTGAGTCGAGCGTATCTGTAGTCGAGCCGTGCCCTAAACCCATTCTAAATTTTCCACCTTTCTTTGGTGTTGCCGCAATTGCATCACTAGCCAATGACAAGGCTGTTGGTATTGCTATACCCGCAGCGATTGCCGATGTCATAAACTGTCGTCGATCAATTGCTCCAAGCGTCAATTTCTCTTGTTGAGCTTTTATGAATTTATCTTTCACTTTAATTTCTCCCCTAAATTTTTGAGTAAATCTATCCGTTATGGAAAGATTTTTTTAATTTATTGTAAAGATTAGGTTAAATGTTAAGTAACAATTTACACTATGACAAGAGAAAACATTACTATTTCAAAGATTGACCCTACGTAACCAGAGAATGAAAATGAGCCCAAAATACGAAAAGTTGTTCGATGAAGAAATAAAAGAATTTATACGTATTTCTGAAACTTTCGCACAAGAAGATGTAGGGGATTCAGTAGAAAAGCTACGGCAAGGCTATAATGAAATGGTGAAACATTTTAGACAAGTTAGACCTCCAAACGTACAAGTTGAAGATAAAAAAGTAGCCTTCAAAGAGAGGTCTTTGATATATCGACAGTACTCTAAGGGCTCCGACAATAAGTCTGATCTCATATATTTCCATGGGGGGGGCTTTGTTGTCGGGGGACTTGAGAGTCATGACGATATATGTGCTGAAATTTGTGAAAGCACAGGGTGTAACGTTTTCTCATTAGACTATTCACTTGCTCCAGAAGTTACATACCCAGAGTTTTTTCTAGACGCCATTCGTTTTTATTACTTTATTAAAAATCCTGAGAGACGACTAATTTTGGTCGGGGATAGTGCAGGAGGTACTTTAGCAGGTTTTGTGGCAAACAAGGTTAGAAATGTTTCAATTCGCCCAGAAGCCCAAGTTCTCATCTATCCTGATTTGGCTGGTGAGATCAGTGGAGCTAATAAGAGAAAGTTTTATGATGCGCCGCTTTTAACACAAGATGATATAGTTTTTTATCATAAACGTGCTGGCCTTCCATTAAAAATGGGGCTTCATGATCTCATTAGAAATTTTGATAATGATAATATGCCTAAGACATTACTGGTCAGTGCTGAAATAGACCCTTTAGCGGATGATTGTCAGTTTTATGTAGAAAGTCTAAAGCAATACGGATGCGATATAACTTATCTAGAAGGCTTAGGTTTGCCCCATGGTTTTCTTAGAGCACGTCATTTATCCAAAAAAGCCAGAATGGTTTTTGATGAGATTATAAGATTTATAAATCAAACAATATAAAAAAGGCTCAGTAATCATAGATTGGATTTGTCCAAGCCTTCTTTCCCTTATTATCAACGATGGTAACTCTTAGCCATTTTTTTTGGGGAAGTAGTCCTAAATTAAAAACTGCAGACACCATAGAAGTTTTATTCTTATATATGCTTGCTGATCCGTATCCACTAACGATAATTTTTTCAACAGGTGAGCATAACACTTCTAAACGGCCCTTTTGGACCTTTACATTTTTGAAATCAGGACCTTGAGATGAATAGTAGTGACCGTTTTTAAGAGCTTCAAGTATCGCCTCTTTGCTATTAATCTCTGACTTTACCATAACCCAGCCTCCAAACGCATCATCGATATGAAAATGGGAGTCGTCGGTGGCTATTATATTAATTTCTTTCCCATAGTTAAGAACCTGATCCAGTACTGCTACCCCTGACCCTCTGTCACATTCAATGGCACAGCTATGATTATAAATCTCTATAGCGTGCGCTTTGTTGATATTAAGTGTGTCTTTTAGCGTCATTCCATTCCATTCTGGGTGTGTAAGTGACACAAAGGCTCCTGCATCGAAAAGACGTGAGCTAAGGTTTTCAATATACTCTGATTTAGTGTTTATCAAAAAGTTAGGTTGGTCAGGTGGTTTAAACTTGTCATTCAAACCCAAAGCGAGCAAATGCCAAAGTTCTCCATTTTCCATCTTGCTTGTATGTAACTCAGCTCCAGGTATAACTGTAAAATTTTTTATCTTTAATTCAGGCGATGTTATCGGATAGTTAAACATTTTGAGGAAGTGGTCTGTTATAGAGATAAAGTCATACCCTTTTTCAATATATGCGTTACACACTTCTTCTGGCGCTAGCTTTCCGTCGGAGTAATTGCTGTGCCCATGCAGATTACCTTTAAAAAAGTTTCCCTTATTACTAAAAAATTCAAAAGGCATAGAGTTGAACTCCCTTTTAATTAGGCACCGATTACCGAGATAAACCATCAAAAGTTTATTTTCTCAATACTTTGGCAAATTTAAAATAAAAAAATTAACTAATGTGACTTGTACTAATATAATTGAGATGACTTCTATTAGTGCTTGCAATTGAATTAGAATCTTTGTGTTATGATTTTATGATAGATATTGCTTCAAGAGTATATAACCATAATTGGAAAATTGATCCAATAGTACGGTCTTTGCTGGATATAGATTTTTACAAATTATTGATGGCTCAATTTGTGTTAAGAAATGCGCCTGACGTAACTGTTAAGTTTTCCGTTTTAAATAGATCAAGTAAAATACTCCTCGCAAACGTGATAGATGAAGAAGAATTAAGGGAGCAATTGGACCATATAAGAGATTTATCCTTAAGTAAGGGAGAGTCCACTTGGTTAAGAGGAAATTTATTCTATGGAAAGCGCGCTATATTCCGACCATCATTTATTGATTGGTTAGAAAAACTAAAGTTACCAGAATATGAGATCAGAAAAAAAGATGGGCAGTTTGAAATTAGTTTCGAAGGGCCATGGGCCGAGGTTATGTTTTGGGAGGTTCCAGTATTATCCGTATTGACAGAGTTGAGATCTAAAGCTGTTTTAAAGAATATGGGGCGTTTCGAGTTACAGGTTCTTTATGCTAGGGCGATGACAAAGCTGTGGGAAAAAATAGAGCAGTTGAAGCCTTTCGATGGCATGAGAATAGCTGACTTTGGAACTAGAAGGCGGCATAGTTTTCTCTGGCAAGATTGGTGTGTGCAGGCAATGTGTGAAGGCATGGGGTCAAAGTTTATTGGCACCTCGAATTGCCTCATCGCTATGCGACGTGAGCTTGAAGCCATAGGAACCAATGCCCATGAGCTACCCATGATCTTTTCAGCTTTAGCAAAATCGGAGAAGGAATTAAAACAGGCACCGTATAAGGTTTTAGAGGATTGGCATGAAGAGCATGATGGGAATTTAAGGGTTATATTACCTGATACGTATGGCACCCAAAATTTTTTAAATAATGCGCCTGACTGGCTTGCTTCATGGACCGGAGTAAGAATCGACTCAGGTGATCCTGTGTTGGGAGCCCAGTGTGCCATTGACTGGTGGCAAAACAAGGGTGAAGATACCAAAGAAAAATTGATAATTTTTTCAGATGGACTGGACACAAAAAAAATTATTGAGCTTTATAAAAAATTTAACCAAAGGGTTCAAATAGGTTTCGGCTGGGGAACTTTATTAACAAATGATTTTAGAGGTTTGATTGATAATGGGGCATTGGACCCCTTTTCCTTGGTCTGTAAAGCTGTTTCTGCCAATGGACAACCGACCGTGAAATTGTCAGACAATTCTAATAAGGCAATGGGGCCAGAAAATAAAATAAAACAATACAAAAAAACTTTTGGATTATCTGAACAGAGTAAAGAAACTTTAATTGTCTGATTTATCCACCTTTTTTAATGATGATATCTCGAGTTATTTTATTTTCGTAACTGCTGTTGTTTTTTTAATTGCTGGAATAGTCAAGGGTAGCATAGGGATGGGACTACCTATCGTTTCAATAACACTTCTTAGCCTTTATACCTCACCGAGACTTGCAATGATGATGATAATTATACCAACGTTGGTTACGAACTTTTTACAGTATTATAGGTCAACTGATAAGGTTGATATGGTTTTTTCAAATAAATATCTGTTAGTATCCCTTTTTGTTTGTACTTTCAGTTTCAGTTATTTTTCATTTTCATTAGAGCAGAAAACACTTTCCTTTTTACTGGGCTTAATGATTTTCATTTTTATAATTTATCGCTGGACGGGCTTTTCTTTATCTTTTGGTCTAGGGTTTGATAAAATAATACAAGTTGTATCAGGAGCCATTATAGGTACAGCTGCAGGATTCACCCATGTTTGGGCGCCAACAATTGCTGTACTTCTTCTTATAAGGAAAACCAACAAAGACCAATTCGTTGGTCTTACAGGTCTTTACATATTCGTTGGCTCACTAGGACTTTTTTCTACTCACTATTTCTTCGAATTATTGGATAGTCAAACCTTAATACTGTCTACTTTAATGATATTTCCTTCGGTTTTTGGGTTTTTATTGGGAGAAAAAATAAGATCATTCATATCCGAGAAGTTGTTTGAAACGTTTCTTATGATTTTTCTACTTTTTGCTTCTATTAATCTTTTGTATAAATCAGATTTTTTCCCATTATATTAAAACGTTCGGTAAGTCTTGATTTTCGCTTTTAAACCAAACAGGAATAGGTAAATTTTTTTCTTTTAGAAATTCAATATTAAAAAGTTTGGACTTATATCTCTGGCTATGATCACACAGTATCGTAACAATGGTGTGGCCGGGTCCAAGCTCTTTAGCCATTTTAATCGCTCCACAGATGTTTATCCCAGATGATGTGCCAAGGCTCAGACCCTCTTCAATTATAAGAGCGTAAATGATTTTTAGCGCTTCATCATCTTTAATATTATAGCTGAAGTCAGGTTTTAGACCTTCTAAATTTTTAGTAATACGTCCTTGACCAATACCCTCAGTAATTGATGAACCTTCAGATTTTAAAATTCCATCAGTATAATGTTTAAAGAGAGCTGATCCGTCGGGATCAGCCAATCCAATTTTTATATTGGAGTTTCTCTGTTTCAATCCAATGCTAACACCTGCTAAGGTTCCTCCGGTTCCAACAGAACAGATAAAACCGTCAATCTTCCCATTTGTTTGCTCAAAAATTTCCTGACTTGTATTTTTGATATGTGCTTTTCTATTGTTTAAGTTATCAAATTGATTTGCCCAAAAAGCGCCTGTCTTTGAAATCTTATTTAATTCAGAGGCTAATCGTTCGGAGTATCTGATATAATTATTTGGGTCGCTATATGGCTTTGCAGGTACCTCTACCAATTTAGCACCTAGCATTTTCAAGGCTTCTTTTTTTTCTTCCGATTGTGTTTCTGGTATGACTATTACCGATTTAAAACCATAGAAACTAGCTACGAGAGAAAGACCAATCCCGGTATTCCCCGCTGTTCCTTCAACTATTGATCCACCTGGACCAATATCTTTAGAGGCAATTGCTTGTTTTATTATTTCCAAGGCGGCTCTATCTTTGACCGATTGGCCTGGGTTTAAAAATTCTGCTTTACCAAAAATATTACAACCAGTTTCTTCTGATGCCTTTTCAAGTTTTATAAGAGGTGTATTACCGATGAGGTCTACAACTTGTCTTTTCATCAAACCCAAACTCCCGTATTTTTATAAAATATACAAATCATTACATATTATTTTTAAACTGTTATTCGTGACTTTTTTACTATAACAAGTTATAGTAATTTACAAGAGGTAGAGATGACAGATCCACAGGCAGAAACTGAAAATTACGGTGCAGAGTCCATTAAAGTTTTAAAGGGGCTTGAGGCAGTTAGAAAGAGGCCCGGTATGTATATCGGGGATACAGACGATGGATCTGGTCTTCATCACATGGTCTATGAAGTGGTAGATAATGGTATTGATGAAGCTCTTGCAGGACATTGCGACAAAGTAACAGTTACCCTTTATCCAGACAATTCTGTAGCAGTTTCAGATAATGGGCGAGGCATCCCCACAGAAACTCATCAAGAAGAGGGTATTTCTGCAGCAGAAGTTATAATGACACAACTTCATGCGGGAGGTAAGTTTGACCAAAATTCATATAAGGTTTCGGGTGGTTTACATGGGGTCGGTGTCTCTGTGGTTAATGCATTGTCATCTAAGCTTGAACTGAGGATATGGAGAGACAATTCTGAGCACCATGTTGAGTTTAATAATGGGGAAACAATAAGTCCTTTAAAAAAGATAGGGCCAGCAGGAGACAAAAAAGGGACAGAAGTAAGGTTTTGGGCGTCAGAAGAAACATTCTCAAACATACAATATGATTTCAAAACGTTAGAGCAACGTTTGAGGGAGCTAGCTTTTTTAAATTCTGGAGTAACAATAGAATTAGTTGACCTGAGAGAGGAGAAGGAAAAGAGGGTAGTTCTTTCATATGAAGGTGGTGTTAAAGAGTTTGTAAAGTATTTGGATAGATCAAAAGTATCGCTAATCAATGAACCTATTTTTATTTATGGGGAAAAAGATGGAATCTCCCTTGAGGTAGCTCTTTGGTGGAATAACGCATACAACGAATTGGTCCTGCCATTTACAAACAACATACCTCAGGGTGATGGAGGAACTCACTTAGCTGGATTTAGAGGTGCGTTAACAAGAACCGTTAACATGTTCGTAGGGTCGTTTGGGTCAAAAAATAAAGATAAGGTTAGCGTTACTGGTGATGATGCAAGAGAGGGTCTAACCTGCGTTTTATCTGTTAAAGTTCCAGACCCAAAATTTTCGAGTCAAACAAAGGATAAGTTGGTGTCTTCTGAGGTAAGGCCTGTTGTAGAAAGTTTTGTTAATGAAAAATTATCTGAATGGTTTGAAGAAAATCCAAGTGACGCTAAAATTGTGGTAGGTAAGGTAATAGAAGCAGCCATTGCTAGAGAAGCAGCAAGAAAGGCTAGAGAACTAACTAGGAAAAAAAATTCCATAGATGTTGCTAATTTACCAGGAAAACTAGCCGACTGTCAGGAAAAAGATCCGACGAAACGCGAAATTTTTATAGTTGAGGGAGATAGCGCTGGGGGTAGTGCAAAGCAAGGCAGATCTCGAAAGAATCAAGCGGTGCTTCCTCTTAGAGGAAAAATACTGAATGTTGAAAGGGCAAGGCCTGATAAAATGCTATCCAGTCAAGAAATAGGAACTTTGATAACGGCTTTAGGCACTGGGATAGGTAACGATGATTTTGACATTGAAAAATTAAGGTACCATAAAATTATTATAATGACAGATGCTGATGTGGACGGTGCTCATATACGAACCCTGTTGTTAACTTTCTTTTTCCGAAAGATGCCAGAGTTAATCGAAAAAGGACATATTTTTATTGCTGAGCCACCACTATATAAAGTAGCAAAAGGGAAGTCAGAGGTTTACATAAAAGACGATAAGGGCTTAGAGAATTATTTAATGGATGCAGGAGTTCAAGATACTTTTCTTAAGATTACTGATGACTATGTATTATCCGGAAGAGATCTTTCCGAAGTAGTAATGGACGCTAGTAAATGTATTAAATTATTAGAAAAGGCTGGAGACGATAACATAAAACGAATTTTAGAGCAGGCAACACTCACCGGAGTTATTAATAAGATTAAAAGGCTAGGCGAAGACGTTGATAGTCAAAGAATTCTCTGTCAGAGATTAGACAATATTTCAAAAGAATATGAAAGAGGTTGGAGTAGTAAATTTGAAGGCGGTAATAAATTAAGCTTTTTTCGGACAGTAAGGGGAGTTGAGGAAGTTGTAGAAGTTGATCTTATGAAAATTCAAAATTCCTTAATAGAGGGTTTGGAAAATTTCAGTAGTAAGTTCAAGGACATTTTTTCTGGAACACCTGTCTTGGTTAAAAAAGAAGCTACGGTAGAGCTAGATGGTCCAACCAGCCTTATAAGTGAGATAATAAGAATGGGGGAAAAGGGTATATCTCTTCAGCGTTATAAAGGATTGGGAGAAATGAATGCTGACCAGCTCTGGGAGACAACACTTGACCCAGAGGCAAGAACTTTGTTACGAGTAAAGGTTGACAGAGATAGAACCACGGAAGCTGACGACTTGTTTACCTGTTTAATGGGCGAAGTGGTAGAACCTAGAAAAAACTTTATTCAAGAGCATGCCTTGAGTGTTAAAAATCTTGATTTTTAAATGCTTTTTTTATCTCTATTTAATAGATAAAGCCCAAAAATTATAACCATCACCCCAATCATATCGCTAAGCGTGAGCGTTTCACCTAAAAGAAAATAAGAAATTCCAATTCCAAAGAACGGAACTAAAAAGTGGAAAGAAGAATACTTCACAGCCCCAATCTCTTTTTGCAAATAGAACCAAATTACAGGACCTATAATTCCTGGAAAGGCTGCTATATATATGAAAGTAAATAGAAATGTTACGTTAAACGAAACGCTCCAGATTTCAAAAAAATAGCTTAAAGGAAGAAGGAAAAGACTACCAGCAAGCATTTGCAGCCCAACTACAATAAGTATATTATTTTTGTTAATTTTTATTTTTGTAATTATCAGTGTTGAAAAAGTGGTCGCGAGTAATCCTAGTAGGCAGAGTGTAATTCCCAATAGCTCAATTTCTTTTTCAACTCTCTGTAACATTATCAAGAGCACGCCAGCTAGGCCAACAACTAATCCAAATAATCCTAAAAAACTTATTTTAGCTTTGAAAAATATCCACGAAAAAAAGGCTACTGTTAGTGGTAGTATGCTTGCAATTATTACAGAAACATTAGCATCTATTTTTGTCAAAGCTAAAAATATAAGGCCCAAGTACAGGCCGTTTTGAATTAAACCGAAAGTCGTGATCCAAAGAAGAGATTTGCGATCAAAATTAAGGCTCTGACCGAGGTAAGCTCCCAGCATAATTGAGAATAAGCCAGCTGACAAGAACCTTATAAAAAGAAAAAGAAATGGGGGGCAGAATTGCACGGCCATCTTTGCAGAGGGGAAGGCACTAGCCCATATAAGAGCGAAGCCTACCCCAAGCAAGATATGTCTTAACTCCATCTAAATCAATTTTGGACAGATTTTTATTAAGAGTTAATTACGTCTTTCAGAGCTTTTGCAATAGTGACTTTAACTACCCTATCAGCCGGTTTTTTCATTTGCTCGCCTGTAGCAGGATTCCTAACCATTCTTTCAGGTCTAGCTCTACAAAAAAACTTTCCAACACTTGGAACTGTTACTGCACCACCTGCGGCTACCTCTTTGGTAATAATGCCTGATAATGCATCTAACATTCTGTTGGAAGATGCCTTATCGGATCCTGTCGCGTCTGCTAACGCCGATACAAGCTGTGCCTTTGTCATCGGTTTTTGTGTCATAATGTACCCTTAAAGTTATATTTATATCAAAGAATCAAACCATCTTTTTGACCAAAAATCAAATAATATCAAAAAAAAACCCACTCGTTAAAAACGAGTGGGTTTAGGAGGAGAAACTATTTCTTAAGATTACTTAGAAAAATCTGGATAAGCTTCGATTCCTAGCTCAGTCTTATCAAGTCCTTCTACTTCACTCTCTTCACTTACTTTTGCGCCCATCAGCATATCTAAAATCATCCATGCAATATATGAAACGACGAAAGTGAACAGGCAGATGGATACCGTACCAAGTAATTGGGTGCCAAACGAAGCATCCGAATTAGAAAGAACCACAGCAAGGGTTCCCCAAATTCCGGCTATACCGTGTACTGATATTGCGCCTACTACATCGTCTATCTTTAGTCTATCGAGTAGCGGTACTGAGAATACAATTATTACTCCACCGATAGCACCTATAATTGTAGCAAGCCCTAACGAAGGCATTAGAGGCTCAGCGGTTATAGATACAAGACCTGCTAACGCGCCGTTTAATACCATGGTTAAGTCAGCTTTGCCGTACATAATTTGGGTTAAAATGAGAGCTGCGACTGCACCTCCAGCAGCTGCAGTATTGGTGTTCGCAAATATTCTGGATACATCAGCAACATCACCAATTGTTCCCATAGCTAATTGTGAGCCGCCATTGAAACCAAACCATCCTAACCAGAGGATAAACATCCCTAGCGTTGCAAGTGGCAAGTTTGAACCAGGCATTGGTATGACAGATCCATCATCTTTATATCTTCCATGTCTGGCACCAATCACCATTGCACCGGCTAAAGCAGCTGCCGCACCCGTTGCGTGCACGACTGTTGATCCAGCAAAATCTGAAAAGCCAGCTTCTGATAGCCAACCGCCACCCCACTGCCATGAAGCGCTTATTGGGTAGAAGATTCCCGTTAACACTATGGTGAAGATCAAAAAGGGCCAAAGCTTTACACGTTCTGCTACTGTACCAGAAACTATTGAGGCAGTAGCGGCACAAAACATTAATTGAAAGAAAAAATCAGACCCAACCGACGCATATGTTAGGTCCACGCCGTCAGCACCAACACCAGCAGGCTCTAGACCCGTTAGCGAGAAACCTCCCATCCATCCGTTGATAATCCAACCATCGCCAGGATACATTAAGTTAAATCCGACAATGAAATATGCGATTGAGGCGAGAGAGAACAGCGCAACATTCTTTAAAAGTTGTGTAGATGCATTCTTCGATCTTACCAATCCCGTTTCCAGCATTGCAAAACCAGCGGCCATCCACATCACCAAAAAGCCGCCTATTAGGAATAACAACGTATTAAATATAAAATACCCAGACTCGCTGTAGTCTTGGGTATGTCCATCTGCGAACAATGTTGTCGAAGATAAACCTAGCACAGCAGTGCTCAAAAATAATAATTTAGACATTATTTGCTCTTTCTTTTTAAACATAGGGTTAAATTGCGTCATCATTTTTTTCGTCAGTCCTTATACGCAGGGCAGACTCAATGGGAGAAACAAAAATTTTACCATCGCCTATCTTTCCTGTTTTGGCGACCTCACTAATGGTCTCAACAGTTTTGGAGGCATCCTTATCTGCTACCACTATTTCTAATTTTAATTTTGGAACAAAGCTAACGGTATATTCCGCACCTCTGTAAACCTCGGAATGGCCATCTTGCCTTCCGTAACCTTTTACTTCTGAAACCATAAGGCCCTGGATGCCTATATCTTTCAATGCATCACGAACCTCTTCCAGTTTGAAAGGTTTAATAACTGCTATTATAAGTTTCATTAAGTCTCCTTTCGCAATTACAATTTGTTGATGCAACTTTTAGGTGATGATTGAAAAATAGAAACGGCAATTTTTTACATTGAAGCTGAATTTTCTAACAAATGTAGAAATTTGATTAATAATTGAGCAAAAAAATTCAATTGGTTAAAATTTAGGCAAAAAAAGTACGTTTTTTTATTAAATAGTCTTGGGTTTACAAAGATTTTTTCACAGGGTAATTGTTGTTAGACAAAAATTTAATTCAGTCATGAGTACAATTTTAAGAAAAACATTAAAATACTTACTTTGGGTGTCCTTGAATGTGGCTATGATAGTTTTTTTAATGCTGTTTATAGCGGTAGTCAATTATGTAAATAAGCTACCACCAATTGCCACACTTTTAGATGATAGAAAAAGAGGGTCGGTAACACTTCTAGATAGAAATAATGATGTTTTTGCTTGGCGCGGAAACCAATTTGGTGGCATTTTAAAATCGAAAAGTTTGAATCGTGTTCTGCATGACGCAATAATATCTGTGGAGGATAGATCTTTCTACTCTCATTACGGAATTTCAATAAGGGGAATTCTGGGCGCAATAAGAATAAATTTAAGAGAGGGAAGAGGACCCTTTTCCGGTCATGGGGGTTCAACCATTACTCAACAAGTAGCGAAGATACTTTGCCTTTTACAAGGTGATTCCAATACTCAAAAACATTGCAGGCGATCAACTATTTCTAGAAAATTGCTTGAGATACCTTTTGCTTTAGCTTTAGAGTATGCATATTCTAAAGAAGATATTCTTTCCATTTACTTAAATAGAGTATATTTGGGTTCTGGTGCATATGGATTTGAGGCTGCATCAGAGAGATATTTTAATAAAAATTCATCTGAGCTTTCAATAGGTGAAGCTGCACTTTTAGCTGGTCTGTTAAAAGCTCCCTCAAGGTATTCGCCGATAAATAACAAAAAACTCTCACAAGCCAGAGCGCTTACCGTATTAAAAATAATGAGAGATCAGAAATTGATTTCGATTAAAGATTTTAATAAGGCTGCAAAAGCGCTTCCTACAATAGAAAAGAATAACATCAATGAGATCGGTTCTTATTACGCTGATTGGATAATGCAAGATGCACCCCAAGAAATAACAAAACAAAGTAAAGAAGACATCATTATAAGAACATACTTTGACCCCAAAATTCAGAAAGAAGTAGATGATACAATATCGTCCTTCTTGGAAACACAAATTATGTCGGATTCGACAGCACAAATTGCAGTCGTTGTTATGTCTGCAGATGGACGTGTGAGAGCAATGAGTGGCGGAAGACCTTCAGAGAAAATTCCGGGACAATTTAATAGAGCTTATCAGGCTAAACGACAACCAGGATCAGCTTTTAAACCCTTCGTTTATGGAGCTGCTCTAGACCTTGGTATCTCGCCTAACACAGTGCTTATGGATGAGCCTGTGACAATCGTTTTTGGTAAAAACAATTACAAGGAATATTCTCCTAAAAATTACGATAATAGGTATCTTGGCCCAGTTACTATGGAAGAAGCGTTTTCAAAATCTCTAAATACAGTTGCAGTAAAGGTAGGAGATAAAATTGGTATAAATAGAGTAAAAACTTTAGCTAAAGAGTTAGGGATAGAAACAGCTATACCCAATGAACCTTCAATAGCTTTGGGATCGTCTGAGGTAAATTTAATAGAGCTTACCTCTGCTTATGCAGGAATTTTAAATAATGGTATAAGAGTTTACCCCAAGGGATGGAGATACTTAAGTATCAAGGAAACCAACGAGGTAATTATCAGGGAAGGTTCTGAGCCAGGGTTTCGAGTATTTTCCAAGCTGGCCGCGCAGACACTAAAATATCTTATGTTTTCGAGTGTAGAAAATGGAACAGGTAAAAATGCATCTGTTTCAGAATGGCAAATAGCTGGCAAAACAGGCACGAGTCAATCTTTCAGAGACGCATGGTTTGTTGGTTTTTCGAATAATTATGTCATTGGTGTATGGATGGGCAATGATGACAATCAACCATTGAAAAACGTAAATGGGGGTGGTTTGCCAGCAAAGATATTTTCCAAGATAATGACAAAAATAAGCTCCCAACTTTTTTCAAAAAAGGAAATAGCAATGATCTCACCTGATCAGTTTGATACGTTAAGAAATTATGATGAGACAACAACAAAATTTCAGTTTCAATCTAAAGGTGATGCGGATCGAAAAACACAAAATTCTTCTCTTATCGGAGGCTTGATCAGGGCTCTTTTATGGGGTGACTAAGGTCTATTCGTTGGAAATAGCTTGAATAAGGTCATCAATAGACCCCTCAAATTTCTTTAATTTTGATCTGAATTCCTGTCTCTCAGTTGAAAGCATTGAAATCCCCTCTACTCTCAAGTCAACCAACTTTAAAGATCCACTTCCATCTGATACTTGCCACACTACTTTTAAAGAAGGATTGCCTGGCACTATAACTATTGAAGATACAAGCACTCCAGCTTTTGTCAGAGTATCACGACTTTTCGTGATTTCTAGCGTAGTACCTTTAAATTCTGAAAATTGCCTTCCATATTTATTAGAAACATATGTTTTAAATACACTAATAAATCGCTTTCTTTGATCGCTGTTAGCCTGACGCCAGCTTTTTCCTAGAACTGCCCTCGCTATGATAGGAATATCAACATATTTTTGAAAAAGGTTTTTAAGCTCTATTTTTTGCTCATCAATAGATAGCTCTTTCATTGATGTTGCAACTAAGTCGTTGTAAAGATTTCCAACCAACTGCTGTGATTGAATTATTCTATCTGCATATAATTTCTGGAAACTGAATAAATTCAAAAGAAATAGAACACAAAATAAAAATGATTTTAGTGAAATGTGCATATGATTAGCTTATATACGAATTAAGTTTATTCTTTCTCTTTAAACTTTACGGGAACCTTTAGGTATGAAACTCCGTTACGTTCTGGTGGAGGCATTTCTCCTGCGCGCATGTTTACTTGTATCGATGGCACTATAAGTTTAGGTGCCCCAAGACGCGAGTCTTTCTCTTCTCTTATTTTTACAAACTCTTCTTCATTGATACCATCTTTTACATGCGGGTTTAACTTTCTCTGTTTTTCCACGGTAGATTTCCATTGATAATTTTTTCGATTATCGGTCAAATAGTCATGACACATCCAAAGATTTGTATTTTCAGGGTAATTTAAAATTCGTCTTATTGACTTAAAGAGATCACGAGCATTGCCTCCCGGAAAGTCGCATCTAGCAGTACCGAAATCATGCATAAAAAGTGTATCACCCACAAAAATATTATCCTCGATTTTATAAGAACCACACGCTGGTGTATGGCCTGGTGTAAAAATATACTCACAATTTAAATTGCCAATGCTAAACTTCTCACCATCTTCAAAAAGGTGATCAAACTGCGAACCATCTTTTCTAAAACCTCTCTCAGTATTATAAATAACACCAAAAGTATGCTGTACCTTTGTTATATTTTTACCAATGGCAACTGGTACCTCGAACTTCTCCTTAAAGTATGGGGCTGCAGATAAATGGTCAGCATGTACATGTGTTTCGAGGATCCAAGCAGGTTTTAAGTTTTCTGTTTGTATGTATTGTATTACAGAGTCAGCGTGTTCTGTGTCTAAACTACCGTCTGCATGATCATAGTCTAGACAACTATCAATTATCGCAGCACGTTTTGTTTCATTGTCACTAACGACGTAGCAAATGGTATTTGTAGATTGATGGAAAAAAGCTTTAATCTCAGTGTTTGTATTTTTCATTAAATACCTTTTTGTTTATAAAGATTAAGGAATTATGTATAAATAGTTATCATTAGTATACCTAAACATTTGATTTTTTGAAAGGATTGAAAAATGGACATCAATGCAACACTTATCGACAAAGGTATAGTATTACCCGACGCACCACCACCTGCTGCTAACTACATACCTTACGTAAAGATTGGCAAACTGGTTTTTGTATCTGGACAAGTGTCTCAAAATGAAAATGGCTTTATTAAAGGAGTTTTAGGTAAAGATCTTAATGTTAAAGAAGGATATGATGCAGCAAGACAATGCGCCATTTCGTTGCTGGCGCAATTGAAAAGTGCGGTAAATGGAGACTTAAATAAAGTGACCAAAGTTGTGAAGCTTGGTGGTTTTGTAAATTCTGCGCCAAATTTCACCGAGCAACCTAGCGTTATCAATGGAGCGTCTGATCTTTTAGTTGAATTATTAGGTGAGAAAGGAAGGCATGCTCGAACGGCGGTTGGCGCAAATCTACCACTTGGAGTTGCGGTTGAAATCGATGGAATATTTGAAGTAGAATCCTAGCCTTGAGGAACCCCCACAGCTTCTTGACTGAAAGGCCTTTTGCGCACCGAGGCTTTCATTCAAGGTCATTGAAAGGTTCTAAAACAGTTCCGGAAAACTCTCTGGAAGCGTTTAGGCTAGCTATTGCGAAAAACTACTCAATTGAAATGGACATACATTTTACCAAGGATTTTAAAATAATCGTTTTTCATGATTTTTTTCTTGGTCGGCTTACAACAAAAACGGGCTTTGTTTTTAATAAAAATTTAAGTTACATAAAAAAAGCAAAGCTATCTAACAATGAAAAAGTGCCCACTATAGAAGAGGTCTTTAATTTAGTAAACGGCCGTGTGCCCATACTATTAGAAATCAAATACTCCAAGTACATTAAAAAAAACTTGAATATGTTCACAAGGGTTCTCGAAGAGAAACTTGAAAGCTACAAGGGCCCTGTTGCTCTGATGTCTTTCAATTCAGATCTAATAAAATACATCAGAAAAAGAAATGTGTTTGGAAGGTTCCCTATAGGTCTAACTACAAGTTTTCCAAAAATTGAGAGTATTAGTAGCAAGCTTAAAAATAACAAAATTGAAAATGAAATAGTTGCTAATAGCTTACAGTTTATCTCTCAGGATTGGAAGGGGATAAAAAATATCAGAGTTAAAAGGTTAAAAAAATTAAATATTGCAATTTTATCATGGACAATTACTTCAAGAGTGATCGAAGAGAGTCTGAAGGGATTAGCAGATAATATCACATTTGAATATTATGAGCCTGATCTAACAGAGTAAAGATTGCAAAGGTAAGATATTGGAAACTGCAATTTGCACAACTATAAAGTCTATTTCAAGAGACGAATGGGAAGCATGCCGTTCTAGCAGGGCAGGTGGTGATCCTTTCCTGTCATATGATTTTTTTTTTCTTTTGGAAACTAGCAATTCTGTAGGACCTAAAACCGGTTGGATTCCTTTTTACATAATTTTTAAAGAAAAAAATATCGTAGTAGGAATAATCATAAGTTTTTTAAAAAATCATTCCCAAGGAGAGTATGTTTTTGATCATAGTTGGGCAGATGCCTATGAGAGATCAGGGGGAAATTACTATCCAAAACTACAGGTAGCGGTACCATTTACTCCCGTTTCAGGGGAAAGAATATTAGTACAAAGTGAATACGAAGATAAGGTTGGTGAAATGATTTCATCAGCAAAGAGGCTCGTTGAGAAAAATAATCTTTCGTCATTACATATAACTTTCTGTAGCAGAAGCTTTGTTAGCGTTGCCAAAAAAAACAATCTGCTTGTAAGAGAAGGTATTCAATATCATTGGTCTAATAGAAACTATAAATCATTTGATGATTTCTTAGGATCATTAACGTACCGCAAGAGGAAAAATATAACAAAGGAAAGAAAACAGGCAAAGAACTTTGGTGGTGAGATTAAATCTTTAACTGGAAGTCAACTAACAGACCTCGAGCTGGAATCATTTTGGCATTTTTATCAAAATACTGGACAGAGAAAATGGGGTTATCCTTACCTTACTAAGAATTTTTTTATGGGTCTAAAGCAAAACCTTAAAGATAACATTCTACTGGTACTGGCAAAAAAAAATGATCAGTATGTAGCGGGCGCCTTGAATTTCATAGGATCAGATTGCTTGTATGGAAGATATTGGGGTTGCAATCAGTTTTTTCCTGCAATGCACTTTGAGCTCTGTTACTATCAAGCTATAGATTTTGCTATCGAACGAGGTTTGAAAAGGGTAGAGGCTGGTGCTCAAGGAGACCATAAGATTGCGAGAGGATACGAAGCATGTATAACATACTCAAGCCATTGGTTCCCTCATAAAGGATTTATGAACGCTGTGGATGATTTTTTGCAGGAAGAGAAAAAAATTGTTAGCCATAGCAGCGAACAAATACAGTTTATCAGCCCATTTAAAAAAGGAGAAAAAATAGATGCCAAGAAAACTTAGTGATAAAGAGTTAGATGAAAAGTTTGAACATTTGCTTTCAAAAGGATGGAGTTTTTCGGAGGATAAAATCTACATCCAAAAAACCTTTGTTTTTAAAAACTTTAAGGAGGCATTTTCATGGATGTGTCGGATCGCATTTATAGCGGAGGAGATTAACCACCATCCAAACTGGACTAATGTATTTAAAACGGTCGATATATCCCTTTCAACACATGATGCAGGTGGGTTAACAGAGCTAGATCTTAATTTTGCCAATAAGGTGGAGATGGAAACTTAAGTTATATCTTTCAAAATAGTTTGTGCTGAAGTCATATCACAAACCCCGCGTTCTTTTTCAAAGTAAAGCCTTTCGATCTTTTTATCCCTTATTAAAGCGGTAAATCTCTGAAGCCTTCGTAATAAACCTGTACCCTTAACCGTAAATTCAAAGTCTAATGTTTCAGCAAGAATAGATAATGGATCGGTAATAATTTTTATCCCAGCTTTTGTTGCACCAGTTGATTCACCCCAAACCTTTGCGACGTAAACATCATTTACTAAAACGCAAAAAATTTCATCAATTCCCAAGTCTCTAAATTTCTTAGCACTTTTAATGAAACTAGGTAGGTGCATCATTGAGCAAGTAGGTGAAAATGCACCGGGCATCCCGATAAGTATAATGTTTTTGTTGTCAAAAAGCTCACCAGTTCCAGCTTTCTTGACTTCATTTTTTTCATCCATCCAGTTAAATATAACTTCTGGAAATTCGTCTCCTACAGAGTATTTCATAAAGGGCCTCTAGTGAATGTAAATTGGTACTTAATATATTATTGGGTTTAATACAACGTTAATTGATTTTTTTGAAGAACTTTCTTACAAATTTATGATGATAGAGAAAATAGTAATTATAGGTGGCGGTCAGGCCTCTTTATCTTGTGCAAGCCAATTAAGGTCTCTTGGTTTCAAAGGTGATATTTGTATGATATGTGAAGAAAGTTATTATCCCTATCAAAGACCACCACTGTCAAAAAAGTTTCTAACCGGACAATTTCTCGAAGAACGCCTTCTACTGAAAAAAGTTGACTATTACCAAATCAATAATATTAAGGTTCTTCTTTCGAAGAAGGCTACAAAAATTGATAGAGATACTAAAAAAGTTCATTTGCAAAGTGGAGAAAAAATTGATTACACAAAATTAGTTATCGCGATTGGAAGCAAAGCTAAAAAGGCTCCTCTAAGCGATTGTGATAATTATTCAAACGTTTACTATTTGCGAAATTTGCACGATGCTAAAAACTTAAAAAATCAGCTACAAACAGGAAAAAAGATTTTGATAATTGGAGGCGGCTACTTGGGTTTGGAAGTTGCGTCGGTTTGTTCATCGTTTGGCATGAATACAACAGTTGTTGAAGGTGCTGACAGAATACTCAAAAGAGTGGCTGGGGAACCGACAGCAGCTTATTTAAGGAAGATCTTCTCAATAAAAGGAGTTAAAATTATTGAAAATGATTTTGTTAAAAAAATAAATAATACCGAAAGTGAAGTTACAAATGTTGAACTAGTTTCTGGAAGACTGATTGATGTGGATACTTTGCTAGTTGCCACTGGTGGATACCCAGAAGTTGATCTTGCAAGAGATGCAAAATTGCAGATTGAAAACGGTATTAAAGTTAATGAAAGGCTAGAGACAAGTGACCCCTCAATATATGCAGCAGGAGACTGCGCTTCATTCGATCATAATGGAGGGTTTTTGCGACTTGAATCAGTTGGAAATGCCATCGATCAAGGTCAAACGGTTGCATCAAACATTGTTGGTAAAAAAACCAACTTCCATGCAAAGCCATGGTTTTGGACTGAGCAGTTCGATCAAAAGTTGCAAATAGCGGGTCTTTGTGACGGTTTTACTGACATTATTGAAAGAAAAGTAAAGAATAAAGTATCATTTTGGTATTATAGAAACGAGATTTTGCTGGCAGTTGACTCTTTTAATGACCCATATAGCTATATGATTGGTAAACGTTTGATTGAAGAAAAAAAATCTCCAAAAAAAGAAATTCTGCGTGATATTAACTTTGATATTAAAGACGCTCTAAATCTCAAATGAGGGTTCTCAGTGGAAAACTAAAAGGCTTAAAGATCCTAACAAATGGCAAAAAATTAAAAGGTTCTGAGAGCTTCATTACTCGACCGACGTCAGATAGAGTTAAAGAAACATTATTCAACATTTTGGAGTACGGTTTCAATATTGATTTTTCACAGATTTCGTTTTTTGACTGCTTTTCTGGATCAGGCGCTATTGGTATTGAGGCTATATCAAGAGGATCCTCAATCGTTACTTTTTTAGATAAAGATGGAGCAGCTTGTGAATGCATAAATAAAAATCTTGCAAAATTTAACCTCTATGAGAATGAACATGTAAATTGCGCGGACGTAATTAACTGCGATTTTTTTAGTAAAAATTTATCAACTAGTAATAAGTTTGATGTTGTTTTTTTAGATCCACCATATGAGCTGATAAAAGCTAGCAAAGTTTTTATGAGGTTAAAAGAGTTAAGAGTGACAAAGATCAATTCGTTAATTATATATGAGTGTAATAAAGAATTAGAAAAAATGGATGGACTTGAACTCTTAAGAAGCAAAAAAATCGGAAAAACATATTTGAACTTCTTTAAAGGTTTCAATGAGTGAAGCTGCTTGTTTATTGTTAGAAAAGTAAAAAATGGAAAATTTTGGTTTCAAAAAAGTTAGTAAAAAAGAAAAGCCCAAGTTAGTAAATGAGGTTTTTGATAGTGTTGCTTATAAATATGATCTAATGAACGATCTGATGAGTGCGGGTTTGCATAGATTATGGAAAGATAGTTTTATCGATTGGCTCGCGCCTAGAAAAAGTACACACCTCCTCGACGTTGCAGGAGGAACTGGGGATATTGCTTTTCGATTTATTAAGAAAACTAAGAATCAAGCAAGGGTGACAATATTAGATAGAAACGAAAATATGCTCAAGGAGGGAAGAAAAAGATCGAGTGTTGGGCAAATAGATAAAGACTTAGAATGGGTGTGTGGTGATGCTATGAAATTACCTTTTGAGAATGAGGTTTTTGATTATTATACAATTTCCTTTGGAATAAGAAATGTATTGGACTTAAAAAAGTGTTTATCCGAAGCCTTTAGAGTTTTAAAGCCCGGAGGAAGAATTATGATCCTCGAATTTAGTAAAGTTGAAAATGAGACCTTAAACAAGATTTATGATGCATTCTCATTTAATATAGTTCCGAGGCTTGGGAAGTTGATAGCTAATGACGCTGAAAGCTATCAATACTTAATTGAGAGTATAAGAAAATTTCCCTCTCAAGAAACACTTGCAAATCTAGTTGCTGAAGCTGGCTTCAGACAGGTTAAATACAGGAACTTAACTCAAGGAGTAGTTGCGATGCACAGCGGCTGGAAGATCTGATGAAATGGTTTCATAACCCCTTTAGATTAGTTAGGGTGGTTGGAACTTTTTTTAGAACCGGTGCTGTTGAACAGGTCTTGAAAATTACCAAAGTTTCAAAGCTTATAAAATTCGGTATCTTGTTCATGGGGAAACCTTTAATTGTTTTTGGTATTAAAGGGCCATACAAGAAATCTCCAATTGTTAGAGCGCTTATTGCATTGGGACCTGCATATATTAAGTTTGGGCAATTGCTATCTACGAGGCCTGACATAGTGGGAGCTGACTTGGCTAATGAGCTTATGGTTCTACAAGATTCTTTAGACCCTTTCCCAACCTCAGAGGCAAAAAAAATCGTAAATGAGGAACTTGGAAGTCCCGTTGAGAGTATTTTTTCTTCTTTCTCAGATGCGGTTGCCGCTGCATCAATTGCTCAGGTTCATAAAGCAACTGTTAAGGAAACAAAGGAATTGGTAGCAGTGAAAATATTAAGACCTGATGTAGAAAAGGTTTTTCTTAAAGACTTAGCTGCTTTATTATTTTTAGCAAAATTCATTGAGATTATTATACCGAGCTTCAGGCGACTTAAGCCCACAGAAGTTATTAACCATTTTGAAAGACTGGTGCGTGAGGAGCTTGATTTAAGAATGGAGATATCAGCCGCAGCTGAATTTGCAGAAAACACAAAAAGTGATCGTAATTTTTATGTTCCTAAAGTCATTTGGTCTCTTTCTGGTAGACGAGTTGTAACAACGGAGTGGGTAGATGGAATGTCGGTTGGAGATATAGAGAGAATAAAGAAGAGTGGAGTAGATATTGAGAGCTTTGCAAAAAGAATTATCAAGACTTTTTTGACACAAGCTTTACGGGATGGTTTTTTTCATGGGGATATGCACCAAGGTAATCTGAAATGTAGTAGTGACGGTACTCTCATAGTGATGGATTTCGGCATAATGGGAAGAATAGACGAGTATACCAGAAAGACTTATGCGGAAATCCTTATAGGATTCTTAAGGCGTGATTATTTAAGAGTTGCAGAAGTACATTTTGAGGCAGGGTATGTTCCAGAAAATCAAAATGTGCAAGAATTTTCTCAAGCCCTTAGATCAGTGGGTGAGCCAATATTTGGTATGGAGGCCTCGGATATATCGATGGCTAGATTACTATCTAGATTATTTGAAGTAACTGAGCAATTTGGAATGGAAACTCGAACGGAGTTATTGCTATTGCAGAGGACAATGGTCGTAGTTGAAGGTGTTTCTAGAAGTTTAGATCCAAATATAAATATGTGGGAAACAGCCCGACCTGTTGTTGAAAAATATATAGCTGCTACTTTGGGACCAAAAGCTATTTTGAGAGATTTTTTGAAGATAGCGCAAGTTTTGCGTAAGTTTGGTCCTCAAATCCCAAAGCTCTTAGAGGACTTCATTAGACAATATAAAAATGATGATAAAAATTGAATTGGCGAACCCGCTAGGAATCGAACCTAGAACTAATCCTTAGGAGGGATTTGTTATATCCGTTTAACTACGGGTCCGTTTAGGATAAATTATAGTGAATTCATGAATAATGTGAACAACATGTTTTTATCTCGGAGGAATATGGGAAGAAACCGAACTTAAATACTGGAGAGATATTGGTTAAAAGTTTGCGTTTATTTAAGTTATATATTTTTAAAAGTTATTCTATATTATACTTCGTCGTCAATTTCGTTTTTTTCTCCACAATGAGGGCAGAATATTTTTTTCTTTGGTTGAAATTCATCACTTGACGCAAACGACCACCAAAGTTTGCAAAAATCACAAGTAAAATGCCATATAGTTTCTTTAGTCAATTTCATTGTTACCTCTTTTACTTTATTAACGATTGCATTATTATGTCATCTAACTGGAAAACATTTTTAAAAAGGTATACTCTCATCAACTTTTAGTCACTAGAAACCGATGAGATAATATGAAGATTGGTAAGTTTTGGTAAAAAAGAATAAATCAGCAAGAGATCAGGATTTTAAAGCTGACATGCAAACAATAAAAAAAGAAGATGTAAGGAAGCTACAAGAAACTTTTAACCAATTTTTTGGAGATAGTTCTGATGAAATGAGGAAAAACTCTTCAAAGCTAAAAAATAAAATTTATTTTTTCGGTTTTGTGGCCATTATATTTTTCGCGGTAGTATCATTTCTTACGAAAAATATGAATTTTGTCGGAATATGAATATATTACTTCATTTCCCGTAAAAGTCTTTTTAATTGTTTTTCTTCTAACTCCATTGCCATACATTGCTTGATTTTTTGAAAAACCGAGCCGCTCGTTACGAATGCTCCACCAAAAAACTCAACCATATTGTCTCCATCAAGCATTTTATTTTTCAAGGAGTTGAGGCACTGTTTTTCTGTATTAAAAAATCGTGAGCTATCATTGACCGTTTCGGCAATTTTCACCTGAGAATTCTCCATCAGAAACATTACTGAAACTATTATCCAAACTTTCATATACGCTTACCATTTTTACCCATGAATTATTATTAACGAATAAATTTTTGATTATTTAAATTATTGCATACAAATTTACAGGTAAATGACCTTATTGACATGTAAAAATTAACCTTCAATTATAAAAATATGTTTTTTAAGGTTTAATTTAATTGAAAGATTTTAAAGATTTAGGGGTTCACTGTGGAGTAGACGAGGTCGGCAGAGGCGCATGGTCCGGCCCGGTTGTGGCAGCTGCCGTAAGGTTTGATAAAAGCCATAATATTAGAGGGCTAGCTGACTCAAAAATTTTAAGCCCCCGTCAAAGAATTGAACTGTACTTTCAGATATTAGAAACTTTCTCAGTAGGGGTTTCTTTCTCCTCAGCTAAGGTGATTGATAGCTTTAATATTTTGAGCAGTTCGTTATATGTAATGCAAAAGGCCGTTGAGAAAGTTGCCGAGACAAAAGATCGTTTATACTTTGATGGAAACACATTACCTGAACCATATCGATATGCTTCAAGAGCCTACAGCATAATTAAAGGAGATAGTAAAATAGCGAGCATAGCCGCGGCTTCCATTGTTGCAAAAGTGTCACGCGACTTTCATATGAAATCATTAAATATACGCTTTCCAGGTTATGGCTGGGAAAGGAATGTGGGATATGGAGTGGAGGAACATAAAGCCGCTATCTACAGGTTGGGTATTAACACTGAGCATAGAAGATCTTTTAAACCCATATACAACATGTTGTGTTTATGAAAAATAAGTAACTGTTTTTAAATTAAAAATTTGACGCCTTTGATAATTTGACTCAACGTTTACAGAAAAAATGAGGCAAGTTATGAGTTTAGACATGGGGTACTTTTTCCAATCTTCTTATGAAACGGAAATTTTTAATGATGATTGCATCTCGTTGATGGAAAAAATACCTGAAAACTCAATAGATTTAATTTTTGCAGATCCACCTTATAATTTACAGCTTAACAATGAATTGCTGCGTCCGAACAATTCAAAGGTAGATGGTGTTAAAGAAGATTGGGATAAATTTTCTAGCTTCAATGATTATGATAAGTTTACTAAAAAGTGGTTAAGGGAGGCGAGGAGGATTTTAAAAAAGGATGGAGCCATATGGGTAATAGGTTCTTATCATAACATTTTTCGAGTTGGAGCCAGTTTGCAAGACTTGGGGTATTGGATATTAAATGATGTATTTTGGAGAAAGTCTAATCCTATGCCAAACTTTAGAGGTAGGCGATTTACCAATGCTCATGAAACATTAATATGGGCTGCCAAATCTGATAATTCCAAGTACGTGTTTAATTATGATGCGTTAAAAGAACTGAACGAAGGGACGCAGATGAGATCAGACTGGTTTTTACCAATATGTTCAGGATCAGAAAGACTGAAAGGAAAAGATGGAAAAAAAATCCACCCCACGCAAAAACCAGAATCACTTTTGCACCGTATCATAATAGCGAGCACGAAGAAGGGTGATTTGATTTTGGATCCGTTTCTGGGAACAGGAACTACAGGGGTTGTTGCCAAACGGCTAGCGCGAAAATTTATCGGTATTGAAAAGGATAAGAGTTACTTTAAAGAAGCTCAGAAACGCATTAATAAAGTTCGTCCATATTCTGAGAAAATTGTAGAAATAACAGAAACAAAAAAGGATCTGGAAAGAGTTCCATTTGGCCAGCTGGTAGAAAGAGGTCTTTTAAAGCCTGGAGATGAGCTGACTTCTGTTAACAAACGATATGTAGCTAGAGTACGTCCTGATGGCACGTTGATAACTCATAACGCTAAAGGTTCTATACACAGGGTTGGAGCAATATTAGAGGGATCTCCATCATGCAATGGATGGAATTATTGGCACGTCAATAAAGGTGGTGAACTAATACCAATAGACTATTTTAGACAGAAAGCCAGAACACAGAATGCGAATGCAAAATAGCATTAAAACTTGATCGCTTTAGTGTACACCTTTCGCATTAGTGCTGGTAATGTCATTAAGTCAAAACTTTGTTGTTCAACTGCCAAATATTTAGAACTATCAAACTTAGAGGTTACTTTTTCGCCTAACACAATTTCGAGTTCCAATTTAAAATGTGAAAATTGATGCGTAACTAATTGTTTGGTGAAAGTCCATTTCGCATTTAAAGGTAAAGTGGGCTTATTTTTTATTACCTCCCATTCAGTTGTGGGGAAACCCATAAGTCCTCCTAATATTCCTTTACTCGGCCTTCGTTCAAGTAAGAAACTGTTTGGCTGTACTTTTATGAAAAATACGAAACCCTTCCTTACCGGTTTGTCTTTTTTTACTGGTTTTGCGGGAATATTTTCTACTACACCTAGTTCCAAGCTTAAACAGGATGTTGCAATTGGACAATTATTACAGTTAGGTTTCTTAGGCTTGCAAACTGCGTTTGCAAAATCCATTAATGCTTGAGCAAAGTCACCACTATGAAGTTTGGGGAAAAGTTGGGAGGCATATTTCTTAATATCTTTTTTAGATTGATTTACAGGCTTTTCAATTTTGAAAAGTCTACAAACCACTCGTTCAATATTTGCATCAATTACGACTTCTCTTTCACCAAAGGCAATTGATCTTATAGCTGAAGCGGTATATTCACCTATACCCGGTAATTCCATAAGTGTCTTTTTGTCATTTGGTATTTTGCCATCAAACTTTTCGCTTAGTTCCTTTGCGCATTTTAAAAGATTTCTTCCTCTTGCATAATAACCAAGACCCGCCCAAAAAGCTAAAATATCGTCCTCATCAGCACGGCTAAGCTTATCTATGCTATCCCACTTTTTTATAAAACTTTTATAATAAGGAATCACAGTATTCACAGTAGTTTGCTGTAACATTATCTCAGATATCCAAATTTTATAGGGATCGGGATTTTTCCCTGCCTCTGCATCTTCAGGGTTTACTCGCCACGGTAGTGTTCTGCCGTTCTCAGAGTACCATCTCAATAGAATATTACTTATATTTGCCATTTCAATTTGATATATCATAAATTATAATAGCCGGAAAATTACGTGAAAAATGAAGCACTATAAAAGAAACTTCAAATCCATTGGAAATTTAATTGAACCATTAGTAAAAAGACATGGTCAACTAAACATAACCAGCTATGCCAAGTTGTTAGACATTTGGGATACAATTGTTGGGGAAGAAATATCAAAAAAAGCTCATCCGATTAAAATGAAAACTATCAGAGGTGGTGAAAAAAATATTCTTTATCTTGGTATGACTGGTCCTTATATGGCAGAGCTGTCTTTACAGCTACGAGAACTTATCGAAAAAATAAATTCTTTTTATTCAAAAGAAGTGGTAGTTCAGATAAAATTGCAACGATTACATGACATTGATCATAAAAACGTGGTAGAATTAGATAATTCGCATGACTTTAGTGTTACAAAAAGCATGGAAACTACCGACCCCAAAATTGCTGTCATGCAATTAGAGAATGCACTAACCAAAATGAAAAATAACCTTAGTAATTCAAGGAAAAAAAATGAGATTATGGAAGACTGAAAAATATTGGACCAGCGCATATTTTCTACTTTTATTAATTTTTATGTCAGGATTTGCCTATGCGGCAGACCCCTCAAAAGTTGAAAGTAAGTATATTGAAATGTCGAAAGGAAATGACGACGCGCCCGTTGTTTTTGTTGAATATGCATCATTGACTTGTCCAGCATGTGCGGCATTTCATTCCAATGTTTATCCACAGTTGAATAAGGAGTATATCGAAACTGGCAAAGTAAAATTTATTCATAGAGAAATTTATTTTGATAAAGCTGGGTTATGGGCAGCTTTGACTGCACGCTGCACAAATAGGGTAAATCGTTATTTTGGTATGCTTGATTTACTTTATTCCGAGCAGCCAATTTGGTCTAGATACGAATCAAGTGATAAAATTGTGGACTCCCTTCTAAAAATTTCTGCGAAATCAGGAATTGAGAAGGCAAAAGCAATCTCTTGCTTAGAGGACCAAGAAAAAGCATTAGATTTAGTAAATGAATTTCAGATTTATTTAGATAAAGACGCTATTGAGTCTACTCCGACTTTTATTATAAATGGAAAGAAATACGCAAACCAGTCCTACGATGAATTAAAGAAAATAATTGATAAAGAGTTAGGGGACTAATTTCTTTAATTCCAAAAGCAGCTTTTTATTTTTTGACAAATGTAATTCGATTTCTATTGGGTATATATTTTTTTTAAAAGTTACAGGTATTTTTACGAAGTCTTTCTCCGTGGTTACAACAAGGGCGTTATTCTTTGTAGCAAACTCCGAGATTTTGGTAAGTTGTCTACTGGAATAAAAATGATGGTCAGGAAATGAATATTTTTTAATAATTTCGAGATTTAGCGTCCGTAGCATTGAAAAGAATTTTTCCGGTCTTCCAATACCACAAAATGCAACAAGCTTTCTTTTCTTTAATTTTGGAATTATGTTAGGCACAAATTTTCCGTCTATGATCTTTTTGTTATAGTTTTGAAAAATAGTTTCTCGAAAATGTTTATTTGAAACTGAATTACCTATGGAAATCAAAAAGTCGGCTCTGTTAATTGCTGGTCGAGGACTTTCTCTTAAGTTTCCTAGGGGAAAAATGTTTTCATTCTTGAGGTTAACCGCCGCATCGAATACCAAAATATTTGCATCTTTTGCAATCGAAAAATTTTGATGGCCATCATCCAGAAGCACTAATTCAGCGCCCGCCTTGTAGGCCTCTAAAATTCCTTTTTTCTTTTTTTTTGAAACCCAAACCTTAGCATGCTGAGAAATTAACAAAGGTTCATCACCCACTTGATAGGCACTATGAGTTCTTGGATCAACAGAAACAATATCTTTAAATGCTCCGCCATATCCTCGACTGACAACGTGGGCTTTGATATTATTTTTTTTAAAATAATTTGCTAAAAAAATAACTGTAGGGGTCTTACCAGCACCGCCCAAGGTTATGTTACCAATACACACTACGGGGATTGGCATTTTTTCATATCTCCCATACTTAATTTTTAAGCGGTGTGTAATAATCCAAACTAAAGACAGAAAATACAATATGGGATAGAGACATACTTTTCTTATATTATTTAAAAGTGGTACCAAGAAAGTTAAATTTCCATAATTTTATGTAGACATTGAGTTAGAATAGAACGATGAAACAAAGGGGGATATTTTCTTAATTTTAGATCTGAAGCAGTGAGGGAGTCGGTTGCCCGGCTTATTTGTTGTAAGGACCATTGATTTACATGTTGTTTTGCTTTTTCAAGATCATGTGCAATAAGAAAAGGATATTCACGACGCACCTCAAAGCTGGTGGGCCCATATAATTTAATTACAGATAACTTGTAGAAATAAGCGGATACAAAATGCAAAATAGACATCGGGCTTTTACTGTTCGAAAAGAAAGCACTTAGACCCTTCTCTAATTCTATAACGTTTCTTTCGGCCAATGCAACTGCCAGGCTTAATTCTTTTACTTCATAGTTTATTGATACTATATCAAAAAAATCGTCTACCGATAGAGGCTTGTCATCATAAAGTTTGAAAAGCATTAACTTTTCAAACTCATTTTCTAAAATATTTTCTGGCGTAAAGTTAGCGAAATCGATAAGTACATCTAACACTTCCTTCCCATAAAAATTTATTCCTGCATCGGTCAGTCTTCTTGCAAAAAAATCCGCATCTATTTTACTATTAGGATAGTTAATGACAGCTATCCGATCACTAGATGCAAGTAATTTTATGATAGCGGATTTTTTTGATAATGCATTCATGGTAGCTATAGTTATAGCATCGTCATTTTGCCATTCTGCGTCTATCTCAGTGATAATTTTGTAATCTTTCTCATTAAGCTCATTCAGCAATATTATTTGACGGCCAGGAAAAAAATTTTTTGTTTTCAGGCTTGTTATTATTTCGTTTCTTTTTTCATTTATTTCTTGATTGAAATATTTGTTTACTCGCAATTCTTCATCTGCAGTTTTTCCTGCGAGTGCATCAGAAATTTTTTTTGCATCTTTTTGTAATAATGAATAGTTTTCACCAAGTAAGACAATTACGGAGCACTTCTCTAATGTTCCAGTGAAACTATCAATCCTTTGGCTGTTATAAATCACGGAGCATATTCACTTAATTTACTGATTAAAATCTCTGTGATCATTTTTTCGGCAACTGTATCTGCAAGTCTTTCATAAGTATCTTTTCTAGCTATTTCTGTTGCAAAGCCCGTAAAGGTTACAGCAGCGCTATAATCCGACGTAGCAGAAACTTTATTTTTAAAAATAACTTTTTTTGTCTTTTTATTATATAAACGATACACAACATCCAAAGTTACTGAATATCTTGTTATCTCATTTTCTTTTGTAATTACCCCATAAGAATTTTTAATAGATGGCTCTATTTGCAAAGAATTTTGCCCACTTTCTGCGAAAGGTGCCTTCCCCTCAAGTGCCTCTTTAATTAAAAAAGCCAAGGAGTTTTCTTCTTTTTGTATGTCAATATTTTCAAATATTTCCAATGAACCAGTGTGTTTATATAGAGGTGAAAACCCGCAATTGGCGTTTGCGAAAATAATGAAAATAATAAATATGTACTTGAAGATAATGCTACCCCTCAAATTACGAGATTTATGATTCTTTTAGGGACATAAATGAATCGTTTTAGGTCAGAGTTCTGTAAAGCATTTTTTATTATGTTTTCTTTAAGAACTAATTCCTTCAGAGCCTCTTCCGTAAGATCAGAGGCTACCGATATCTCAGTTTTTCTTTTTCCATTTATTTGAATAGGTAAGGTTATTGTTTCTTCTTTATTGCTCACCCACTCTCTAATATTTGGCCATTTCGCTTCAGCGATAAGCCCTTGTTCTCCTATCGTTACCCAAATTTCTTGTGCTAAGTGAGGGGTAAATGGTTCCATGAGCACAGCAAGAGCCTTAATTCCATAAATCCTCTGTTCTATTCTGGTGTCTTTTCTAGCTAAGAAGTTTGTCAATTCATAAATTTTTGCAATTGCTTTGTTAAACGAAAAACCTTCGATAAACCTCGATGTATTAAAAATATAATCATCTATTTGTCTGTCTTCATCCAACACAAGCCCTTTGTCAGATTTCTTGAGCTCAATAGCTATCTCTTTAGTCAAGCGCCAAACACGATTTAGATGCCTCCATGCACCCTCAACTCCTTCTGTTGACCATGAGATATCTCTATCCGGAGGGCTATCAGACATTACAAACCACCTTGCTGTATCTGCACCAAATTGATCTATAATGTCTATTGGATCTATAACATTCTTCTTAGATTTAGACATTTTTACTGATGGTCCAACTTCAACCCGCGAGCCGTTCTTAAGACTTTTTGCTATTCTTTCACCAAAACTATTTACGGATACTGTTATTTCTTCTGGAGATAGCCAATTTCCTTCTGTGTCCTTATATGTTTCATGGCAAACCATTCCCTGCGTAAATAGTGCTGAAAATGGTTCTAAAAAATCTTCAGAAATGTGCCCAGTTTTATGCATAGCGCGGGCAAAGAACCGTGAATAAAGAAGGTGTAATATAGCATGTTCAACGCCACCGATGTACTGATCCACATTCATCCAATACTTCAAGTCTTCGCTTTTAATAGGTCTATTATGTTTGGGATTTGTAAACCTCATAAAATACCATGAGCTGTCAACAAATGTATCCATCGTATCCGTCTCACGTTTAGCGGGGTTGCCACAATCGGGACAATTTAAATTGACCCACTCGGTTGCGGCTTCCAGAGGATTTCCAGGATTTTTAAAAGAAACGTTTTTTGGGAGTTTTACCGGAAGATTTTCTTTTTTTTCAGCTACAACGCCACATTTTTCACAATGTATTACTGGTATTGGGCAACCCCAATATCTCTGCCGAGAAATACCCCAATCTTTTAGCCTATAGGTTACTTTCTTTTTGCCCATTTGTTTTTCAGATAGCATGGAGATAACCTTCTCCTTTGCGTCTTCGATATTCATTCCATTTAAAAAATCAGAGTTTATGATTTTTCCGTGTCCCGTATATGCTTCTTCTTTGATTAGAAATGTTGCTGCATCTTGATTTGGTGGGCATACAACTGGTACCACATCCAAATTATATTTTAATGCAAATTCTAGATCTCTTTGATCATGAGCTGGGCAACCAAAGATAGCTCCAGTACCATATTCCATGAGAACAAAATTTGCGATGTAAAGAGGCACGCTGATACTTTTAAAGGGGTGCTTAATTTCTATTGCAGTCTTAACTCCCTTCTTTTCGAGCTTTTCCAAACTAGCTTGATCAGTCGACAATGAGTTGCATTCTTCTAAAAAAAGTTTGATGCTCTCATCATTTTTTGCAAGAGCCTTTGCCAAGGGGTGGTTTGGAGATATTGCGCAGAAGGACATTCCGAAGATTGTATCAGGTCGTGTAGTAAACACCTCTAGTTGGTCCAAATGGGGCGAATTGTCTAACGAGAACATAATAGAAGCACCCTCAGACCTTCCAATCCAATTTTTTTGCATGGTCTTCACTTTTTCCGGCCAGTTTGGCAAGTTGTCCAAGCTTTCCAGCAATTCTTGTGCGTAATCTGAGATTCTAAAAAACCATTGTGTCAGCTCCCGTTTTTCAATTTCGGCCCCTGACCTCCATCCTTTTCCATTTTCTACTTGTTCATTTGCCAAAACTGTCTTATCAACTGGATCCCAGTTAACGAGTGATTTTTTTCTGTAAGCAAGGTCTTGTTCTAACATATCGATGAAGACTTCTTGTTGGTGTTTGTAATACGTTTTGTCACACGTTGCAAACTCTCTTGACCAGTCTATTGATAGTCCCATTGGCTTAAGCTGAGACTTCATTTCGTCTATATTTTTATATGTCCATGTTCCTGGATGAATATTATTTTCTATTGCAGCATTTTCAGCGGGCATACCGAAAGCATCCCATCCCATAGGGTGCAAAACATTAAATCCCTTATGCCTTTTATAGCGGGCGATAACGTCTCCCATGGTATAATTACGCACATGACCCATATGAATTTTTCCTGATGGATATGGGAACATCTCTAATATATAATATTTTTCTTTGGTAACATCTTCATCGGTAAGGTAGATATTTTCTCTTTCCCACTTTTCCTGCCATTTTTTTTCTGTTGCTTTCGCGTTATATCGTTCCATTTTTGCCCGTGATCCTAAGATATAATGTGTTTATGTTCGTAAAATTTCTCTTGCCGTATTATTCAAATACTATTTTATAGCCTACTCAGTCAATATCACACCGGTTTTGTTGCAATTTTACATCATTAAAAAAAAACCCATCCTTAATTTTGAAAGCTTTCTTGACGTTTGCGTAGTTAGAAAGAATTATATAGCTATATTTGCTTGGACACCGAGTTATTTTAACGTCCGGGCAGGTGCACCTAAATGTAAACATTTAAATTAGAGGAAAGAACATGAAAAAAGTTCTATTAACGACGACAGCGATTGTGGGGCTATCAGCGCCCGCTTTTGCTGCTGATCCGACCGCCGTGTCAGATCAACCATACTTCCACCACTCACATCCAATGACGTGGTCCGGATCTATGTCCATAAAGTTGACTAACCAGTCAACAAAAGACTCTGAAGCTGCGAGAAACAAAGCTATTAAAAGAGACTACGTTTTTGGTTTGTTAGATGGTGAAAACGACGTTGCAGCTGGTGCTAACGAAGAAACACAAGTTGGTAGAGTGGTTAATGCAGCAACAGTAGACCACAACGGTGGAGGTGCTACAGGATCACACGCCGCAGCATCTGATATTTTGGAAGACATGAGGACAGCAATTAATGCTCACGCTAGCTACAATCTAGCAACAGCTATCGGTGCTGGTGGTGCAGGTGCATCAGCAGTTGAAGATGTAATTGATGACTTCCTTGGTGGTTCTCACTCAGAAGCTATGGACGTTATTGTTGAAATTCATGGAAACGGTGAAACTCCTGCAGGTTCAGATGCTTCTGATCTTGCTGCTGATTTGAAAGCATTTGCTGATGCACAGGATGCAGGTACTGAAGCGCTAGAAACAACAGCATCAATCAACACAACAGCTTCTTTGGGCGTATCAATGACAGCTGGAGACGGTTGGACAGCAGCTACTAGCGGATCATTTAACTTAGGTGGTGGATCTGTTGCAGGGGGCACATTGTCTTTGAGCAACGGAACGATGACCTTGTCCGTTGGTAAGACTCAGCACGCAGCTACTGCCGCTGTAAGTAGCATGTTTGGTATGGATGTTGCGCTTGATACAAATGCAGCCGACACTCAGCTACAAGCTACTTTGGCACTCGGTGGAGCCACTCTTCAGGTCGATAACGAAATGGATGGCGATAACCTTGAGCCAACTAACCAGACAGTTGGTATCAAAGGTTCTTATGGCACCATGTCTTACGGTCTTGGATGGCAGGCGGATGGAGACTTAGGTTTCTCTATTGGCACAAATCTAGGTGGTGTTGGTTTAACCATAGCAAGAGTAAATGCTGGTTCTAACTACTCTATGGGTGTTGCCGCGAATGTAGATCTTGGCGGCGGAATGACGCTCAATGCAACCAATGCGCAAAACTCTGACGGACTTCAGGATAAGAGCTTTGATTATGCTACAGTTACTTTGGATGCTAACCTTGCGGGTAGTGCCACAAATAACGCTACAATTACTGAGCATTTCGCTCTTAAAGCAGTTCACAAGAGCATCAGTACTGTAGGTCTAAGCTACGCTGGTGGTGGTACTTCTGTTGGTATTACATACCAAGAGAAAGCTGGCACAAGTGCGGCCGGTGACAACCTGATAGCTAGTGGTTCTATGGCAATCTCGCCAACAATAACCCTAACTGGTAGCTATGATAAAGACTCTGCGTTGACAACAATTGGTGCCTCTGGGCCTCTAGGTTCAGCGGGTACACTAAGTGCAGTGATGACCAGCACTGGTTCGTCAACACTGACAGCGTCATTCAAGTTCTAAATTGAGCAACTATTAACGTTGAAAGGGCGGGTATATCCCGCCCTTTTTTTTACCAAAATATGATGAGACAAAAAAAAAAGGAAATATTCTTTCAAATGATTTATTAAAAGCGATTGAGCTTTCAAAATCAGGCGCATATAAAGATGCGCTGATAATATGTAAAAAAATCAAAGCAAAAAATATCAACAATGCTACATATTTCAATCTGGTTGGGATTATTTACCGGAGGCTAGGTCTATTAGAAGAAGCTATAAGGAATTCAAAAAGAGCTATCCAGTTAGATAACAATATGGTAGCAGCAAAGATGAATCTTGCAAACATTGAGTTTCAGAAGGGCCATATTAACGAAGCTATATTTTTGCTGGAGATAATCGGAAAAGAAAGACCTTCCTACAAAGAGGCTAAAGCAAACCTTGCTCTAGCATATAAGAATATTGGTAAGATAGAAAAATCACTCAATATTTATAGAGGTTTAGAATATCATGGCCCCTGGTCCCTTTCAGCGAAGTTTAATTACGGTACCACACTGATAACTATTGGAGACTTTAGAGAGGGATGGATCAATTATGAATACCGGTGGAAGG
>CACBAM010000004.1 GCA_902537215.1 uncultured Alphaproteobacteria bacterium
ACTGGTGCTGCCACTATAATGATAACAGGATTGGCTGTTGGCATGCAATCTGTCGCAATACCAGTACTTGCAATAGTTGTAATTATTTTTACCGCTAACTCTTTTGCAGGCCTTTATGGCGTTGGAATGGCAGCTGTCGGTATGTTAAGTACGGTTGGAATTACTATGGCCATTGATGCCTATGGTCCTGTAGCGGATAACGCAGGCGGTATAGCGGAAATGTCAGAGATGGGCAAAGAGACACGGGAAATAACCGACTCATTGGATGAAGTCGGGAATACAACTGCCGCAATTGGAAAAGGCTTTGCTATAAGTGCTGCAGCTCTTGCCGCTTTGGCATTGATAAGTGCATACATAGAGAAAATTAGCGGAAGCGACAGTAGTTTTGTTCTGGCTATTAATGATCCTTTAGTTTTAGCAGGTATGTTCCTTGGCGGTATTTTCCCATTCCTGGTTAGTTCAATGACGATGACAGCAGTTGGTGATGCAGCCTTTGATATGATAAAGGAGATAAGGCGTCAATTTAAAGAAATTCCTGGCCTTCTTGAAGGGAAAGCAAAGCCAGATACTGCAAAATGCGTGGACATCGCAACGAAAGCAGCACTAAGAAAAATGATAGCTCCTGGTGCATTAGCGGTTTTAGCCCCAGTTGTGGTAGGAACAATTCTAGGCCCTAAAGCATTGGGAGGAATGCTTGGAGGAGCACTTATATGTTGTGTAATGATGGCCCTTATGATGGCTAATGCTGGAGGTGCTTGGGATAATGCAAAAAAGTATGTTGAAAAAGGCAACCTTGGTGGAAAAGGCTCTGAGGTACACAAAGCTGCAGTGGTTGGTGACACGGTTGGAGATCCTCTAAAAGATACTTCAGGACCTTCAATGAATATTTTGATTAATGTGATGGCTATCGTTAGCTTGGTTATTGCCCCATTACTTATATAAAATATATTGTTAAGGCTTTACTACTTAAGTAAAGCCTTAACAATCCCGGATGCTTTCCCAAAATCCATCCTACCGCTGAACTTTTCTTTCAGCTGCCCCATTATCTTACCCATATCTTTAATGGTCAATTGCTCATGAGTATCAATTATTTTTGAAACCTCAGTATGAATTTCTTCATCGGTAAGTTGATTAGGTAAAAATTCTTGAATTATTTTAATTTCTTCTCTTTCTCGCTCAGCGAGCTCAACTCTGCCACCTTCCTCATATTGAATAATACTTTGTTTTCTTTGTTTAACCATATTTGATAATATTAATATGATTTCGGCATCACTTACACCTTCAGTATTTTCTTCTGACCTAACTGCAATGTCTCTGTCCTTTATAGCAGCATTTATCAGCCTTAAAGTAGCTACTCGCTGTTTTTCCTGGGATTTAATTGCTTCTTTTAAGTTTGCATCTAACTCCGATCGCATAATTACCTCTCTATATTCGGGTCACAATTTTACATCAAAATTATAAGATGGTCTGTGTAGCAAGTTAATCTTTTATTTGCAATGAAAAAGAATAACTCATAGCTTGTAAAAAATTATTAATATTTTACTAATAAGATATGAGAAAATTTTCTGGTTTATTATTATTGGATGATGGTACAGCTTGGGATGCAATTGGCTATGGTAACGAGGGTTTTGGTGTCGGTGAATTATGTTTCAACACGTCAATGACTGGTTATCAAGAAATAATTTCAGACCCATCCTACGCTGAACAAATAATTACTTTTACATTTCCACATATAGGAAATGTAGGCACAAATAGATATGATAACGAGTCTTTTAAACCTTTGGCGACAGGGGTCATTACACGTGCAAAACCTACTAAGCCCTCAAACTGGAGAAACGAACTTTCTTTTGATCTTTGGCTTAACAGTAATAATATAACAGGAATTTATGGAATTGATACTCGGGCTTTGACTAGAAAGATTAGAGATTTGGGTGCTCCCAAGGCCATAATTAATTTTAACAAAAATGGTGAACACAACTTGGAATACCTTAGACAAGAGTTAGCTAATTGGCCTGGAATTGAAGGAAGAGATCTCACTAGAAAAGTTAATTTAATTAATGAACAAAAAAAGAAGGATGAAACAAATATAATTAATGACTCAGCAAAAGTACTGGTATTTGATTTTGGAACAAAATTAAACATCGTAAACTCTCTTAATAATCATAAAATAGAAGTTGAAACGATATCCGGTCACTCAACTTTTGACGAAATTATAGCATCAAAACCACATGGGATATTGCTTTCAAATGGACCTGGAGATCCTGCAGCTACTAACATTTTTACTAACAAAGTACTTAAAAAGCTGGTTCGAGATACCTCTATTCCAATCTTTGGAATTTGCTTGGGGCACCAGCTTTTAGGCCTAGCTTTGGGTGCAAAAACAGAAAAAATGAACCATGGTCACCATGGGGCAAATCATCCAGTATTAGATCTAAGGACTGGTAAGGTGGAAATCACGTCAATGAACCATGGATTTGCGATTAACTCCCAAAGTTTACCACAAAATATTTTTGAAAGCCACGTTTCTCTCTTTGACGGGTCGAACTGTGGAATAGAGCATAAAGATAAAGATATATTCTCTGTCCAATATCACCCTGAGGCAAGTCCAGGCCCACATGATAGCCTTTATCTATTTAGTAAATTCGTTAAAATGGTAATGAAATATAAAAATAATGAACGAGAAAAAATATCCTAGTGTAATCATTTCAGGGCTTGGAATATCTGGTTTAATTACCGCCTCTTTGCTATGCAAAGAGAAAATTAAAGTTGAGTGCTTTGAGCCAATTGACATTTCAAAATTTCATGCAGATCAAAGAACCACCGCTTTTCTTAATCCTGCCATAGGCGTTTTCAAAGAGATAGGTATTTGGGGGAAAATAGAGCCCTTCTCTCAACCGCTTAAAGAGATGGAAATAATTGATGCTGGTAGCAAAGAAAGAGCAGGGCCAGCGAGCGTGGTATTTGAGCCAAAAGAAGTCAAAATTGAAAATTTTGGTTTTAACGTTCCCAATGGCATATTGCGATTGGAGCTGTTAGGCTGGCTAAAAAAAAACCAAAATTTTGTTTTAAACATTGGAGACCCAATAGTTAACCATTATGCCTTTGATGACAATATTGTTGTAAGAACTGAAAAAGGCAAAGAGCTAAATGGGAACCTGTTAATATCTTGTGAAGGAAGAGAAAGCGCAATAAGGAAAAGAGAGAAAATTAGTACCATTAAAACATCTTATAACCAGTTGGCAATGGTCTTTCAAGTTTCTCACTCAAAGAAACACAAAGAAAGAACAACTGAAATATTGGATGTTGGAGGACCTTTTACGATAATTCCACTTCGAACCACTTCAAAACAAACAAAGTCAACTGTTGTTTGGGTGGATAATTCCGATGTTATCAATAAAGCATATAGTTTAGAAAATGCAGAATTTGACACTCTTATTTCAAAAAAAAGCTTGGGTATTAGGGGAAACATAAAGCTTGTTGGTAAAAGACAGAAATGGCCGGTATCCTCGCAATTCTCAAAAACTCTTATAAGTAAAAGAACTGTTCTTATTGCTGAAAGTGCACATGTTATGCCTCCGACTGGCGCCCAAGGCCTTAATACCTCCATCGAAGATATTACTGCTCTTCACAATATATGCAAAACAGCGCTTAAAAATAATCAAGATATAGGATCAGATAGAGTTTTGAGACAATATAACATTAAAAGATTTCCTCTGACTGGAAGCAAAGTTTTTGGTATTCACCTACTGAACAAAATCTCGATGACAGAAAATAGTTTCCTTCGAATTGCGCGGAAAAAATTTTTAATATATTTAAATCAAAGCCCATTGCTTAGAAAGACTCTAATAAAAGCTGGCTTGGGGAAATAAATTGGAAAAAGTATATTTTGTACTGGTGAAAAAATGAAAATAGTTTAAAACAATCCGAAGGAAAGGAACTTATCATGAAGGTATACTATGATCACGACTGTGATGTTAATCTTCTAAAAAAAATGAACATCGTAATCCTTGGCTACGGTAGCCAGGGCCACGCTCATGCATTGAATTTAAGAGACTCTGGGATTAGGAACATAGTGGTTGCACTGAGAGATGGTTCCAGCTCAATAAAGAAAGCTGAAAGTCAAGGTTTTGAGGTCATGAACATAGAGGATGCTTCTAAATGGGCAGATTTAATAATGTTCACTATGCCTGACGAATTACAAGCTGAAACATATAAGAATTTTGTGAAAGATAATCTTAAAGATGGCGCAGCAGTTGCGTTTGCACATGGCCTAAATATTCACTTCGGGTTAATAGAACCAAAACAAACGATTGACGTTATAATGATGGCGCCTAAGGGGCCTGGACATACCGTTAGAGGAGAGTATGTTAAAGGAGGAGGAGTGCCTTGCTTAGTTGCAGTTAACAATAATGCATCAGGGAAGGCAATGGATATCGGATTAGCCTACTGTTCAGCAATTGGAGGGGGTCGTTCGGGAATTATAGAAACGGATTTCAAGCAAGAATGTGAAACAGACCTGTTCGGTGAACAGGCCGTACTTTGTGGCGGATTGGTAGAATTGATCAGGGTTGGTTTTGAAACACTTGTTGAAGCAGGATATGACCCAGAAATGGCTTATTTCGAATGCCTTCATGAAGTTAAACTTATAGTTGACCTCATATACGAAGGGGGTATAGCCAACATGAATTACTCAATTTCAAATACAGCAGAATATGGAGAATATGTTTCTGGAAAAAGAGTGCTTCCTTATGATGAGACGAAAAAGAGAATGAAAGCTATTCTCGAGGATATTCAGTCAGGGAAATTTGTGAGAGACTTCATGCAGGAAAATTCCGTTGGTCAACCATTTTTCAAGGCCACCAGAAGAAACAATGACTCTCACCAAATAGAAAAAGTTGGGGAGCAGTTAAGAGCAATGATGCCTTGGATACAAAAGGGTAAAATGGTCGATAAGGATAAGAACTAAAATATGTCAAACGTTTTATTGATAAGCCATTTAATAGTCACAGTTTTTCTAATACTTGTTGTTTTATTTCAAAGATCAGAAGGTGGAGGTTTGGGCATGGGCTCTGATAACCAAGGCTTCGGAACTGGAACAAAACAAGCGAACCCTTTATCGAAACTAACTTGGTTTCTGACAGCGTTGTTTTTTTTAATAGCAATCTTGCTTACTATTCTTTCTATAAATAGTGGGTCAAATAAGTCAGTTTTCGAGGAATCTGAAGGAGTAGAGGGGTCTAAGAAAAAAGAATTAACGCCTGAGTTACCAGACTTAAATAAGTTTAAAAACACCGACGGCGTTTTAACGCCTCCTACCGAATAAAAATGAACTATCACCTTGTGAGTTTTGTTATTCTAAAATAAACTTGGTCGACAGTTCTATTTGAAAGATTTATTTTGGCGAATTTTATTTTTATCACAGGCGGTGTTGTGTCTTCTTTAGGAAAAGGACTGACATCAGCGTCATTAGGTGCGCTTTTACAAGCAAGAGGCTTTTCAGTAAGACTAAGAAAACTCGATCCATATTTGAACGTTGACCCAGGTACAATGTCACCTTTTGAGCACGGGGAGGTATTTGTCACTGATGATGGCGCTGAAACAGACCTTGATCTGGGGCATTATGAGAGATTCACAGGAGTAGCAGCTCAAAGTACCGACTCTGTTTCTTCTGGCCGTATATATTCTACGGTCCTAGAGCGCGAAAGGAAAGGTGACTATCTAGGAGAAACTATACAAGTGATCCCTCACGTAACAAATGAAATAAAAAAATTCCTCGCACAACATGAAAACGAAGTCGACTTCATGCTTTGTGAAATAGGTGGAACGATAGGAGATATTGAAGGCCTCCCTTTCTTTGAAGCTATCCGTCAATTTTCTCAAGAAAAAAAAACCAATTCCTGCATTTTTGTACACTTAACGTTGCTGCCTTTTCTATCGTCTTCAGGCGAACTAAAAACCAAACCAACCCAACACTCTGTCAAGGAATTAAGGTCTATTGGAATAAGTCCAGATATTTTAGTTTGTCGATCGGAAGTGCCAATTCCTAAGAAAGAGAAAGAAAAAATCGCACTTTTCTGTAATGTTGATGAAAAAAATATTATTGCGGCTAATGATCTTGAAACAATTTATGAAGCTCCAATTGCTTTTTTTGAAGAAGGATTAGATGTTGCAGTTCTTCAAGTTCTAGACTTAAAATCTAAAAAAGAACCTGACTTGAATATTTGGAATGATGTTAGCTCAAGATATCGTAACTCAGAAGGGTCAGTCAAAATCGCTGTTGTTGGAAAGTATACAAAACTTGAAGATGCCTATAAGTCTCTTTCAGAGGCTCTTATTCATGGAGGTTTAGCTAATAAAACTAATGTAGAAGTAACATGGCTGGAATCTGAAGAGTTTGAAAAATCCGCTCAAACAAAGCGATTAAATAAGTTTGACGGCATATTGATACCAGGTGGATTTGGGAAAAGAGGAACCGAAGGGAAAATTAAAGTCATAAAATATGCAAGAGAAAAACAAGTTCCCTTCCTTGGAATTTGTTTGGGCATGCAATTACTAGTAATAGAGTACGCAAGAAATTGTGCCGGCCTTAGAAAAGCAAATTCTGAAGAATTCGATGACAAATCAAATAGCTCTGGAGATCACCTAATCTATCATCTTTCCAAATGGGTTAAAGGTCAGAATGTTGAAATTAGAACTAAAGTCCAAAATAAAGGTGGGACAATGAGGCTAGGAGCCTACCCTGCAAAAATAAAAAAAGGGACAATGGCTTATTCAATTTATAAAAAAGCAATAGTTTCAGAAAGGCATCGGCATCGGTTCGAGGTTAATGTCAATTACCAAAAAGCTCTTGAAGACAATGGTCTAACTTTTTCTGGATTTTCTCAAGATGGATCACTGCCAGAGGTAGTAGAACTGTCTTCACATCCATTTTTTTTGGGAGTACAATTTCATCCTGAGCTCAAATCCAAACCTTTTGAACCCCATCCTATTTTTTCAAATTTCATAAAAAAAGCTTTAGAACAAACTCGGTTAGTTTAAAGGAATATTATAAATGATAAATTATTATGATTGGGCAGAACATCAGTCAAAGATGCACTCCAATAAAGTTGCTATTACGGACTATTCTCTCAACAAGAAAATATCATACAAGGAATTGAACTTATCATCTTGTAAAATAGCCAATTTTCTGCAGAACATGGACATTGGGCATAGCAACCGGGTTGCTATTTTGTCAAAGAACCATAGTATTTTCTTCGAACTCCAGTTTGCCTGTTCTAAAATTGGCTCAATTATGGTGCCTTTAAACTGGAGGCTTACAGCAAATGAATTAGCTTTTATATTAAACGATTGCGAACCAAGTTTGCTTATTGTTGACGATTGCTTCAAAACAACAGCCGAACAACTTCGCTTGTTAATACCAAATATGATTATCCAATTTTTCAACTCAGACGAAAAACCAAGTGAGTTTCAAGAAAATATTAAAGAGGCCCCTAGTGATTTTAAAAAAGTTTCCCTCACTTTGGATGACCTAATAATGATAATGTACACTTCGGGGACCACCGGACATCCCAAGGGTGCAAAAATAAATCATAAAATGCAATTGTTTAATGCAATTAACCTATCTGGGATAGCTAACTTGACTAGCAAGACTAAACAATTGGTTATACTACCTTTATTCCATACTGGTGGAATAAATTGTTATGCAAATCCAGTTCTTCACCAAGGTGGGGAAATTATAATTATGAGAGAGTTTGATCCGATGCATGCTTTAAAAGCAATAAATTCTGATGAACTTGAAATAACACATTTATTTGCCGTTCCAGCGCCTTTACAGTTTATGATGCAACATTCTGACTTTGAAACAACTGATTTTAATAGGTTGGTAAACGTTGGTGTAGGCGGTGCACCATGTGCAGAAATAATAATTAAGACTTGGCAATCTAAGGGAATTGATGTGATTCAAGGATGGGGGATGACTGAAACAAGTCCTGCTGGAATTTTCTTAGCCGCTGAAGACTCTCTTAATAAGATAGGCTCTGCGGGGAAAGCTGTGCTACATACCTCCATAAAGATTATAGATAAGAATATGACACCAGTAGAACCAAATCAGGTGGGAGAACTACTAATTAAAGGTCCAAATGTAACCCCTGGCTATTGGAAGAATGAAGAAGCAACTAGAGGATCATTTCATGAAGGTTGGCTTAAAACAGGAGACTTAGCTAAATTTGATGAAGACGGTTTTGTATTCATTGTTGACAGAGAAAAAGATATGTATATTTCAGGTGGAGAAAATGTTTATCCTGCTGAGGTAGAAAACATACTTTATCAGCTTGATGAAATTGCGGAACTGGCTGTAATTGGGGTTCCTGATAAAAAATGGGGAGAGACAGGAAAACTATTCGTGGTTTTGAAAAAAAATAAAGAGTTGCCAGAAGAAAAAATTATAACACATTGTCTCAATAACTTAGCAAAATTTAAAATACCTTCTGAAATAGTATATGTTTCAGAGCTACCTAGAAACGCTACTGGAAAAGTTTTAAAACGCACCTTGAAGGAAATTACGGAAAAAAATGTTTAAAGATTTAATTAATTTATTTGCAAAGCCACAGGATCAAGTAAAGCAGTCTTTTGATCGAATGGAGGTACTTGCGTTAACCGCAATATTTATCAGGATAGCTAAGTTGGACGGAACTTTTGACATTAATGAACGAGAGAAAATTAAAGAGTTAATAATAAAGAGATTTGATTTCAACGATGAGAATACTGAAAATGTGCTTAATATGGCAGCTAGGCTAGAAGGACAATCAAATGACAATGTTCAGTTTATTAAAGTAATAAAAGAAAGCATAGCTTATGAAGAAAGATTTAATTTGCTTAAAGATTCTTGGATATTAGTCATGGCAGACGGTAAGAGAACTTATGAAGAAGACGGTTTTATGAGATTATTTTGCAGTTTGCTGGGTCTTTCAGATAAAGATAGTGCGCTTGCAAGACAGATCGTATTAAAAGAACAAAAAACTAATTGAGTCCCTAAAATGACGCCCAAGGATCATTCTCCAATAATCATAAGAGCTCATGGTCTTACAACGAAAGAGTATAATCAGATTAAAAAAATATTGGATCGAACCCCAAACATTACAGAATTGGGAATTTTTTCTGCAATGTGGAACGAGCATTGTTCATATAAGTCATCAAGAAAATGGCTTAAAGAACTTCCAACAGAAGGCAATCAAGTCATTTGTGGTCCTGGTGAAAATGCTGGAATAGTTGCTATTGATGAGAGACTTGCATTGGCATTTAAAATGGAAAGCCACAATCACCCTAGCTATATTGAGCCTTTCAACGGAGCAGCAACTGGAGTAGGAGGAATATTGAGAGATGTTTTTACGATGGGAGCAAGGCCTATTGCTGTTATGAACTCATTATCAATGGGATCAGCTGACAAAATTGAGACCAAAGAAATTCTTCGTGGAGTTGTTAAAGGTATAAGCCATTATGGAAATTCTTTTGGTGTACCCAATGTGGGTGGCGAGCTTAGATTTCATGCTTCATATAATCGCAACTGCCTCGTTAATGCCTTTGCTGCCGGTATTGTTAATAGAAACGAGATCTTTTATTCAAAAGCAACTGGCATTGGTTCTCCAATAGTTTATATGGGTGCAAAAACGGGAAAGGATGGTGTTGGAGGAGCTAGTATGGCGTCCGAAAGCTTTGATTCAGATGACAAACTTAATAAAGCTAAACGACCTTCTGTTCAAATTGGAGATCCTTTTTTAGAAAAAAAGCTCATGGAGGCATGTTTCGAACTTATGAGTAGCGGGTGTGTGATCGCAATACAAGATATGGGAGCTGCTGGATTAACATGTTCTTCCGTGGAAATGGGAGACAAAGGTAATCTCGGTATTTTTCTTAACTTAGATAAAGTTCCCATACGCGAAGATCAAATGACTGCTTACGACATAATGCTGTCGGAAAGCCAAGAAAGAATGCTTGCAGTAATAAAGGCTGGACATGAAGATCAAGCAAAAAAGATTTTTAGCAAATGGGACCTAGATTTTGCTGTGATAGGTAATACGATTGAAGAGGATAAGCTCTTAATTAATTTTAACAATAAAATTGTTGCCGACTTACCCCTTAAGTGCTTGTCCGATCAGGCGCCCCAATATAACAGACCATGGACCTCCCCTAAACGAAAGAAGTTGTATACAGACATTCCAAGCATAACTATTCAAGGAGCAATAGAAGTTTTACTGTCATCACCCAATCACTGTTCTAAACGATGGGTTTGGGAACAATATGACCATATGATACTAAATAATACTCTTAAGCGTCCCGGATTGGATGCTGCAGTCACTAGGATTGATAAAACGAGTTATGGGTTGGTCTTTTCCTGTGACAGCAACCCGTTACTATGTTCGATAAACCCCTTCGAGGGTGGGAAACAAGCTGTAGCAGAGTGTTACAGAAACATCATCTCATCAGGTGGAACTCCATTAGCAATTACCGATAATCTTAATTTTGGTAGTCCAGAAGATTCAGAAATAATGGGTCAATTTGTTAACTGCATTAAAGGAATTAAAAAAGCCTGTGTCGAATTAAATTTTCCTGTAGTTTCAGGAAATGTAAGCTTTTATAATCAGACCGATGGAAAATCAATTCTGCCAACTCCAACTATTGGAGGCGTGGGTCTAATAAAAAATATTTCGGATCATACTGCGGGAACGATAAATGAAAATGACTTTTATTATACAATTGGTAAAACTGATGAAAAAACTACAGCATTAGCTCTTTTAACTGAGCTCTCCCAAACACCAATTGAAAATATAAACATAAAAGTCAATTTAGAAGAAGAAAAGCGTAATGGACAATTTATTTTATACCTATTTCGTGAAAAACTGATATCAAGTGCTCACGATGTATCAGATGGAGGGATAGCGCTCGCGTTGTGCGAATTGGCAATTATCAACGATCTAGGTTTTATTGTGACCGAGGGGTCAACAGAGTATTTTTTCAACGAGACTCAAGCGCGATACGTAATTACTGTAAATCCCTCGAAGGAGAAAGAGCTAATCTCTTTGGCTAAGGAAAAAGACGTGCATTTAACTAAATTGGGTGTCGCTAAAGGTACCAAACTTTGTTTTGGGCAAAATTTTCTTAGTCTTGCTTATGTAAATGATCTTTACCACAATGTAATAAGTAATATGATGGAGAGTAAAAATAATTTGAATTAACTAAACCCAAAGGGGAAAAAGCGTATGGCAATAAGTGCCGAAAAAATAAAGGAACTCTTAAGGAAAAAATTTCCTCAGGCCGATATTGAAATAATTGATACCGCAGGAGATAGTAACCATTATTCTGCTACAATCGCTACTAAAGAGTTTCGAGGAAAATCCCGAATAGAGCAACATAAATTAGTTTATAAGGCATTAGAGGGAGCAATGGATGGGAGCAATGGAATTTTACATGCCCTTGCTTTGCAAACAAAAATAAAATAGGAGATAGAAAATGAATGAAAACGTGAAATCTAGAATTGAAGCATTAATCAATGAACATGACGTAGTCCTTTTTATGAAAGGTACATCAAAAATGCCACAATGTGGTTTCTCTAGTAGAGTTGTCGGTATTTTAAATTATCTCCAAATTAATTTTAAAGATATAAATGTTTTGGAGGATGATGATATTAGACAGGGAATTAAAGATTTCTCTGATTGGCCAACAATTCCTCAGCTATACGTAAAAAATGCATTCATAGGGGGTGCAGATATAATCACAGAAATGACTATGTCAGGTGAGCTAGATCAATTATTTACGGAAAAGAGTGTGTCCTTTAGTCAAGAAGCAGCTGCAAGGATTAGAGAAGAAAACGCTTAAAATAATTTTGGTTGATCCGTTTCAATTTGTTGCGTTGAGTTCTCGTCAGAAAGAAATATATCTGATTTTTTATCACTTAATTTTGAAACCATTTCTAATTTAGCTACAATTTTTTCTACCAAGCTTTCTAGCTTCTGATAATCACTTTGTAGAGAATTTCTATGCCGTTCTAACTCTTGGTTTTTGTTTTTTAGATCAACGAGATCTTCTGATTTTTCTTTAAATGCTTTTGACTCACATTCTACGTCTACCAAACGGTCGGCTATCATTAATGCAGAAAGTAATAACATCTTTGACTCTGGAAGCCGGCCCAATTGAGATTGAATAGAATCAGCTTCCTCATTGATTAGTGCAGCTGCCTCTTTAACTTTCTCCTGCTCTTCGTTGTCACAGGCAACTGAAAAAATACGCCCACCGATTGATATTTCTAATTCAGTCATTATTTGTCTCTAAAATTTCCTTTAATTTCATAATTAGCCTATCTATCTCCTCAGCGTCACTCTCCGCAGCCTTTTCTAACTTGCTAATTTTGATTAATAAATCATCAATATTGTGGGTGTTCGTTTCTACATCTTTATCTTTTTTATTAATATTGCCTGAAGCCTCACTCAAATTTTTATTTGCCAAGGCTAGTTCTAGCTTTTCCAAGGCAATTTCAAATCTTTTTTCTAATTTAACTAATTGGGTCATGGCACGATATATCTGCTATTATAACCGCTCTATTTGATTTAACACAAACCTTTTTCTAAAATACAAATATTAGATTTACTATGCTAAAAAATTACATATTATAACGAAACTGACTATAAGCAAAATTTTTTAAAATGGATATTGATACTTTACGAAAAAGTTTTTCCGACCATTGGGATAAAGCTACTGCAATCAGGATGTTATCTGTGGATGGAATTGAGAAAGCTAATAGCGGTCATCCAGGAATGCCGATGGGTATGGCTGATGTTGTAACAGTTTTATTTGAGAAACACCTAAAGTTCTTTTCATCGGAGCCTAATTGGTTCGATAGAGATCGTTTTGTTTTATCTGCGGGTCACGGATCAATGCTTTTATATTCTGTTCTTTATTTAGCCGGTTATCCAGATATTACATTAGAGGATATAAAAAACTTTAGGCAGCTTAATTCAAAAACTGCTGGGCACCCAGAATATGGCCATATTCCTGGTATTGAAACGACTACAGGTCCATTAGGACAAGGACTTGGTAATGCCGTTGGGATGGCTATCGCTGAGGAATTCATTGGAACAAGATGGGGTAGCGATCTCTGTGACCATTACACATATGTGATTGCTGGCGATGGGTGTCTTATGGAAGGTATAAGCCAGGAAGTTATATCATTAGCAGGCAAACTAAAACTAAAGAAGCTAATAGTAATTTGGGATGATAATGGAATTACTATTGATGGAGGAGTCGAGCTTTCTTGTAATACTGACCAGATCTCTAGATTCAAATCGTCTGGATGGTCAACTTTTTCTTGTGATGCTCATAACCCGGTTGAAATTGATCAAGCGATAAATAATGCAAAAAAAGACAACCGCCCATCCTTAATTGCTGCAAAATCAATAATTGGTTACGGTTCGACAGCTAAACAGGGAACCTCAGGAGTGCATGGTGCTCCATTGGGGAAGAATGAGGTTGAACAATTAAGAAAAAGTTTTGATTGGCAGCACAAAGAATTTGCAATACCGTCAAATATAAAGGAAGCGTGGGTAAAAGTAGGGCATAAAAATCGCACAGTTTTTAAAGATTGGACAGACCGCTTCCAATCTCTATCGGAAAAGAAAAGAACCGCTTTTTTAAATGAGCTAGATAAAATATTTCCCTCAAAACTTACTCGAGGTATTAAAAATTTTAAAAAACTATATTCACAAGAAATTCAAACAGAACTAGCAACAAGAAAAGCCAGTGAGTTATGCCTGGACCTAATAAATGAGTGTTTTAATAATACCATTGGGGGCTCTGCAGACTTGACAGGCTCAAACAACACCAAAACAAAAACGATTGAGGTTTTTTCAGAGCTAAATCGATCAGGCAGATACATACATTATGGTATAAGAGAGCACGGAATGGCAGCTATCATGAATGGAATGTCTTTACATGGGGGAATAATTCCCTATGGAGGTACATTTCTGACCTTCTCTGACTATTGTCGGGGTGCAATTCGTTTAAGTGCACTAATGGGTTTGGGCGTTATTTATGTTATGACCCACGACAGCATAGGTTTGGGTGAAGACGGACCAACACATCAACCAGTGGAGCATTTGGCATCTCTTCGATCGATACCAAATTTAAACGTTTTTAGACCATGCGATGTTATAGAGACTATTGAATGCTGGGAGATTGCACTCAAGTCAAAAAATAAACCCTCTATTATTTGTTTATCGAGACAGAATTTACCTTTAATTAGAAAGGAACAAGTTTCAATTAATCGATCGTCTAAAGGCGCATATATTGTAAAAGATTTTATTAATAAGAAAAAAGTAATACTTATAGCAACTGGCTCTGAAGTTCAGATTGCATTGATAGCGGCAAAGGTACTAGAAAATAATGGAATTGGTACAAGGGTAATTTCGTTACCTTCATGGGAATTATTTGATGAACAAGATTATAAATATAAGAAAAAATTGTTACCTAGAGGCACCGTCAGAATAGCTATAGAAGCTGGGGTTAAGTTAGGTTGGGAAAAATGGCTTTATGAAAATGGTGGTAGCAAAATCAGAACCTCCTTTATAGGAATGAAGGGCTTTGGAGCTTCTGCGCCAGCAAAGGATCTCTTTGATCATTTTCAAATCAATGTTGACGAAATATGTCGACAGGCTAAGACATTGATTTGATTGCGATTTCATTTAAATATGATGTTGAAAAAAATTCAAGATGCCGAGATAAAGAAACAGACGGTCATCCTCCGTCTTGACTTAAACGTTCCTTATTCAAATGGCAAAAGTAGTGATACATCAAGAATAGAGAAAACAAAAGAAACAATACATCATCTAATAAAAAACAAAAACAAAGTAGTTATACTTTCACACTTTGGGAGACCAAATGGAAAAATAAATAAAGATCTAAGCTTAAGAAAACTATTGGGATACCTTAATGAAATCCTTAATTTAGATTTAAAATTTTTGCCATCACTTGAAATAGACTTATGGAGAGAAGAAATTGAAGCTTCTCCCTTTCCCTCAATTTTCTTATTGGAGAATGTACGATTTTCCAAATTAGAAGAGCTTAATGATCCTGACTTTAGCGCCAAACTTGCTTCACTTGGCAATTTTTATTGTAATGATGCCTTTTCAGTCTCACATAGAGCCCATGCCTCTACTCAGGGGATAACTAATTATCTCCCAAGTTTTGCGGGTTTTCTTGTTCAAAGTGAACTTAAAGCTTTGTCTTTAGCATTGGAGCAACCTTTAAAACCAGTCACAGCTATTGTGGGAGGTTCCAAGATATCAACAAAACTTGAGCTTCTAGATAATTTAAGCAATAAAGTAGAATATTTGATAATTGGTGGGGCAATGGCCAATACATTCCTTAGTGCTCAGGGATATGGAATTGGTATATCATTTACAGAAAAAAAAATGATACAGACTGCAAAGGAAATAATTCAAGAACTGAAATATAAAAAATGTAAGTTAGTCTTACCTCAAGATATAGTCTGTGCCGACTCACTTAATGAAAAAAAGGAAGCCCAAACATTTAGAGTTGATTGTTGCCCATTAGATAAAATGATCCTTGATATAGGAATAAATTCTCAAAAGGACATAATGGATATAATTAAAAAATCAAAGACCTTGATTTGGAATGGCCCGCTGGGTGCATTTGAAACTCCACCATTTGATCAAGGAACAAATAATATAGCAAACTACGCAGCAAATAGAACTTCAAAAAAGCAATTAGTCTCAATAGCAGGGGGTGGTGATACTGTGAGTGCTCTTAAAACATCCGCTTCAATTTCAAAATTTAGTTATGTTTCAACTGCTGGAGGTGCTTTTCTGGAATGGTTAGAAGGCAAATCACTTCCTGGTATCGAATCACTCAAAATATAAAAAAATGATTCCTTTTACGAATCAAGTATGTAATGATTCGTTTGAGGATCCTAAATTGTTCAAAAGCATAAAAATTTTAGAAATTACTTTGTCCGCTGTATGCTTTATACTTTGTTTTTATTTTATAATTGCATCGTTCAAAGGAGAGTTTGGTGTTTCTTATAGGTACCAGCTTTTAGCAAAAGAAAAAGCTTTGACCAAAGAGTTAAAGTTGGTAAATGAAAAAACTAAGGCAGTTAAAAACAAAATTAAGCGGCTTTCAGATACAAGCCTTGACTTAGAACTTCTTGACCAGCAGGCAAGAAAAATTTTAGGGCTCATTGGTGAAGATGAACTAATAGTGTTTAAAATTAGATATTGAAAAAATTTAGTTTAACGCTAAACTACATATATGAGAAAATCCAGTGCGTCAAAAAAAGAGTTACTTGAGCTTTATCACAAGATGCTCCTAATTAGAAGATTTGAAGAAAAAGCGGGGCAGCTTTATGGCATGGGACACATTGGGGGATTTTGTCATTTGTATATAGGCCAGGAGGCCGTTGTTGTGGGAATAGACTCCATTAAGGAAAATGGAGATCAAAACATTACTTCTTACAGAGATCATGGTCATATGCTAGCTTGTGGCATGGATCCAAAAATGGTAATGGCAGAACTCACGGGTCGTTCTACTGGTTACTCAAAGGGTAAAGGGGGATCTATGCATATGTTCTCTAAAAGTGAAGGCTTTTATGGAGGGCACGGAATTGTAGGCGCACAAGTACCAATTGGTGCTGGTATCGCTTTTGCAAATAAATATAAAAAAAATAGTTGCGTATGTTTCACTTATTTTGGTGAAGGGGCTGCAAATCAAGGGCAAGTATATGAAGCTTTCAATATGGCTTCACTTTGGAGGTTACCAGTAGTTTTCGTTATTGAAAATAACCAGTATGCCATGGGGACTTCTATGGTTCGAGCGTCCTCAACTGAAGAGATGTTTGCAAGAGGACTGGCTTTCAATATTCCAGGGAAAGCCGTTAATGGTATGAATGTTCTTGATGTAGCGAAAGAAGCTGCTCAAGCGGCAGATCATTGTAGAACTGGTAAAGGGCCTTTTATACTTGAAATGAAAACATACAGGTATAGAGGGCACTCTATGTCTGACCCTGCAAAATATCGAACTAGAGAAGAGGTTCAAAAGGTCAGAGAAGAAAAAGACCCAATAGATATGCTACGGTCTGTATTGATAGAAAAACATAAAATCTCAGAAAAGCAGTTTAAATCAACGGATGCTGAGATTAAAGCAATAGTAACTGAAGCGTCAGACTTTGCTTTAAACAGTTCAGAACCTGATATCGAGGAACTTTGGACTGATGTGTACTCTGGTTAAAAATTAGGAAAAAAAATGAAGACCCAAATTTTAATGCCCTCTCTCTCACCCACTATGGAAGAAGGTAGCCTTGCCAAATGGTACGTTAGCCCAGGAGATAAGGTTAAACCAGGTGATATCATAGCTGATATTGAAACGGATAAAGCTCTAATGGAATATGAAAGTATTGAGGAAGGCACCATTGTTGAACTAATTGTTAAGGAGGGAACGGAGAATATAAAAGTTAATGCCTTGATCGCGGTAATCGAAACCGAAGGCGCCGATGAGATTAATATTAGAAAGGTTGATGATAGCAAGATAATTGAGCCTGCTAGTATTGATAGTAATGAAGAAATTTTGAGCAAAGAAGATAAGATAGATAGTGTAAATACGACACTAGAAGACAGTAAAAAACTCGATAATGAGACAACCGAAAATAAGGTAGTGAATGAATTAACTGTTAGGGAAGCAATAAACAGTGCAATTGCCGAGGAGATGAGACTTGATGAGGATGTTTTTCTAATGGGTGAAGAGGTAGGAGAGTATCAAGGAGCATACAAAGTTAGTCAGGGCTTGCTTGAAGAGTTTGGGTCGGAACGAGTAATAGATACTCCTATCACTGAGCATGGGTTTACCGGATTAGCTGTTGGCGCTGCTTTTACAGGAATAAGACCAATAGTCGAGTTCATGACATTCAATTTCGCCATGCAAGCTTTAGATCAGATAATTAACTCAGCAGCTAAAACAAATTATATGTCAGGTGGACAAATTAATTGTCCAATTGTCTTTAGGGGGCCAAACGGAGCAGCCGCTAGAGTCGCAGCTCAACATAGCCAGGATTTCGCATCATTATACGCTTCAATTCCAGGTTTGAAAGTGATTCAGCCATTTTCTGCAGAAGATGCGAAAGGTTTACTAAAGTCAGCGATTAGAGAAAATAATCCGGTTATTTTTCTTGAAAATGAGATTTTGTATGGAAAATCTTTTCCAGTAAATATTGATTCTGAACAAATTATACCAATTGGAAAGGCGAAAACTATTTCAACCGGACAGGACGTGACTATTATTAGCTATGGAATCGGCATGATGCACACGCTTGAGGCTGATAAGAAGCTGAAGGAACTAGGAATAAGTGCAGAGATAGTCGATTTAAGAACAATAAGGCCAATTGACTTCGATACAATAATAGAGTCAGTGAAAAAGACTAATAGATGTGTAACCGTAGAAGAATCTTTTCCTGTTTGTTCAGTCGGAAGCTACATTGGCTCACAAATCATGATAAGAGCATTTGACTACTTGGATGCCCCAGTGTTGAATTGTACAGGGAAAGACGTTCCTATGCCCTATGCAGAAAATTTGGAAAAAGCAGCCTTAATTACTCCAGACGAGATCGTTTTTTCTGTTAAACAAGTTCTTTATAAAGATTAAATTAATTATGGGTAGAATATTTATAACGCCTTTAGCCAGAAAGTTAGCCTCTTTAAATTCTATAAATATCAAAGATATTTTAGGTACTGGACCAAGGGGAAGAATCACGAAAATTGATATCGAAAAACATTTAAAGCTACCCTCGTCTAGCAGAGATATCGAACAAAAGAATAATGCCGGACAAGTTATTGGTATAGACCATGAGCTTATAAGCGTACCTAAAATAAGACAAATAATTGCGGAAAAGCTAACCCTTTCAAAGTCGTCAATACCTCACTTTTACTTAAGACGCAAAGCTAGAGTAGATGAATTGATTAACTTTAGAAATAAGACAAATAATTTACTTGAAAAAAACAATAAAATATCAATAAATGACTTTTTTATAAAAGCATGTGCTTGTGCTTTAATAGATTTTCCTGACTGTAATATGATCTGGCAAGAACAACATATGTTGAAATTTAACGAAGTGGCAATTGGAGTAGCTATATCAACTGAAGCGGGACTCTATACCCCAACTCTAAGAAACATTGATAAAAAATCATTAAGTCAAATTTCCTTAGAAATGAAAAGTCTTATTGAAAAAGCAAAGAAAAAGCAACTGCGAAACAGTGACTTTATAGACTGTGCGCATGCCATTTCGAATTTGGGAATGTTTTCTATCGAAAACTTCGATGCAATTATTAACCCACCAAATTCATCAATATTAGCGGTTGGGGCAGTTAAGGATGAGGTTATTAGTGAGAATGGAACTTTTTTATCATGCAAACAAGTTTACTTAACATTATCCGTAGATCATAGAACGATTGATGGAGAACTGGGCGCAAAATTTCTTGATCGAATAGTATTCTACCTACAAAATCCCACTGTTCTCATGATAAAATAAACTAGTTTTTGTTTAAAATTTGGTCCATCGTTTTTGATGGTTCCGGACACCCTGAACTTCCCACCTCTTTGGCGGGTACCCCAGCTACTGTCTTAAAAGAAGCTACGGACTTCAAGACCAACGAACCAGCAGCGACCCTGGAGCACTCTCCAATCGAAATATTACCTAATATTTTCGCACCAGCTCCAATTAAAACATTATTTCCTATCTTTGGGTGTCTGTCACCCCGAACTTTTCCAGTACCACCTAGCGTGACAGAATGCAAAATAGAGACATTATTCCCAACTTTAGCCGTTTCTCCGATAACTAGATTATGAGCATGATCTAACATAATGCCCTTGCCTATTTTTGCACCGGGATGAATGTCTATACTGAAAACCTCAGATACTCTCATTTGTAAATAAAGAGAAAAATCTATGTCTCCATTATTGTAAAGTGCATTTCCAATTCGGTGTGCTTGTAATGCAATGAATCCTTTGTAAAAGAGAAAAGGTTGATAAAACCAGTGGCAAGCAGGATCCCTTTCATAAAAGGCAATCAAGTCATCCACTGCGTAATCACAAATATAAGGAAAATTACTAATTTGCTTTTGCAGAATTGGAATGAGATGTCCCAATTCAAAATCAGGGTTAGAAACCTTAACAGCGATGATATGCGATAATGCATCGCCGAAACTACTTTGACCCAAAATATTGTCTTTAAAATATTTTTTCATGTAATTAGATTTCTTTAAGGATACCTGAGCTTCCTTGCAGATTGTTTCCCAAATCTTTTTTATTTTTATATCAGTTTGCTCCAATGACAATGCCTCCATTGATGATTCTTATTAACAACATAATTACGTTAAAAAATCAATTTTCTATCTTCAATCTTCTATACTCTTTAACAAACCTGTTATGCTGTTTGAGATCCTTTGAAAAATTATGCCCTCCCTCTCCATTGGCAACAAAAAACAAGAAGTCTGTTTTAAGTGGATTTGAAACCGCGTAAATTGATGATTTGCTTGGATTACAAATTGGGCTAGGTGGAAGGCCATCAATTTTATATGTATTAAAGGGGGACTTTGTCTTAAGATCACTTCTATTAAGCTCTCTATTTAGCGGTTCTCTACCTTCTGTTAAACTATAGACAACAGTTGGATCAGATTGCAATCTCATTTTTTTTTTCAAACGATTTAAAAACACGGAAGCAACTTTTTTTTTGTCCTCCTCATTACCAGCTTCTTTCTCCACCATAGATGCCAAAATTAAGAGATCAAAGGCATTTTTCAGTGGCAATTCAGGATCCCTGTTTTCCCACGCAGTTTCTAATATCCTTTTTTGATTATTTCTCATTTTTAAAAAGAGATCTTTTTTCTTTGTGGTAATATCAAAACTGTATGTATTGGGAGCAAGCAAGCCCTCTTCACTGAAACTAATCAAGTCGCCTTTAATCCTTGGATCATTATTTATCCGATGTATTACTGAAATCGTGCTAAGACCCTCGGGTATCGTGATTTTATTTTGAACCGATACTCCGGTAATCACTGCATCTAAAATATCTTTAATAGAGGCAGTTTTTGGAATCATGTATTCTCCAAACTTTATTTTGTCATTAAAGCCCTTAAGCCTCACAACAAGCATAAAAACCATGCGGTTTTCGATCAGATTTAATTCTCTTAGGTGACTGGCAATATTTGCTACACTTTGGCCCTTACTTATAATCAATAATTGCTCTTGCTCACTTGGGCCCGCCTTTTCATAGTAAAGTTCGAAACTAGTTATTGCAATATAAACAGAAATTAAACACGCTAAAAATAAGTAAAAAAAGTGAGAAAAAAAAGTAGCCATTACTTAGTTTTTGCGGAATTTCTAATTTAGTTTTCCCACTACTAAAGATGCATTGGTGCCACCGAACCCAAAGGAGTTTGATAGAGCCCTTGTAACTTTTCTCTCCCGCGCATGCTTTGGGACAAGATCTATTTTAGTATCGACAGCTGGGTTTTCAAGATTAATGGTTGGTGGAACAATTTGATCTCGAATTGATAGTATTGAAAAAATAGCTTCGACCGAGCCCGCAGCTCCTAGTAAGTGACCAATTGATGATTTTGTAGAGGACATGGATATTTTGTTTGCATAATTCATAGCTAACGATTCGACGGCACTTAATTCTATGGTATCAGCCATAGTAGACGTACCGTGTGCATTAATATAGTCAATATCAGAAATATTTGATTGACTGCTTTTGAGTGCTGCGCTCATCGATCTTTTGCCACCATCTCCATCTGGTGGAGGCGCAGTAATATGGTATGCATCGCCGGTCAGCCCATAACCCAAAACCTCACAGTATATTTTAGCGCCCCTTTTTTTTGCATGCTCAAGCTCTTCTAGCACCACTATCCCAGCACCTTCTCCCATAACAAAGCCATCTCTATCGACATCATATGGCCTACTGGCGATACTTGGATCTTCTCCAAATTTTGTTGATAAAGCCTTACATGCATTGAACCCAGCTATTCCCAGTTCTGTTATAGGGCTTTCAGCACCACCAGCTATCATTACATCAGCTTCGCCAGATATAATAAACCTAGAAGCATCACCGATAGCATGCGCACCCGTTGAACAAGCTGTTACCACAGAATGGTTTGGTCCTTTAAAGCCATATCTTATTGAGACCTGACCAGAGATCAAATTGATCAATGCCCCGGGTATGAAGAAAGGAGAAACTCTCCTCGGTCCCTTATCTTTGATTAAATTAGCAGTATCTCCTATAGACTGAAGACCACCTATACCTGAACCTATCATTACACCGGTTCGAAGTAAGTCTTCCTCTTTATCAGGAGTCCAACCGGCATCCTTTACAGCTTGATCCGCCGCGCATATACCGTAGAGAATGAAGTCATCAACTTTCCTTCTATCTTTTATATTCATCCACTCGTCGGGATTAAATTTTTCTTCTGAGTCATCACCGAAAGGGATTTCACAAGCATAACTTGTAGAATAATCTGATGGGTCAAATTTTGTTATCTTCGTTGCTGATGACTCCCCTTTTAATAGCCTATTCCATACTATTTCAACGCCGCACCCAAGTGGGGTCAATAATCCTATTCCAGTTACTGCAACACGTCTCATGCTTTTCTATCTAATGTGATGCTCCGAGTTTCAAGTACCTTAAGAGTTTTCTTCGATGAACTTCACAGCATCACCGACAGTCTGGATGGTTTCGGCTGCATCATCTGGAATTTCTATACCAAATTCTTCTTCGAAAGCCATCACCAGCTCCACTGTGTCAAGGCTATCCGCGCCCAAATCATCTATAAAAGATGAACTATCTGATATCGAGCCTTCTTCTACACTCAAGTGCTCTACAACTATTTTTTTAACTCTATCTACAACATCACTCATATTAACCTCCTCATCATCTTACAGATTATTTGGCCTGTTTTCTGTTACGAAAATAGCCAACTTTCGATAATTTTTTTCTTTTATACATAATTATGAAAACAAGCAATACTTATCTGGAAAATTTTAGAGTAAGACGGAGAAAAACTCTCTACGTTAGGAAAAGGCCTCCGTTAACGTGTATGTTTTGCCCGGTAATATAACCTGCTTCATTAGTCACAAGAAATAACACCAATGCTGATACATCATCGCCAGTCCCCATTCTGCCTATTGGAATCCTCTCAGTTATTTTCAACTTTTGATCATCTGTCAATTTAGCTGTCATAGATGTATCAATAAATCCTGGTGATATGCAGTTGACTGTAATGCCTCTTGTTGCAACTTCTAATGCCAATGATTTTGTTAGTCCATTCAATGCACCTTTGGCAGCTACATAATTGCTTTGCCCAGGATTACCCGTCGACGCAACTACAGAAGAAATATTTACTATTCTTCCCCATTTATTTTTAATCATTCCTCGAATGAACTTCCTGCAAATTATCATCGATGCATCGAGATTAATTGCAAAAACCTTATCCCAAGCATTATCAGTCATTCTCATAAATAGATTATCTTCAGTAATACCCGCATTATTTACAATAATGCTGATACCTCCATATTTCTCAATTATCGAGTCACAAAAATCACTTACATTTTCTCTTTCACTTAAATCAACGGAAAAATAGTTAATATTCTCTGTAGTTGGTAGCTCATTTCGTAACTTAGATATTTTCTCTTTGGAAGATCCAACGAGAAAGAGATTAGCTTTTGTCGAAGCAAATGCCTTAGATAGGCTAGTACCTATTCCTCCAGTTGCACCGGTAATTAGAATATTTAAGTTTTCCAAATTAGTCACTGATCATTTCCAAAGCTTGATCGATCTGAGGAGCCAGGCCTACCGAAAGAACGTTTGCATCAGGAATTGTTCTTTTCACCGTCCCGGTCAATATTTTACCTGGACCTATTTCAAAAAAGTTTTTTATACCATATTGGTCTGCCATCTTTACTAAACTCTCTCTCCATCTTACTGTTGCACAAATCTGTTTGACTAACCTATCCACTAAACCCTCAGTTGAACAAAGTATACTTAAATCAACGTTCTGAATAATTGGAACTATTGGGTTTGAGAAATTTACTTTTCCCAATTCAGATTCCATTGCTAAAGCAGCCGGTTTCATAAGAGGAGAGTGAAAAGGGGCAGAAACTGGAAGTTTAATAATTCTCTTAGCGTTTTTCTCTTTTAAAATATCAGAGAACTTTTCCACTTCTTTCTTTTCGCCAGAGATAACCACTTGTGAAGGGTCGTTGTCGTTAGCAACTTGGATCAAATGGTTGTCGCTTTTACTTGTAATTATAAGTTCGTTTACAATTTCACTAGTTAAGCCTAAAACAGCGACCATTGAACCCTTACCTTCAGAGACCGCTTTTTGCATAGCTATTCCCCTTTTTCTTAATACTATGGCAGTATCTCTCAGAGAAATTACCCCTGAAGCGCACAGGGCACTATATTCTCCTAATGAGTGCCCAGCTAAAAGCTCAATTGTTTTAAGATCCAACCCATTGGATGACATGACCCTTAAAACCGCAATAGAAGCTGCCATAATGGCGGGTTGAGCATTTTTTGTTAATGTTAATTCTTCAATATCGCCTGAAAACATCAACGCCGACAGTTTTTCTCCAAGAGCTTCATCAACCTCCGAAAAAACATCTTTGGCTACCTCAAACTGGCTTGCTAATTCTTTCCCCATACCTATAAATTGTGATCCTTGGCCTGGAAATAAAAAAGCTTTTTTCATATCCTTTTCCTCGCATTCGTTCTTAGAAAAATTGCTTTGTGATAGTTTTTATACCAAAAAAATCATTTAGACAATGCAACTGTTTGCTTGCTTTTTTATTTTTGCTGTATATAACAATCTCAACCAACTATTTTGAAGGTCTTTTAATGCCCAATTACGAACACGTTTTTATTTGTAGACAAGATTTAACATCCGTACAAGCTGAGACTCTCGCCGAAGAATTTAAAGGTACTCTCGCTGAGAATGGTGGAAAAGTAATTGAAAGTGAATATTGGGGCTTGAGATCAATAGCTTACAGAATGAACAAAAATAGGAAGGGTCATTATTTTATGTTTAAATCAAATAGTGAAGCAAAAGCGGTGGCTGAAATGGAGCGACTGATGAACATACATGAAGATATTATGAGATTTTTAACTATTAAGGTAAAAGAGCATAAAGATGGTCATTCAATCATGATGAACAGTAGGAATAAAGACGAAGAAGAGAGGACTGATTGAATATGGAGAAGAGGTATAATGATAGAAGGTCTCAAAATAATAACAACAAACACTATTTTAGGCGTCAAAAAAGTTGTCCGTTCTCCGAAAAAGGGGCACAACCTATTGACTACAAGGATGTAAGGACTCTTCAAAAATTTATTTCAGAGAGAGGGAAAATCATACCGTCGAGGATTACTGCGGTTTCAACCAAGAAACAAAGAGAACTTGCAATCGCAATAAAACGAGCTAGGTTCTTAGGCTTGTTGCCTTACGCAGTTAAATAGGCCTCAGCATGGAAATCATATTACTTCAAAAGATAAATAAACTAGGAAATATAGGCGATACAGTTAAAGTAAAGCCAGGATTTGGTAGGAATCACCTTATTCCTAGTGGTAAAGCTTTGAGAGCAACGAAAGAAAACAAAGAAGTTTTTGAAACCACAAAAGCAAAGTTACTAGAGAAAAATAAGAACGAGATTGAAAAAGCAGAGAAAATACGAGCGGAAGTAGAATCTTTGAATTTGATGATTGTTAGGTCAGCATCTGATACGGGAATATTGTATGGGTCGGTTACCACAAGAGATATTGTAAACCTCATTGGTGAAAATGGAATAATACTAAGCAGAAGACAGATAGCTTTAGACAAACCCATAAAAGAGTTAGGATTATTCGACATGAGTGTAATTTTGCATCCTGAAGTTGAAAGCAAAATAAAATTGAAAGTGGTACGAAGCTTAGGGGACACTACACCGGATATAGAAGATAAAAAGGATGCAGATAACAGTTCAGATGAAATTAATGCGGAGCTTAACGAAAGCCTCCTAGAGGATGGCGTTTCACTGAAAACTGTAGAGACTATCTCTGAAGAAGTAAAAGAAGAGATCAGCTCTGAAAATAAAGCACCTGAGAAAAGCGGAACAGAATAATCTGCTAATCAATACAAGAGATTGTACCCAACAAGCATAACACTATGAAATAGCGATTGTTGGCATAATTAATTTGGTGAAAAAAAAAGAGTTAGTATATACTATCTGCGGTGAGACTCATGGATAATGTTAAACTTGATCAAACGGCGGATGTCGACAAATCTTCCACTTTTAATCTTGAAGCCGAGCAAGCTCTGATAGGTTTGCTATTAGTGAATAGCGAAATTTTAGGGGAAATAGAATACATTATTGATGAAGATCATTTCTATGACGGGATAAATAAAAAAATATTCACCCATATTGCATCTAGAACGAAAAAAGGGCTTATTGTCTCACCAATTACTTTAAAACCATATCTAGACTCAGACGAGGATTTCCATGATATAGACGTTCCTTCTTTGCTTACAGAATTATCTGCTATGGCTATAAGCGCCTATGCAGCAAAAGACTATGCAAATGCTTTATATGATTTAGCAGTTAGAAGAAAACTCGTTGATATTGGAAACGAAATAATTCTTGACGCAAAAAAAATAACAGAGGAAACAGTCCCTTCTCAACTTATTACAAAAGCAGAACAATCTCTTTATAATGTGGCATCAAATGGTACTCAATCAAAAAGCTTTGAGCCTCTTGTAAAAGCTGCGACTGAGGCAATCGAATTGGCCAACAGAGCTTTCGACTCAGATATACAAGGCGTATCGGGTATACCTTCCGGATTTATTGACATAGACAAAAAATTGGGAGGGTTGCAGAATTCAGATTTGATAATTCTTGCTGGACGGCCATCTATGGGAAAAACCGCTTTGGCAACAAATATTGCATACAATGCCTCGATCGCTAATTTTAAGAAATATGGCAAAGCTGCTAGTGTTGGCTTCTTTTCACTTGAAATGTCTTCAGCACAGCTCGCCACAAGAATTTTATCTGATATAAGCAAAATTCCTTCAGAACAGATTAGAAGAGGTGAGCTATCCGAAAATGAATTTAATCAGTTCGTGGATGCTGCTCGGTCACTGGATCAAAGTAAATTTTTTATAGATGATACTCCGGCGCTTTTAATATCAAGTATAGCATCTAAAGCTAGAAGGCTAAAAAGAACACATGGCCTTGATCTTTTGATAATAGATTATCTTCAATTAATACGGGCTTCATCAAATAGAGAAAACAGAGTTAATGAAATTGCTGAAATAACTCAAGGGCTTAAAGCAATTGCAAAAGAATTGAATATACCTGTCTTAGCTTTATCTCAACTCTCTCGGCAAGTGGAAAATAGAGATGATAAAAGACCACAACTTGCAGATCTACGGGAGAGTGGTTCCATTGAACAAGATGCTGACGTTGTTTTGTTTATATTTCGAGAAGAATATTATAAAGAGAGGGAAAAACCAGGCGATCAAGACCTTGATGCACTTATAAAGTGGCAAGAGGAAATGGAACAAATTCATGGAAAAGCAGAGTTAATAATTGGAAAGCAACGCCATGGTCCAGTTGGTACAGTTGATTTAGCTTTTGATGGACGTTTTACACGATTTGGTAATTTGGCAAAGAGCCATCAAGTCAAAAATTGAGACTTAGGATAATAATTGTCTCCTGAACTTCATATTAATCTTGCCAATTTAAGAAGTAACATCAAATTTTTCCAAACAATAATAAAAAAAAATACTGAGCTATCGGCTGTTGTTAAATCAGACGCTTATGGCCTAGGCATCGCGAAAATTGTTCCTGAAATTGAGCGATATGGAGTAAGAAGTTTTTTTACAGCAACTATTATTGAAGCAATAAAGATAAGGAGTTTCTCAAGGGATTCTGAAATATTTACTTTAAATGGATTTGATTTTCTGAAATCTAATCTTTACCGGGAACATAATATAACTCCAATTATTAATAATATTTTAGAAGCCCAAAAGTTTATTGAAATTTTTAATCAAACGCAAAAGGTTGCCATTCAACTAAATACCGGCATGAACCGCTTAGGACTGGATACGCAATCTCTCCTTGAAAACATCGATATAATAAAATCACTACCATTGAATTTGATTTTGACACATTTAGCTTGTGCAGACGAAACATCCAATAAAGAAAACAAAGCGCAAAAAGACCTATTTATTAAATTATGTAAATTTTTACCTAACATTCGTCAAAGTATCTCGGCGAGCCATGGAACTTTATTGGGGAACGAGTTTCACTTTGATATGGTCAGGCCTGGTATTGGGTTATATGGAGGAATTAGGAATAATGGATTGAAAGAAGTTATTCAAATAAAGGTTCCAGTCCTTCAAGACTTTATAATAGATAAAAACATGCAAGTTGGTTATAACTTTACATACAAAGCTAAACATAAAATGAGAGTTGCTACTCTAGCGATGGGATATGCGGACGGTTTACCGAGAACACTGAGTAACATAGGTAAATTATTCTATGGAAGCACACCATGCCCCATAATAGGTAGAATTTCTATGGATCTGGTTACAGTAGATATTTCAAATTTACCCAAAACCCCTAAATATCTTTGTGTATTTTCACCTGAATATCGAGTTGATGATTTTGCGAAAGACTGTAAAACCATTAGTCATGAAGTGCTAGTGAATTTAGGTGAAAGAATTAGCAGAGTTTACTCGAAATAGGAAATTATATGAAAATTATTTTTTATATTGGACTTATAGGTAACACACTTCTAATTTTTATTTCCAAGATTGGTATTTTTAGCCGATTTACCTGGAAGATTCTATCATATGCACTTAAGGGACCATTCTACGCTAAGGCCTTTTTCAATCAATTAATACAAATAGGGTTTATGTCTTTACCTGTTGTAGGATTGACTGCAGTTTTTACTGGCGCCGCCTTAGCTCTTCAAATTTATTCTGGAGGAACTCGCTTCAATGCCGAAAGTGTAGTTCCTTCAATAGTGGCTATTGGTATTTGTAGAGAGTTAGGACCTGTGCTTTGTGGATTGATCATGTCGGGTCGGGTTGCTTCGTCAATATCCGCTGAAATAGGAACAATGAAAGTTACAGAACAGGTTGACGCTCTGTATACACTAAATGCAAACCCATATAATTTTCTTATTATACCCCGTGTTTTAGCTTGTATTATTTCATTACCACTCTTGACACTTACTGGCGATATCCTTGGCATTCTAGGGGGATTCTTGGTTGGCGTTAGTACTCTTGAATTTAATCCATCAAATTATTTATTAAATACAATTAAATTCCTAGAATTAGCCGACGTTGTCTCTGGTTTAATAAAAGCGGGTTTTTTCGGGTTAATCATTGGCGTGCTAGGGACATTTCATGGACTGAATACAACAGTTGGAGCACGAGGTGTTGGCAAAGCAACTATCAACTCTGTTGTTTGGTCTTCAATAACTATTCTTGCCGCAAACTACATTTTAACAGAAGCCTTATTTAATAAATGATCAAAAAATTGAAAATCGAAGTGAAAAACCTAAATAAGGTAATAGACTCCAAACGGATTTTAAAGAATATTTCTTTTACAATTGAGCCAGAGGAGCATTTGGTAATTATAGGTGGTTCAGGCGCAGGCAAGTCTATGTTAGCAAAGTGCATATTAGGACTTGAAAATATTAGCTCTGGTTCAATATTTTTTGATGGTAAGCTGATTAGCAGAAATGCAGATCGGCAAAAAATTTTAGATAAATTGGGCGTTTGTTTTCAAAGTAATGCGCTATTCGATAGCTATAATATTTGGCAGAACATTGCATTTAAAAAACTATATAATGAAAAATCGCCTAGCATTATAAAGCTTAGAAAACTAGCAATAGAAAGGCTAAGAGAGGTTGGATTGCCCACTAATATAGCCGAGGACTACCCATCTGAATTATCTGGAGGAATGCAAAAAAGGGTTGGCATAGCTAGATCAATATTTTCAGATCCAGATATTCTGATTTTTGATGAACCAACTACTGGGCTTGACCCAATAATGTCAAAAAAAATAATTTCTTTAATTAGTAAAATCATAAAAGATTCCAAAAAAACTGCTATTACAATCACCCACGATATTAATTTGGCAATGTTTCTTGCGACGAAGATTATTCTATTAAATGATGGAAAAGTTGAATGGTCTGGAAATCCAAAACAGGCTATCTTATCCAAAAATAAATTGTTAAAGATATTCTTAAATGGTTAATTTCTTAGAAAGTTTGTTAATTAAATTTCTTTACAAAGGAATCTGAGCTAATGGAGATCTTGTCCTCTTTTGATTTGATTTCTGCCGGATTGATAATTTTCTCAGGAGTTTTTGCCTACTATAGAGGCTTCATAAAAGAAGTTCTGCTAATTTTAAACTGGTTTCTGGCAATTGTGGTAGCTTATCTTATTACCCCGCTGATTTTTACTACTATTTCCGAAATAGATTTTGTCATGGGCATATTAGGCGATAGCTGTGAATTGATGATGATTCTTTCTTTTATTTTGGGCTTTACACTAGCTCTTATAGCTATCTCGTTCATTACATACAGAATTTCATACTTTATTGAAACATCAACTCTTAACGAGCTAAATAAAATCTTTGGTTTGCTTTTTGGGTTTTTAAGAGGGGGAATAATAATAATAATTTTTCTTGTTATTTATAATCAGGTGCTTAATGACTCCGATAGATGGAAATTTATTGGGCTGTCTAAGTCCAATATGATCACTTTAGATGTGCAAGAAAAAATACTCACAAACTATCCCCAAAATATTCCAGAGTGGATAATTAGCAATTACGATAATCTGTTAACAACTTGTGTAAAAAAGTAATGAATATAGATCATAATTCTAAGAGACTTTCTGGTTCAAAAGTGCTTATAACAGGAGCAACAAGTGGCCTAGGATTTAGCACCTCTATCGCGTTGGCTCAGGAGGGTGCAGAAGTTATTGCCGTCGGTAGAGATAAGAATCGATTAGAAGACCTATCTGACGCTATAGAACATACAAAAGGGTCAGTAACGCTTGTGTGTATGGATCTAGCAAAGCAGGGAACAATTGAAGAGCTATCAACTAGAGTATCAGAAAATTTTGGAGAACTTCATGGTATTATTCACTGTGCTATGTCTTCACTTCAAATGATGCCAATCAATCAAGTTTCTTTGATAGAGGCAGAGATTAATTTACTTTCACCAATCATGATTTCCTTTAGATTAATATCATGTTTTCATCGATTATTAAGTAGAGATCCTAAAGGTTTATTCGTTTATGTCTCCGATGTTAGAACAAAAAAATTTAATGGTACCTACAATTCGGCAAAAAAAGCATGTGATCAACTATTCCTATCATATCAAGAAGAAAATAAGAGACTAGGAATCAATGTTCTAATTCAATATCCAGGGCCAATGGGAACAAAGTTAAGAAAAAAGATGCTTCCAGGTGAGAGTAATATTGATGCTGATGCTGTTGAAAAAGAAGCCAGAAAAATAATAGAGAAGATTTTAATGCTTACTAAAAGTGAAAGGATTATCACCTGACTTAAATATTATTCTTATTGGTGTACCAAGAAGACCAAAATCTTCTCTAAATGAGTTTTCAAGATACCTTTTGTAAGATTTTGACACGATTCCGTTGTGAGAAGTAAATATTTTGATAGTTGGCGGTCTAGTATTTGATTGCACTATATACTTCAGCTTAATTCTCCTTTTTTCGTTGTTAGTTGGTGGAGCGTGTTTATCAAGTTTTTCCTTCAACCAAGTATTCAGATTGGAAGTTGACTGTCTAAAGTTCCAATTTGAATAAGCTTTCATCACATTTTCTCTTAAGTTATCAAGGCCAATACTTTTTAAACCTGAAATATAAGAAAAATATGCTCCTTTAAACTGAGGCAAGGATTTTGAAATAGTTTTCTTCAGCTTTTCATCAACAAATTTTTTATCAAAAATTTTGTCACTCTTGTTGACAACAAAAACGATCGCTCTACCCTCTCTCTCACACAGAGAGGCAAGCTTTTGATCCTGAGCATTAAGTAATTCATCAGGTTCTAAAACTAATATAACAATTTGAGAAAACTTTATAGCTTTTAAAGTTTCTTTTACTGACTCTTTTTCTAAAGAATTATCAATTTTGCGCTTTTTCCTTGCACCAGCAGTATCGTAAATCTTGAAAAAATCATTATCCCAATCAAACAAAACAAAATTGCTGTCTCTGGTTAATCCGGCTTCCGGACCAGTAACAAATCTTTTCTGTTTTATAATCGCGTTTACAAGTGTAGATTTCCCGACATTTGGGCGACCGATTATCGCTATATTGATAGGTTTTTTATCAAAATTAGATCCTTCTTTCGCAATCGATTCTAGCTTGTTTTCTTGACAAATATCTTCGAGGGCAGTGAACACTTTTTCTATCCCTAACCTGTGCGCACTAGAAACAAAAATAACATAAGGTAAACCAAAGAAGTTTATATCTTCTTCGAAAAATCTCTGTTTAATCACAGATGATTCAACCTTATTTATCACCAAAATAGTAGGTTTATTCAACCTCCTACAAACTTGAAATATTTCTTTATCTTCAAAGGTCACTCCGGTTCTGCCATCTAAGACAAATAGAATAATATTCAAATGATTAATTAAATTGAGGGTGTATCTATTTATTGTCTTTTCTTGTTCAGAAATAAGTGATGATTTCAGGCCAGCAGTATCCACTAATTGGACTTGAAAATTTTTTAAGTCTAGAAGTTCTTCCTTATAATCGCGTGTAACTCCAGCAAAATCACCAACGATCGCTCTAGTACGTCCCAGCAAACAATTGAAGAATGTAGATTTCCCAACATTAGGGCGACCAACTATACCTGCTCTTATGAACAAGAAATTCTCCTTATCGACTAGTTAAATATATTCAACATACCATCTTCGGAAACAAACATCAGTCTTTTGTTTACTACTACTGGAGGAGACGAAATTTTTTTTTCAAGTTTTTCCTTATTCAGCAGCCTTCCATCTTCCGGAGAAAACCAATAAGCATTTTTATCAGTAGCAAGAACTAGCAACTTATTTTGAAGAAGTAACGGACCGTAATATTTGACCCATCTTTTACCTGTAAACTCTTTTAAAAAAACTATTTTCCCATTCTTGGAATTAATTCTTCCTATCAAAGAGTTGTTCGAAGAGTAGAAAGCGGAATTACCAGATACTACAAGTCGACTAGAACTCTGAATGTTGTTTCTCCATAAAACTTTCCCACTTTTGGTCGCGGAAAAGGTTTCACCAAAGGCACCTACTCCAAATATAGTTGATCCGTATACTGCCGGATCACTAGCAAAATCGCCTAACGCAGCAGATGCTGAACCAATATTAGAATTTTCTAAATTTATTTCCCACTCTTCTATTCCATTCACCGCGTTTAGTGCTACTAAAGAACCACCACTAAATGGGAAAAGCACCTTATTTCCTGCGGCAGCAGGAGATACTGTTGCAAAAACCTTTGTGTTTTTCTGAGGTCCCTTTTTTGTCCACCTTAACTTGCCCTTAACATCAAAAGACACAGCAATATCATCTCCTGTAACTCCAAAAATAAACCCCTTATGAAATATTGGTGCTGATCTAAATGGTCTCTTGAAGTCGTATCTCCAATCAACTCTCCTCTTCGATATACTAATTAGCAAGAGCTCTCCGAATGATGAAGTAACGGCAAGCTTATCTTTATTTATTGCCAAGCCACCATATATATTATTCTTAGCCCCACTCCCTTCAGGAACAATACTTAGCTCCCAAAGGAATTGCCCTTTGTCATTATAAACAACAACATATCCATTGGGTGTCATCAAAAAAATCTGATTATTTCGAACAATTGGCTCAGAGTATGATCCTCTTGGGCCAACTTTAACTTTGGAATAAGAACTAAATTTTCCTTTTGCTGAGAAAGCTATATTACCTAAACTATGGCTTGACCCACCACCGCTATGCGTCCAAGAGCTAATATCTTTCGGATTTCCAAGAGCTAATTTTTGGCTTTTTTTGTTTGTTTCGTAAACCTTTTGTTCCAATAAAACTGGCTGCCTAAACCCTTCTAGTCTCTCATCATTGGAACAATTCTGAGCAAAAATAGCGGAGGTTAGTAGGATTAACTTAAAATAAGCAGATCCTTTATAAATATAATCAGTTAAGCTCATAAATTTTTTCAATTTCTTTTATCCTGTTAACCTGTTCAGGCATAATTGATGGATCCGATAATATAAGCTTCACGTGTGACTTTATGTTAGATAAGTCACTAATTTTCACATATAGATATAGCTTTTGCTCTAACGCTAATAACTTCAAGGGACCATCTGGACCAGATAGCTCATCAAGAATATCTACTTTCTTTTTGTCACTAAGACTTTTTGCGGGGTCTATTAAATACAACTGGAATTTTGAATAATGATTAAAAAATTTATTTTCACCATGTTTATTAATTATATACTCATACGCAGCTGTTGCGCTTTTAGTGTCACCTTTTTCTTCAAAATATTTTGCTTCATTCAACTTAATAAAAACAGATAAAAATTTGTTATCGATTTCTTCAGTAACTATTTGACCATTATTTTTTAAATTTTCCACCACGGAAACCAAAAACTCTCCATTTTTTTGTGCCCTGGCTTTTTTAGAAAACTTGAAATATTCATTTCCTCCAACTACTCCAATTAAGAGTATAATCAAAGCAAATAGAGGCCACTTAAATTTATTAAGAATTTTAAATAAGTTATCCTTTTTAACTTCTTCGCTGACCTCTTTGATGAAGTTCTCTGACTCAACCATTAATATTTGTCCCGCTTATCTGTAATTTCGTATTTTTCTGTTTTTCCCACAATTCTTTGTATAGTCCCTTTTCCTGCATTAAACTATCATGTTTTCCCTTTTGGGTCAGTCGACCATTTTCTATAACAAAAATATTGTCGGCACCCGAAATGGAAGATAACCTATGAGATATAATTATAAAAGTCTTACTTGTCTTTTTTTCTAATAAATTTTCAACAATTATTTTTTCCGTTTTTGAATCCAGTGAACTAGTAGCTTCATCAAGAATATTAATGTAACAATCTTTCAATAGCATTCTGGCAATAGCAACCCTTTGCTTTTCGCCTCCAGATAACTTAAGACCTCTTTCACCGACCTGAGTTGCCAAACCCTCCGGTAAACTTAAAATAAAATCCGTTAAATCTACTTGTTCAATAACACTATTCAACTTGTCATCTGAGACGTGATAAGAACCGTATTTAATATTGTATTCTAACGTATCATTAAAAAGAACAATATCCTGGGGAGTAACTGCTATCTGCTTTCTCAACGTAGCTGTTTTTATGTCAGCACTGTCCCTTCCATCGATTAAAATCTTTCCACTCAATGGTTTATAAAAACCAAAAACTAGTTTTCCTATTGTGGACTTACCGCTGCCAGAGGGTCCAACTATCGCGATTGTTTTTCCAACAGGTATGGAAAAACTAACATCGCTAATAACGTTCCTAGCTCCAGCATACCCAAAAGAAACTTTGTCAAAAATAAATCCCTGCTCAATAGAAGTAAGCTTGTCTTTTACAATTTCATCCTCTTCCTTATCCTCCCCAAACAAAATAAATAAATCCGCCATATCAACCAACGCCTGCCTTATTTCCCGATAAACAGTACCTAAAAAATTTAATGGTAAAATCAATTGCAACATAATTGCGTTCAATCCAACCAAACCACCTACTGTTAAAGAGCCGTCAACAACCTGTTTTGTTGAAATAACTATTAGGATCAGCAACCCCAATGTTACAATAAGAGCCTGACCAAAATTAAGCAATGATAACGATTTCCCAGTCTTAATAGCATAGAGCTCATATGAATTTAATGATTTCAAATACTTTTCTTTTTCATGATTTTCTGCAGAAAAATATTTAACAGTCTCATAGTTTAGAAGGCTATCTATCGTCTTTTGGCTTAAGTCAGCATCCCACATATTCATTTTTCTTCGTATTCTCACTCTCCAATTTGTTATGCTTACAGTGAAAATGACATATAGAAATATTGTGACCAAAATAATAATTAGAAAAATTTCGTCAAACTTGTAAGTAATCAAAATACAGACAAACAGCAACTCGAGAATTAAAGGTCCAATAGAAAAAAGTACAAACCTCAGGAGAAATTCTATACCCCGCACGCCTCGATCAATAACCTTATGTAAAGAACCAGTCTGTCTAGACAAGTGGAAACTCAGAGGAAGACTATGTATATGTTGAAAGGCATCCATACTGAGTCTTTTCAGACCATTTTGAGCAACATTAACAAAAAGAAAGTCTCTAATTTGTACAAAAGCAACCGATGAAAACCTTGCTGCTCCATACCCCAAAGCCAAAGCAAGTGCTCCCCATATTACAAAGTCACCTGTCTTGGTGCCATTAACTAAAAGATTCAATTCATCGACCAAGGTCATAAGCAATAAAGGTGTTAAAACTGTAAAAACTTTTGCAAGTACTAAACAAAACAGTGAAGCTATGACCCTAATTCTGAAAATTAGTTCATTCGGCCACAAGTAGCGAAAAGTAGTTACAAAAATAGACTTATAATCCTCCTGCTTTTTGACTTTCCTCAATTCGTCATTTACATAAGAACTGGATGTCATTATCGTTTCATTACTATTTTTTCAGAAATTAGTTTGGTAGTGAAAACACTTGGCCCGGATAAATTAAATCAGGATCTTTTATTAGATGAGAATTTCTTTCAAATATTTCAACATATTGTATGCCTTTTCCATAATATTTTCTTGCGATCCTCCACAAACTATTTCCTGGTTGCACGGTAATGCTCCCTTCCCCCATAGCTTGAATAAGTGCTTCGTTTTCTTTTTTAAAAGGCAGCTCCAGCCTACCTTCGACAATTCCATTGTCGTTTAATTCGTCAAGTCTTAAGGTGTAAACTCCAGCTTGAATATCTGAGAGTGTAGTTTTCCACGCTCCACTTTCATTTACTTTTACCTCACTTTCCAATTTATTATTCAAGTAAATTCTAATTATGTTACCAAGTCGCGCTCTACCGGCTAGCTCGGTACTTGAATCCTGAGTGTAACTTATCGTATCTAATGTAATACTATCAACGGAACTCACTTGAATTGGCGCGAGAATTTTAAGGTCATTTCCGTCATCTCTAACAATTAATGGCTTTTTTTCTACTTTATTTACCTCTTTTTCATTACTTTTCTCGACTTGAGGTAGTACAAAAAATAAATCAGCTGAGTCGACTATTTTTTCTACGCCTTTATCCTCAATTAATCCTCTGATTTTGACAGTCTGAACTAACCCTGTGCTCTGAGCTTTTCCAAATATAACAAAGCTTCCATCGGCCTCAGTTTTATCAGCTCCGATAATTTTTTTATTATCCGCTAGAATTTCAATTTTGGCTTCCCTTGAAACTTTACCTGCTGATATGATGTTTCCAAACTCATCTACACGAAAAACATCAACCGACACACTATCAACTTGCTCCAAAACCTCTTTATTTTCTTGTTTAGAGGGTTCCTTTTGTTTTGACTTGTCAGAAGTTCCATCGGCAGATTCTTTTGTTTCTTCAGTTAAATCTATTTTTTCTGCAACCTTTTCTTCATTACTTACATCTTGTTTTTCTGCTGAGGGCTCTTGACGCAGCTCTTGCTGACTAGTGAAGAAAAAATAAGTAGGGGTAACAATTGCAACTGCCAAAATAGCAAGCAACCCATAAGTACCCGTATACTTTAAAAGAAAATTAATCATTGGCTCTCCCAGTCCTTAGGGTAAACTGGATTTCTATGAAAAACTACTAAAAATTGTGGGAAACGTTCTCTTAAAAATATGAAAAATATAAAACAAAAAAAATCCCTTTGTGTCTTCTGTGGCTCAAAAGATGGGAATAGCTCAATTTATAAAGAGGCTGCCGAAAAATTAGGAGAACAACTTGCGAAAAATAAAATCAAATTAGTTTATGGAGGTGGCTCACTCGGACTTATGGGGGAACTCTCTAAAAGTGTGCATAAAAATAATGGAGAGGTACTTGGCATAATTCCCAAACATTTATTACAGATAGAAGGCATAGACAAAAACCATGGAGAGATAATTATCACTGATGACATGCATATTAGAAAAAAAACAATGTATGATAATTCAGATGCTTTTTTGTGCTTACCAGGAGGCATTGGTACGCTTGAAGAAGTGTCTGAAACAATAACTTGGTTTCAGTTGAACATTAGTAGAAAACCAATATTTTTCTTAAATATTAATGGTTACTGGGATAATTTCAGGATACTCCTGGATCAGTTCGTTTCTTTAGAATTTGCTAGCACAGACCTTTTAAATTATTTTAGCTTTTTTGAAAGCGTCGAAACACTAATACCATCTTTATTGAGCTCTTTGGAGATTGACTCAAAAGAATAGATAAATAACGCTACCCAAATAAGAAAGAACGCTATAGCGTGGCCCAACTCGAATGCTTCTTCAAAATAAAAGATTGCAATTATAAATTGTATTGTTGGATTTAAGTACTGCACCAAACCGACAGTGGCATAAGAAAAAACTTTCGTCCCTGTAGAAAATAATACGAGAGGAATAGCGGTAATTAGCCCAGAAAATATCAATAGAATTAAAGTACTATCGGCAAATATATTTTCCCTATTTATAGTTGGTTCAGTGAAGATAATCATCACTATTATCACTAACGGTGTAATCAAAATCGTTTCATACGCAACAGATGAAATAGGATTTAATTTTATGTTGCTTTTTATTAAGCCATAGAAACCAAAGCTAAATGCAAGTATCAGAGCCAGGCCAGGTATTTCTCCATTCATATAAATTAATGAAACAACAGATATAATGACGAGACAGATAGCAAGAGTTTGAATGATAGTATATTTTTCTCGTTTGAAAACAATTCCAAGAAAAACGGCCACCAAAGGAAATATGTAATAGCCCAGTGAAGCCTGAAGTGCATTGCCTGAGGTTACCGCATAAATAAAACCATACCAATTAATGGAAATCAATATACCAGCCAAAAAAAGTAAGCCTATTTCACCTAAACCTTTTTGGAAAAATTTACGATTTAAACCTAAAAAAAAATGAAGATAAAGAAATAAAAATATTGCAGACCAAACCGATCTATATGCCACTATCTCGATTGAAGAGACATTATATAGGAGATCATAAAAAATTGGGGACAGTCCCCAAATGACTGTCCCTAAAATTAAATAAAGTAGGTACTTAAGATGCAATGTAGAAAAAGGTTGGGAATTTTAGCTACTACATTCTTGACGCTACATTTTCCCAATTAACTAACTTATCTAAAAAATTTTCCAAGTAAGCAGGTCTCTTATTTCTGAAATCGATGTAATATGAATGTTCCCAAACATCACATCCTAAAAGAGCTGTCTCATTATGGCACAACGGATTGACACCATTTTCGGTCTTTGAAATTTTGAGACTTCCATCATTCGATTTTACAAGCCATACCCAGCCTGATCCAAACTGTCCAACTCCTGAAGCACAAAAATCTTCTTTAAACTTTCCAAAAGAACCAAAACTATCGTCTATCGCTGATGCCAATTCACTTGGTAACCCCGTTTGGTTTGGACCCATCATTTCCCAAAACTGCATGTGGTTCCAGTGCTGTGACGCATTATTAAAAATACCAGACTGAGCAATCGCCGATGAGTCATAAGATTTAGTTATTATTTCTTCTAACGTCATATTTTCGTACTCAGTTCCTGCTATAAGCTTATTACCATTATCAACATAAGCCTTGTGGTGCAAATCATGATGAAACTCCAAAGTTTCTTTGCTCATGCCTGCTGCCTCAAGGGCGTCATGGCTATAAGGCAAATCATTAAGTTCAAATGCCATTTTAAATCTCCTTTAAATAATATTCATTTATTAGCATAAATAGTTTGTTAAGCAACAGTTCAGTGAGTTAAAATTGGGTTCCTGCAGTTGAAACTTTTTCATCCCAATTCCGTTTAACATCAAGTATCAATAGAATTTTCGCTGCTACAAAAATTGATGAATAAGTCCCAACTAAAACACCCCAGATCATAGCAAACGTAAACCCTCTAATAACATCGCCACCTAGAAAATACAGAGCGAAAAGAGCCAATAAAGTTGTTACAGAAGTCATAATTGTCCTACTTAAAGTATTATTTATCGACATGTTTAAAACTTTCAGTAATGGCATCGATTTAAAATTTCTGAGATTTTCTCGCACGCGATCAAATACGACAACGGTATCATTTAAAGAGTAACCTATAATTGTAAGTAAAGCCGCTATTATTGATAGGTTAAATTCATACCTTAGAATTGAAAAAACGCCAATGGTCAAAATGACGTCATGAATAAGTGCAAGTACTGCTCCAAGAGCAAATTGCCACTCAAACCGTAACCAAATATATACTAAAACTGATATAACAGCTAAGAGAACAGCCAGCATACCATTTCTCACAAGCTCTGATGAAACCTTGGATCCAACCGATTCAATTTGTAAGAATTTTATATCAGGCACTTTATTCAGCAGTAAAGCTTTTACCTTTGTTTCAATACTTTGGCCTTCAGTTTTTTCAACTTTAATGATAAAAATATTATCGGTACTCGTTAATGTTCCAGCACTCAAAGTCTCTAATGGGTTAGTTGCTTGGGATATAGAAACATCCCCTAAATTTGAGCCGCTTAGCGTAATTCGAACATCCGACACCTCTATCTTTTCTGAACTTGATACCATAAACATGGTACCACCACGAAAATCTATGCCATAATTTAGCCCTAAAATAGAGAATAACATAATGGATGCTAAGATAGCCCCCAGTGACAAATAGGACAGCAAATTAGAAAAGCTGAAAAATTCTATTTCTTTTGACTGATTAAATAACCCTCTAAGTAACATTTATACCCTCAAAACTTTTGGCTTATAAAATAAGATATATAGATCGATAAGCAGTCTCGTTATTAGTAAAGCTGTAAATACAGACGTAATTATCCCTAATCCTAAAGTCACCGAAAAACCTTTAATTGGTCCCGAGCCAAAGAAAAAGAGAATGATAGCTGCTATCATGGTAGTTACATTTGCATCAACAATTGAGGACAAAGCTTTTTCATATCCAATTTTTATTGAGTTAAAAATAGTGCCATTCTTTTTAATCTCCTCTTTTATACGTTCGAAAACAAGAACGTTAGCGTCCACTGCCATACCAATTGTTAAAACAATTCCCGCTATACCCGGCAAGGTCAGGGTAGCACCAAGAATTGATAGTAATGCCATCACTAAGATAATATTCAACATCAGAGCAACATTTGCGAAAATGCCAAAAAGACCATAACTTAACCACATAAAAGTTAGAACGAGAAGTCCACCAACTAAAGCTGCTAATTTCCCAGCATTAATGCTATCGCGTCCCAACTCAGGCCCAATAGTCCTTAATTCTAATACTTCGATCTCAGCAGGCAGTGCACCACTTCTCAGCAAAATGGCGAGCCTATTACTCTCCTCTACCGAGAAATTGCCAGTTATGATACCTGAGCCTCCCGGTATATGACTGCGAATTGTAGGAGCTGAGATAACCATATTGTCTAAAACTATTGCAAATGGCGAGCCTATATTGTCTTTTGTATAATTTCCAAATTTTAATGCAGCTGAGGGATTAAAATTAAATGAGACTGCTGGCAGGCCATTTTCATCAAAAGATGGTTGTGCATTGGTTAAGTTTTCTCCAGAAACAACCGGCCTTTTTTTAATCAGATAAAAAATATCATTATTTTGGTCGGAGCCAAGTACAATTTCATCTAATTTTGCAGAAAAGTTTGAACTACTGTCTATCGACACAACTTTATTGAATGTAAGCTTTGCTGTCTTTCCTAGAAGAGCTATTAACTCTTCACTTGAACCCAAACCAGGGACCTGCACCAAGACCCTTTTCCTTCCTTGTCTTTGGATAGTCGGTTCTCTTGTACCAGTTTCATCAACCCTTCTTCTTATAATCTCCAGTGATTGTTCGATTACTTGCTTTTCAAGAGCTCTCGTTTGTTCGTCAGAAAATGTAATTGTTATTATATTTTCCAGTGAACTAATTTTTAGTATATCTCTTTGCACCGACCCTGACCACCTAGATGAAAATAATTCTGTTGAAGAGTTAAATTTGTCTATCTCCTTAATTGCAAAATCAATGTTTTCTGATTTACCAATTTCAATCTTTAGTTGGTCTCCTGAGGTGTCTATTCTTCTTATTGATCCAAGCTCTTTCCTTTTTTTAACTAAAGAGCTCCTTACATCCGTCCAAAGGAAATCAAATTTTTCTCTTATTACATCATCTGTTTTTACCTCGAGCAGCATGTATACACCGCCCCTGAGATCTAATCCAAGCTTTACAAGGGTAGAGGGCAGAAAATCGGGCCATGCGGATGTCTGTGTGGGCTTATTTAGCTTTTTATCAACTGTACTGTAAAAAAAATTAGGTAACGCAAATAAAAGCGATGAAAAACAAATAATTGCGATTAACAATATCCTAAAAAAACTAAGTTTTGCCATTTATTTTTTTGCAGGCTCAGTTTTGCCTAATACATTTACAACTGTAGATCTTATAACTGAAACCTTAACATCCTTTGCTAATTCTACCTCGATTTCTTCACCTTCCTTAACCTTTGTTATTTTACCAATAATACCACCCTGTGTTAAAACCTGATCACCTCTTCGAAGATTGTCGACCATATTTTTATGCTCTTTGATTTTTTTCTGCTGAGGTCTGATCAACAAAAAGTACATGATTACAAATATCAATATTATAGGAATAAAACTTTCTAATCCGTTCATGATTTCTCTCCTAACATTTCTTACTTTCTAACGGTTAATAACAAATAATCAATGGCAAACTTTTTTTACGTGGTTGTTCATAATGACAATAAACTAGTTGGTCATCTACAATTATTGAAAAAGTTCGATATCTATCAAGCTGTTTGCTTTTAATCACTTCTTTTGCCCGAATTAATTTTTCTTTAATCTCTCGTTTTACGAGGCCATTGTAAGTCTGCTCGTTTGCAACACTCACACAGACAGTGAAAACGTATGCTAAACAAATATAACTAAACTTAAACATCAATACTACTTATTACACGTTGAATTATAAAACAACTGCTCTTTATTTAAATTCTGCCAAAGTGTTACTTCTTTGAGGTCAGATCCCCTGCTAATATTTAGTAGAACTCCGGATGGAGAAGAAAACAGATAAAATGAGGGATGAGAATAAATTAACTCAAAAAACTTTGTGTCTAAGTCCCCTCCTAAAATAGATAAGGAGGAATTATTAATTTTTATAGAAAAATTGTTTTTCAAGATTTTTTTGTTCTTAATCTCTTTCCATGGTGCACAATAGAAAACAAAGTCCGACGAATAAGAACATACAGGCCATGAAAATAGACCCGTTAACAGAACAAGTGCTGATAATCTTTTTGAAATCATAGCGTTTAGTTTCTAAAAGAATTTTGTTTATATTTTTAGTTGTAGCAAATAATTAAATATTAATATAGGTCTAGAGAAATTTTTTTAATTAATTCGGAGCGATATTTTGGTCACAAGTTTAACTGGTAATTCAATCGTTGAGATTATGAATGTGCATAGAGGTCAATGTCTCTTTAGTGACGATGGATTAAAATTGGAGTACGAGGATTTAGTAGAAACCATAGAGGAGTTTGGCAAACAACTTTCATCAATAGAAATGGAAAATAATAAAATTTGTGCTCTAGTACTGCCCAACGGGGTTGATATGGCCATTAGTTTTCTAGCCCTCGCTAATTATGTGACTGTATCACCGCTCAACCCAAATTACACTAAAGAAGAATTCTTATTTTTCTTAGAAGACTTAGATTGTGAGTTTATAATTACCGATAACAATGCATCAAATTCTCTTCTGGATGCAGCAAAACAACTCAAAATAAAACTCTTCTACCTAAATAATTATTCTCCAAAAAATAGACTTTCATTAAAATCATTGTCGACCCCTTCTAAATGTTTACTTGATCAAAATAAAGCCGATGATATTTGTTTAATATTACATACTTCGGGAACAACATCTCGGCCAAAACAGGTACAGCTCTCTTGTATGAACATCATATCCTCAGCATTGAATATCGCTCGCGTGCTTCAGCTTGAGAGAGAAGACAAAGGCATGAATATAATGCCACTATTTCATATTCATGGCTTGATCGCTTCTTTACTATCATCAATTGTTACAGGCTCAAGTGTTATTTGTACTAGCGGCTTTAATGCGCTGACTTTTTATGGAAATATAAAAACCTTTAAACCGACATGGGTAACAGCTGTACCTACAATGTATCAAGCTATCTTATCGAGAGCTTCAAGAAATAAAGAAATAATCCAAGCGTCAAGCTTGAGATTGCTGAGGTCATCTTCTGCTGCAATGCCAGTAGCTACAATAGAAGCGCTAGAAAATGCTTTCCGGTGCCCCGTTATTGAAGCTTATGGGATGACAGAGGCCTCGCATCAAATGGCTTCAAATTTTTTGGATAGTATAAGAAAACCAGGGTCTGTGGGTAAATCTGCGGGCCCAGAAATAGCACTTTTTAGAGATAATAAGCTAACAACTGTCGCAAATACGGTTGGGGAAATAGTTATTAGGGGATCAAACGTAACTAAAGGATATAAAAACAATAATAAAGCAAATAAGGAAAACTTTTTTAATGGATGGTTTAAAACAGGTGATTTAGGAAAATTCGATGAGGATGGGTTTTTATTTATTTCGGGCAGAATCAAAGAAATTATTAATAAGGGAGGTGAAAAAATTTCTCCACAAGAGGTTGACGAAGCTCTTATGAAACATGAAGCAGTTTTCCAAGCTGTATGTTTTTCAGTAAAACACGAAAAATTGGGAGAGAATATCGCTGCTGCTGTAGTTTTAAAGGATGGTTCAACCATCGATGATAAAGATTTAAGGACACATTTATCCAAGTCAATAGCAACTTTTAAAATTCCTAGACCGATCTTAATTCTTGATGAAATTCCAAAAGGGAATACAGGTAAGATACAAAGAATTGGGCTTGCCAAAAAATTAGGACTTGAGCCATGAAAATTTGTATCTTTGGAGGTGGATCAATTGGAGGTCTTTTAGCAGTAAATTTAGAAAAGATTGGAATTAATGTAAGCATTATTGCAAGAGGGCAGCATTTAGAAGTTATGAAAAAAAATGGCCTCACTATTATTGATCCGACAGGAGAAGAGAGGAGTGCAATTGTTACTTGCACTGATGAAACTTTATCATTAGGAGTTCAGGACTATCTTTTCCTAACAATCAAATCACCCGCACTTTTACCTAGTCTTCAAGCGATGAAGCCTCTTATTGGGAAAGATACAACAATAATCACGTGTATGAATGGAATTCCACACTGGTATTTTCATAAATTAGATAATAAGTATGCAGATTATAAAATAAAGTGCTTAGACCCAAAATTAATCATCGATACCATTCTACCTCCAGATAACGTTGTGGGATCAGTTGTCTACCCAGCTTGCGAGATATTAAAACCGGGAACAATTAAGCATATCGCTGGAAACAGATTTAGTCTCGGTGAACCCGAGGGAAGTGAAAGTGATAGATTGAAAATCATCTCTGACATCTTAAAGGCCGCAGGTTTCAGAGCACCTATTCAAAAAAATATTCGTGATGAAATATGGTTGAAATTAATAGGAAATCTAAGTTTCAATCCAATATCTGCTCTTACAGGGGCTACATTGGAGCAGATTTGTAACGACCAAGGAACTGAGGCAATTGTAAGAGCAATGATGACTGAAGCGAAAATAATTGCTGAAGAACTGGGAGCGAAGATAAATATGTCGATTGAAAAGAGGATTGACGGAGCCAGAAAAGTCGGAGCACATAAAACTTCTATGCTTCAAGATATAGAAGCAGGTAAACCGATTGAGATAGACTCAATTATCATAGCGGTAAAAGAGTTGGGTGAGTTAACATGCTCCCCTACCCCCTATATTGATATAATTCTCAATCTAATACTTCAGAAAGCTAAGCTCATAGGCTGTCTTTAGCCAATCAAAGCTTTACTTCCCTTTAATTTATGCTATCGAATGAACAGTTTAAAAAAAGAACTTTTGCAAATGACTTATGCCGCTCCTACCAATATTACCTTATCCGCTATAGCTGGAATATATATTTTGGCACAAGTAATTATAGTTCCAGCCCTACCAGATTTGGGAATAATTTTTTCGAGTGATTATAGAACTATTCAACTAAGTGTCTCTGCGTTTTCAATAGGAGCAGCAATCGTCAATTTAATTGCCGGTCCTTTGTCGGATCGTTTTGGACGGAGGCCGGTTGCGATAGGTTTTTTTATAATATTCATACTATCCTCTTTAGGATCTTATTTTTCTGAAAATATATATGTATTTCTTTTTTTACGATTTCTGCAAGCCTCTTCTGCTGCGGGCATGGTACTCGCCAGAGTCATTGTAGGAGATATTTATCAAGGTAATAAGGCGACAGTAATGTTTGGATATATTTCAACCATAATGGCCATAGGGCCCCTCATAGGACCCTTATTAGGAGGATTGATTTCAGATTATTTCGGCTCGATGCAAATATTTAATTTTCTTACGGCACTGGGTCTCTTTCTTTTTATACTCATTATTTTTGATCTGAAAGAAACAAACTTTAATAAATCAGAAAGCATGATAAACCAAATAAAATCCTATCCGTTACTACTTTCATCAATGAATTTCTGGCCTCCGACTTTGGTCTCTGCATTCAGTTTTTCAATATTTGGAATATTTTTTGTAGGAGCTCCTTATGTTGCAGCAAAGGTATATGATCTATCTCCATCACAAATTGGAATGCTGCTTGCCTTAATGCCTTTAGGATTTGTACCTGGGAACATAATTGTTGGAAAACTAGTAAACCGATTTTCTACGAGGCTTCTTTTAATTTTAGGGTCGATACTATTAATGATTGGACCATCCCTGTCATTTTTCACTTCGAATTTATATGGGCATCAGTTGGCTTTTTTTATGCCGATGATAATCATGGCTTTTGGAACAGGCATAATATGGCCTGTTGCAAATACTGCGATTATTCAGGCAGTTCCAAGTTTAGCTGGAAGTGCCTCTGGTATAAGTTCCGCTTTAATGGTCACTACGTCAGCAATATCAAGTGGTGTTTTGGGTTGGAACATCGAAAATAATGACCCCATTTTGGCATTGGTTAGCATGCTTATTCTGGTAGGAGCTGCAACAATTTTATCATCACTTTTTATAAAAAATTAACTTTAATTAGAGTAATCACTATTCAACGTTCTTTGGAGTTCACGAGGCATATATTTTTCGTCATGCTTGGCCAATACTTGGGACGCTACAAAAACTTTTTCTTTCAATTGACCTCTAACGATCACTCCGCGCCCTTCGGCAAAAAGGTCAGGTAATACTCCAGTATATTTAACTTTAACTTCGTTAGTACCATCTGTTATCACAAAAAAGACGTCGACGCCTGTACTTTTGATACTATTTCTCATCACTAGACCACCGACCCGTAAATTAATTGTATCATCTTTCAGCTCAAGTAGCTGCGTTGGAGATTTATAAAATTCAATGCCTGATCGAAATGCATTTAGTAATATGATAGTTGTTACTGTTAAAATAATCATTCCAAACGAAATAAACATTATCCGTATTTTTTTTTTGTTATATTTGCTCATTTCAAGGAAAAATTGGACTTTCCATCAGCCCAGTTGTCTCATCAAAGTCAAACATTATATTAGCGTTCTGAATAGCTTGGCCTGCAGAGCCCTTTATCAAGTTATCTAGAACTGAAATAACGACACTTCTATTTTTATTATGATCTGAAACAACACCAATATGGCAAAAATTTGAGCCTCTAACATGTTGAGTGGCCGGTATTTCTTCAATTGGCAAAATAATTATAAAGGGTGCATTACTGTAAAACTCTTCCAATGTTTTATGAACTATGGAGGCAGGTGAATCTATAGGTATAGATACAAGAACTCCTCTATTTTGAGGCAATAAGTGTGGGATAAATGTTATATCAATTCTATTATTTGTAGTTTTTTTAAACTCTTGCTCTAACTCTGCGATATGCCTATGTCTACCAATATTATATGGTTTTACACCTTCAGAAACTTCTGAATGAATAATATTTTGCTTTGCATCTCTCCCAGCGCCAGATACTCCTGCTCCTAGATTAATTGTTAACTTATCGCTATTAATAATTCCCTCGTTCAAGAGTGGAAGCACGGGATAGAGTGTCGCAGCAGAATTACAACCAGTACAGGCAATCAAAGATCCTTTCTTTATTTTTTCTTTATAAATTTCTGTCAAGCCATAAACTGCTTTTTTTTGTAGAGAATGCGCAATATGTTTTGATCCATACCACCTTTCATATTCCTCAACCCGTTCCAGTCTAAAATCCGCTGATAGATCGATAATCTTTTTCCCGTCAGGAATTCTTACGATGATTTCCTGGCTTGTTGCGTGAGGCAGTGCACAAAAAATTAAATCTATATTATCAAAATTCATTTCCTCAAAGTTTATGAAATCTGGTATGCTTAGATGCCTAAGGTGCGGAAATAAATCTTGTATTTTTTTACCGGCGTTTCTATTAGCTACAACTTGATTCAACTCAAAATACGGGTGTTTTGAAATAAGACGTATAAGTTCCGCACCGGTATAACCACTGCCACCAATAATAGAAACCGATATAGGATCTTTAACACTATTTGCCATGGCGTCAAATTATCCTAAAAACAAACCATTTTCAAATGTTTGGTTAGGATCATTTGAAAGTAAGTATGACTGAACTCTTAGATATTCCATCATACCATCAAGATCCTTAGAATATCTTTGCAAATACTTTGAACCTATTTTTTTGCCGATAGCAACATCTACCTTCCTATCAACTTTCCTTCCAAACTCTCTAATCAAAAGAGCCATTCTTAGATTATAGCTCATATGACTTGCGATCTGAAACAGCCTACTATTACTACCTCCAAAGAAAATTGGAACGACAGTGGCATCAGACTTCAAAATAAGTTTCGATGTAAATCTTTTCCAAAAAGGATCAAGAGGACGACTGAAAAGCTTCGCTGAAGTTGCCACCGTGCCTCCAGGAAAAATTCCAACAATACCACCCCCCTTTAGAAAGCGAATTGCCTCATTTCTCGTCTTTATGTTCTGAATATTACCCTCTCTATTTTCTTCAAAACTTATAGGGAGAACTACCTCATCAAGATCTTTTGCTTTCCTAAAAACTCTATTAGCGATTATTTTAAAATCATTCCGTGTCTTGGATAAAATATACCCAAGGAGCAACCCATCCAAAATACCAAATGGGTGGTTAGAGACAATAACTACTGGTCCTTTTTTAGGTATATCCTCAAGAGACCCCTTAATTAAATTCATTTTTATGTTATACCTCTCAACCATGACCTCCCAAAAATTTCGACCTTTGGCCACTTCTATTTCATAGTCCTTTGCTCTTTTTATTAAGCCAATCCTGCCAGTAATATTTTCTATAGATCGAATAAATAATTGACCCAATAGACCATTAGCTGAAGTAGCATAGGAAATGTCTCGAGCAACATCGTTTTTCATAAATAAACCAATAGTTGTATTTCGCATTTTGTAAATAACTAATGAGAAAACCTATACAGTAAATCTCATTTTTATTTTTAGTAAAAGTAAATTACAATACTGTTAGGATTTTAAATGAAGGGATTAATCATGCAACTAAAAGGTAAAACCGCGATTATAACAGGTGGAGGTTCTGGATTTGGAGCTTCAATGGCTGATTTATTTGCAAAGAATGGAGCAAAAGTCATTGTTGCAGATATAAATCTCGATAGTGCTCGCAAAGTAGCTGAGGGTACAGGGGGATATGCTTTAGAAGTAGATGTATCAAACGCAAAAAGCGTTGAACAAATGAAAATCGATATTTTTAAAGAACACAAAAAGGTCGATATTGTTGTTAATAATGCAGGCACAACACATCTACCCGCACCCATGGAGACCATAGAGGAGGATGAATTTGATAGAGTATTTAATGTAAACTGTAAGTCAGTTTACCTAACAGCAAAGCATTTTGTACCTCATTTTAAAGAAAATAAAAGCGGTGTAGTTCTAAATATTGCGAGTACTGCAGGTGTTTCTCCAAGACCGAATCTAAATTGGTATAATTCATCAAAAGGGTGGATGATTCTTGCATCGAAAACTATGGCTATTGAACTAGCCCCATTTGGGATAAGGGTAAATGTCATCAACCCTGTTGCTGGCGAAACTCCTCTGCTGAAATCGTTTTTGGGAGAAGATACTCCTGAGATGAGAGGGAAATTTCTTTCTACTATTCCATTGGGTCGATTTTCTATGCCTGAAGATATTGCTTCTGCAGCTCTTTTTCTCTGTTCAGATTCAGCAAGTATGATTACGGGCGCTAATTTAGAGGTTGACGGCGGGAGAACAATATAAATAGATCCAAATGACAAAGCTTTTTAATGGTCCCTCAAATTCGATCACTGATATTGGTGGTTTCCTAGTCGGCAACGCTCATGATGACAAGTTAAATTCCGGGGTAACCGTTTTAACGCGATCAACTTCGTTTAGAGCGAGCGTCAGTATTTTGGGGGGAGCACCAGGTACGAAAGAAACAGATTTATTATCACCAGATAAAATAGTTGAGAATATTGATGGAATTGTACTTGCTGGAGGATCTGCATTCGGTTTAGATGCTTCCAGCGGGGTAATGGATTGTCTGAAAAATCAAAACCGTGGTTTTGATACTGGATCGATTAAAGTTCCTATTGTGCCTAGTGCAATTCTTTTTGATCTTAAAAATGGGGGCTTTAAAGATTGGAAAATAAATCCCTATCGTGATCTTGGCCGAAATGCTTTTTTAAATGTCTCTGAAAAATTTGAAATCGGCTCGGTAGGCGCTGGCTGTGGGGCAACTACAAGTGTTGTCAAAGGCGGGTTAGGAACTGCTTCATTTTTTTACGGTGATCGAGTAAAAGTGGGGGCCATTGTAGTAGTTAATTCAGTTGGATCTCCTTGTTTTCCTGGAACCAATATTCTTTACTCAGATTTTTATGGCGCAAACAAGGAGCATCTTGAAAAACCTGCAACAACCTCCTTAATTAACCCTACTAAGCTGCTTAAAGGTGAGGCTACTACTTTAGGTATAGTTTGTACAAACTTAAATTTTAATAAAAGTGACCTTAACCGAATAGCAACAGCTGCTCATTCGGGAATAGCTAGAGCAATTGAACCTAGCCATACCCCTTTTGATGGAGATATTATTTTTGCTGCTACATCAGGAACACAGCCCATATATGGTAAGGACAAAGATCTTATGCTAGTATGTCAGCTGAGTGCTCTATGCATCACTCAAGCGGTAGGAAGCGCAATTAAGGCTGCAAGGAAAAAAAGGGGAGACAAGCTGGCTTGTTGGGCTGACTTAAAAACTTTATATGATAAAAGTTGATTAAAGTTATGAAGTATAAAGAAGTTTTGTTCGTTTTAGGTTGTATTGTTATTATTTTTGTGGGCGGATTTTTCCTGCTTCCCAAAGTTTTTTCAGAATTCCAAGATGAAGAAGTTATTAGAGTGAGGGTTTCTCTTGAAAATAAGTGCTCAATAACTGATGATGCATTTGTAGTGCTGGATGAGAGTACTAAAATAAAAACGCCGTTTTATGGTAAAATTGCTGTTTTACGCACTAAAAGAAATGCCCCTCTGAGGCTATGGATGTCTCCAAATTTTCCTCAATTCAGATATGATGGTGAAATACAAAGAGCAGAAGAAGAAATGGTTATGATTTCAGATTGCAATCGTAATCCCAGAATGGACAGCGTGATGAAATCAATGAGAGAGGCCTTTTCATCATCCGAGGTCAAAAAAAACGAATGAAATCATTTTGCTAACAAATTTTTTCTAATACAGCTTCAAAATTAGAGATTGTTCTATCAGGGTTTTTAAGTTTATCTAAACCAAAGAGACCAAGCCTGAAAGTCTTGAAATCGTTCCCTTCACCACACTCTAGGGGTACACCTGCGGCTATTTGCATCCCATTTTCTGCGAATATCTTACCATTTTGAAACGAGTCGTTTTCTGTATAACTTACTATAACGCTTGTAGCCTTAAACCCATCTGCTGCCACACTCTTAAAACCCTTACCTTCTAACAAAACTCTAATTGAATTTCCAATGTAATTTTGCTGATCTCTAGCATTTTCAAAGCCAAAATCCTCCGTCTCCTTTACTGTTTTTTCAAACTTTACAAGTGAGTCAGTAGGCATTGTTGTATGATATGCGTGCCCATTATTTTCGTAGGCGTTCATGACTCCAAACCATTTCTTTAAATCACAGCTAAAGCTTGAGCTTTCAGTTTTCTCCATCACATTAATTGCATTTTCGCTAAGCATTACAACACCAGCACAAGGTGATGCAGACCACCCTTTTTGGGGGGCTGTTAATAAAACATCAACTCCAGTGGTTTTCATATTGACCCACGCCGCGCCTGAAGCGACGCAATCTAAGACAAATATTCCACCATGAGAATGAACAGCATTTGATATCCCCTCAAGAAATTCATCAGGTAGAATAATACCAGCCGAAGTTTCCACATGTGGTGCAAAAACAACGGACGGTTTATTTTCATGAATATATTGTGTTATTTCATCAAGGGATACAGGTTTAAAAGGTGCTTGAAAATTTTCAAAAGTTGGTGAAGCACTTAAAACCTTAACATTCGATGTAATGTTACCCTTTGAAAAAATCTGGCTCCAGCGAAAACTGAACCAACCATTTCTGATCACAAGAACATTTTGATCGTTAGCAAACTGCCTGGCTATCGCTTCCATTCCAAATGTACCTCCACCTGGAATAAGAGCTACTCCTTCTGACCCGTAGACTTGCTTGAGTTTTTTAGAGAGACTTCGCATCACCAACTGGAAGTTTTGAGACATATGATTTAAAGATCTGTCGGTAAATACTACCGAGTACTCAAACAACCCGTCTGGATCGATATTCTGTAAAAGCGCCATTATTCAACAATCTCCTATTTATAAGTTATAAGATATATATCAGAAAATTTTAATCTCTAGCAATTAAGAAAATTATGACTTTTTTCTTAACCCAGTTTATCGAAATCTCCATGCCTCCCAAAACCTTTTTTGAAGTTTTTAGCTCCATTTAAACCCTCTTCTAATAGAGCTTTTTTCCCATTAAACCATTCTTGTTTGAGTGCGTCTATCATTGAAAGCCCTTCTTGAGCATAAACTGACTTCCTATCTGCCTGCACACAAATTTGAGGAAATTTTGCAATCTGATGTGCTAATTCCTCCGCTTTCTGCCTAGAACCATCATCTTCTACAATATATTCACATAGACCCAAAGCCAAGCATTCTTTTGCCTTAACTTGCCGTCCTGTCAAAATAATTTCCAAAGCGCGGCCACGCCCAACAATTCTTGGCAACCTTATGGTGCCTCCATCAATCAAGGGTATTCCCCACCTTCTACAATACACTCCAAGATAAGAGGATACCTCCATTACTCTAAAATCACACCATAAAGCTAATTCCATCCCACCTGCTACAGCCGGTCCAGCTATTGCTCCAATCACAGGTTTTTTAAGGTTAAGACGACTCGGACCCATAGGTCCTCTGGGTAGCAAATTATTATCTTTTAAAACCTTTTCATCTAAATCAATATCTAGCGCTTTCAAAGGGTCATCTTTATTCAAAGCTGACGCAAATTTTAAATCCCAACCTGCACAAAAAGCTCCTCCTTCACCCCAAAAAACTGCAACTTTTCCATCTTTGCTATTATTAAATTCTAAAAAAGCATCCGTTAACCGATCAGCACTTGATGGATCCATTGCATTTCTACTTTCTGGACGAGAATGAATTATCGTCCAGACCCCTTTGTTTTTTCAACCCTTACAGACATGACATTCTCACAATCCTATTTATTTATATGACTATCATACAAAAGCTATAATTTCATGAAAGTTTAATTAAATATGAGAGACTTTGTGCTGAACAAAAAATCTATAAAATCAGGTTGGTTTAAACGTTTGAAAACTTATGTTGGTCGTATAGCCCTCCGTTAATGCCCAATCACCAAACTTGAAACTTTTGAAAATTACTCCTGAGGAAAAAGTGTTTGAACAGATTAAAAAAACTTCAATATCTTTATAATTGCTTGAAATTACATCAAAAACGCCCTTCCACCAGTCGGCACATCTAACAGTAATATGAGCATTTTCTCCATTTGGAAGTAAGGCGGCAGCCTTATAGCATGCCACATTAACAACTAGCAATTTTTTTGAAAGAGAAAACAATTCGCTTACAACTTTTGGAATATCCTCAATAAAAATATGCTCAAGGACATCCATACACACCACACAGTCAGCTTTCTTTTTTTCCATTAAACCTCTTGCAGGTTCAAAGGTATGGACCCTCTGTATTTGGAAAAATTGCTTTGCAGACTGTTTTGTTCCTGGGTCAAACCCAGGATCATCCCAATCTGAGCCTCCCCCACCGTAATCTAAAACTGTTTTTATTTTCTCACTAGAGATTTGATGTTTACATATATGCCTAAATTTCCTAAGTTGAAAATCATTATAGACTTGTTCTTTTCTAGTTCCGTCTACTCTATCGATGCCTTTTACTGCCATTTCTTCGTACAATTTTATTAAGGCGTTTCCTTTTTTTGACAGTTTTATCTCCTCCATAATACTCCCCTACTACAAGTATTGATCAAATAATTTTTTACATGCTAATAGTTTTAATGTTTTTGTCATTAAATGATAGCTTATTAACATCACAATCGAATTTAATTGATGGCCAGCGATTTATTATAGCTTCTTCAAAAGAAAGTCCTTTTTCATCAACAAAGCCTCTCACGTTTGCATCACTGTCTATTTTAGCCCAATCTAAAATATCACTATTTTTAAGTTGTTCGATGATTAGTTGGTTAGTTTGTAGCAGCATGAGGAAACATCTCACATAGAGTTACCTATGTCTAGTATCTAGGGCAGAACCTAAGCTGGACTTAAGAAGTAGGTTATAGTTTAGAGATTTAATTTGGAAAGCTTAAATCAGTTTAAGTACAGAGTTCGATAATAAGTCTCAATGATATCTTCTATAATAAACTATTTCAAAAGGATTAGGTAACTCCTACTGTAATTGGGCGGGTTTGTTGGTTAGTGACACCTCCATCCACCGCCGACAAAACTTAACTTTATAGTTTCTGTTTGTTTTGTAGAATAATTTAGCTTCATCGCTTATAGTTATATCAAACCATCAAATCTCCGTAAATATATGGAAAGCCTTAAAATGAGACACTTTATTTGTACACACACCTTTCATTCAGAGGAAACAAAAAAAGCATACTTTGAAGATAATAAGGATATCACCTCTAAAGAGTGGTTTGCATCTGTTGAAGGAGAGAAAGTAAAATGTATCCAGCACTGGTTAGGAGATCAGGATTTTTGGTTTTGTCATTGGATCGCTGAAAGTGAAAATCAAATCCACGAAAAACTTGAAGCTATAGGAGCTGATAAACTATTTCTTACTTTGCCGCAAGAAATGAAAGTATATGCAACCGCGGAGGAACCAGACAGAAAGCTCTACAATATAACTAGTAATACAAAAATTATTTAACTTGCATGCATTGAAAGGCATTTACAATCACTCTTTCGTTATCACTTAGAGGTACTTGATCTGTTACTATTTTGGCACTCTTTGAATAAAAGGTATCAACTGAGGTAATTTTATTTTTTCCTTTAAATAAAACTAACTCCTTCTCACACTCATCTTTTGATTCATAGGAGTATGCAAGCTTTAACTCCGTTTTTACAAATTTATTTCCCAAATTTAATCCTGAGAACACAATTTCTCCTTCGGGAAGAGCAACAATTATCTGATAGAATACGATTATCCATTTCATTTTTTATTATTATTCCTTTTGAATTTTTGAAGAACATCTTCAAGCTCGGGCATAGCAATTAATTCATCTTGATCATCACCTGATGAATGGACAACTATCCATATACACTCTTTATCACTACGATTATAGGGTGTATGAGGCACATTACCTGGTATAAATATTTGTTCTCCCTTTTTAACTTCAGTTTCATTTTCTAAATTTTCCCCATGAAAGACTGAGCACTCGCCCTCAAGTAAATAGGCTATTGTTTCAATATCCTTATGCACGTGAGGCACAGGATGTACACCTGCAGGCATAGGTAAGATATTCATGCAAATTTTTTCTGATCCAGCAGTTTTTCTTGACGCACCTGATCCGTACGCCACGCCTTGTGCCCCAAAATAAGTTTTACCAGGTTTTATCAGCCTCACCTTATCATCAATCATTTTTTTACCCTTTCAATTGCGCTCCTAATAGTGTTCTAAGCTAGTTTATTATTAATTTTTCCTTTCCAATCTTAATATTCTAGCGATTTCAAGTGCCATTTCTTTTTGCCCAAAAAAAGGAGCCTCTTCACAGGCTTTTGCTAAAAATTCGATGTCTTTTGTAGCATTATATTTTTTCCAAATTTCACTCATAAATTTTTCTTTATCTTCTTTCTCCATCTTTCATCCTCTTAAAAAAACAATTCTATTAATAAGATAATTGGTGGGGACGCGATCCACCCAGAAAGATATCCTATTATCAAAAGCGCTCAAACAAACAAAAAAAATTACAAAATTTTTCATCATTTCTTTTTGCTTTTCCAAGTACCACCATATTGGTAATTCATTCGATATTTTTTTTTGATAAGGCTTAAACAATTCTTACAAAGGAAAATCCAAGTCATCTCCCCACCGTACCGGCATCGATATAGAACATCATCAAGTTCTTTACACTCGAAACAAACTTTTGCTCTTTTTCTCATTCACCAAAGATATCAAAAAAGATCAGTAATTACAGAACGCAAATCTTTAGAAGGTCTGGAAGGCAAATTGAATACAATTACTGATGCTCATACATAAGTATTTTCTAACTTCGAATTTTTGTGAATCTGAAATGACTCTGTGTCTCTTTTGTGACTTAACCGAGCAAACGCTTTTAATAAAATAAAGCGATTATTAAAAAAATGTGCATCGAGCGTACATCCAAAAAAATAGCACTTAGAAAACTGAAATGATTGCAAGTTATTGATTTAATTATATTTTTAAAAGCACTAACAAACGATGTGGCACAAATGTGCTCGTGTCTTGACACGTTTCGCTCAAACACCATTTATTTTCAACTTTTCAAAAAAAAGGCGGGTTATGCCCAGTTCTGCCCGACTTATACCTACATGCCTTCGTTACAGTACTCTTTTATCATTTCTACAAACTTCTTGTATCTACCAAGAATATGAAAGATGAATAAATTAACTTTATATGACATTAATTACACTTTTATTTTCTATCACTCTTAGGAAATACACCAATACGAATGTCTTTTTCAAATACCCCCTAGCATTTGTAATATATATCTACCAACATACATTTGTGATCTTTGTTTATCTATCTAATAACCCTCAGTGTCTAGGCTATAAGGATCTAGATTAGATACACCTTGTTCATCTTCTATATATTGCTTTCTTTTCGTAATAGTAATGCCCGTCTTTTACGTGTATAAATGAAGAGGGGTTATAATGCACCTTTTTGTTCTTTATGCATTTAAAGCAACTTAGTTGACAAGCGTAATATAAAAATCTAATACTCAAGATTGTAATGCGAGTTAACAAAATTAAATTTACTCACAATCAAAAAAATTACGATTTCTATTATCCAATTAGTGCAACAAAACAGACTAACGGTTTTAAGAATATTCTGACTGGCAAATCTTACCCTTTAATTAAGAAAAATCCAAAATTGATTTTAGATGTTGGTGCTAACTTGGGATCAACAAGCATGTTTTTTGCTATCAACTACCCTAAAGCAAAAATATTCTCATTTGAGCCAACCGAAATGAACTTCAGATGGCTTCAAAAAAATACTGAGATTTTTCAGAATATTACGAGAATAAAAAAGGGAGCATACTTTAAAGATACCACAGCAAAAATTTATTTAGACTCAGAAAGCGGTGGCAGGAACTCTATTCATAAGGAGTGGACAAAATCAGACAGATACGAAACTGTTGAATTAATCAATCTTGGAAAGTTCCTAGAAACAAATAATCTAATTGAAAAAATAGATATTTTAAAAATAGATACTGAAGGTTGTGAGGTAGATATCCTTTCTTCAATCGAGACTTATTTAGAAAATATAGATGTGATTTATTTAGAGTATCATGTAAAAGACGATCAAGAGGTTATCTTGGAGATACTTTCCAAAAGCCACATTGTCATACAAAAAACAGCAAATGCTGAGGTACTTAGTAAAGTTAGTTCAGCACTTATTGGGAGTCTCTGTCTAGCAGACGTAACTGTAAACGGTAAAATAATTTTAAGTGCTGGCAAAAAAATTACCGAATCCGATATAAAAGAATTTCAGAAATCTTCTGTTCAAACTGTTAAAGTTTTGTCAGATACCATGGGAGAAATAGTTTTTCTAAATAAAAACATAGTTTCTACCGATTAATTTCTTGAGTATTAGGTTCATGTAGTTTTCAAACCTGTTAACCCTACTAGATTACGACATTGTTTTTTGAGCCTGAATTCGCATTCTCAAGACACTTGTAAGAAAGAGATTATCTCCAAAACCTTCTATCTCTGTTTTTTCTAAGTATTGATTTGTGTTTTCTATCATTGCATTTTTTGTGAAACTGAAACGACTCTGTGACTCTTTTGTGACTCATGATGACAAACACCTTAAATAAAATAAAGCGATTATCGAAAAATAGCCTCAAAAGTGACTCACAAAAAAAGCACTTAAAAACAACTAAGCGTGTCTTACAAAGATTTTATCAAAAACTGTAGCGTGAAAAAATCAGCGCTTTGAGAATTGAAACGACCGCAAATTATTGATTTCAGAAATATTTTGAGAACGCTTTTAAAACGTGCATCGTGTCTTGACACGTTTCGCTCAAACATAATTTATTTTTGACTTTTCAGCAAAAACCCACTTTATGCCCAATTTCTGCCTACATGCCTACGTTACAGTACTCTTTTATCATATCTACAAACTGATTGTACCTTCCTAGAATATGAACAATGAATGAGTTAACTTTATCTGACATTAATCCCATTTTGCTACTACCTTCTTACTGACTCAATTAAATCACCATCAAATACGAGCATATCATGAATATCAAATGCAAATTTTTCTCTCCATTGATTTGCTTTGATACTAATTTCCTCAAAGTTTTCTTTTGTATCCACGATAGCAAAAGTTAATACGGATAAAGGTGTAGCTCTTACCCAATGGATTTCTTGAATTCCTTCTACTTCAAACTTTAAAGATTTAATAAAATCTCTGTGACTAAATATATATTTTTCACATTCTGTTTGTGACTTAAAGTTAAAAATATTCGTTACCGTAATACTCAGCTTTGCCCCCTAAGCTAGTTTCTAAATGAATCTATTAATTCACCATCAAATACTAGAGTATCATGAATACCAAAGTCGTGCTGTTCTCTCCACTTATTTGCTATTCCTTTTATAACATCCGCATGCTCCTTTGATTTTAAAATAGAAAAAATCAACAACGATTCTGGAGTCGCACGTACCCAATGTATCTCCTGTATCCCTTCAACTTCGATTGCTTGCATAAATTCTTTGTGGCTTGCAATGTACTTGTCACATTCTGTTTTGGACTTAAAGTTAAAAATATCTGTTCTTGTAATGCTCAATTTATTTTTCGCTCTCTCTTAGGCACTCTATCGCATCCTCAAGTCTATCATCACCCCAAAAAATCTCATTTTCCACAGTAAATGATGGAGCTCCAAAAATCCCCTTAGTTAAAGCTTCCTTAGTATTAGCATTATATTCATTCGCAATCACTTGTTGTTGCGATTTTTCTAAGACTTGCACCAAGTTTTTTTCGAGGTTTTTAAATGTCTCTTCCAAATTCCGTTCAGAGCCAGCTTCCTTACCTTCTAAAAACCATACCTTATACGTTTCTCTGAAATATTCTAAATACCAACCTTCTTTATTCGCTACCAAACCAATTTTATTAGCTAAATCGAATTCTTGTAATGGGTATGGAACTGGAGTTTTAGGTACTGGTAAACCATATTTCTTTGCTCGCCTTTCAATATCCCGCCACATGTATCTTGTTTTTTCCTTCTTTTCTGGAGGAAAGGGAATATTATTTTGGGCTTTCATTATATTTCTTATACTAAAAGGCTTAATAAGAAGTTTTAAGTTCTTAGTTTTTCTTACCTCCTCTAGTCTTAACGCCGTAAGATAAGTGTATGTGCTTCCAATAGATAGCCAAGCAGTTAATGTTCTTGAAAATTTACTATCCACTTCACTCAATATATCCCCTGTTGTAATTCGATGGATAAGTCTTTCTAACCCACTCACAAATTTTTGGATTATTGTCTACATTTTTGAAGATTTTCGTTATTTTTGGATAATTCACAAAATACGGCTGAGGTATTCCTGCAACCAAGTCTGAGGCAAGCCAACCAATACCTCTCCATATAGCAATATCTGCAATAGTCATTTCTTTTCCCACTATCCAAGTTTGATTTGCAGAAATATTATCCTCTAACATATCCAGTTTTCTTTTTAATTCTCCTTCAGCTAATATCCTACGATGCTGAATTTTTTCATCTTCTGTTAATGGACTGTTCGATGGTATATAAACCAAGTTAGTTAAATCAGTAACGAAATCGATGAATTGATCAATTAAAGCACAGCTAATACTATCCTCTGATGGGTATAACCCAGATAATTTTCCACAGAATCTTGCTATTGCTCCAGTCTGAGCAATCGGCACACCATCCACAACCAGGCAAGGTATTTGATGAAAAGGCAGCTTTGTACCATCTTTTAAAAAGCCAGTTTCTTTAGCAGAACGAAACTCCTCGAGAGTAATTCGTTTGTCATTAAAACTGATACCACCGATAAACAATGGTATTCTTGCTAACTCTATTCTCCAAAAAGGATAATCTAAATATATCAAAGTTACATTCATTTCATACTCCAACGATTAGCCCTATATACGAACCTAGACAACTTTACCTTTAGTTCATTAAGTTACAAAACTTAAAATATTAAAAAATGAGAAATGCTGTTGAAAGTTTAAAAGGGCTAATATTCAGCTGAGTTTTTCCAAATAAGAACGCATTACTTTGATGTTTACACGTGGAGCGTCAATTTGAGTTGCCATCGTCGCAAAAAATTTGTCACCACCATTAGAAGAAAGTCTGTCAATTATAGTTTGCTCATCTACTGCAAACCAATGGCAGAAAAAAAAATCTCCACGTCCATAAAACATTTGGTAAAGCAATGCATAATCTGACACCTCAAAGTTGTTATTAAAATCTCCCTCGACTAGTGCTCTATCTTTTAAGAGCTTAAAGAAGCTTTGTTTTAATTCGATACTTTCATTCCCGAACCAATCTGAATTCTTTTTTCGATGACTATTCACTTCTCGAAACTCTTTTCTTACCTTTGCAGAATGAAACGTGTGTGTTGCGATATAGTGCTTAAGCTTTGGTTTTTTTTCACTCATTTTCAACTACTCCTGAATATGTGAATGAATTTTAAACATACAACATTTGAACTTTTTGATAAAATAAAAGTCGATCAATGAGGGTATTTAGAAGTGATTGAGGGCACAATATGACTTATTTCGATAAAATGGTAAAAGATATGCGGAACAAGGATCTGGATGCTATTCAGGATTGGTTACACCCTGATTTTTTATTTGTTGCTGATTTTGAAATGCTCACTAGAGAAGACTGGCTTGAGGAAACTAAGAAAGAGTTCAATAGAAATGAAGTCACACTTCATGATAATGCTAAATGTACTTTGGAGAATGAGCACATAGTTGTTTTCGAACAAAAGTACGTTCGTGAAGGACAATTAGTTCTATCAGTAAATTCGACGCACTTTAGAGATGGAAAACCGTGGAGAACTATAATTAATAGAATTCCTATTGAAGAATAAGCAAAAAAAGGAAATTAAAATGACACCAACTAACGTCGTATCAATGGATTTTGAAACAAAAGAGGCTATGGAAGATTTTCTGAACACGTATGAAAGAGACAGTCCCACTCTATACCCTGATGCTGAAATGCTATTGATGATTAAAACAACTGAAACAAGCTGTGTGGGCGTTTCAGTTTATCCCAACGAAGAAGCGCGTAGTCTTGCTGAAAGTCGTACATCAGGCAAACTAAAATATCTTGTTAAGGAGAATTTCAGACTGTCTGGAGATATGGTTATAAAGCACGTATTTACAAATAAAGGATAATAAAAATGGCTGATTTCTTTCCCAAAGTAAATTACATAAAGTTTGATGATACTTATATATTTAGTTAGGCACGTCCCCACTTTTAATAGTTAAGATTAAACCAAGAGCCACTAAAGCAAGTAGCACCAGATAAATTACTAAACTGTAGAGAATTGCAGTTTCCCATGTTTTTAAGAGGAATGTTTTCATTTATTAATCGCTATATTGTTTAATGCAGAAGCAACTGCTTTTTCATCAAGAGTGCCATCTCGTAGCTGAGTAATTATTTCAGCAGCCAACTCAATGTCTTTTGCTTTCTAGGTAGAGAAAAGTGTTTTCAACCATCGCATTTTTCGTGAATCTGAAAAGATAACGTGCATCAAACGTGCATTCAAAAAAAGCACTTAAAAACGACTTAGTGCTTGTTTTATAACAATTTTATTAAAAACTGTAGAGTGAAAAAATCAGCGTTTTGAAAACTGAAAAGATCTTCTAGCTTTAGGCTTTCCATATTTTTTACGTTCAACAACTCTACTGTCTCTGGTTAGAAATCCGGCGGTCTTTAAAGCTCCCCGTAACTCGCCATCAAACAGAGTGAGCGCTTTTGATAGTCCATGTCTCACGGCGCCTGCTTGCCCGGAAAGACCTCCGCCTTTTACAGTCGCCATTACATCAAATTGATTTTCTACACTAGTAACCGAAAATGCTTGTTGAATAATCATTTGCAGAGTTGGGCGAGCGAAATATTCATTCACTGGTTTTTTATTAACCGTTATTTTACCGCTACCTTTCTTTATCCATACTCTAGCGACAGCATCTTTCCTTTTCCCAGTGGAATAAGCCCTTCCTAGGCTATCGAGTTTTGGCTTTTCACTATTTTCACTAGTTGGAGTGCTTACTACTTCCTCAACTTCAGCCATTATCTAACTCTCCTGGTATTTTTTTCATTAATATCCTTTATATCAAATATCTCTGGGCTTTGACCTTCGTGTGGATGGCTTTCCCCCTTATATATTCTCAAATTTGTCATTTGCTTCCTAGATAAAGGACCACCCGGCAGCATGCGCTTTACTGCTTTTTCAATAACTCTCTCGGGAAACTGACCTTCTAACACATCACTAGCTACTCTAGATTTAATTCCACCTGGATAACCTGTGTGCCAGTAATACGTTTTAGTGTCTCTTTTATTTCCAGTCAAATGTACCTTTTCAGCGTTTATAACTATGACGTTATCACCCATATCCATATGAGGGGTATATGTAGGCTTTTCTTTTCCTCTAAGGATAGTGGCAACCTTAGCGGCCAAGCGTCCCAAAACAACACCATCGGCGTCTATTAAAATCCACTTTTTCTGTATCTCAGAGGGCTTTATTGAAAAGGTTTTCATAAAAATATCCTAAATCCGTGTAATCTTTTAACCGATTAATTCCCTAGGTCAATAGCAAAGTGTCATGTTTATCTTTATTTTTAGCAAAATTACTTTTTTACGGGTCTAGCATAAGTCATCATAGCCTGTGCAACACTATTCTTTACAGTTCCGGAATATATTGTTACCTCTCCTACTACTAATTTTTGCCCGAATTTCAATATAGTGGCTTTAGCAAACAAATCGCTGACACCGGGCCTTTTAAAAAAGTTTATTGAACAATTTACTGTGACTGACATTGGGTCAGGATCTTTAAAAAGTATCGCCGCATAAAATGCACAATCTGCTATTTCAAACATCACTGGTCCCGAGATAGTGTTTCCCGGCCTTAAATCTTGTTCTTTTGGACTTAACTTCACAAGTGAGTGCCCATCATCTATTTCCAAAAACTTAAATCTCGAGGCTTTTTGAAAAAAAACTTCGTCAAAATATGCTGTCAAATCTTCAACACTTTTCATTTTTGTTCACATTATTCATTATTTTATAAATATTTTGTGTATTATACTTTTAAAAAAGTTTAAAAAAAATACAAGTAAATAGCGGAAAATTAAAATGGATGAAATTTTATTAAAATCAGAACAAAATAAAATAGTAACTTTGACGTTAAATTCGCCAAAAAACTTAAATGCACTTTCAGAGGCCATGCTAGAGGCCCTGAAGTTAAATTTGGAAGAAATTGGAAAATCCACGAAAATAAAGGCAGTAATTATTAAAGCATCAGGAAGAGCTTTCTGTCCAGGTCATGATCTTAAGGAAATGCAGGAAAAAAGAGATCTTGAAAACGATGGCGGCAAAGCTTACTTCCAAAAATTATTGTCAAAATGCACTTATGTTATGAAACTTATTCGAGAGTTACCGCAACCTGTAATAGCCGAAGTGCAAGGAGTAGCTGCGGCCGCGGGTTGTCAATTAGTAGCGACATGTGATCTCGCCGTTGCATCAGAAGAAGCGTCGTTTGGAGTAAATGGAGTTGATATAGGGCTTTTCTGCTCAACTCCGATGGTCGCTCTTTCTAGAAACATCACTAGAAAAAAAGCTTTCGAAATGCTCACTACCGGAGATTTTTTGGATCCATTCCAGGCAGAGGAATTTGGGCTAATCAACAAGGTGGCTAACAGTAAAGATCTGGGTAATTGTTCCCTAGAAATAGCTAACAAGATCGCATCAAAACTCTCACTAGCCGTTAAGATTGGAAAAAAGGCATTTTATAAACAAGCTGAAATGGAAATAGATCATGCCTATTCCTATGCATCAAGTGTCATAGTTGAAAATTTGCTGTATAAAGAAACTAATCAGGGAATTAACGATTTTCTCAACAAAAAGAGTTGATTGGATCTCAATAGATAATGTTGAAGATTAAATTTTTTGGCTTACTGGATAGTAGGTATTAAAAAATAAGTTAATATAAGCAAGTATAAAGAGAATGGCAGTAAATTGATGTAGGCTGGCTAGTGAAATCGGTGCGCTGTACAAAACCGTAATAATTCCTAAAAGCATCTGAATTACGACGATAATCATTAAGTAATTAGCGGCTACTCTTATTTTTAAATAGGGGTTTCGTCTATTAACCCACCAGATAATACTTACCACAATAAAGAGTAAATAAGCAGTTAATCTATGGTTAAACTGAACAAGACCAGAGTTTTCGAAAAAATTGGTTATAAAAGGCTCATACTCGAACAAATCCACAGGTATCCAGTTTCCATTCATTAAAGGCCAATCATTGTAAGATCTTCCTGCATCAATACCTGCAACCAGTGCTCCGAGAGCAAGCTGAACATAACACAGTACACCAAGTCCTGCTAAAATCTTTACAGAAACCTTATTCCGGTGTCTTTTAGACTCAAATATCTTCACTGAATTTTCAGAGTGAAACAAAATAGCCCAGAATATCAGAGCAAGAATTATAAACGCCATAGTTAAGTGTATAGCCAGTCTATATGAAAAAACATCTACCACTTGTCCATCTAAACCAGAAGATACCATCCACCATCCCAAAAATGCCTGCAAAGCACCAAGTAACCCGATACCGAGGAAATAATAAGTCCATCTCTCGGGAATTTGCTTCGTTATCCATAATGCAAAAAAGCCCACAAACCAAACAAGGCCTATAAACCTCGCTAACTGTCTATGCCCCCACTCCCACCAATAGATAAATTTAAACTCTTCCATAGTTATATCGAAATTAACTAATTTAAATTCTGGAATGCTTTTGTACTTTTCAAACTCAACAATCCATCCTTCAGAGTTAAACGGGGGGATCATACCTGTTATAGGCTTCCACTCGACTATAGATAGACCGGAGTCTGTTAAACGGGTCCAGCCACCTACTAATATAAGGCTTATTAGAGATAACAATAGTGTCCAAAGCCAGAAGCTTAACCAGGGCGATTGTTCAATTGAGAAGGATTCTATTGAACTTTCTTTGGTATTGTCTGGTTTTTCCTCTATCTCCTCGAATAATTTTCTACTTTTAGTCATAAATCGAATTTTTGCTTTTATTTCGTTTATAAATTAGATCAAAAATACAGAAAAGAAAATAACTCAATGAAAACTATTCTTTTTTTATAAGAGCCCTTAAAACACCATGAAAGATCTTTACGTCCTCTTTGCTCAATTCAAGGCCATAAATCAATTTTCTTAACCTAGTCTTCATTCGTTTCTTTTTGCCTTCAGGATAAAAAAATTCTCTCTTATCCAATTCGTTTTCTAATCTCATTACAAAAGCCTGCATTTCTTCATAATTAGCTTTTGGTACAGGGTGATTAATATAAGTAGACTCTACATTTTTCTCGAGAAAAAAAATGTTTAATTGATAGGATATCAACAAAACACTCTGAGCAAGGTTTAGCGAACTAAAAAGAGGGTTAGATGGTATTTTAATAAGTTTTTTAGCCAAAAATAAATCTTCGTTAGATAGGCCTGCTCTTTCACCGCCGAACAAAATGCCTACTTTATTTCCGCTGATACAGCTTTGAAAAATAGTATCGCATCCCATAATTGGGTCTTGGACATCCTTATACTTATATCTATCACGAGCGCTGGTCGCTAAAACTTCATTTAGATCCTTGCAAGCATCGGCTACATTTTCGAAAACTTGAGCCTGATCCAGAACCCTACCCGCACCAGCAGCCATGGCTAAGGCCCTATCGGAGAGATGGTTTTCTCTAGGGCTTACAAGTCTCAAATTCGTGAACCCAAAATTCAGCATTGCCCTCGCCGCTGCGCCAATATTTTCAGCCATTTGGGGATTTACCAGTATGAAGACTGGATTCAGCTTTTGCATTGAATTCTCCACATTTAAAACTAACGAATTTTTCTTATACATAGAAGAAAAAACAGTTGAACACCGGTTAAGATTCCCATAAACCTTAACTACGTATTATTTAAAAGTTTTCAAATTAAAAGAGTAAATCAATGTCTAAAATCAAAGTAGAGAATATCGTTGTCGAAATGGATGGCGACGAAATGACCAGGATTATGTGGGATTTCATTAAAAATAAATTGATACTCCCTTACTTGGACATTCCCTTAGAATATTATGACCTTGGTATAGAGGAAAGAGATCGAACAGACGACAATGTTACGATACAAGCAGCCCATGCAACTCTCAAGCACGGAGTTGCTGTAAAATGTGCGACCATCACACCAGACGAAGCGAGAGTTGAAGAGTTTAATTTAAAGAAAATGTGGAAATCTCCTAATGGAACTATCAGAAATATTTTAGGGGGTGTAGTCTTCAGAGCACCAATAATTTGTAACAACGTGCCCCGCTTAGTACCCGGTTGGACAAAGCCAATAGTTGTTGGCAGACATGCTTACGGTGACCAGTACAAAGCTACCGATTTTAAGTTTCCTGGGAAAGGAAAATTAATTATGAAGTTTGTTGGCGAAGATGGTAAACAAATTGAGCATGAAGTGTTTGATGCACCATCATCTGGTATAGCGATGGGAATGTATAACTTAGACCAATCCATTATTGATTTTGCTAGAGCTTCAATGAATTATGGCTTGAAAATGAATTGGGACGTTTATCTTTCAACCAAAAACACAATTATGAAAACTTATGACGGAAGATTTAAAGATCTCTTTCAGGAAACATTTGAAAAAGAGTTCGAGGCTCAATTCAAAAAAGCTGGGATTATTTATGAGCATAGATTAATTGACGATATGGTTGCGTGCGCCCTGAAATGGTCTGGAGGTTTTGTATGGGCTTGTAAAAACTATGATGGAGATGTACAGTCTGATACCGTCGCACAGGGTTTTGGATCTCTAGGTCTTATGACTAGCCAATTAATGACACCTGATGGAAAAATAGTAGAGGCAGAGGCAGCTCACGGAACTGTTACAAGACACTTTAGAGCTCATCAAAGAGGAGAAGCCACATCAACAAACTCCATAGCTTCTATATATGCTTGGACCGGTGGTCTTAAACACAGAGCGAAGCTTGACGAAAACTCACAATTAGCTACTTTTGCAGAAGCTCTAGAAGAAGTAGTAATTGAGACAGTAGAAAAGGGTGATATGACTAAGGATCTTGCTATTCTTGTTGGTGAAGACCAAAGGTGGTTGTCAACAGAAGGGTTCCTTGAAAAGGTCAACACAAATCTAGAAAATAAATTATCGGAAATAAATATTTAATTACCAGATAGAGTACTAGTTAAATATGATTTCAAGTGCAACAAAGCTTGATCAGCCTGATCAGGAAGAGTACCTCCGCCTTGAGCAAAATCAGGTCTACCTCCGCCGCCTTTGCCTCCTGTTTTTGAGGATAGAATTTTAACTAGATCAACCGCTGAAACCCTTCCAACTAGAGTATCAGAAATTCCTACAGCTATCTGTACCTTGGTGCCAACTTTTGATAAAAGTACCGCAATTACATTTTTATTTTGTTTCTTAATATTATCTACAAACGTTCTTAAGTCCTTGCTAGGTATGTCTTTTACAACCTTTCCTGAGAAAATTATATTTTTTCCTATCTTTTCGAGGTTTTGATTTTTTTGTGCCCCCTCGCCACTAATCAGAGCTCTATTAAGCTCTGTATTTTTTTGCTCCAGCCTTTTTTTCTCCTCCAAAAGACTATTAACTCTTTCAACTAAATTTTCTGTACTTACATTTAAAAGAGACGAAACTCTGTTATTCACAAACTGAACTTTCTCAATGAAGTCAACGGCTTTTCTTCCTGTGACCGCTTCCAGCCTACGTACTCCAGATGATGACGCACTCTCTCCTATAATTTTTAAAAATCCAATATCACCAGTGGCGTTAACATGAGTGCCACCACATAATTCTATTGAGAAATGGTTTTCATCTTCTGGCGACATTTTAACAACTCTTACATCGTCACCATACTTTTCACCAAACAAAGCCCTTGCTCCTTGTTGTTTTGCACTCTCTAACTGCATTATCTCAGTGATAACTGGAGTATTTTCCCTAATGTGCTTATTAACCAACTGCTCGACTAGAAAGATCTGTTCCTCTGTAACAGGTTTATCATGACTAAAGTCAAACCTTAGTCGATCAGCGTTATTAAGAGAGCCTCTCTGAGCAACCTGTTCTCCCACTATTCTTCTAAGCGCTTCATGAACCAAGTGGGTTCCAGAGTGATTTCTTTTAATATCAAGCCTAAGATCTGTATTTATAAGCTGTTCTAAATTATTTCCTACTTCAAAATAACCTTTCTGCACCTTAACAAAGTGTATAAAAATTTGCCCTACCCTCTTTGTGTCTGTCACTTTACCTAATCCGCTAATACCTCGTATTTGTCCCTGATCTCCTACCTGACCTCCAGATTCCCCATAAAAGCAAGTCTGGTTCATAACTATTACGCCAACTTCATCTTGAGACAATTTTTCTATATATTTTCCGTCTTTAATAATCTTGGTAATCAGGCCCTGACTTTTTTCCCTTTCATAACCCAGAAATTCCGTAGCATCTTCTTTCGATCTTAAATCAGCCCATATTTTTTCCTCCGACTCATCTCCCGATCCAATCCAAGAGGCGCGAGCCTTATCACGCTGCTCTTTCATCTTCTTATCAAATGTTTCTATATCTACTCTTTTATTACTTTCTCTTAAAACATCTTCTGTTAAGTCCAATGGAAAACCATAAGTATCATATAATTTAAAAGCTACCTCACCGGAAAAAAGTTTTTTATCGTCAAGGATAGCAAGCTCCTCATTTAATAATTTCAAGCCCCTATCCAAAGTAAGTTTGAAACGTGTCTCCTCTTCCCTTAAGGAATTTTCGATAAGGTTTTTTCTTTCGATAAGTTCAGGGAAAGCATCGCCCATTTGCTGCAGCAAGGACGGGAAAATTTTATAAAAATGGGGCTCTTCACAACCCAATAAGTGGCAATGCCTCATAGCTCGTCTCATAATCCGTCTGAGGACATACCCCCTACCCTCATTAGAGGGCATAACGCCATCAGCAATCAAAAACGAAGCAGATCTTAAATGATCCGATATTACCCTGTGATGAATGTTCTTAATCCCATATGGGTCTGTTTTAGAAAAATGAGCAGATTTCTCGATAAGCTTTTTAAACAGGTCAGTGTCGTAGTTATCATGTTTTCCCTGTAAAACTGCTGCAATTCTTTCCAAACCCATTCCAGTATCAATAGATGGTTTTGGTAAATCAATCCTTGTGCCATCCGGCATTTGCTCATATTGCATAAAAACGAGATTCCAGATTTCTACAAAGCGATCACCATCTTCATCAGGAGATCCAGGAGGACCACCAGAAACAGATGGGCCATGATCATAAAAAATTTCTGAACAAGGACCGCATGGCCCTACAGGACCCATACTCCAAAAATTATCACTCGTAGAAATTTTAATAATTTTGTCATCTGGGAGGTTAGCACATTTTTTCCAAAGATTTATTGCCTCTAAATCTTCATGAAAAACTGTTACTAACAATTTTTCTTTAGGTAAATTAAATTCTTTCGTTAATAACTCCCATGCCAAACTTATTGCTTCTTCCTTGAAATAATCGCCGAAAGAAAAGTTGCCAAGCATTTCGAAAAAAGTATGGTGCCTCGCTGTATAACCGACGTTATCTAAATCATTATGCTTTCCGCCTGCACGCACACATTTTTGAGAAGTAACCGCTGTCTTAACTTTAGATTTTTCAATACCGGTAAAATAATTCTTGAATTGTACCATTCCCGAATTTGTAAACATCAGGGTTGGATCGTTATCTGGTACGAGAGATGAACTTTTAATTATTTTGTGATCATTCGACTTAAAAAAATTAACAAATGTTTCCCTTATATCTTTTATAAGCATCAGTAATCCAAAGTAGTTTTTTTACTGATCCTAACATACAGCTTTTTAAAACTTTTTAAACTCTATAATAACAAAATTTACTCAGCTTGATCTTGTGCCTCTTCTACGATTTCGTCATCATTAATACTGTAAGATTTTCTTAACTTTTCTTCTATTTCATTGCAAATATTTACGTTTTCCTTTAAATACGTTTTCGCATTTTCTCGGCCTTGTCCTATACGTTCATCTCCATAAGAAAACCAAGCGCCCGATTTTTCAATTATTCCCTCTTTTACGCCAAGGTCTATAATTTCGCCTGTCTTTGAAATGCCTTCACCATACATAATATCAAATTCAACTTGTTTAAAAGGTGGTGCAACTTTATTTTTGACAACCTTCACTCTTGTAGCATTTCCTACAATTTCATCTCTATCTTTTAATGCACCAATTCTACGAATATCCAACCTTACTGAGGAATAGAATTTTAGTGCATTTCCACCTGTTGTTGTTTCTGGACTCCCAAACATTACGCCTATTTTCATTCTGATCTGATTTATAAAAATTACCATGCAGTTAGATCTACTAATTGACCCAGTAAGCTTACGCATTGCCTGACTCATCAACCTAGCTTGAGCACCCACTTGGGCATCCCCCATATCCCCCTCTAATTCGGATCTGGGAGTCAATGCCGCAACACTATCCACTACAACAACAGACACAGCACCAGATCTAACAAGTGTTTCAGTTATTTCTAAAGCTTGCTCACCTGCATCGGGTTGAGAGATAAGCAAGTCATCCAAATTAACGCCCAGTTTTTTAGCGTAACTTGGATCAAGAGCGTGCTCTGCATCAACAAATGCACAAATACCGCCATTTTTTTGTTCCTGAGAGATCACGTGGAGGGCTAAGGTTGTTTTTCCTGAACTTTCTGGCCCATAAACCTCAATAATTCTTCCTTTAGGAAGCCCGCCAATGCCTAAAGCTACGTCTAACCCAATAGAGCCAGTAGATACCGCCTCTATATCCATAACTGGATTGTCTTGCCCAAGTTTCATGATTGATCCCTTGCCAAAACTTCTTTCAATTTGAGCTAATGCGGTGTCCAAGGCTTTATCTTTATCCATATTTTTTCTTTCTGAGATATTTATTAAATTTTCCATGTACAGAATCCCTTGTTTTATCATATATAGCGTAGAACAGCTACTTTAATTGTGGAAGTGTTCTTATTTTGTTCTTTTACGGTAACACAAAAAAATTTAATATCAACTTTAATTTTTCTTTTGCAATACAGCACAAAAAAAACCATCTCCAAAGTTATCAATTGTTACGTTTTTTTTGTTAAAAAGCCTAAAGTGTTTATTCTCCATTAAAAACTTATTTATAACTTCCTCATTTTCTATTTTTAACAGAGAACAAGTTATATAAAAAATAAAGCCATTTCTTTTTAAAAGATCTTTAGCCTCATCTAAAATCACAGTTTGCCTAGTTAAAATTTCATTCAACGACTCGGGAGTAATTCTCCATTTTTGCTGAGGATTTCTTCTCCATGCCCCAGATCCACTGCAGGGCACATCAGCTATAATGTAATCAAAGCTACAGCAGTGCTTTTGCAAATTTTTGGATTCAAGCCTTATAAATTTTACCCCTGCTCTCTTAGCCCTTAAATCAGCCTCTTTTAACTTTCCTTCATCAATATCATGAATATAAAATTTTCCCTTTCCTTTTAAAGCGCATGCAATGCTTAATATTTTTCCGCCTGCGCCTGCACAGTAATCTAAAACCTTTGTATGATCATTCAGTGGTAAGTCTTCGATTATTTTCTGCGAGTGGAGGTCTTGCACCTCAAAACATCCTTCTTTGAAAGCTTGTATTTTTGTAAGGCGACGGGGATTGCCAATAATATCTATTCCATATCTTACAATTTTTGACTTTTTTCCCTCTATCCCTTCTAAAGATAGATACTTTAATGTTGATGAGATATCTGACTTTAGAGGATTAACACGTATTGAAATTGGGGCTCGCTTTTCCAGTAAGCGCATGGCATCTTTAAACTTTCTTCCAAGAGACCTCTTAAATTCAGCTATTAAAAAATCAGGAATATTATCAGTAATCCCAAAACATCCTTTAATATTTTCCTTTGATATTTTTGAAAACTCTTTTTCAAAATCAGTGAGTTCTTTGGGGCCATATTCTTGCCCAGTAAAAATTTCATTTAAATTTAGTGCATAAAAAACTGAATAGAGAAAAACAAGAGCTCTACCATTTATCGGTTGTTTTTCTTTCTCTAACACAGATGTCAATGTCTTTTTCACCCTAAGAATATCAAAAACTATATTTCTTATAGATTCTCTGTCACTAGATCCCGCGTACCGGTTATTTTTTGCCCATCTTGAAAGAACAGAGTTAAGATTTTGACCAACTAAAAAGTTATCTAAGATTGAAATAGCTGCATTAGCTCGAGCGTCCTGTTTCATTTCAACTTGAAAAGTAATTTGGGGCTTGTCTGGTTATACTGACGTCATGAACATGACTTTCTCGAAGCCCAGCATTTGTTATCTTAACAAATGAACAATTTTTTCTCATAGAGTCGATTGTCTGATTTCCAGTATAACCCATTGCAGCCTTAAGGCCCCCAAGAAGCTGATGAAGAACTTTTCCTACTGGTCCTTTATACGGTACGTGACCCTCTATTCCTTCCGGAATGAGCTTGTCGGCTTCAACTTCCTTTTGAAAGTATCGATCGGCCGATCCTCTTGCCATAGCTCCGACAGAGCCCATACCACGATAGTTTTTAACGCTTCTTCCCTGATAATATAATACTTCTCCCGGAGCTTCATCTGTTCCAGCTAATAGTGACCCCACCATTACACACGAAGCTCCCGCAGCTATAGCCTTAGCAAAATCACCTGAATACTTAATTCCACCATCTGCTATTATAACCTTGCCATGCTTATCAGCCTCTTCAGCACACTCAAGAAGAGCGGTAAATTGAGGAACTCCTACACCCGCTACTATTCTTGTCGTACAGATTGAACCAGGACCAATGCCTACCTTCACTGCATTAGCCCCTGCTTTAATAAGTGCTCTTGTTGCTTCCTTAGTAGCAACATTTCCTGCTACAACATCAATATCTGGATATTTGTTTCTGAGCTCCTCTACTGATTTCAGTACATGAGAAGAATGTCCATGAGCAGTATCAATTACGATCAAGTCTGCTCCAGCTTCAATTAAAGCCATTGACCGTTGAAATCCCTTTTGACCAACTGTTGAAGCTGCTCCAACCCTCAGCCTACCTAGTGAGTCCTTTGTTGCAAGAGGGTTTAAGACAGAATTCTCAAGATCTTTAACAGTCATCAAGCCAACCAATTCATTATGTTTATTTATGATTAGAAGTTTTTCTATTCTGCGTTCAGACAAAATTGATCGTGCCTTTTCATTACTTACAGGCTCATTAACGATTGCCAAATTAGTGTCAGTCATCATTTCACTAACCGGTGTGTCTAAATTTTCTACAAACCTCATATCTCTATTTGTTAGAATACCTTTTAAAATGTTCTTTTCATTCACTACTGGAAAACCAGTAATGTTCAATTTTTTTTGAAGATCCTTAGCGTCACTTAACTTTTGATTCTCTCTCAACGTTATGGGTTTATAGACAATAGCACTTTCAAATCTCTTAACGTCATTAACACAAGCAACCTGTTCTTTTGTCTTTAAGTTCCTATGAATTACTCCTATTCCCCCATATTGAGCCAGAGCGATTGCCATTCTTGACTCAGTTACTGTATCCATAGCTGATGACATAATTGGGCTATTAAGAGAAATTCTACTTGTTATAAGGGTCTGAGTGTCTGCCTCATTTGGCAAAATATTTGACTTATTAGGTACTAACAGTATGTCATCGAACGTCAAGGCCTCCTTTATTTGCATTTTATTTATCCTTATTATTTATATCCAACAGCGACCAAGTATCTCTCTGATGAGTCAGATCTACTGGCTTTGGGCTTAAAATTAATTACTTTTTCAAATTTTTTGTTAACCAGTCTTTGAATTTCTGGACCGGGACCAGCATCCAATACCTTCGCTACAAAACACCCATTTTGTTTCAAATATTTTATTGCAAAGTCTGATGCGGCTTCAACAAGTGCCATAATCTGAAGGTTGTCAGTTTTTTTATGACCTGTAGAATTTGGAGCCATATCAGAGAGGATAACATTAAATTTTGTATCTAAGGAATTTTCAAACTCCAAAAATTGCGTTTCATCCAAAAAATCTATTTCAACAAATTTCACCCCCACAATTGGTTCACATGACTTTAGGTCCAGTCCAACAACCAGATCTTCAGAGGATTTCACTCCCACCTTTTGAGCTGCAACTTGACACCACCCACCCGGCGCGCACCCCAGATCTAAAACCTTATGTCCTTTTTTAAGTAAATTAAATTTATTATTAATTTCTATTAATTTAAAGGCCGAACGAGACCTAAATCCTTGAAGTTTTGCCTTTTTTACAAAAGGATCATTAAGTTGTCTCTGAAGCCATCTAGTAGAGGAAATAGATCTTCCTTTAGCAGACTTTACTTTTACCTTCAAATTTCTCATATTTTTTTAAAAACAAGTGGAATAAAATAAATTTTTATAGCAACATTTAGTTGCTTATATGATTAGGCAACTTATAACTCAATAAAAACTTTTTTTATAGGAATAAAAATAGATGCCTTCTCAGCAAGTTGTTTATATTTTTTGGAGAGATATTCCTGCTCAATTTATTGTAGGTAAAGGACGTAAGGCAAAAAAAGTAAAACTGCCTAATCGCTTCGAAAAAGCCATCGATAAATGCGCTATGAAACTAAATTTTACTGATACAGATTCCTATTTAAGCGAATGGCGGAAAACGACCCCGATATTATGTGAAGGATCTATAGAGGATATAATCAGCAAAGAGAATAAAAGATTTGAAATTGACTATGACAATAAGAAATTACATGATCTTATTGAAAATGGGGGATTATCTTAATGGACACAAAAATCTTAACAAATGACCCCACAACTTTTTCAATAGAGGTTATGCCTAGAACAGCAAAAAAGATTGATGACTTCCAAAGTATACTGCCAAAGAGAACAACAGTTTATGTGGCACATTTAGAAGACACACCGATTGAAGAAATGTTTTTTACTTGTAAAAGATTAATATCTGAGGGAATGTCCCCAATGCCTCATATCCCGGCGAGAATTATCCATAACACAGGTGAACTTGAAGATTGGGTTAAAGGGTATTCGTCTTTGGGCGTCAATCAAAGTTTATTGCTCGCAGGAAATGGGAAAAACCCAAAGGGAGACCTATTTAATTCCATTCAAATGTTAGAAACTGGGATCTTTGAAAAACATGCATTTAAGAAAATTCAAATCGCAGGGCATCCAGAAGGAAATAAAGACATCGATAAAGATGGGACTCTAGAAAAAACTATTAACGCTCTTAAGGCAAAGCAAAAATTTGCATTAAAAACAAAATTGAAAATTGGAATAACCACTCAATTTTGTTTCGATCTTCAGCCTGTCATAGAATGGTTAAAAGTACTAGAGAGAGAACAAATTGATTTACCGATAAGCTTAGGCCTGGCTGGACCAACAAGACTGCAAACCCTAATTAAATACGCGATTACGTGTGGAGTTGGACCCTCAATATCAGTCTTAAAAAATAGAGCTAAGGATTTAACTAAACTATTATTACCTTTTGAACCAACAGAGATGGTCGATACTTTAAATTCATACAAAAAAAACAAGCTTTTTAGAAATGTACACTCGTTGCATTTTTTTCCTTTGGGAGGAATAGAAGCAAGTGCAGCTTTTGCCAGAAATATGGGTGTACCCGCTTAGGAGGAACAATGAGTATCACAATAATTGAGTCATTATCCAAAACAGTAAAAATTGGTTTTGATGAACCTTTTTGTATTATTGGAGAAAGAATAAATCCTACAGGAAGGAAAAAGCTTTCACTAGAGCTACAAAGCGAGGATTTTTCTACTGTAGAAAAGGACGCACTCAATCAAGTTAAGTCTGGTGCTCATATCCTCGATGTAAATGCTGGTGTTGTTTATAACGATAACCCTGATCCAAATATAACAGAACCACCGTTAATTAAAAAATTAATTAACTTAGTTCAAAGTTTGACAGATGTTCCAATTTGTATAGATAGTTCCGTACCTGCTGCTTTAGAAGCTGGTCTCGAGGCGGCAAAGGGACGTCCTCTTCTTAATTCAGTTACAGGCGAAGAAGAGAGATTAGAGACAATTCTTCCACTAGTCAAAAAGTATAATGTACCCGTTGTTGCGATATCTAACGACGATACAGGAATATCTGAAAATCCAGAAGTACGTTTTCAAGTAGCAAAAAAAATAATTAATAGAGCTGCTGATTATGGAATACCCAAGAGCGATATTGTTGTAGACCCTTTGGTTATGCCTATTGGCGCTATGGCGACTGCTGGTTTGCAAGTTTTTGACTTAGTTAAAAAACTTCGTGAAATAGGTGTTAACTCAACTTGTGGAGCATCTAATATTTCTTTTGGACTGCCTAATAGACATGGAATTAATGCTTCTTATTTGTCAATGGCTATTTGTTCTGGCCTAACAAGTGCGATAATGAATCCTACTAATGAAACTGAAATTAATGCCATAAGGTCAGCAGACTTTTTAATGAACCATGATCCAAATGGGGCAAACTGGATCAGAAGTAATAGAGTTGTGGAAGACGGGGCCTCGGGAACGAGAACTTCAAGAAGACGTCGACAAAGAGTATAAGATTATTAAATGGAAACCAGAAATTCTTTAGCGACTATTGTATTCACACCCTCAGGAATAAGGGGGCGCGTAAAAAAAGGAACAACTATACTTGAGGCTGCTCAAAAACTTTCTGTAGACTTAAACAGCATCTGTGGTGCGCGGGGCAGGTGCTCAAAATGTCAGGTAGAGCTAACTTTTGGAGAATTTAACAAGTTAAATATTCGTTCTAAAGAAACAAGCGTGTCAGAAAGAAACGAGACTGAGCTAATCTACAGAAATAAATTTCATTTATCTGAGGAGAGAAGGCTTGGATGTCAAACAAAAATTCTTGGTGATTTAGTAATAGATGTTCCTGAGTATAGTCAAATTCATAAACAAATTATAAAAAAAGAAACCAGTTTGCGCGATTTCTCTCTTAATTCGTCGGTAAAAGCCTTTTATGTTCAGGTCTCTGAGCCACAACTTGACTCTCTTGAGAGCGACTTTGAACGCCTAAAAATTAGTTTGAAGGATGATTGGAGTATTCAAGGGGTTACATGCAGTGTTCGTGTTCTCAAAGATTTACAGGAGAAATTGAGAAGAGGTAATTGGGGAATTACGGTTTTACTGTATTATAAAGAAAACACTGTTCCAGAAATTGTAGACATTCACTCTGGATATTCCGAGATACCAGCATTTGGGGTAGCAATTGATTTAGGTTCAACCTCAATTGCAGCCACTCTTTGTGATTTAAACTCAGGGAAGATTGTTGGTAGTATGGGTATAATGAATCCACAGATAAGGTATGGTGAAGATGTCATGAGCAGAGTTTCATATTGTATGATGGAAGAAAAAGGTTTAGCAACATTAAATAATTCAGTCATACAGGGTATAAATGAGCTTACAAGAAAAATTGCAGAAAAACATGAGATCAAACTAAATACCGTTTTTGAAATTGTTTTTGTTGCTAATCCCATTATGCACCATCTTCTTCTTGGTATTAATCCGAAGGAGCTGGGCCAAGCCCCATTCCCTCTAGTATTTTCAGACAGCCTCACTATAAAATCAAAAGATATAGGTATAATTCTAAATCCAGAAAGCTATGTTTATACAGTGCCATGCATTGGAGGACACGTTGGTGCAGACGCCGCATCTGTTTTGATAGCAGAGCAGCCACAAAAGTTAAAAGAAACCACTACTCTTTTAATTGACATTGGAACTAACGCCGAAATACTTCTAGCCAAAGGCGAGGAAATTTTTGCTTGTTCTTGCCCAACTGGTCCAGCACTTGAAGGGGCACAGATTTCAGCAGGTCAAAGAGCAGCACCTGGCGCTATTGAACGAGTTCGTATAGATCCAATTACCAAAGAACCACGTTTTAAAGTTATAGGTTGTGAGCAATGGTCTAATGAAGAAGGATTTTCAGAAAACATATCTGGGGTTGGAGTAACGGGTATTTGTGGATCTGGAATTATAGAAGCAGTCGCAGAAATGCGTTTAGCTGGGCTACTAGATGCTAATGGATTAATTGGTTCAGCGGCGCAAACTGGTTCAAATAGGTGCACTAGTTCTGAAAGAACAAATTCCTATCTTCTATATAGTGATAACAAAGTTTCATTATCTATAACCAACATGGATATCAGAGCAATTCAACTCGCTAAAGCAGCTCTCCATGCAAGCTGCAAAATTTTGTTAGAAAAAAGCAGAGTTAACAGAATAGATAGTATTTTTCTTGCAGGGGCTTTTGGCTCACAGATATCTGCTGAACATGCTTTAATTATTGGTCTAGTACCTGATGCGCAAGTCAGCCAAATTGTGGCAAGCGGAAACTCGGCAGGAGCTGGTGCTATAATCGCTCTTTTAGATGTAAGCTCCAGGAGAGAAATCTCTTCGCTCGTAAGAAAAGTCCATAAAATTGAAACTGCTGTTGAGCCGAGTTTTCAAAAACACTTTGTAGAAGGCTCTTCCTTTCCTAACAACAGCTCTACCCATCCAGAGCTTTTTAAGTTTAAAGAACTACCAAACGTGAACTTTAATCAAAAAAGGCAGAGAAGGCATCGCTAAGTTGATACAGTTTTTGTACTAAGCTTTGTTTTTAAGAGGGTGACTAATTTATCTTTTATTGAGAAAACTGATGTCCTTCCGATCACCAGCAAGGCTGGGGTGGCTATTAGCGTGAGGAACGTAGCAAAAGTCAGACCTCCAGCAATTGTACTAGAGAGATCGACCCACCACTGAGAAGAAGGAGCTCCCACAAGTATATCTCGTTCAGAAAATCTTATGGTTAGACTGAAGACCATGGGAACAAGGCCTAATATCGTTGTAATAGCTGTCAGTATAACGGGTCTAAACCTGGTAAGTCCTGCCATGTAAGCAGCTTCTGTATGATTATGTCCTTTTCTTCGATATTCATTAAAGGTGTCAATCAAAACAATATTATTATTTACAACAATACCTGCAAGTGCAATCAGACCAAGCATAGACATGACGACACCAAAAGGTCTTCCTGTCAAGAAGAGTAACAAGAAAATACCGCCCGTTGATAAAATGATTGCGGACATCGTCACGATAGTTTGCCATGCTGAATTAAATTGGATCATTAAAACAATTGACATTAGCACGAGAGAGAAGACTAGGGATTGCCCAAGAAAAGCTTGTGTTTCCTTGATATCTTCATCTTCACCTGCAAAATTTACGCTCACACTTTTTGGGAAAGTTACATTCTCTATTTCACTCTTAAGTTTTTCAATTAAAAACGGTGCTTGCATTCCTTCCTTCACATTTGCTTCGATAGATCGAAGTCTGTTTCCATCTAAACGAGATATGGTACCTCCCTTCTTTTCTGGCGTAAGTTCAGCGAATACGGATAACGGTACATATCTCCCGTCCGATGTAGGAACTCTTAATTCCTGCAGTCTATCTAAATTTCGTTCAGACTTTATATATCTCAAAAACACCTCAAGCTCTTCGTCTGTATCGTCCGGCCTGTAATCTGAAACCTTAACTCCTTTGGTAAGTAACTTTACCATTGTGCCCAAACTAGCAACTGTTACACCATGTCTAGCGGCTATTTCTCTATCGATATTTAAATTCCATTCTAAGCCTGGAGACGGCAAGTTATCTGAAATATCAATAAAACCATCTATTTTGTTCATTTTCTGTCTAATAACAAATAACGCTTTGTTCAATTGATCAAAGTCAGTGCCTGTAATTTCAATTCTTACTGGCTTTCCTTGACCTCCCGGGCCTTCCTTTTGCGCTACTATATTTATGTCAGCGCCTTCTAAAAATTTAACACTCCCTCTCATGCTCTCCATCAAATTAGCGGCTGTTTCACGTTCATCCCAATCAGAGAAAATGGTTCGCACCGAACCTACTAAATCTTTGGTCCTGCCGTCAGCTCCCGTTTTAGCAAAATTTATATCTACGCCATTTAAATTAGAAATTGAAGCCTCTGTATCTTTCACTAAAGAATTTTTTTCTGAAGCAGACAGGTCACCCCTTGAAAGAATTTGAACAACTGCTTGTTCTGGTTCAATATCTGGGAAAAACTGAACTCCTAATTTAGCAGAAAAATATGCCGAGTAAGATCCCACTATCAATAAACCCACCAAAAAAATCGAAAGTATCGGTCGTGTTACTGAGATTTTAAGAATATCTTTATAAAGTTTTGGGGGCGTTGTTTTGGTTCTTTTGTCAGTTGAAACTTTTCCGAGAAAGCTTCCTAATATTGGAACGAATATTAAGGCCATTAAAAGAGATGCTGACAAAACAACAATCATTGTTATTGGCAAATATTTCATAAATTGACCAACGATACCAGGCCAAACCAATAAGGGAAAAAAGACCATCAAAGTGGTTACTGTAGAGGCTATTATAGGCCACGACATTCTTACCGAACCCTCCAAGTATGCAGCTCTTCTATCATGGCCCAAAGATATTTTTCGGTCAGCATACTCTGTCGTAACGATAACTCCATCTACCAGAATACCTGCTACGAGTATAAGAGAAAATAAAACGATTATATTCATAGTTACCCCAAAGTAGCTCAAAATGATAAAACCAAGAAGAAAACTGCTCGGTATCGCAAACCCAATTAAAAGAGCATTTTTTATTCCTAATGCCAGCACTACTATAACCAAGACTATTAAAACTGCAGCGAAAACATTGTTACCTAAATCATTAAGTAAATTTCTGACAGACTTAGATTCGTCAAACAAATAATCGACATTTATATTTCCTGGAATGTTAGACACTTCCTCAGAAATCATCTTTTTTGAGGCATCTACTACGTCAATTATATTCGATCCTACTCTCTTTTTTATATCTAAAACGACAGCTGGTTTACCATTGACTCTGGACCAACTTTTCTTATCTTCAAAAGTTCTTCTTATAATCGCAATATCACCAAAATTTATGGTTGTGCCGTCCGCAATTTTTATAGGCATTGCAAAAAGTTCATCTAATGTTTCAACAACCCCAGGTACTTTAACAACCAATCTACCATTTTCATTTTCAATAGCACCTGCGGTTACTAATTGATTATTAGCTGCCACCAATCCAATAACGTTTTGCGGATTTATACCATAAGATTCTATAGAACTAGCATCAATAAGTATTTCTATGACCTCTTTTCTGTCACCACCCACTTCTACCTCTAGAACACCGGCTACACTTTCAACTTTTTCTTTAATATTATTTGCTATGTTTATCAGAGAAGACTCAGGAACGTTTCCAGACAAAGACACTGACAAGATCGGGAATAGTGCCAAACTTATTTCTGTTACCTTTGGTTCCTCTGCATTTTTTGGTAAATCTTTTTTTGCATCATCTACAGCTTGCCTTACGTCCTCTAGAACAAGGTCTATATCCTCACCTGCATCAAACTCAACCGTTATGGATGTATAACCTTCCGTTGCCGCTGAGGTCATTTTTTTTAGTCCTGCAACTGTTTTGAGCTGTTTTTCAAGTGGCTTAGTTAACAACTTTTCTGCATCAGAGGGAGATATACCTTCGTATGCTACACTAACATATGCGACAGGAATTTCTACGTCTGGTGATGCTTCTTTAGGTATAGATAAGAATGCATTAATACCTGAAAAGAAGATCAATATTAGGGCCAAAATTACGGCACCAGGTCTTTTAAAGCAGCCTTCAATTATTGATTTCATGTTTTATTCTCAATTAATTTTATACTCTATTTCGTCTCCAGGGCTTACAAAAGCCTGACCATTTGTTAAAACGATATCATCATCTAGCAACCCAGAAACTAAAGCAAAATTACCCGAGGTTCTCACCAACAAAACATCATTCTCAAAAACTATATTATTTCGCACTGTTTTTACCTTTAAAGACCCATCTTCTCCAATTGCTAAGTGCGCAGGGGATATTGAAAAAGCCTGAACCTTCTCAACTAAAATCCCAACCTCTGCACTCATTCCAGCCTTCAAAGACATGTCTGCATTTGTAATTTCAATTTCAACAATGAATGTTCGAGTCGCCTCACTGGCTGAAGACGCTATACGTTTCACCACACCCCTTCTGTTTCCGACTCCAGTTACATTGATTACGACTTCATCACTTAGTGATATTTTAGCGACATCTGTTTGAGCCACTGGTGCAAACAACAACATTTTTGAAAGGTCAATTATTTTTCCAATATTTTGATTTTTTTTGACAAATTGACCAGCTTCAACATTTAACAACTCCAACACTCCACCAATACCCGCAACAACAGTGCTGTTTTTAAGATCATTTCGCAAATTGGCAATATCTGCTTTTGCCCGTTTCAACGAGGCCTCAGCCCTTACTAAATTCAACTCTGATGTCATATCTTTCTTCGATAGACTTTCAGTAATTGAGTAATTTTTCTCTTCCAATCGCAAGGCAGCCTCTCCAGCCTCTAGCTGTTCCAGTATGGTTCCCTTATCTATTTCGAGTATGACATCATTTTTTTCAACCAGTCGCCCACGTTGTTTTACTATTTCTTTTACTTCCCCATCTTTCTTACTTAAGACATCAACTTCAAAAACTGGTTTTAGCACACCACTAGCTCTCACAACCCTGTAGGTATCGCGGTTTTGTACTTTTTGAGCGGATACTACAAATACCTTTTCAGTATCATCTCGCTTTATTGCCTCACTTTTTTCTTTATTCTCAACGAATAAACCAGGAATCATCCAAATAGCTACTACTAAAATAATAAATCCCGCTACGGCTTTTCTAGACAAAAAGATCGATAATAATCTATCTTTTTGTTTTAGCGGCTTATTAAAGTCAATATGGAGCTTGTTAACCATTCTCTAACTTAATTGAACTTGCAAAAATTTTTCTAACTTTTGAAAAGACACGTTTCTTTCAATAAAGCCATTACCTATATCTTTTAATAAAATCAAGTTAATATTGTCGCCGACTACTTTTTTGTCTTGTTTCATATATGTCAACAATTTTAATATATCTACCTTACCATTATGAAATTGAGTTATTACGGTAGGAAGTTTCATTGAGTGCAAGTGGTCGTTTATATTCTCAAGCTTGCTTTCGCTCAAAAAACGCTCTTGGTTGGAAAAACGAGAAGCAAGAACTATTCCGAGGGAGACTGCTTCTCCATGTAGTAACTTTTCTGAGTAACTAAAATAAGTCTCTAAAGCGTGTCCAAAGGTATGACCAAAATTTAAGAGTGCTCTATCTCCTTGCTCGGTTTCATCGATTTCGACAACCTTGCTTTTTAGTTCAAGAGATTTGTCAATAATGTGCAACAAAACTGCCTCGTCTCTCAATGATATAAGCTTCTGGTTTTCTATCAAAAAATTGTAAAAATCCTTGTCAAAAACAAGAGCCATTTTTAAAACCTCTGCATATCCTGCAAGAAATATCCTTTCCGGCAATGTGTTTAGAAAAGAAGTATCACAAAAAACAACTTTAGGATGATAAAACGTTCCAATAGAGTTTTTTCCTGGCCCATTATTTACAGCTGTTTTGCCTCCTACTGAACTATCTACTTGAGATAATAAGGTTGTCGGAACTTGAATTAAATTTATACCTCTACGAAATAAACTTGCAGCTAAAGATCCTAGATCTCCAACTACTCCTCCACCAAAAGCGATAACATAATCTGTCCTGTCAAAATTTAGCTCAGTTAGCCAATCTAAAAATTTTTTTAGAACATTCCAGTTCTTCGAAGGTTCACCTGGTTTTATTAAAAACAAGTGAGGATCAACCTTTAAATCACTTATTTGATCCAAGAAATTTGAATATTGTAAGTTATGAACAGTTTCATCAGAAATTATAGCGATTTTCTTATGTGCTAAAGTTAATTGAAGATAGTTATTGTTCTCTTTTAAAATATTTCTTCCTATCAAGATATCGTAAGTGGTTTTTTTAGAGCGAATGCTTATAGACTTTTTACGTATCATTATTTATTTACCACCTTTTTTGATAACAGTTCTTTGACTATGGCATCTACAGTCATTTCTATATTAGAGTTTTCATTCACGATATAGCTATCTGCGTGTCTATAAAACTTAATTCTTTCTTTGTTCTTCTTGATCAGAGTATCTACTATATTTTTATTCTTTAAAAGAGGTCGTCTTTCCTGATCGTGAATACGCTTTGATATAGTATCAACATTACACTGAACCCAAATAGAAAAAGATTTTGATTTAATCGCGTCCCTTGTTTTAGAAGATAAGATTGATCCGCCACCTGTTGAAATAACGTGTGCAGTTTCGTCTAATACTCGACCCACAACTTTTTCTTCAACTTGCCTAAAGTATTTTTCACCCAGCTCATTAAAAATTTCATAAATTGATTTTCCGACTTCTTTTTCAATTATTTTGTCAGTATCTGATAGTCGGACCCCCATTTTTTTGGAAAGGATTTTACCGATAGAGCTTTTCCCGCTTCCCATTGAACCTATTAACACTATCGATTTAGATAAAATTTGTTTCATTGAATAAATTCATTTACTATATAAACATTGTTATTATTTGTTTTACATAAAAAGTAAAACGTAAATTGGTGCAAACAATTACTAAATAAAAAGAGTTCGGCTTTGGTGAGGACAAATTAAGATTGCTAAAATACTATATTATAGGTTCGATAATAATATTTATTTCAACCTTTTTATTATATTTGTTTGTCGAACAAGATCCTCCCAAAGGTGAAGTAATTATTGAAGTAAATATCGATGATCAATCAACAAATTAGGGCTTTTTTCCTATTTTTTTTAGCCTCCATAATAATAATATCTCAAGCATATTCAGACGAAACTAAGCATCAGAATGAGACCAAAGAATATAACGTTATAGGAAAAACCTCATTAATATCTAAATCGTCAAACACCATTTTGGATAAAAAAAATGTTGAAGAAAATTTCTTGGGAGAGATAAACATAAATGGCATAGGGTTGATATCAATCGAAAGAACTAAGTTTCCAAGTGATTTATGGAGAAACTCAAGCGAAAAAGTACTTTCGGAAAAGCTGAATAGTATGCCTAATCTTACTTTAACTACCACCAATAAAATATTTAAAAGACTTTTGCTTATAGACGCAAAGCCTCCTTTAAACTCCATAGGAGTGAAGAATATGGGGTATTTATTCCTATTGTCACGCATTGATCAACTTATCAATTTGGGTGCGATTGATGAAGCAGAAGAGATCTTAAATTATATTAAAGAACCGTCGGTTGAACTCATGAAGCGAAAAATTCAAGTTGCATCTCTGAACGGAAGACTGTCAAAAACTTGTGATTTGGCAAATAAATATCCAAACTTTGAGGGAATGCTTCAGTTTAAAATAATATGTTTGGTCAGGAAAAATGACTGGCAAGCAGCCGCCTTGGCTTTTACAGTTGGTTCATCTTTGAAGCAATTTGATGAAAAAGAAAAAAAATTATTATTAAATTATTTAGATCCAGACATCGAAACTAATAGCCATTATGATATTGAGATTAATGACTTAAGTCCGATAAGCTTTTATCTAATGCATGGCAAGAAAGAATTAATACCTCCTGACATAATACCAAACAAATACGCATATACATTTAGTCTACTGGGCATTCCACCCAAAATACGAATAAAATCTATGGAGCAATTAGCATCAAAGTACCTAGTCAATGCAAATACTCTATTTAGCTTATACAGATCAAGCCTAATTGAAGACAAAGATAACGCTAATGAAACAACAATAACTGTAATGCAATTAGAGCAGGCTTTTAATAGCAATATTGAACAAAGAAAACTTTTAGCTCTAAAGCAAGCCACGAAAGTATTTCAAAAAAAAAAATTACTAGTACATCTGTCTAATGAATACGTAGATGAACTAAAAGACCTATATTATTCTGATGACAAAAACCTGAAAGATTTGGCCATTGCCCTACTTAGTCTAACTGATGGCATGACCAATGAATTTTTTATGCTGGAATCTAGTAATCCCGATGTCAACTGCTTGATAGATATTAAAAAAAAGGTTTACATAAAACATGAAACAGATACTGGACTCTGCGAGTTAGTAAAAAAGCTAAACGTTGAAATAATTAAACAAAGTTTTCCTACAAATAGAAATCTTGACGCTCAAATGGAAAAGGGATTAATTCTATTAGAAAGTTTAAATCTATTAGAAAATGGCCTTTTAACTGAGTTCAAAGACGTGAAACTGAGCTTGAGTATGCTAACAAAAATTGGACTTATTGATCTAGTGAACGAAATTGCAGTCGAGTTAATAGCTTTAAATACCTTAAAAGAATTGGCTTATAACAAATGAAAAATGTCGATAATATATCAACGGACTTTCTACTAAGCCTAGTAACCGAGAAAGGTATGAGCCTGAATACAGCGTCTTCATACAGAGCTGATCTTAAGATTTTTTTTACTTTTATTAACGATCAAAACTTAAACGTTAAAACACTTAGAAAAGACGATATTAACAAATTTTTTCAAAATCAAAGAGAGAGGCAGTTTGCAGATAATACTATTGCTAGGCGATTATCTACTATAAAACAATTTTTTAAATTTTTAATAAAGGAAGGTTTGCTTGATTGGAACCCGGTTGAGGATATAAAAAACTTTAAAAAAGAAAAAAAAATACCTGGCTTCTTATCTGAAGAAGAGGTGCTAAGAATATTAAACTCTGCTAGTAAAGTGGGAAAAAATAAGCTTGAGAAAACAAGAAACAAAGCTTTAATTGAAATCCTGTACGCAAGTGGGATGAGAGTTAGTGAACTCGTTTCACTACGAAAATCGCTTTTTATTGGCACGCCAGAAATAATATTAATTAAAGGTAAAGGAAATAAAGAACGTATGGTCCCGATTTCGGGATTGGCCATATCAGCGATTAAAAAATATTTGGGAGAGTTAAAAAAAACCAACACAGCGTTTTATGAAAGTGATTTTTTATTTCCTTCAAGATCAAAAAATGGCCATTTGAATAGAGAGCGGTTTTTCTTGATTATTAAAAAAATTGCGAGATTTGCAGGACTAAACCCGCGTTTCGTTTCTCCGCACAAAATCCGACATGCATTCGCATCCCATTTATTGTCAAATGGTGCCGATCTAAGAGTGATACAAACCCTACTTGGTCACAAAAACCTAAGCACCACTGAGATTTATACCCATATTCTAGATGAAAAAATGATAAGGAGTGTTCAAGAAAATCACCCTTTTGCTAAAAAAGATTTTAAAAACATATAAAGATATACGTAAGTATGTAGGAAAGGAATAAATTATGCTTATTGACACGAATTTTTGGTTAGTATCAATCTCAATTGCTAGCCTGCTAATTATTTCGGCTTTTTTCTCTGGGTCCGAAACAGCTCTCACAGGAGCAAGTAAAGCCAAACTAACTGCACTGAAAGCCAAGGGTTCAAAAATGGCGACAAGAGCATTAGCTTTGAAAGAAAATGGTGAGAGCTTGCTCGGAGCCTTGTTATTAGGAAATAATTTAGTGAATATTCTTGCAACCTCTCTCGCAACTTCCCTCTTTACATCATTATTTCAAGAGAATGGTGTCATTATAGCTACATTTACTATGACCTTTTTAATATTAGTCTTTGCCGAAATTATGCCCAAAACTTACGCGATTACTAACCCAGAAGGGGTTTCAATAAGGGTTGCAGGTTTAGTCAGGTTCTTTGTATTTGCCTTTACTCCTTTTATTAAAGCAATTAGATTTTTTGTAAGAACCACTTTCAACGCTTTTGGAGTTAAGTCCGAAGATAACATTGAAGAAATGGCAACTGAGGAAATAGCAGGTGCTATATCGCTTCATCACTCTGAAGGGGCAGTGCAGAAAGAAGCTAGAGATATTCTCCTTGGAGCTTTGGACCTTGGCAATCGAGAAGTAGAAGAGATAATGTTACATCGCAGCCAAATCGAAATGATAAGCACTAATAGTTCTCCTAATGAGATTTTTGAGAAGTGTCTAAATTCTCCTTACACCAGACTTCCAATCTATGAAGATAACCCCGAAAATGTAATAGGGGTACTTCATGCAAAGGATGTCTTAAGATCATTCAAGGGATTTGGGCTTGGGCAATCTTCAAGAAGATTCAATGTAAATGATATGAATATACTTGAGGTTGCAATGAAGCCTTATTTTGTTCCAGAGACCACTACTCTTGATCAACAAATGAAACAATTCTTAAAAAGAAAATCACACTTTGCTCTAGTAGTAGATGAGTACGGTGACCTTCGAGGGCTCATAACTTTAGAGGACATTTTAGAGGAAATAGTAGGTCAAATTAGTGATGAGCACGATGTGATTGAACAACAGGTAAAGGAGCTAAATGATAACTCATTAATAGTTGAAGGGAATATGACTATTAGAGATCTTAACAGACACAGAGACTGGAATATCCCTGATGAGGAAGCTAACACAGTTGCAGGTCTTGTGATACATGAAGCACAGTCAATACCCTCTGAAAAACAAATTTTTATTTTTAATGGATTTCGGTATGAAATATTGAAGAGAAAAGGAAATCGTATAACAAAAATAAAAATAAAAAAGCTAGGCTAGTGCCTAATTTGAATATTTTTTTAGCGCTAACACTGCGTTCATTCCACCAAAGGCAAAGGAATTGTTAAGAACCACGTCCACACTTTTTAACTCTTGAGAATAATTTGGAACTACATCAAGATCGCAAGCAGGATCTATACCTAAATAATTAATAGTTGGAGGGATAACGTTTTCGTTTATGGCAAGCGTGCAAGCCAAGAGTTCGATTGCTGCTGTCGCGCCTATTAGATGACCATGCATAGCTTTAGTAGAAGAGACCTTAACAGATTTAGAATGTCTTCCGAATACTTTATTAATTGCTTCGCTTTCCATTTTATCGTTCAACATAGTACCAGTACCATGTGCATTTATATAGGTGACATCTGTCTTATTTATCATTGCATTTTTCAATACGCCTTCAAGAGCTTTTTGGGGACCAATATTATTCGGTTTTATGAGATCAGATGCGTCTGAAGACATTGCAAATCCCACTACTTCCGCAATGATGTTTGCTTTTCTTTTTTTTGCAGATGCCAAGCTCTCAAATATAAATATACCGGCACCCTCACCATGAACAAGACCATCTCTTCCTCTGGAAAAAGGACGGCACTTGCTTTGAGATAAAACTCTTAAACTTTCCCAAGGTTTAATCCCCCCAAAACTCAAAAAACTCTCGCTTCCACCCGTAATCAGAATTTTCGATTTTCCTGATTTAATAGTTTCATAAGCAATTCCCATAGCATGATTTGCAGAAGAACAAGCAGAGGAGACAGTAAAACTTGGTCCCTGTATATGATATTCAATAGAGATCAAACTAGTTGCTGAGTTATTCATAATCTTTGGTATAGTGAGTGGGTGCAGTCTATTATGCCCTTTCTCAAAAACCTGTTTATAGCTATAATTTATAGTCTCGATACCGCCAATAGAAGAGCCCAAAATTACACCCGCATTTTCTTGCCACTCTTCTTTACAATTTTTGAGCCCCGCGTTCGTTATTGCTTCTTTTGCAGCCAGCAAAGCAAATTGGGAAAATCGATCCATCCTGCCAACTTGTTTCAATTCAAAATGCTTACTTGGATCAAAGTTTTTTATTTGGCCACCAGTTTTTACTTTTAGCCTTGTTATATCTGGAAACTCAAGTTGGCAGATTCCAGACTTCCCTTCTCTCAAGCTATTATATATTTCGGGCACTGACATTCCGATAGATGAAATACCCCCCATTCCTGTTATTACCACTCTATTAGTCATAAAAATTGATCAAAAAGGAGGACCTAGGCATTTATTGCACATTATCTTTTAGGTAATCGATAAGGGTTGATACTGTGTAAAAACGCTTTTTTATCTCACTTTCATCTAAACCCTCAAATGGAATTGATATATCAAATGTTTCTTCCAATGAAAAAACCAATTCAACAATGGCCACAGAGTCTAAATTTAGATCTTCAAATTTTCTATCAAGAGGAATTTGCTTTGGATCGATACCCGTTTGTTTTCCGACCAACTCTAAAACTTTTTCTTCTATGTTTTCCATTATAGAGGTCCCATAACACAGGAATGTGAAAGATATATGTCACGCTATATTACTGAATTATTTTTTCAACAATTTTATTATTTTCGGTAACCTTCTTAAAGCCATAAACGATGCTATGTTTCTACTTTTCAACATAGCGGGATTACCCATCAGAAACTGGTTCGGCTTTGCATTAACTGATAAACCAGTTTTGCCAGCCAGAATTACATCCGATCCAACCTCTACGTTATCACCTACTCCTGACTGTCCACCCATAACCACCCTATCACCTACTTTTACAGATCCAGCTATTCCTACTTGACCACAAATTAAGCAATTCCTACCTAGCTGTACATTGTGCGCTATATGAACTAGGTTATCCAATTTAGTACCCTCTCCAATAATCGTGTTGGCTATTGTACCTCTGTCTATACAGCAATTGGCACCTATCTCTACATTATCGTGTATCTCTACGGAACCTAAACTTTCGACTTTGAGGTAATTTTCCAGGCTCATTTTTACTTCGTCCGACCTAGATAACATTACTTTTTCGACACCTTCACCTGTGTCTGATACAAAAGAGAAGCCATCACTCCCAATAACCACGTTTGAATTGCATATAACGTTCTTACCTATTATGACATTTTCTAAAACCCTAACTCCGGAATGGAGAATTGTTTCATCATCGATAATTACATTATTCATTATTGTAACATTAGAGAAAATAGTCACATTATCTCCAATTACACAATTAGGTCCTACATATGTAAAAGGACCAATATTTACATTTTTCCCAATTCTTGCTGAGTCATCTAAAAACGCGCTTTGGCTTACACCATCTACACATTTTGGGGGACTGTGAAATACTCTATTCACCTCGTACAAAGCTGTCTTGCCGTTATCAAGGAAAATTGCTCCCTCCAGCTTCAGAGCCCTCCAGTCAACCTGCTTAGTAAATAAAGCTGCTTTTGCTCTGCCAAGCCCAATTTCCTTAATGTATTTGTTGCTGAGTGCCATTGCTAGTTGCTGCTCACTCGCAAACTTTGGTTCGCTTGGTCCAGCCACTAATAATTCAGGATTGCCCACTAAGGTTCCACCAATTTGGCTAGAAATATCTCGCAGGGTGAGCATTTTATTCTATTTTAATCCAAAATTTTCGAAAGATGGTCAATAAATTGATACTCCTGCATCAACCAAAGCCATATATACGAGAGCATCTCTTCCATAAATATCCGCCCTGTAATGTATTTGACCGAACTCATCAAAGAACGCAGTGCGATAGGTAATGTAAACTGGAATTTCCCTTGATAAATTAATGTAAGTTTCTTCAGCTTTTTCAAGAACTTCTTGAAATCTGGTTTCCGGATCGACCTCTTGGTCTCGCAGTAGAGAATATGCGAATTGAAAGGGCTCTTGTAACCTTATGCAACCATGACTGAATGTCCTCTCATCCTTGAAAAACAAATCTTTCATTGGAGTATCATGCATATAGATACTAAATTTATTTGGAAACATAAATTTAACAAGTCCCAACGCATTGATGTTGCTAGGTATTTGTTTGATAAGGAATGGAAAGTTATCGGGTGTAAACGCCTGCATATCAATTAAATTTGAATCAATTATAGTATCTGTGCCCCTAACCATTAAAACCATTTCATTATCGGTCAAAAAATTGGGGTCACTTTGAATTAGCGGGAGGTACTCTTCAACCGCTATACTCTTTGGAACGTGCCACGTGGGATTTACCACCATGTGGGTCATAGTGTCATTAAATTCTGCTGTTTGATTACTAGGCAGGCCAATGACTACTCGTGACTGCCAAACTTTTTCGTTCCCCGATTTGAAATATGCATGAAAGTTTGGCTGGTTAACCAAAACATATTCACCTCCGCGATCTTCATTATTCCATCTCATCCTTTCCAAATTAACGATTACCTGCATTAATCTGGTTTTAGCGGGAACATTGATAGCTTCAATACTCCTTTTTCCAAATACACCATCGGGGTTTAAACCGTGATATTCTTGAAATCTCTTGACCGAGTCATTCAGTTGCTCATCAAATAGCCTTGACTGAACTTCGTACACCGGATAACCCATGTTACTTAATCTTTTTCTAAGAAAAGGCACATTATCATGTATCATTCCCACCGCTAACACAGCATCTGTTGGCACAAGGTCTCCCCAAGATCCGTTGAGTGATGTCTCTCTTAGGTTTTTCAACTCATCTCGTAAACTCATATACTCATTTGATTTTGGAAAAAGGTTCTGAAAAAATAAATTTAAGTTTAAGTCATCAGTTAGAGCCACTAAGAGCTCACCAGTGTCTTTTCTCCGTGGTGATACGTTGATATTGGCATCTATCATGTTAGGGTTCAGAATGCCTCCTGAAATGTCTTGCGCAAACAACAAAAAAGCCTCTGTTGCCATGAGCTCAAGCTTCGCCTGTTGGGATGGATCACTTTCAAATATTCCTTGTCTCAGCTCCGTAAGTGGGTATCGAGAGGAAGGTAGGCCGTGAAGCTCTGCCTCTCCGATAATAGTTGTAAGGCTTTGTAATTTCTTCTGATTTCTGATCCAAAATGGCTCAAACTCTCTTTTAACATAAAACAAGGATATTGGATTTTCAGCTAGATAAAATTCAGACAGTGCTGACTCTAGTGAAGCTCGCTGTAAAACGTTTTTCCCTTCATTTTCTTGGGAAACCGCTCCGAACGCGAATGTATTTAAAATGACCACGAAACACATGATCTTTGCCAAAAAGTATTCATTAAAAAATAAAAGTCTCTTTTTATTATGATATGATCTCTTTTTATCGTAGAACATCTTTCGCCTTCAGTAATTTTGATCCTTGTGGTAAAAAATTTGACATGATACGATATAACTGTCAATTTATTAACACTTACGAGTGAAACAAATGATTAAGATAAGCTTTTTTACAAAATATTCCAGTGATTCGAAAGTTTATCTTTTATTTTTTCCTATATCGTGTAATAAATATGTCGTATAAAGAAAAAGAGATAATTCGAGGCAAAACAGGTATGACAACAAGAAGGTCTTTGCTTACTTCTTTAGTTTTTACTGCACCTATCTTGGTGGCAGCACCTGTATTGGCTAAGGCTCCTGGGTTTTTAAGGGGAGCAGGTGATGTACGTAAGATAAGATTTCGTAATTTTAACACAGGGGAATTCATAAATTCTGTTTACTGGATAGAAGGCTCGTATGTTAGCGACGCTCTGAAAGAAATAGACTACTTTATGAGAGATTGGAGACAAAATAAGGTCAGGTCGTATGATCCTGCAAACATAGATATTTTATCGGCAACGCAGGGTCTTCTTGATAGCTCTGAGCCGTTCTATCTTTTATCGGGGTATAGAACTAGTAAAACCAACAAAATGCTTTCAAGAATGACAGACGGTGTTGCACAAAACTCGTACCACGTTAAAGCGATGGCTGCCGATATAAGAATGAGAACAAGGTCTACCGATAAAATCAGTAGAGCCGCGAAAAGTTTTAAGACCGGTGGTGTCGGCAGATATGCACGATCCGGATTTGTTCACATTGATTCAGGCCCATTTAGAACCTGGACTTCTTAGTTACTAATTTAAGGTCTTAACGCCCCGTTTCCATTTACATGGTATTGAAACGAAACTAGATGTTGAGCACCTATCGGACCTCTAGCATGCAGTTTATTAGTGGAAATACCAATTTCTGCTCCAAAACCAAATTCTCCTCCATCAGCAAATTGAGTAGATGCATTGCATAAAAGAATTGAGCTATCTAGCTTTTTAAAAAACAACTCACTGGCAGATTTATCTTCGGTTAGGATGCAGTCCGTATGATTTGATCCAAAATTTCTAATATGTGAAATAGCAGCATCTATGTCTTTTACTACCTTAACAGCTAAAATATTTTCTAAAAATTCATATCCGTAGTCGCTTTCAGAAACACTTACGATAAATTTATTTTTAAATAGCGCTTTATCTGCACGTATTTCTATTCCATTGTCAATTAAGAAATCTATTAGCTCGTCACCTTGGTTATTGTAGAATTCTTTATCAATCAAGAGCGTTTCCGCAGCTCCACAAATACCTGGTCTCCTTGACTTGGAGTTTTGCACTACTTTCTTTGCTGTCTCAAGATCTGCTTTTTTATGAACATATACATGAACTATACCTTCTAGATGAGCAAATACAGGAACTTTTGCTTCCCTTTTTATAAATTCAACCAAGCTCCGCCCTCCCCTAGGTATAACCACATCAACATAATCTGTCATATTAACTAATAACTTTACTTCCTCTCTACTTCCAGACCTAAGTAATTGAACACAATTTTCTGGCATTTCCATCTCCGACAAAGCCATGGCGAGAGTATCATATAACGCTTCTACAGTTTTTAACGCATCAGAGCCTGGTTTCAAAATAGATGCGTTTTTTGATTTAAGACAAAGGGCTGCGGCATCACAAAAAACATTTGGTCTACTCTCAAAAATTACTCCAATCACGCCAATTGGAGTTGTGACCTTACTAATCTCCAAGCCACTTGGACGTGTATTTGTCTCTAAAATTTGATCCACGGGGGATTTTTGTTTAGCTACGTCCAACATTACAGATTGCAAAGCACTAATCCTATCATCATCTAGCCTTAATCTATCTACAAATGCTTTGCTTGAATTATTGGAAATAGCTAGCTGAACATCTTCGTCATTAGCTCTTAGTATCTGGTCTTTATGTTTTTGAATAAAGCTTGAAAACAATACCAAAGTTTCACTGATAACTGTGTCTGAAATTTCAGAAAGAGCCAAAGCAGCACTGTACGCTTTTTTTCCAACCTCTAATATTTTATAATTGCTACTCATTATTTAATTTTCCCTAACTAAAGAATGCCATGTTATCTCTGTGGATAAGCTCTGGTTTTCGATTATAACCTAATACATCAGATATCTCCTCAGACTTAAGACCAAGTATTTTTTCTGTTTCAATCTGATTAAATGAAACCAACCCTTTAGCTATTATCTGACCGTCTTCTCCCTTAATAATAACTAAATCTCCTCTTGTAAAAGAGCCAACACATTTCTTTGCGCCCACTGGCAACAAGGACTTTCCAGATTTTAATGCTTTTTCTGCCTTAAAATCTATTACTATTTCACCTTGCGATTTCATGTTTAGGATCCATTTTTTTCTTGCTGCTTTTACGCTTTGAGAAGCTAGAAACCATGTTGCTTTCCTTTTAGTAATATTAATTATTGGATTACGATTTTGGCCATCAGCTATAATTAAATTACAGCCTACCGCAGTAGTTACTTTAGCAGCTTCAATTTTTGTCTTCATACCTCCGTGTGAAAAATCATTTTTTGGCCCCCCTGCCATTAGTTCAATTTCTTCTGTGATCTCATTGATAAAGGGAATATGTACAGCATTCTTACTCTTTTTTGGCGACTCCGTATACAGACCGTCAATATCAGAAAGCAATATTAACAGATCTGACTCACATATAGACGCAACCTGTGCAGCCAATCTATCGTTATCTCCGTATCGTATTTCGTCAGTTGCGACAGTGTCATTTTCATTAACAATGGGTATTACACCAAATGTCAGTAACGTTTTTAATGTTGATTTACAATTTAAATATCTTCTACGATTTGTGAAATCATCTAAGGTAATTAGTACCTGTGAGCATATAAGGCCCTTTAATTTAAAATGCTCTTGATATTCCTTGGAGAGTTCAATCTGTCCAACGGATGCGGCTGCTTGTTCTTGTTCCAAAGTTAATTCGTTTGCTCTGAGATTAAGAATTTTTCTTCCCAAGTTTATTGCACCCGAGGAAACGATAATTACAGTTTTTCCTTTTTTTCGTAAATCGATCACGTCATCAATTAAAGACGCGAACCATTCTTTTTTGATTGCACCAAGTTTATCCTCAACTAGCAAGGATGAGCCAACTTTTATGACAATCGACTTTGATTGCTGATATATTCTTTCTCTGTCAGGACTATTTTTGTTTAAATCGGGCTCCATTTTTCAGTCCTCCCCTTAGGCTTAGCTTCTTCAAGGTTATTTTTTTTTAGTAACTCAAGCAAATTATCCTTTAACTTATCAATACCCACTCTTGAAAAGGTAGAGATAGGTAATACTTCATAACCTTTCTTGTTAAAAGTTTTTACTATTTTTTCCAACTTCTTACTTTTTATACTGTCTACCTTATTAAGCACGACACACTTAATTTTCTCTACCAGATCACTCTTATATTTTTTCAATTCCTTTAATGTGGTTTCAAAATCAGATAAAATGTTATTTGAGGATACATCTAAAACGTGGACCAAAACCTGACATCGTTCTATATGACCAAGAAACTGAATTCCAATACCTTTACCCACATTAGCTCCTTCTATAACTCCTGGAATATCGGCTAAGATAAAGTCGCCATTCTTATAAGAGACTATACCTAAGTTTGGACTAAGTGTTGTGAACGCAAAATCACCAATCTTTGGCTTAGCATTGCTCATAACTGATAAAAGGGAAGACTTGCCCACATTTGGTAATCCCACCAGACCAACGTCTGCGAGCAACTTTAGTCTTAGCCATAATATCAATTCAGAACCTGATTGTCCTTTGTTAGCTTGCCTTGGAGCTTGATTAGTTGATGACTTAAATCTACTATTTCCCCAACCGCCATTTCCACCCTCTGCTATCACATACTCTTGTCCCTCATTAACTAAATCGACCAAAACTGTTGCCTTATTTTCCAAAAGTACCTCAGTTCCTATCGGAACGTTTAGTATCACATCTTCCCCATTTGCTCCCGTTTTATTTTGTCCCATACCAGGCCTACCGTTCTTAGCGAAATAGTGTCTCTTATATTTAAAGTCTATTAAGGTATTGAGATTAGAGATCGCTCTCACAACAACATCGCCCCCTTTACCTCCGTCACCGCCATCAGGTCCACCAAATTCGACAAATTTCTCGCGCCGAAAACTTGTACAACCCGATCCACCAGTCCCAGATCTGATGTGTATAAGTGCCAAATCAATAAATTGCATAGGTAAAAGTAAGCTTTCAGTTAATTAAAAAGTTCGGTTTTAAAGTTAGTAGTATGAAAATACAATACTCGCTATGAGGCTAATCAATAGCGCTATTTTTACAATTCGACTATTTTTTTCTGATAAATCAGCTTGTCTTACCAGGGAACCAAACCAAAACCAAGCAGAATGAAAAATTAATTGTATTAGGAGAAAAGTCATAGCTATTATTGGGATTGTTTCTGTCGATACCCCTTGGCTCTGGAATGCTGTAAACGCTAGGGTAATCATCATCCACGCCTTTGGATTCAATGGATGAACAAGCAACCCATGATAAAACTTTGGAGCCCATATAGTTGACTTTTTCTTTACTGATAGGTCCATAAAAATAATCTTGTAGCCTATCCAGGAGATAAAAATTATCGATAATATCATCATTATGCTTGAATACCGGTCTATCAAATCGTTTATTAGGAGCAGACTAAATCCAATTGGCCAAATTATAAGTTGCTTAGATAATACAACGCTTAATATAAATGGGATAGAAACCCTAAACTTCTGAGTACAGCCTAGTGCAAAAAGAATAATATTAGCTGGCCCGGGGGAGCCTACCATTGCCATAATAAAGAAAATTAGACCGATATAATCTGAAACCAACTCAGACCCAAATCTATTCAGCAGCTGAAACTATCTCTTCTACAGAAATAAACTTACGCTTCTTAAAACCCTTGGAAAATCTTACTTTACCATCTTTTAAAGCAAATAAAGTGTGGTCTTTGCCAATTCCTACGTTCTCTCCGGGGAACCACCTCGTACCTCGCTGTCTAACGATAATGTTGCCTGGTGACACAACTTCTCCACCATACTTTTTTACCCCAAGTCTGCGTCCGGCCGAATCTCTGCCGTTTCTTGATGATCCACCAGCTTTTTTATGTGCCATAACGTTCTCCTAATAATCTCTTTACCTCAGCCTAACTTGATTTTTTCTTTACTTCCTTTTTGACCGCGGTTGACTTTTTAGTAGTGTCCTTTTTTTTCTTATCTGTGGCCGAGCTAGCTGTTTTCACTGCTTTAGTCTCTCTTTGTACCTTTGGCTCTTTTTTAACTGGTGTCTTTTTCCCGGTCTTGACCTTCACCGTCTCCATAGCTGTTTCAGTCTTTTCAGTGTTATTCACTTTTGCAGAATAGTCAATTTTAAGACCTTTTCCAGACTTTGCCTCTTGAACATTGGTTTTATCAGCGCCGGACTCTAAGATGTCGGTAATTTTTAGTAGGGTAATTTGCTGCCTATGGCCTTTCTTACTCTTAGAAGAACTTTTCCTACGCCTTTTAACAAATGATATAACTTTCTTGTCTTTTATTTGATCGATTACTGTAGCCTGAACCCCCGCGCCTTTCACTAATGGATCACCTACTCTAACTTCTTTCCCTCCGGTCAAAAGTACCGTATTAAACTGCACTTTATCTCCACCTCTGGCAGACAGTTTTTCTACTGCCACAATGTCGTTTTTTTGGACCTTGTATTGTTTACCGCCAGTTTCTATAATTGCGTACATTTTCTATTCTCAAAATTATAGAACATTCCTATTATTTCTATCTATATTGTCAAGTTTTTTCTAGGATGTTTTTTTCATTATCTTTCTATTCACCAAGCAAGTGAACGATTATAGATCTAGTTTGACCAAATTTGCGCCACTCACAGAGGTATATTCCCTGCCAGACCCCAAGAACCAATTTATTTGAAACTACTGACAACGTTAAATTAGTATTTGTAATCAATGTTTTTAAATGTGCAGGCATATCATCCGGTCCCTCCACATCATGAAGATAATTTGCAGAATCTGGAGCTAAATTACTTAAAAAAGTCCTTATATCATCTAAAACATTTTTAGAGGCATTCTCTTGAATCATTAGAGATGCACTAGTATGCAGGATAGATAAATTCATTAAACCTTTTTTAAATTCATGGAGAACAACCAACTCCTGAATTTTCTCAGTGATATTTATAATTTGATACCCTTTTGTCTTGAAACTTACTTGCTCTACAATATTCATTGACCTAAATTCACAGATCACCTTCATTTACCGAAGACAGCGTATTTGCATTTGTATCAGAAATATCATCAGCTATAAGCTGGCTGCATTTAGCAATATTTGTTTCTACTGCCTTACATGTGTGCATAGTAACTTCGTCTACAGTTGACTTACAGCCAACTAATATAACCGGTATAAAGATCGCAGATAAAACGATTATTCCAGCATTTTTAAAAATCATTTTTTATCCTGTAGGTTTCTCAAGTTCTGAGACAATATTCTTAGCAAAGCTCTAATAAAAGGATCGGCTTTTTCAACTCTTGCTTCGAATTCACTTTCTGACAAGGAAATTACAGTAGCATCGGACATACATCGTGCGCTTGCCATTCTGGGCTTGTGTTCAATTACACCCATTTCTCCAAAAACTTCATTCTCTCCAATCATAAAATTAGGTTCTTTACTATCATTAGTAGGCAAAAATAACCCGACGTCCCCCGACATAAGCAAAAAAATTTCTTTGCCTTTATCTCCCGCTTTAAAAATATACTGACCCGACTTGTAATTTAACTTTTTCATTTTTTCATTATTTTACACTGTGTGAGCCAATCCCTGATGGGCAAAGAAAACCTTGTCACTAGATAAATTATTAGAGTGCTCGTTAAGTTGCTCGTCATTTCTATTAGGCGCATGATGCGCTATCGCTAAATTTTTGCAGGCAGTTTTTTCTGAGAACGTTATTCCTTGTTCGATACTTGAATGACCCCAGCCTTTTTTGGGAGGAAGTTCTTCATCCAAAAACATTCCATCCCATACTATAAGGTCGCTATTTATGGCCCGTTTCACAAGTTCATCATCAATAACTGGTTCCTGTCCATATTCATGATCAAGAAACACACATACCTTTTTGTGATCTTTTTCAACAATATATCCCGCAGCTCCCCCCGGGTGATTTAGCTTTATGGTACTTAAAGAACATAGATGCTTAAGTTCGGCCATAATCAAATCAAATTCCACAAACTTTAAATTTTTCAGAGTATCTACCAAAGGAATTGGAAAGTACATTGGTTGAAAAGCTCTGACGAATACTTCTCTCAACTCATCTGCCTTTACCAAACCAGAAGAAATTATGACTTTATTGGAGGGGTCAAAAATCTGATGATTGAATGGCAACCCTTGGATGTGGTCATAATGAAAATGAGAAAAAATCAGATATGTGGGACGATCTTTTAGTATCGATACATTTTGAAAGCCTGTTCCAGCATCAAAAATAATTTGGAATTGTTCATGAAGTATTTCAGTGCAGGTCGTGCTTCCGCCATACCTTAAAAAATTTTTGTCAGCTGTAGGAGTTGATCCTCGCACACCATGAAATATCACGTCCATAACAAAACCTCTTTTTCCAAAGGATACACCAACAAAATGAGAAAGCTATCGATTATTTGTATTTATTGAGACACTTACTTTTGAAATTCTAAGTTTGAAGGTCTAAGTTTTAAATCCAACAGTCAAATATAATTTATTTATCTGAAATAATGGTTAATATCGAAATAATGGTTAATATTGAATTTATAACAGATAAATTAGTCTCTGTTTCATTTGATAGCGGAGAGCGTTCAAACCTTTTGTCGTTGGGTGTTATTCGGCAGCTAACAGAGGTTGCCAACAAACTAGCCAAAAATAATAATTTGATGGCAATCATTTTGTCTGGAGGCAAACAAAATTTTTCCTTTGGCTTTGATTTAAAAGATAAAGAGTTTTTAAGGCTTGAAAAGCTTGGTTTTGAAGAGAACAGAAATTACTTCCAACTTGGAAAAATCATGTGTGATGCTTGGGAAAACCTTAGCTGTCTAACTGTATGTAAAATTAATGGATGGTGCGTGGGTGGTGGAGTTGCTCTTGCTATTTCATGTGACTTGAGACTCGCTGAAACGGCTGCAAAATTTTACGTACCAGAAGTTGAGAGAGGGTTAAATATGAGTTGGGGCTCAGTACCTAGGTTAATTGCTCTGCTTGGTCCTGCGAAAACGAAAAGGCTGCTGCTATTGGCAGAAAAACTAAATTCTTCAACTGCCAAAGATTGGGGGCTTATCGACAGTTATTTAAGTCCGGGCAAACTCGAGCTCGAAACTATTAAACTTGCTAAAAAAGCGGCAAAAATGCCACGTTTGCCTTTTGTGTTGACCAAGGAAAGCGTAAACAACCATTCGAATGCACTGGCTAAAGCCACTTCCTACAATGACCAAGATATTTTTAGTTTAGCCTATGGCAACCTTAAAGGGAATTTCTTTAAATAAACTGGTATGACATTACTACATACGCTTGGCTACCTCTTCCAGCATAACCTCGGTAGCTCCTCCTCCAATCGACTGAGCTCTAGCATCTCTAGTTAGTCTTTCAATATCGGTCCCTGTCATATATCCAGTTCCACCGTGTAATTGCAGACAAGCATACATTACTTCGTTAACTAGCTCTCCGCAAAGAACTTTAATCATTGATACTTCTTTTATCACATCATTCCCAAGCCTGACTTTATTGGCAACACCATATACCATGTAGCGCGCAGCAGTCACTCTTGATTGAAGTTCTGCAAGCTTATGTCTTACCGTCTGTTTTTCCCATAACTTCCCACCAAAAGCATCTCGATTTTTAACATAATTTACAGTGGTATCAATAGCTGCTTGAGCCTCACCCATAGCCATTGAACCCATAACCAATCTCTCATTCTGAAAGTTTTGCATAATCGCATAAAAGCCTTTATTTAGGGTCCCTAGCACGTCAGCTTCCTCTACCTCACAGTCTTGAAAAAATAGTTCCGCAGTATCTGAACACCTCCACCCGTGCTTGTCTAACTGCTTATTCACGATCAGCCCAGGGTTATCTTTTCTAATTATAAACATTGTTATATTGCTTGATTGCTGCAATTCCTCACTAGTTTTTGCTGCAACAAAATAGATATCAGCATGAACTCCATTCGTAATAAAAATTTTTGATCCATTGATAATATATTTACTTCCAACTTTTTGAGCCTTTGTTCTTATACTTTTCACGTCAGACCCAGCATGTGGTTCTGTTACTGCAACGCAAGAAATTTTATTGCCTAAAATTATATCGGCAAGATACTTCTCCTTTTGCTCTATATTACCCGCATTTAATAAATGAACTGAAGCCATATCAGTGTGCACTAAAGAAGCTATTGCAAAGCCAGAAAATGTTGACTTGCCGAGTTCTTCAGCAAAAACCACACTACCACGAACATCCATTTCGGATCCACCATACTCTGTAGGATAAGTAATGCCTAAAAACCCTAAAGCACCCATTTTTTTGAAAATCTCTCTTGGTATAAAGCCATCCACTTCCCATTTAGTCGCTTGAGGTTTTACTTCATTTTCAACGAATTTTTTTATTTGTTCTTTTAAGATGATGTGTTCTTCTTCGAGAAATAATCCATCCTCAGACTGTCTGAAATTTATATCCTTCATCATCTATCTCCCCCCTTAGAATTTTCTTTTTGACTTACAAATATTTTCTTAATCCTTGCAAATAATTTTAAGACGTCGAGTATTTTTTTAAAAAACCCTGATATTAGCCACCAAAGCACCAAAAACGATGCTCCAATTAATTTAAGCACGAATCTTACCATTTGGAACCCTTGTTCAAACTATATTAAACTACAACTCTTGTAATTAAACGAAAAAAAAGGCCGTAGTTAATACGGCCCAGTAAAGGGAGGAATGTTACTAGCAGACGTTAGTGACAAACCAATAGTTACTTCTTGATGCTTCTAATCACAACATGCATTTTTGCAATACCGTTATGCTGTTAATGCAAAGACTGATGAACCAATTTTTTAAGTTCTTTTCTGTTGGGGTAAGAAGCAGACGGCAACAATTGGGTCATAAATACGGCCGTGTAACCTTTTTTAAAGTCAATCCAAAAATAATTACTTGCCATGCCGCCCCAACCGAAGTCCCCAATATTACTGGTGAAATCCGGATGTGGGTTAGTAATTACGCTACCTGCCAAGCTATGGCCCATGCCTAGTGTTGGCATCTGTGCAAATGTTTCTACCCCAATTGATGCTATATCTCGATCTAATGAATTTACTCTAATGCTACTTATAATATCGTCGTCAAAGATCCTTATATTATTATATTTCCCAGAGTTAAGCAAAAGACTTGCAAATTTTAGATAATCACGACCTGTCGATAACAGTCCTGAGCCACCCGAAAAATTTGTTACTTGATCTTTTTGATAATAAAAATTTTTATATTGCTTAACCAAAGGTAAAAAATTTTCATGCATATCATTGTAAAAAAAACAATCCGCAAAACGATAAACTTTTGTCTTTGACAGAAAAAATTCAGTGTCTTTCATATTCAGCAGATCTAATAAATTTTTCTTTATATAAACATCTAGGGACATACCCGAGATTATCTCAATTAATCGCCCAGCAATATCAATCCCGACGGAATAATTCCATTTTATTCCAGGCTTAAATGCTAAAGGTAAACTAGATATCTTTTCAGCAAAAACCGAAAGATTATCGTTATTGGGAGTAGCTGTAAGACTTTGCTTTAAATATTCCCTCCCGATTAAATCATCATTAAAAAAATAAGATAATCCCGAAGTGTGATTAAGTAATTGATAAATAGATGGGGCTTTTGTCTTTTCTAATTCTGTTAAATTCTTCGCATTTTTTACAAGAGCAAAACAATTTGTGTAATTATCAAAATAATTGTCTAACGTATCGTTGACACTTATCTTCTTATCACGAAGTAATTGAAGCAGACACGTTGAAACAATAGCCTTCGTCATTGAAAAAATTCTTACAATTGATAGAGAATTAAATTCTTTGGTTTTTTCTTTATCGGCATAACCGCTGGCAATGTCTAATAGCGTGTTACCCTCTGCATCTGCTATACTTAAAGAACAACCATTAAATTTATTTTTCTCAACATAATCATCCATCCACTCTTTAAGTTTTTCATCATTTAAATTCAATTTCGGCATAGGCTTTTCCCTATCAGGATTTTAGATTTATTCCTTGTCGATTTCCATCGCAAACCAATTAACATTTTGATCTTATGATCTTTAACGAGAGCCCTCCACGGTAGCAGCATAGTATAGAAATTATACTAAGAATAAAAAGAACAACTAACGATAGCCAAAATTCTTTATCTCCCCCTAGAAATACTATCAAACTTCCTAAAATTGCTCCAGAAAACATTTGCATAGCACCTAAAAGTCCACTTGCAGAGGCAACGCAATTTTGCTTAACAGATGAAAGAGCTAAGACTAACACATTTGCTAAAATTAGTCCATTGCCTAACCCAAACATAAAACAGGCTAAAGCAAGTGTTATTGGAGTCTTAATAAGCGGTATTACAGACAAAAACATCAAAGCAATAGATAATAAACACCAAGAACACCCTAAAAGGGAAAACCGTTCTAGACCTATCCAGCTCGAGTACCTATTACTGACAATATTTCCAATAATATAACCTATGCTGGTTAAAGAAAACCAAAGCCCAAACTCTGTGGGCGAAGCACCTAAGCGTTCGAATTGGTAAGGCATAAAACCGGCCATCGAAAAGAAAAAAGCGGCTTGAATGGATGAAACACCCGCAAAATAGAGAAAAGATATTTGGCCAAATAAGTATCTAAAATCAAGAAATGTTGTTATATAAGAAAGTCTCTTATTTTTATTTTTAATTGTTTCTGGCGAATACACATAATTTAGTGAAAAAACAATGGCACCAAAGAGAAACAAAGTAAAAAAGTTTATTTGCCATCCATAATTCTCACCAATATAGCCCCCAAAAGCAGCACTAAGGATAGGAAAAATAGCCATAAACGCTAACAAGGTCGACATTTTAGCTGCTGCTTTTTTTACGCCATAGCTTTCAGTCAACATTACTCTTGGCATTGAAAGACAAGCCGCTGCACCGATTCCCTGTAAAAATCTAAAAAATACAAATACCTCAAAAGTCAAATTTAAAGATGCTAAAACCCCACCTAATGAAAAAAGACTAGCTCCGATTATTAACACTAAACGCCTTCCAATTAAATCGGACAAAGGCCCCCAAAAGATCTGAGAAATACAAATAGCCATAAGATAAATAGTTATTGTCAACTGAACTTCATTAGAACTCACATTGTAATGATCCTTTATCAATAAAATTACAGGACTGATAAAAGCTAGGCCTGTCACAGAGGCTGCAGAGGCGGTGGAGAGAGCTATTACTGAGGGATTTTTTGTTTGCAAAATATTTTTTCTTTTAAATTAATTATGACTTTAAAGAGTGAAAAAATTTATCTATTTTAATGTGTGTGAGGACATTTAATTAATTGAAAAAGGATCTAAAACTATTTTCTTATCGACAAATTTATTTTTCCTCGCAACATCTAGGAGTGTTCGACATTTATCAGTCATTATTCCATCCACTCCTATTCCAATAAGATTCTTCATCTCGTCTTTTTCATTAATTGTCCAAGCATGTACCTTGATTCCTTTTTTTTTGCAGTAGTCTAACAATTTTTTTGATACGAGCGTATAGCCGAAATAGCTCTTTGGAATCTGAAGATAGCTAGCATTGTATTTCGCGTTTTTATTGAATTTAATGTCCAAGATCAGTGAGAATACTTCCCATTTACTGAAGGACATTGGGAGATCTCTTTTTAAAAACTCTCTCATATAATTCATCGTTTTATGGCTAAACGAACCCAAACAAAGGTTTCGAAAGGATTTATCATTATTTAGAAGGTTTACTAGGGCTTTAGCAGCATGTATGTTTTTAGCATCTAGGTTAAAGGTAACGTCATTAAACTGTCGTAGTAATAAATCAAGCCTGGGGATCCTATATTTGCCGCTTATTAATATTTGATCTAACTCCTCAGAGTTAAGCTTATCAATATTAATATTAATTCCAGCAATCCTCTTTAAATTATTATCATGAATTGCGTATAAAAATCCATCTTTGGAAATTTGCACATCCGTTTCGAACCATCTATATCCTAGTGCATAGGCATCAGAAAACGCTTCATAAGTATTTTCGAAAGCTGCCTCAGTACCTCCTCTATGAGCTATTGGTGTAAAAATATGCTTGCACATTTATGTTTTTTTTATTTTTATCATGTTCATATTTAATAGTAATACAAAAATCAGTAGAAGTTAAAAGATGACAAACCCCTCAGAAATTAGATACGCTAAAATTCAAGAAAGACTTGAACCATGTGTCACAGAGCTAAACATCAAAACCAAAACTGTTAAAGTTGATTGGTATATACCTATTGAGTTTTGCCATACCAAAGGAACAATAGCGCATGGCGGCACTGTCTCCTTTATATTAGATGCTTCTATGTTTTTTGTGGTTGACCTTATCCATAAAGGCTTTACTACCGGCCTAACTTTAGGATTAAATATACAATATTTAAACCCATGCCAGCCTGGCAAAGTAACTACAGAAGCCTCAATCCTTCGCGAGGGAAAGAATTTTGCATTCACCCAATGTCAGTTGATCCAAAATAAACTTACTGTATCTACAGGAACTCAGCAAATGTCCCTTTACCATAATGATGTAGCTCAAGATAGCTCATGGTTCACGCCAAAACCCTACAAAGTAATTGATTAGATACTGTTAGCTATATTTTTTGGCTTGGCGAATTCCACCAAGGATCATCATTGTAGGCTCTAAGATCAACTTCATGCGTCCAAGCTGATCTGTGTTGGTCAGCAAGGTGATAATATGTCTCAGCTATTTTCTCAGGCAACAATAAACCGTCTTTTTCCAAACCCTTTTCCTTTCGCAATGCCTGATAGGCCTCTTCACCGAGCATTTTTCCCAGCGTATCGGGTGCATCGACGGCTCCATCAATTATAATATGAGTTGTATGAATTCCTTTACTGGAAAACTCAGCGTTTAGGGTCTGGCACAACATGCGCCGCCCTCCCATAGAAGCAGCATGAGAATGTTGGCCCTTGTTGCCCCTGACGGCTGCTGTAGATGAGGTTACTAAAAGAGTGCCCCCTCCCCTTTTCTCCATATAGGGAAAAAGCTTTCTTGCCGTACGAAAAAGAGCTAGTGTAGCCATTCTCCACCCTCGTTCAAATATCTTATCAGAAGTTTCAAATAGCGACCTATTACCTATCTGAGATCCTATATTAAAAACTGCAACACCAATCGGGCCAATACTCTCTTCAACTTTTTCAATAAGATTTTCGATGGAATTTTCTTCAATTGCATTGAGTAAAAATCCAGTTGCATTACCGCCTGCTTTCTCGATATCTTTTACGGAATTATCTAAACCTTCTTGATTAGTCCTCCTTGAAATCACTGCATGATAACCAGACATTGAAAATTTTTTTGCAACATTTACTCCAATCCCGGCTCCAGCACCAATCACTAAACAGACTTTTTTTTCTTGCATTTTTTTCACCAAAACATCAAATAGTATACCTTCCTTTATTTTAACACTCTCTAGCAACATCAACAAATAAAATAAAATCAAATGTGCTAGTTCTTTTTCTAATAGGTATAATTTAGAAATGATAAAAAAAGTAAACGTGGTTGTAGGTTCATTCCTTACACAGTTCATAATCGTTGGAATGTTATTCACCTATGGCGTGCTTATGACCGAACTAGAAAAAGAGTTCGGTTGGTCAAGAACGGTTCTATCATCCATTGGAGCTGCCGGTTGGCTTGCATGGGGCATTCTTGCAATACCAGGAGGATATTTAAATGATAAACTCGGGCCAAGAATTGTATTGGGAGTAAATGGCTTTATTTTTGGAATAGGGTTCATCCTTTTTTCTAAATCTAGTGAGGTCTGGCATTTATTTTTGATATTTATTTTCTTTATTGGGACTGGGCTTAGCACTCATGATATCTCTACATTATCAACAATTGCAAAATGGTTTGAGTCCAAAAGAGGGCTAATGACTTCTATTGCCAAAATAGGAACTGCGATGGGACAAATGGTAATGCCTCCTCTAATAGCATTTCTAATTATTGGTTTTGGCTGGCGCACAGCTACATTTTATCTTGGCATTGCAGCAAGCATTGGGTTGGTGTTGGCCGCTTCACTAATGTCAGCCCCAAATACTTCACGCGAAAAATTAGATAGTGAAGAAACTAATCTTGGGGTTTTGGACAAAAAAGTTTTTAACCTTTTAGCTTTCTGTCAGTTTTGCATTTTCTTCGCTATGTTCACCACCATGACTCACATTGCAGCACATGGATTAAATGTAGGTTTATCTCTAAAGGACAGTGCATTACTTTTATCAATAATAGGGTTTTCTAGTATTTTTGGAAGACTTTCTATTGGCGTTTTAGCAGATAGACTCGGAGGCAAAAAAACATATATATTTTGTTTATTTCCCATGACTATCGCGTTGCTCGCTATACCTTTTACAGAGAATATCCTTTTTATTTATATTCTTCTTTGTTTATATGGGTTCTCACACGGTGGGCACTTTACAATAGCACCTTTTATTATTGCTGAAAATTTTGGCCTAAAAAATCTTGGTACTGTCTTTGGAAAAATAACATTTTTTGGTGCAATAGGCTCGGTAACAGGGCCGATTGTAGCGGGGGCTATATTTGATTTAACCCAGAGTTATTACTTTGCATTTTTATTAGTAGGAGCATTGGCTCTTATCTCAATATTTTCACTAACTTATTTACCAAATAAAGAAAAAAATCGAAGTGAATATTAGCTTAATTATTATTAAATTCCAGAAACTTATTGTTGAACATTTGATCCATAAATAGGTCAGAAGCTCCTTGGTTGTTCTTGTAAAACTTTTTGATATTTTCTAGATGCCTTTCATCAAAGTTCATACGTTTCTTATCGTAATAAGCTGAATCAAGAGCGGACGCTAGTTCTTTTTGTCCACCAATTTTTTTTAAAATACCAACATCGAGAGCTTCCAATGCTGGATATTCGATGCCCCAAATGCTTGGGCCTACTATTACAGGTTTTTGTAAAGCAAAGGGCTCGATTATGTTATGTGATCCTTCATCGTTCAAAGAGTCACCCATGAAAACTAGATCAGACATTGCCATATAAAAATTCAATTCTCCAAGGCTATCGCCCCACAACAGACTAAAATTATTTAAGTCTTTGATTTTTTTTTCATTACATATTTTAAAATCTGTTTTGATCTCCCCCATTTCACTACGCGGTTTTACTTTTAGTGAACTGTCTTCAAACAAAATCTTATATTTGCTAAAATCATTAGGATGTCTGGGAACGAGTATAAAAAAAATATCCTTATGCTTTTTATATAGGTCACTTATTATTTTACTGATTATTTCAAATTCCTGCTTCCCAATACTGGCAAAACAAATTGTAAAATATTTCTTAAGAGCTATTTTCTTTAGTTTCAATGCTGCATTAATTTGGTCTGACGGAACCCCTTGTTCAAATCTAGCATCGCCCATAATTAAAACTTTTTTAGCACCGAAGTACTCAAATCGTTTCTTATGCCTTTCAGATTTAGATAAAACTAAATCAAATTTTTCAATCAAACTAGCTTTCAGAAAAGGGAATTTTTTATCTCTAAGGAAACCTTTTTCAGGATATTGAGCCTGGGCAAATATTAAAGGAACTTGTTCCTTGTAAGTAGTTGTGATCATTACTGGCCATAAATCGCATTCAAGAATTATACAGCACTTCGGCTTGAAATTTTTAAGGAATCTTTTATAAAGTAAGCTTATTTCAAGCGGAGCGTAAACGATTAACACCTTGTTTTCATTTATTTCTTTATGATATTCCGACTGTGCAGCACGTTTGCCAGATAAAGTCAGTGTAGTTATTAGTAATTTTTCTCCATTGAGAAGAAGTTTATCAAAAATTGGGCGAGCAGCTCTAAATTCTCCTAGAGATACTGCGTGGCACCAACAAGCTCCTTTAAAGTCTTTTTTATAAACACTTAATCTTTCTATAAGATTTGAGGCATATCCTGGTTCTTTTATCGAGCGATAGAAGAAATACAATAATGCAATTGGCAAAAATAAATACCAAAGAAACTGATAAAGATTGAAAACTGTTGAGGTAAATATTTTTTTTAAACTAAATTTCAATCGACACTCCAAAAAAATTAACCTATTAAAGCATTGCTTGCTTGTTAATTGAGCAATATCATCTTACTCATTCATATTTTTAAAAGATAGGCTTAAAAATTTTGAAAATAAAAAATAGGACTATCAGCTCGAAAGAAGCCCCTCTAATTATTGCAGAACTGGGTATCAATCATGGTGGTGATTTGCTGGTTGCAGAGCAAATGGTTAAAACAGCTGCCGATAGAGGCTGTGAAGTAATTAAACACCAAACACACTTCCTTGATGATGAAATGACCCCTGACGCAAAACAAATCATGCCCCCTAACGCGAATGTCTCAATATGGGATATAATGGAAAAATGTTCCTTAACAAAAGATGAAGAAATCAAATTAAAGAGATTAGTAGAGGACTTAGGAATGATTTATATTTCCACTCCTTTTTCAAGATCTGCAGCGGATTTTTTAAATGACATAAATGTACCCGCTTTTAAGATTGGATCTGGAGAATGTGATAATCTTCTCTTAATCGAGCACATAGCAGATTTTGGGAAGCCGATTATTCTTTCTACAGGCATGCAAAACTTATTGTCGGTTGAAAAGCCCGTAGAAATATTTGAGAAAAAAAATATTGAATATGCACTTTTAGAATGTACAAACATTTACCCTTGCCCACCAGAAGATATTGCACTTGGTAGCTTGGAACAGTTATCCCATAAGTTCCCTAATGCCGTGATAGGTTTTTCGGATCATTCAATTGGGCCAACAATGGCCTTAGCAGCTGTTGCATTAGGTGCAACAATTGTTGAAAAACACTTTACCGACACCAAAGACCGACAAGGACCTGACATTTCCTGTTCAATGGACCCAAATGAGCTCGAGCATCTCATAAAAAAAAGTAAGGAAATAGCTTATTCAAGGGATAAAAGGAAGTTTATAGCCAACGAGGAAAAAGATGTTTACAAATTTGCACGATCTTCCATTGTTAGCGATAAAAATCTTAAAAAAGGTGATACTATTAATAGACAAAATATCTGGGCCAGAAGACCAGGAAATGGAGAAATACCTGCTTTCGAATTCGAAAAAGTTTTAGGGAAAACCTTAAAACGAGACATTACTAAAAATACTCAGATAAAGTGGTCAGATTTGGAATAGAGATTGGTGTGAAAAAACTGCTATTCATAACAGGCACAAGAGCTGACTTTGGTAAACTTGAACCTTTAGCATCAAGCGCACAATTAGCAGGATTTGGCATTTATTTTTTTGTCACTGGCATGCACCTTTTAGAGAAATATGGACTCACGAGTATAGAAGTTTCAAGGATGAAGAACATCACAAGATTTGAATTTGTCAATCAGATGGAGGGAGATCCGCCAGAAAAAATCCTTTCTCAAACTATCACTGGAATCTCTGAATATGTAAGCCGCTTAAAACCTGATCTTGTTTTGATTCATGGCGATAGAATTGAAGCAGTTGCTGCATCTCTTGTTTGTGCAACAAAGAACATAAGAAGCGCACACATCGAAGGAGGAGAAGTGTCGGGAACCATAGATGAAGTTTATCGTCACTGTAATACAAAGTTATGCACAGTCCACTTTGTAAGTTCAAAATCAGCAAAAAAGCGCGTCACAAAACTTGGAGAGCATCCCGATAGAGTTTTTGTTCTGGGGTCTCCAGAACTTGATGCACATAAAGCAAGAAATTCAATTCCACTAAATGAAGTCTTGAATTATTATGATATCGATTGGGATGACTATGGGATTTTTATTTTTCATTCAGTTACTTCAGAGTTAGAGAGTTTAAAGAAAGAAATCCAATTTTGTTGCAATGCGTTAAAGAAAACTAAAAAGAACTTCGTAGTTATTGCGCCAAATAACGATCCAGGATGTGAGATAATTTTTAAGGAAATTGGAAAATTTCCCAAATCTAATTTCAAACAAATACCTTCGATGAGATTTGCATATTTTTCGACATTACTAAAACATTCTAAAGTTATTATAGGAAATAGTTCAGCGGGCGTTCGAGAAGCTCCTTTTCTTGGAGTTTCTTCAATAAACATCGGCTCTCGCCAATTTAAAAGGGGTGGAGCAAAAAGTATAAGAAACTTCGATGTTTTTAAAAACGGGCAACTTGATAAGCTAGTTCAAAGACAATGGGGTAAGCGCTTTGAGCCTGATCATAGCTTTGGAACCGGTCAATCTGCAAAAAAGTTTACAAAGATTTTGAACGAAAAAAAAATTTGGGAATTAAATTTACAGAAAACATTTTTTGAGACTTCTAGTCATTGAGAAACCCCTGTTTCAAACAAAAAATCTTGCTGGCTGCTAAAGTAGGCAAATATTGATGTGTTGAAACGAAATCTGGAAATATCGAGGCGTCACATACATAGAGATTGTTGGTCCCAAATACTTTAAAACTTTCATCAACTACTCCACTATTTTTATCTTTGCCCATTCTATTAGTTCCTATTAGATGGTATCCAGAAAACGTTTCTGATCCTATATTTCTTTCTATATCATCTTTATTGAGATTTTTTCCAATTTTAGCAAATCCTGCTTTTTTCAAGAGATCGACAGCGCTTCGAAAAGCTTTGCAAGCAAGTTCTCTATCATATTTGTTCGACAAATAGTTTGGATCAATTTGTATCTTGCTTTTATTATCAAAAGAGATAGATCCTTCCGACCTCGGAAAAACTTGAAAGCACCCCAGTGATGCTCGTTGATTTTTTTGAAATTTAATGCCCTTAGACGATAACAAGCTTCGTTCTTGTGTAAAATGCACCAAATGGTACCTTACCAAGTTGTTTATACAAGCTTTCTTATTAAAACTTGATTTATTCCAAGCTAGAGTAGTACCTGGGCTATTTAAGATCGAATTCTTTGACGTAATGTACTTAACAAATTCGATAAATAATTTTAACCCACGTGTTTTTTGGTTAAGCGTATCGAACCCTTTACAATCAAATTCAATCCGAAAATTCGCATGATCTTTCAAATGTTTTCCTACATGTTGCTGTTCGATCTTTAAAGGGATGCCGACTTTACAAATGTCTTTTGGGTCTCCGATCCCCGACCGCATCAGAATTAAAGGTGAAAATATTGTTCCTGCAGAAAGAATAATTTTTTTTGCATTAACAATAATTTTGGCCTTAGTTACTAAATTTTCGCACTCAACACCTGAAACATAGGTGTCTTTGAAAAAGATTTTAATAGCACGCGTATTTGATAGCTTTTCAATATTTTTGTGTTTTGCATTTTCTTTGAAATCATTTGAAAAATTATATCTCTTTGATCCTTTAATATTAAGATGAATTTTTCCCCATCCTTCCATAAAATTATCTAAATCCGCAACCTCAGGAACGGCGATCTCGCTAAGCGTTTTACAAAAAATATTGGTTAGTTCATCTGAATAACCGTACTCTCTATTATATGAAAAATTTGCATTATGGTATATGTGCCTCTTGACTCTCTGGAACATATTTTTTGGCCAAAAAGAAAAAACCTCTCCAAACCTTTTCTCAAAACCTAAATATGACACATTTCCATTGATCAAGCTTGAACCACCAAAACCGATCCCCTGTAGAATAGGCAATTCTCTGTCTCCTAGGCCAGCTTGTTTCTTCGATATAAAGCCTAAGCAATGTTTATCATTTTGCAGTAATTTCCCTGATAATAAGGGTATTTTATTTAAATAGCTTTTTCCCTCAGAGCACCCCTGCTCTATTAAACACACCTTTAAACCTGACCTACTGGCATTTTTTGCAATTTCAAGCCCAGCTGTTCCAGCACCAACAATTGCTAAATCATATCTTCGGCGAGACATACTCAATTCCCAAATTTTGTAGCTCTTTAATTAATGCTAGTGCATCGCCAAACTCGTTTTCCGTATCAATATCAATTGAGCGTTTAATCGACAAAGGAAAAGCCAAGGTCTTGGTTGGAGGCATGAAACCTTTTTCTTTTAGCATAGACATAAAACCTAAATACAAACTTCCATCTACGAAAGCTGACTCGCTATGTTTTTTAATGTCCTGCACTTTAAGCAATTTTTTACCTATGTGACCTAATAAAAAGTCGGATTTTACTTCGCTAAAACTAATTATCTCATAAATATCTTTTACTGCGCTGTAGTTTTTATTTACAGATACCATAGAAAGATCATTTCCTAAGTTCTTAATTTGTCTGCAAAAAGAGATTAAATCATCCTTCAGTCTTATGGGTGATGTTGGTTGCAACAATATAAAGCTCCCAGCTAAGTATTTATTCAAATTGATCACGTGTCTCTCAGCTAGCCTGTAGAGACAATCAAATATGACATCAGATAGAACTGAATTATCATCAGAAAGTTCTGGTTTCCTTTGAACCGCTAGAACACTAGACGAATATTTCTTTTTTACTAAATCTAAAATCTGATCATCATCACTGGTGCAAACTACTAAAATTTCTCTTAACCCACTAAGCTGTTGCTTTAGAAATAAACCCGCTGCCAAACTCCACTCAAATAAAGGAAACCCGAAAAAATTCTTAACGTTTTTATTTTTGAGCCTTTTGGAATTTTTACGAGCGGGAATGACTATAACTAAATTTTCATTAAGAGCATTCATTAATATCACTGGCAATATTTTTATAATCTTTAATTGACCTCGATACTAAAATCGGGATAGCAACGCAATTAAGCAATCTACCATAGCAGCTTTTTACCTCTTTATTTCTAATGTTTATATCAATATGTTCCCAAAAATATGCACAATGCCAGTTAAAAGCATCAGGTAAATTTTTTGTACCAAAGCCAGCTTTGTTTAGTAAACTAATTACGTCGTTACGTAGTTTTTTATTTTCTATAGATATTACAAAAGTATCATAATTGGGCTCGCTCCTTGAATTAACATGTCTAAATTTTATTTCTTTGTGATTTATACATTTTTCGAGGGCGCGGTATCTCTTTTTTGAGTCTCTTAAAATACTCGGAAATTTTTTTAGCTGGACCTTACCAAATGCTCCACTTATTTCTGTCATTCTGTAATTAAACCCAATCAGCCCGGCATGATCTAACCCTCTTGGCAGATTAGGAATATTTTTGTGGCCATGATCATGATACATTCTAGCGTTTTTTCCATCGCTTTTCTTCTTGGAAAACAGAGCTCCGCCTTCACCAGTTGTAATCATTTTACCAAAGTCGAAACTAAAAACACCAAATTCACTCAAGCCCCCAACATATTTGCCGGCAACCTTGGCCCCGATTGCCTCACATGCATCCTCAACTACTGGAATTTTATTTCTTTTTCCAATCCCGTTAATTAATATCATATCTGCTGGCACACCTAGCATATGAACAGGAATTATAGCTTTTGTTTTTTTAGATATTAAACTTTCTAGATTTTTGGGACACATATTCAATGTATCATCCACATCAGTAAAAACAACATTTGCTCCAGTGTCTACAATCGCTTCGACTGTAGCAATAAAATTAAAGGACTGAGTTATAACCTCATCACCTCTCCCGATGCCGAGAGCTTTGAGAGCCACTTTGATTGCAGCTGTACCTGATGAGACGCATAATACGTCAGCCATTCTTGGGCTGAAAACAGCTTTCAACTTCTGCTCAAACTCTCTAACATGATAATGTTTCCTTTTTTTATCAAAACCATGAGCAAAGAAGACTTTTCCCTCGTCGAAGATCCGAGAAATTGCTTTTTTTTCTTTTTCGTCGATAACTTCAAATCCGGGCAAATCTATCTCCTGCTTTCACGAAAACATATTAATAATTTTAAGTATAAAAGAAAAGTAACCTTAGATGGTAAAAAACTATGATTTTTTTTTCCTTATAAATGTGTTATTAATGAACGTGGCATGTATTTTGCAGCCATGTAGTCCCCTCATACTCCCAATATAAACCCAAACCTATGTATGAGGGGAACCTATTTTAAAATTTCTTCGTTAACAATATTGCAATCAAACAAAATAGGTCAGTAATTAAGGTTGCAAAAAAACCGTTATCAAAGTGCGCAATAAGGCGAGCATATATCAAGTGTATGTATTATGTGCATTATAGGATAATAAGCGATTTAATTTAGTGCTATTTTGAATTTATTCTGAAATAATTTTTGAAAGCATCCTATGAAATAATACTTAGAGGAAATGATGGAAATTGTAAAACCACTAAATGAAAATGATATCGACCCAAGTCTATTAGAAAAAATTCAGTTCTTCAAAGGACCCCTTGGTGTTATACCAAGCTCTGTCAAAACTATGAGTTACCACCCCAAAATAGCTAATGCATTTACAGATCTAAATAAGGCTGTAATGGAATGCAAAGGGAAAGTTACCCCAGAATTTAAACGACTTATTGGATATGTAACAAGTTTTGCCTCAGGGTGTCTTTATTGCCAAGCTCACACTATTTTAGGAGCTGAACGTTTCGGATGCACAAAAAAAAGGTTGGATGAGGTTTGGAATTACGCAAACTCTTCAGCGTTTTCTAATGCAGAAAAAGCTGCTCTTGATTTCGCTTTTGCAGCTGCATCTGTTCCTAACAAGGTTACAGAAAATGAAGTATCTCAATTAAAAAATTACTGGGATGAATATGATATTGTCGAAATAATGGGCGTAATTGCATTGTTCGGTTTTCTGAATCGTTGGAATGATAGTATGGGTTCTGCTTTAGAAGATTTACCAATTGAAAAAGGTAAAAAACATCTTGGGGAAAATACTAATTGGACACCTGGGAAACATAGGGTTTGAAGCATGGATAATCGAAATCAGGAGGAACTTAAAGCATCGTTCTTAAATCAACCTCTAATGCCTTATATAGGGGCTAAACTCTCCACAATATCTCCTGGTCACGCATCAATAGAAGTGGTTTATCAAAATAATATAACTCAGCAACACGGTTTATTTCATGGAGGAGTTTCTGGAGCTATAGCTGATAATGCTGCTGGATTTGCTGCAATGACATTAATGGATAAAGAGAAAGAGCCCCTTACAATTGAATTCAAAATTAATTTTTTAAACATTGCAGATGGGGAAAAACTAGTTGCTGAAGCGGAAATTCTACAAGCAGGTCGAAGCATTTTTCATGGAGAGTCAAAAGTGTATACGATAAAGAAAAATGAGAAAATATTAATAGCTACTGCTCTAGTAACGATAAAAGCAACAAGTAAGGTATCTGAAAAACTACGCTGAAAGTAAAACTACTGTCTTTTTGTTAATCTTGCTTATCTAACTGCTTTTCATAGGCTTCTTGGATAGACTTTAGTTCTTCAATTGCTGCACGAATATCAGAGCTGTCGGTTACATTAATTTCAACTCTTTTCCCTTTATGAGATAATCTGATTTTATCTTGCTTATGAGACTTTAATTTTTTGACCTTAAAAACCCCAATAGGCCTCACAAACCCTTTAGGTGTAAATTCTTGAAAAAACTCAGTTTCTACTTCAGTTGAAATAAGGTTTTTTGTATTTTCATCAACAAGCATGTCATCAATTTCAGCCATTGACTGAAGTCTTGCAGCAAGATTAACAGGGCTTCCGAGTATAGTATAATCTAATCGTAAATCCGAACCAAAGTTCCCTACAGTACAAAACCCATTTGATATACCCATTCTAACTGATATACCTTCAACTGCTCCCAAGCCCCTCCAATGTGTTTGCAATTCCTTTACTCTTTCCTGCATATCTATGGCCATTTCTATACACTTTAGAGCATCATCAGTTTCTCCTAGGGTCTCTGGATCACCAAAAAAAACCATTAGAGCGTCTCCAATAAATTTATCAATTGTGCCGCCATGTTTAATTGCTATTGTTGACATTTCTGACAGATAGGAATTGATGATCAGGGCCAGTTTTTCAGGCTCCATTTTATCAGTCAAATCAGTAAAACTTACGATATCAGAAAAAAATACTGTTAAGTTCTTCCTCCTATGAGAAACCCCCTGGTCTTTTTCTTCCTCAAAAATATTCTTATAAATTTGAGGAGACAGATATTTTGCCAGCCTGGTTGCTAAGCTTTCGAGTTTTTTACTTTTTTCCTCGATTATTTGTTTGTCTTTTAATTGCCCTTCTATAAGTGAGTCTCGTTGCTTTGTTAACTCATGTTCATTCGTTCTATCTACAAATTGACCTTGAATTCCGTTTAAGTATTCAAAATCAGAATTTTTTGTTTTTGTTGAGAGTAGTGAAAAAAGTCTCTCTTTATCGTCAATAATAATCTTGACCTTCGGGATTAATACAGAGCCCTTATTGTGGATTTCATTCTCAAAAAGTTGTATCTGTTCGTCCGTTACACCTAGCTGTTTTAAAATATCTGGAAAGTATGCATCTTTGACATTGCCTAGAACCGGGAAAAAGCCTCTGAAATTTTTGTTGACCTTTTTAACTCTCAAATCCTTATCTGCATAGTAACAAGCAGTAATAGCGTTCTCAAAATTGAAAAAGCTTAAATCTACGACCCTATCAGGATTGAAAAAATCTTGGAAATTCATAAACGTTCACTGCCCTTTTGTGAGTATTAATAATAGATTATGCAAATTTACCCCTACTAACGAAAACAATGACCTACTTGATATTATTATTTAATTCAAAAAATGAACACACCTAATTAAATTTTTGCGGCACTATTTCTGACCAAGAGAATATGGTTTCATATTTTTTTGCGAACGCGATTAAATCTATATCGAATTTTTTCTTTCCAATTATTTGCATTCCCATGGGCAGTCCATTTCTATTTAAACCCACAGGAACGGAGATAGTTGGCAGCCCCAGAATACTTGATAAAACCACAATATCCATCCACTGATGATATGTCTCCATTTGTTTACCATTGATGCTAGAGGGATAAGGAATGTCTTTATTGAAGGGATATACCTGTGCAACTGGCAGTGCCAAATAATCATATTTTCTAAAAATCGAATTAACTTCATTTTTCCACAGTGATCTCCATACTAGTGCTTCTTCAAGATCCGTTTCTTTAACCACTTGACCATTTTTAATTTCCCAATCGACGGTAAGGATTTTTTCATCTGTACTCAGATTGTACTTTAAAAATTCGTCATACAAACTTTTTGATCGTAATATTTTCCAGCTATTGCTCAAATGATAGGGGTTGGCTTCCGGCTCTACTTCTTCTACAACAACTTTATTTTGGGCTAGAGAAAAAAGCGTTTTCTTACACTGTTCCAATATTTCTTCTTCAACCTGGTAGTAACCACCTAAATCATTTAACCAGGCAATTTTTCGTTCGTGTACTTTATCATCACTTAGGTATACATCATCAAATAAGAAATCTAAATCAAATGAAAAAGGGTCGGATTTATGTGACCCCGATACAATATCAAGAAAATAAGCCAAATCTTCAGGTGTTTTTGCTAAAGCGCCCAAAGTTGATAAAATGGGCAATTTTTTGTGCCTAGTCTTTGATCTTTCCTCTGGGATAAGCCCCGGCGTTGGCCTGAACCCATACAAATTACAATACCCAGCCGGATTTCTGCACGAGCCCATCATGTCAGAGCCATCAGCTATCGGTATTAAATCAGCAGCAACAGAGGCTGCTGCACCACCACTGGAACCACCGGCAGTTTTTGACACATCATAAGGATTGGCGGTAGCGCCAAAAGCTCTATTAAATGTGTGCGAACCAAGCCCCCACTCAGGCGTATTTGTTTTTCCAATAATTAAAGCACCACTATCAATTATCCGATCAACAATAATACTATTTTTTTTTGGTACATTATTTTTATATTTCGGCACTCCATAGGTTGTTGGTAGGCCTTTTACATCGATCAAATCTTTCACAGCCAGAGGAACGCCGAAAAGACTTTTTGTTTTTTTTTGCACGGAACAACCTTTTAAGTTTTCAAGATCCTTTAAAACTTCATCTATGCTCCTAAGAGAAACGAGCGCATTAAGACTGGGATTGAATTTATTTATTCTGGAGTAATAGTGTTGTAATAGCTCTTTCTCAGAAATTTTTCTATCTTTCAAAAGTCTAATAATTTCTTTCAGCGAGTGTTTTTCCATAATGTTTTTATGAGAGCCTAATTTGGGTTTCTTTTAGAGTTGTAATTTCTAATTTCTGTTACTTTTGATTTTGTTTTTTATCAAATTTAGGATTAGGATTAAACTAACTTTATTATTTTTACAAGTTATAGGATCAGTAGAGCAGTGTATTTGGAATTAACTGACGAGCAATCTATGATAGTTGATACAACCAGAGATTTTCTGGAAAAAGAGATTTATCCTCACGAAAAAATTATTGAAAAAACTGGGGAAGTTCCGAGAGAATTAGGAGCAGAAATTGCAAAGAAATGTAAAGAAATAGGCTTTTTTGCAGCTAACTTCCCTGAGGAACTAGGAGGCGGTGGAATGAATCATTTAGAGTTTACTCTTTTAGAGAGAGAACTCGGTAGAGGTTCGAATGCCTTAACGGTTTTTTTTGGTAGGCCGTCTGGTATCCTTATGGCTTGCAATGATCTACAAAAGGATAAGTATCTTATCCCCGCAATCAAAGGTGAAAAATTTGATGCACTGGCAATGACAGAGCCAGGTGCCGGTTCCGATGTTAGAGGGATGGAATGCACTGGACAAAGAAAGGGTGGCGACTGGATTGTAAATGGAACCAAACACTTTATAAGTCATGCCAACATAGCTGACTTTGTTATTGTTTTTATTGCAACTGGGGAAGAGGAAACAGAAAAAGGTAAAAAGAAAAAAATTTCCTGTTTTCTAGTGGATAGAGGTACGCCAGGATTTGAAATATGTCGCGGATACAACTCTGTATCGCATAGAGGATACAAAAATTGCATTTTAAGGTTTGACGAATGTCGACTTTCCGATGATCAAGTTTTGGGTGAAGTCCATAAAGGTTTTGATATTGCTAATGAATGGCTATACGCGACACGATTAACTGTTGCCGCGACATCAGTAGGTAGAGCAAGAAGGGCTTTTGAATTGACACTTCCCTTTACCAGTGAGAGAAAGCAGTTTGGAAAAAAAATTAGTCAGTTCCAAGGAGTAAGTTTTCAGCTCGCAGATATGATTACTGAAATCGATGCTGCCGACCTTCTTACACTATCTGCTGCATCAAAATTGGATAATAAAATTCCAGCGAACAGAGAGATTGCATCAGCAAAGCTATATGCAACAGAAATGCTGGCTAGAGTAACAGATACTTGTATTCAGCTACATGGTGGGATGGGATTGATGGATGACCTTCCTTTTGAGCGTTTTTGGAGAGATGCACGAATTGAAAGAATTTGGGATGGAACATCGGAAATCCAAAGACATATTATCAGTCGGGAACTTCTGAGACCTTTGGGCGGATAAAATTGGCTAGGTCGTTAAATAGACTTTTAAGACCAAAAACTATCGCCGTTTATGGAGGAAGTTGGTCTAAAAATGTTGTTAAAGAACTAAAAAAGAACTCATTTTTAGGTGAGATCTGGGCTGTTCACCCCACAAAAAAATCTATAGAGGGAATCAAGTGTTATAGAACAACTTTTGACCTGCCATCATCTCCAGATGCTGTTTTTGTAGGGGTTAATAGAGAAAAAACTGTTTCAATTATCGAAGAACTATCCGTAATAGATGCAGGAGGAGTTGTATGTTTCGCTTCGGGGTTTTCCGAAACATCGGTTGATGATAAATCAGACCAGGGTAAGACATTACAGGATAAAATTGTTAAAGCAGCTGGGAAAATGCCCATATTAGGTCCAAACTGTTATGGTTTCATAAATTATTTAGACAATGTACTTATCTGGCCTGACCAGCATGGTGGGGAACAGGTCAACAAGGGAGTCGCTATACTGACGCAAAGTTCCAATATTGCAATTAATTTGACCATGCAGTGCAGAGGCCTTCCTATCGCTTATGTGATAACGGTTGGCAATCAGAGTCAGCTTAATCAAGCTCAAATAGCTTCTGAATTATTACAAGACCCAAGAGTAACCGCAGTTGGCTTACATATCGAGGGAATAATAAATCCCAAAGATTTTGAAAAGTTGGCAAGAGAAGCTAAAACTTTAAAAAAAGGAATCGTAGCTTTAAAGGTAGGTAAATCGAAGTTAGCAGAAAATGCTACTGTTTCCCACACTGCCTCGATGGCAGGAAATTATCAAGGAGCAATAGCGCTGCTTAACAAATTAGGTATTGCAACTGTTGATGGTCTTGAGAGCCTTTTAAATACATTAATGATTTTACATGTTCATCAACCGATAAGTGGGAATAAAATTGCCTCACTGTCCTGCTCTGGTGGAGAGGCAAGCCTAATTGCTGATTTAGCTGAACCATTTAATTTTAGGTTTCCAAAACTTAGCTCTAAACAAAAAGGAAAACTTAAGTCCGCGTTAGGTAATTTAGTTCATTTATCTAATCCTTTAGATTATCAAACATATATTTGGAATGACCAAGTCAAGCTGACTGTGGCATTTAGAAGTATGATGGAAGAGACCTATGATTTCTTATTTATAATTATGGATCTGCCAAAACAAGGTCGCTGTTCCTCAGATGCATGGTATCCGGCAATTGCAGCGCTAAAAGAAGCTAAAAAAGTTGCAAAATGCCCAGTCGGGCTAATAACGTCACTTGAAGAAAATATGCCGGAAAAGTTTGCAAAGGACTTAATAAAACATTCAATAATTCCACTGACTGGATTAGAAAATAGTCTTGCCGCTGTAAAGGCATTACAAAATGTGAGTATGCAGTGGAAAGTAAAGAGCACTCCATCAATTATATGGGAACGCTGGCCAAATGAAAAATCTCGGGTATTAGATGAGTATCAATCAAAAAAAGTTTTAAGTAGAATAGGCATTAATGTTCCAAAAGGTTTTGTAATTACAGATAAAAATTCTCTCTTAAATAAATTTAGAAGTATTAAAAAAGCTGTTTGCTTAAAAGCCATAGGCATTAATCACAAGACAGATGTTTCCGGAGTAGTTCTTGGAATAGATAATGAAAACGAACTGCTTAATAAATTTAACAATATGAAGAGATTAACTAGGTCAAAAGAATTTCTAATAGAGCGCCAAGTAGATAATTGTTTAGTAGAGCTTTTAATTGGAATTGTAAGAGATCCACAACATGGGTTTATGATAACTATAGCAGAGGGTGGAGTTCTATCAGAGTTGCGAAAAGACTCTGTTACCTTGTGTATGCCATGTAATAAGCCTGAGATAGCAAGGGCATTAGAAAAATTAAAAATATGGCCTTTATTAAATGGGTACAGAAATAAAAAAGCTGCTAATATCAACAATATAGTTTTGGCAATCTTTTCACTGCAATGTTATGCTTTAAAAGAGAGAGCTAGATTAGTTGAATTGGAAATAAACCCTCTTTTAGTAAAATCAAATCAGGTTGTTGCTGCTGATGCACTTATAAGAGAAAATTATTAGACGGCAGTAAAATGGCAATAAAGACGAATGAATTAAAAACAAAAATCAAGGGAGCAATACTTGAGGTCACACTCAACCGCCCTAAGGCAAATGCCATCGATCTGCTTACGAGCCAAAGGATGGGTGAAATCTTTATGGAATTCAGAGATAATTCAAAACTACGCGTAGCTATTTTAAGAGCTGAGGGAGAGAAATTTTTCACTGCAGGTTGGGACTTAAAAGCAGCAGCTGATGGAGATGCTGTAGATGGCGACTATGGCATCGGAGGTTTTGGAGGACTTCAAGAACTTGGGAACCTCAATAAGCCGGTAATTTGCGCTGTAAACGGTATTTGTTGCGGTGGTGGATTAGAGATAGCTTTGTCTTGTGACCTTATTATCTGCTCAGAAAATGCTACCTTTGCATTACCCGAAATTCGTTCAGGGACTGTTGCTGATGCAGCCTCTATTAAGCTTCCAAAAAGAATACCATATCATGTCGCTATGGATCTTTTATTGACAGGGCGATGGTTTGATGCCCAAGAGGCAATGTCGTATGGATTAATAAAAGAAATAGTTAAATTTGATCAGCTAAGAAAAAAAGCATGGAACTTAGCCGAGATATTAGCAAGTGGACCACCGTTAGTTTATGCAGCCATAAAAGAAATTGTGCGTGAAGCAGAGGATTTAAAATTTCAAGATGCCTTAAACAGAATAACCAAGAGGCAATTTAAAACTGTTGATCATTTATATTCGAGTGAAGATCAAATTGAGGGTGCAAAAGCATTTGCTGAAAAACGAGATCCAAAGTGGAAAGGAAAATAATTTATTAGTTTCAACTTAAGTACTGGAAATTGGAGAAAAATGTTTATTCTAAAAAGGGGGGAAGTATGAAAGATAGGTATCAAGTCGTTATAATAGGTGGTGGAGTTGTTGGCGTTTCTGTTCTATATCACCTAGCTAAAAATGGTTGGACTGATTGTGTTGTTCTAGAGAGATCCGTTTTAGCTGCAGGTTCTAGCTGGCATGCCGCTGGGGGGGTACATGCACTTAATGCTGACCCAAACATGTCAGCATTACAAGGATATACCTTAGATTTACTTTCAAAAATTCAAGAAGAAAGCGGTCAGGACATTGGATTGCATATGACTGGAGGCATAACAATTGCGAGCACTCCTGATAGGTGGGAATGGCTTCAATCGGCATATAGAACATATCAAACTATAGGAATAGAAGACGTTTATCTTATGACCCCAGATCAGATAAAAAACAAATGTCCCATAATGGATACCAAAGGTGTTTTGGGTGGGCTATGGGCTGATAGAGAGGGGTATGTTGATACAACAGGCACTGTTTGGGCATATGCTAAAGCTGCAAAAAAATATGGAGCTGAAATAATTGAGAATAATAAGGTAAATGAATTAAAACAGAGAGTTGACGGTTGTTGGGAAGTATATACGGAAAAAGGAATGATAGTTGCTGAGCATGTCGTGAATGCAGGTGGGCTTTGGGCAAAGCAAGTAGGACAGATGGCAGGATTGAATCTGCCAATTTCTCCTTTAAAACATCATTACTTGGTTACTGAAAGTATTCCTACCATTGAAGCAATAGATTTTGAAGTTCCTATGACTGTAGACCTTGAGGGTTTCACGTACATGAGACAGTGGGATAAGGGTATTTTAGTTGGAATTTACGAGATAGATCATGAGCATTGGGCTATTGATGGAGCGCCTTGGGATTTTGGGATGGAATTATTTAAAGAGGACTTTGATAGAATAGAAAATGAATTGGCTCTCTCTTTTGAAAGGTATCCAGACTTAAAAGATGTAGGGATAAAAAATTGGGTAAACGGAGCATTCACATTTTCTCCGGATGGTAATCCTTTAGTTGGGCCAGTGAGAGGCGTGAAAAACTACTGGCTTGCTTGTGGTGTCATGGCAGGCTTTCTTCAGGGAGGTGGCGTCGGAAAAACACTAGCTGAGTGGATGATCTTTGGAGAAACCGAAGCTGATCCATGGTCGATGGACATTGCTCGTTACGGTGATTTTACTTCCAATAGAGAATATATAAAGCAAACAACAGGTCAATTCTACAGCAGGCGGTTTGTTATGAGTTACCCTAATGAGCAGCTGCCAGCAGGCAGAGATCTGAAACGAACAGCTGTGTGGGATATTCAAAAGAATAATGGGGCAATCTTTGGAAACAGTTGGGGGCTCGAGATACCATTATTATTTGGACCAAAAAATTTTAAGGAAATACCCAGTTTAAAACGCTCAAATGCTTTTGAAATTGTAAAAAAGGAACACCTAAATGTCAGAGAAAATGCTGGGATATTAGATAGTTCTGGGTTTAGTCGATTTGAAATACGGGGACCGGGTGCTGAGATGTGGCTCAATCAACTTTTAGCTACCGAAATACCAAGCAACAATAAAGTCAAGCTTGCGGTAATGTTAGGGCATGATGGAAGACTAAAGGGAGACCTAACATGCTTCAACTGGGGAAATGATGTTTTTTGGATTATGGGAAGCTATTACCTAAGAGAGTGGCATTTAAGGTGGTTTCATGATCATTTACCAGGTGGAATAAAAGGTATTCACTCAGATGGTGAGGTTTCACTTCTAGATATAAGCGATAATATTGGCGGCTACGCAATTTCAGGTCCAAATTCTAGAAAATTGCTTGAAAGATTAACAAACTTCGACGTATCTAACGAGAATTTAAAGTTCATGTCATGTAATGAAATCGACATTGGACTAATTAAGACAAAAATCGCGCGATTGTCAGTTGCAGGTGAACTTGGTTACGAGATAAATTGTCATTCTTTAGAATTGAACGCTCTACGAGAATTACTTATTTCTAAGGGAAAAGACCTGGGTGTCCAAGAATACGGCTATTATGCTCTTAACACTCTGAGACTAGAAAAAAGTTTTGGCATTTGGAATAGTGAATTCATGCAAGCCTACACACCGGGCGAAACGGGGTTAAATCGATGGATATCCAGGGGCAAAAATGTGGACTTTGTAGGCAAGACACCAGCTTTAAAAGAATTATCAGAAGGGAAAAAAGCACTACAAAAAACTTTGATTACCTTAGAAATTAAAGATGCAGATGTGGAGGCAATTGGGTATGAACCTATATGGTCAAAAAATAATAAACGAATTGGTATGACAACGTCAGGCGGTTATGGCCATAATGTTCATAAATCATTGGCAATGGCCTTTGTTGAACCCGAATTTTCTGAACCAGGCATAGAACTTAAAACCCATATAGTAGGAAAAGAAAAGAGCTGCGTAGTCCTTGATAACAGTCCTTGGGATCCTGACGGATCGAGAATGAGATCATAGTAAATGTTATACTGGTATCTGCTTACTGTTTTTTACCTCTTTCAAAGATATGCTTGAAGACATACCCGTAAATTGGATTTCCGATATTAATTGCTGCTGAAAGGCGTCATATTCCTCAATACTCTTTGCGATGATTTTTAACAAGTAGTCGGCGCTCGATCCAGTCAATCGATGTACCTCTAAAATGTTGTTATAACGCATAACAACTTTCTCGAACACAGAAAACCAATCTGAGTTATGGTTGCTTACTGAGATAGAGAGAAAAACCGTAACTGAGTAACCAACCTTTTCTTTGTCAACGAGCGATACTTTGTATTTAATTACACCCTGTTCTTCCAGCTTTTTAATCCGATTCCAGCAGGGAGTTGATGAAATACCTACTCTCTTTGCAATTTCGGATAAAGGGAGATCTGCGTTTACTTGAAGCAGGGTTAAAAGTTTTCTGTCTATGTCATCCATTCTTTTTTTTCCCCAAAAAATAGAAAAATTTTCTGAAATATCATCATTTATAAAATAAATTAGTAAATTTTTCAAATATTTGTTTTTATTTTAGAAATTTTTTCTTATTGTCTATCAAAATTATTGAGGTGCAAAATGGGTGACTATACAAATGCAGAAACTTTGGTTTTACATGGTGGCCAATATAGGAGTGATACAAATACGAACGCCGTGGCCGTCCCTATATATCAAACAACTAGCTATCAATTTAAAAACACAGAGCATGCAGCTAATCTGTTTGCTCTAAAAGAACTGGGCAACATCTATACGCGCATAATGAATCCAACTAACGCTGTTCTTGAAGAAAGAGTTGCTTCGATAGAAGGAGGAGCTGCAGCACTAGCTCTATCCTCAGGTTCTTCAGCAACTGCTTTAGCAATTCAAAATCTATGCAGTGCAGGAGATAATATTGTTTCTTCTCCTCACCTTTATGGTGGGACTTGGAATTTATTTGTAAATACTTTTAAGCAGTTTGGAATTGAAGTTCGCTTTGCTGATCCAGAAAAACCTGAAACATTCGGTGAGCTTGTAGATGAAAAAACTAGAGCCTTTTTTGGGGAGACGGTTCCAAATCCTAAATTGAAAGTTTTTCCGATTGAAGAAGTTGCCAGTATAGGTAGAGAATTAGGCATACCTCTAATTATAGATAATACGGTCTCTCCACTAACCTGTCGGCCAATCGAACATGGTGCAGCAATTGTGATCCATTCACTAACAAAGTATATAGGTGGGCATGGTAATTCTATAGGCGGAATTATAGTTGATAGTGGGAACTTTGACTGGACAGCAAACCCTAAAAGGCAACCATTATTTAACCAACCAGATGAAAGCTACCATGGAGCTATTTGGGGACAACTGGTGCCTGAAGCGTTAGGTGCGCCCATCGCTTTCGCTGTCAGAGCCAGAGTGGTTTTGTTACGGGACCTAGGTTCAGCAGTATCTCCAATGAACTCATTTAATATAATCCAAGGACTTGAGACACTCCCATTACGTTTTAAAGCGCACCAAGAAAATGCAGAAAAGTTGGCTAACTATCTTTTGAAGCATAAAGCAGTACAACAAGTCATTTATCCATCTCTTTTTGAGGGAAAAGATAAGGTAACAGCTGATAAATATCTTAAAACTGGTTATGGCCCAATTGTTGGAATGGTTTTACGTGGAGGCGCCGACGCGGGAAAGGAATTTATCGATAATCTTAAGATGGTTTATCATGTTGCTAATATTGGTGATACACGTACACTAGCAATTCATCCTTCATCAACTACCCATTCCCAACTTTCACTGCAAGATCAATTTAAAGCAGGAGTTACTCCTGGATATATCAGGCTGGCGGTAGGTATTGAACATATAGATGATATAATTTCAGATATAGATCAAGCACTTGAAATCGCAGATAAAAAGTAACCCTTTGAAATGGATTTAGAATTTAGATTTGATCAATTTTTGAGGCAAAGTTCATTCTAGCTTATGGAGTCAAAGGCACTAATTTGTTTTTTAAGTTCTGTTAACAGAAAACGCTATAGACTTTCGAATTTAAATCAGTCCAAGAAAGAGAAAAGCATGAATGTTCAAGAGCAATTCTACAGTTAATGGGCGATTGATTTTTTGCCAATGTATTGCTAGTAACATTGCAATGAAAATAGTTTCTTACAAAAATGTTAAAGATTTCTGAACTAATTAAAAATGTGCCTAAAGAGTATATCAACGAACTAACAGTTTCAGAGGATTGTGAGATAGATTTCGATTGCCGGAACGCATGCTACATCATTAAAAGTGGGGAACTATTAAGCTATGGGGCTAATAAATTTACACAGCTATTAAAGACTAATGATCCAATAGGTGTTGCGGAAACAATCCTGGGGCGATCGAATGAACTAAAGTATAGGCGCTATAAAAAAGTTGACCTTTACAGCTTGGATGGCGATCCAGTGAGAAGTCAAATTAATAGCGCAGGGCCTCTTGCAAAATCCATCGTAAAATATAGCTTAAAAAGAATTTTTCAAGTTTCCGATGATGACAAGGCTCCCCTACTTTTTGAAGAAAAATTTCTTTTAAAAAATGAGAAAGAGACAAAGCTTAGAAAGTTTGAAGAGGGCACATGGATTTTCAGAAGTGGTTTCTCAAATAATAGAATGTATTTCCTTGAAAAAGGAAGCGTGCAATTATTTACAAAAAATAATAGGGAGTTGGCAACTTTAACAATGGGAACATGCTTTGGGGAAAGTACACTGATAAGAGGCAAAAAACATAATAACAGTGCATTTGCCCTAGAAAACTGTCTTATCAGGACAATTGATGAAGATATAATTGAAAAAAATTTAAGAAGTGAAAAACCTCTAGTTCAGCTTATTTTATATTTGGTTCTTAGGCGTGCTGAGTTTATGAACTCATTAAGAATGGCTGATGATTTTTCAAGAAAATAATCCCAATAAACAATGCTTTTTTAGACACTCTGGTTTCATTTTGTTACTGGCATATTATTTATAGCTTTGATAATAGAGGCACTAAGTTCACCTGACACAAAATTGTCCAAATCTGATTCATTTTCAAATGAATCGACATACGCCTCCACATCCTTTTTAAGAATACCCATAGTGTTATCATTTTCGAAGTTTTCTTTAAACCATTCTATATCTGCCCTGTTTGTACCAAACCAAGTTTGGCCAGAAGAAGTATCAATAGTCTGGAACAAAGCATCTATATCAAGCTCAAACTTTTGAGCCTGGTGCAACACATGCCTAACAGATACGACAGAACTTGCGGCAATAAAATTATTAAGAACTTTAACCATCATACCTGATCCATAATTTCCAATATGGTTTATTCGTGTGCCCATCAATCCTAAGAGAGGCTCAATATAGTTGAAAAAAACTTTTTCACACCCGACCATAAAAGTCAGTCTTGCTTCATTAGCAGCGATTGTTGCACCAGACATGGGGGCGTCAATAATCGTAATGTTTTTAGGCGCCTTGCTTTTTAAACCCATCACAAACTTTGGTGACAGTGTCGAAGCAATAATTAACACTTTACTAGACTGCTGCTCAAATAACCCATTGTTTCCTTGACACAACTCTGCGGTATCTAATGCGTCTCTGACTACGCTAATTATAATATTCCTATCATCAAGAAACTTCTTCTTAGAACTTACGAAGTCTTTTCCTAAGCTCAATAAAGATGTTTTTCTTTTAATATCATAACCCTTTGCATCAATATTTTTTGACAACATTGAATTAAGCATAGGTAAACCCATATTTCCACAGCCAGCTAAACCTATTTTCTCTTTTAAAATATTCTTATTGAAGCTTTTTGAGATCATATTGTTATCGTATCAAAAAAAAGCCATAATAAAAACTAAGATGATCTGAAATTATAGACCATTAACCAAAGAATAGTCAGAAATGCTTTTATTTGAAGATATAGTACGTGCAGAAAAGATAGTTTCTAAGCATATAATCACAACTCCAGTAGTACATTCCAAGGCTCTATCAGAAGCTGTTGGGCAACATATATATTTGAAATTAGAAAATCAACAAATAACCGGAAGCTTTAAAATCAGGGGTGCAATTAATGCAATATCAAACTTAAATCCAGCGCAAAAAAAGGCGGGAGTGGTAGCGTTATCTACCGGAAACCATGGCCGGGGTTTAGCTTTTGCTGCTAATTTGATGAAAATAAAATGTATAATATGCATGTCGGAACTTGTTCCAAAGAATAAGATTGAGGGAATAAAAGCACTGGGTGCCGAGGTAAGATTAATAGGAGCAAATCAAGATGAAGCGCAACTAGAAGCAGATAGACTGACAACTGAGGAAGGGATGACCTACGTCTCTCCATTTGATAATATTGACGTTATAGCGGGTCAAGGTACTTTAGGGCTAGAGATTTATCGACAAATTCCTGAACTAACTTTTGCTTTTGTCCCCTTATCTGGGGGCGGATTAATCTGTGGAGTTGCCAGGGCTTTAAAGAGCTTGAACCGAAATTTAAAAGTAATTGGAGTATCGATGGATAGGGGTGCAGCAATGTATGAGTCTCAAAAAGCAGGAAAACCAATTTTTGTAAGAGAAGAGGAAAGTCTTGCTGATGCTCTAACAGGAGGTATTGGTCTTGATAATAAGTACACTTTTCAACTTACAAAAAAATTAGTTGATGAGATAGTTCTGGTAAGCGAAAAAGAAATTGCAGATGGAATACACTATGCATATTGGCAAGAGTCGCAAATAGTTGAAGGAGCTGGAGCGGTAGCTATTGCATCACTTTTGAATAAAAAGTTTAAGCCTAATGGACCTTCGGTAGCTCTAATGTGTGGAAGAAATATAAACATGGAAAAACATTTCTCTTTGATATCTTTAAAGTCTTGATCCAAATTCTGAGAAGTGCTATTCAAATCAACCTATTTTTAAGTGCTGCTCTATCAACTTTTTTTGCCGGTGTTAATGGTAGAGTTTTTAAAACTATGAATTCTGAAGGAACCTTATAGTGTAGCATTGTATCTTCACAATATTTCTTAATGATGGAGACATCTACATTTTCCTTAAGGGTGATAAATGCAACTGGCGTCTCACCGTTACGGTCATCCTTTTTCCCAACAACACAAACAGAAGAAATATTTGTTTGAGACATTAATAATTCTTCAATTTCTCGAGGAAATACGTTAAAGCCTTTGACAAATATCACATCTTTTTTTCTATCTGTTATAGTTAGAAAACCTTTGCTATCTAGTAATCCAATATCACCTGTGTAAATAAATCCATCTCTTATAGTCGTTTTAGTTTCCCTCCTATTTCGTTCGTATTCTGTCATCATATGCGGGCCTTTAACTCGAATTTCGCCTATCTGACCAGAATTCAAAACTCGACTTCCCGTTTCAATATCGACAATTTCAATAACTGTATCAGGAACTGCCTTGCCTGTTGACCCAAGCTTAGTACCATTTTCAACCGTATTTACTGATATAGGAGCAATTTCGGTCATACCATATCCCTCATAAATTGGTATTCCAGTTTTTTCTTTCCACATTTTATGAACTGCCACAGGAAATGGTGCTCCCCCGCCAGGACATACTCTTAAATGAGGTATTTGACTTTTTTCAAATTTTTCAACAGAGAGTAAAGCTTGATAAATAGCTGGGGGACCACCGCCAAAAACAGTAATCTCTTCACTGATAAGATTTTCAACTATAAGCTTTGGATCAAACGCATCTGGTATAAAAACGGTGCCAGACTTTAAGAGAGGGTTTGTCACGCCAGTTAAAAACCCATAAATATGTGTGAATGGTGCTACCACCAACCACTTTTCATTAGGAGTAGTTGGCCATCCCCACTCCATTCGCTCGACCATGGAAATTATACATTTATGCGAATGATTAATCTGCTTAGGAATACCTGTTGTACCACCAGAAAACAAAATGGCGCCTACTTCCGTACCTTTACATTTAAAATCAGATTCATCCATAGTCGACTCTTCTAATTCTAAATAGTCTTCTATCTTTACGATAATACTTTGGCTTTTTAGCAGTTCTTTATCGGAAATGAGCAGAGATGGCTCTAGATTATCTATCATTTTACCTAAGGCACGATCTGGTAATAAGTAATTTAGTAATGCAGGCCTATTTCCAGAAATAAGTATAGCAAAGTAAGAGATTAAAAATAAAATAGAGTTTGGAAGAAATATTCCAATTCGCGCATTATTTATATTTTTATTAGATATCTCATTTGAAAGTTTAATACAAGCAGCGACAAATTGATTATAAGTAAATTTGTGATGAGCAGACTTACAATATGTTTTGGAGGGATTCCTAGTCGCGGCGCAAAATAATAGGTCGAGAACAGAAGTTTTTGTAGAGGTGTTTTTCATTAAGTAATTAAAAATCAAAAGCCAACATAATTTCAATAATTTTTTTATCTATTAATATTTCTTCTTAAGAAATGACGATTTATTAGTTTTAAGCAACTAATGTGATTATAACAGAATGGTAAATGACACAATTCCTCATAAGATCGTTTATCTATCCGAACAAAAAAAAGCAATTCCGCTGTCTTTATACAACAGATCGTTAAATTAATTCAAAAAAGTTCATATACCTTGCAAAAAATAGGTTTAAGCTTTATTAAGCAAAATAAAATTGAGAAAGCTTTTAAGCACATTAACCTTGCTATAAAATTAGATAAGCGAGAAGGCTTTAATTGTTATATTCAAGGAAGTCTCTATCAAGCATTATTGACGACTTAACTAGGAGATGGGGAACAAACTTCAAAAAATCTGACTTATATCCCTCAGTTGAGATAAATAGAAGTTGACTCATTATCTGCTCTGTGGTGCCCCAAAAAGTCTCAAACTCTGGACTAATTGATTACAAATCAGTTGGTCTACAATCTATGATTTGCTTTTCTTGGAAACTTCTGCTAGGTTTATACAGATCTAGGCACCATTTAAACGACTTTGGTTTACCTTTCAGTATATCCTTTTCCAGAACACTAAGGATATGCACATAACATCTTTTTGGAGTGTGCAGCAGATGGTGTATTGACAATAACTTTTTAAACTTCAAAATTGAGACTGTAGTTTTGAACTTATAACTGTTATGTAGACTTCATGGCTAAAGAATTTGTTTGCTCAGTAGATACACTACAAAAAGATCTTTCTGGAAAAATTTATGTTGTAACAGGTACAACCTCAGGAATAGGCTTAGCAGTAGTAAAGCAACTCGCAAAGCAATCAGCTACCGTCATATGTGCATCAAGAAATATAGAGCTTGCAAGAAAAATTGGTGCCAAAATAATTGAAGAAACATCCAATAAAAATATCCATAATTTGCAACTTGAGTTGGACTCACTTGATTCCGTGAGAGATTTCATCAAAGTTTTTAATAAAAAATTTTTGCGCCTTGATGGACTAGTAAATAATGCAGCGGTAATGAACACCCCTCAAAGTAGAACTAAAGATGGGTTTGAGTTACAGTTTGGAGTTAATTTTTTAGGCCATTTCTTATTAACCGAATTACTACTACCAAAGTTAAAAAAAGCTAAGGGATCAAGAATTGTGCATACATCTAGTGTTTTTCATGAGAAAGGCTCAATAGATTTGGGCGATCTAAATTTTGAAAAGAAAAAATATTCTGGTTGGGATGCTTATAATCAATCAAAATTAGCACAGGTTCTTTACTCAAGATATCAAGCAAATTTATTGAAAAGTTCAAATATAACCTCTGTAAGCATTCATCCTGGATGGGTTCAAACTCCTTTGATAAAACACACATTACCATTATTTTTTCAAAATGTTTTACTTAAACCCTTTTTGTCAATGGCTGGCATGACTAATACAACAATTGGGTCGCAAACCACCTTACATTGCCTAGTTGACGATAGTGTAGACGATAAAAGTGGCTGTTTCTACAGTCAGGTTGGAGTTTACAAAGATAAAGAAAGCAGAAAGGGTGGATGGCCTATGAAAAGTCCAAACAGCCAAGTTTATGATGATGTATTGTGCGAAAAACTCTTCAAAGCAGCAAATTCGATGGTAGGAATAAAGTAACTATCTATCAACCACCAGTTTTGACTTTCAGCTTTCTGTAGCTCAGCTAAAACACTGGAACATTTAGTTAATATTCCTGAATGTGCGGAAGATTTACGGCTTAGGATACAAATATTTTTTTGGAGATAAATTTGTCCTAGCAATTTATTGATTTTAAAAAACGATACTATCTAGTATCAGCCTCACAAATTTTGCTACCTTATCTTCTTCAATCCACCTGTTAACGATTACTAAATCATTTTTGGGGTCTATATACAAAATCTGTGTACCCACTCCCATGGCTGCAAATGCAGTAGTCGGTGCGCCGGGAAACATCCCAGTTTTTTTATCATTAAGCCACCACAGATAACCGTAATTTAACGCTAACTCACATGGTTCAGTACTCATTTTGACCCATTTTTTGGGAATAACTACCTTACCATCCCAAAGTCCTTGGTTAATCATCAATTGGCCGATACGAGCAAGATCAAGAGTGCTTATCCATAAACCACCACCCCAATGAGCTCCTCCAGAAACAGATTGTAATCGCTTGCCATTAACCTCATCCCATGAATTATCATAGCCATGCCATTCCCAGGTATTACTGGCGCCTATCGGAACCATTATGTGCTCTCGTAAGACATCAGGAAGTGAACGTTCAAAGGCCAACATGAGCGCATATGAGAGAACATTAACTCGTACATCATTATATTCCCAAAAAGTTCCTGGTGAGTTAAGCTTTCTTTTTTTTCCTTTTTCTAATCTGTTTTTCTGGGAATCATCTAAATTACGATTGTGATCAATCCAATCAGGCTTTTCCCAGAGTTCTCCCTGCCACTCACTTGTGAGTTGTAACATTTGAGACCATGTGATTTTTTTATTGTGTGATGTTTCAAAAATTTTGGTTTGAATTGTATCTATAATGGGAGCGTGGAAATCGCATATAATATTTTCTTTAAAAGCAATTCCAGCGCATAGGGAAAGAAAACTCTTGCTCATACTAAATGCCATATCAACATATTCAACATCTCCCCAAACTTGAACAATTTCATTTCTTCGTAATATCGCTCCAGAGTTACCTTTTCTTTTTTTTACCGGCCCTATAGTTTTGCTGATTGGCCATGGTTCATGAAAATGACCCTCCCTAAGTGCTTTTTCGATATCACGATCCATTTTTGACTCGTTTTTTTTTGAAAATTCTATCGCTTTAAAAAGCTTTGCCTCATCAAAGCCTAAACTACTTGCACTATTTTTCTGTTTCATTTTTCTCCACTCGACTGAGCATCTCATTATCAAATGAGTGAATTTATTTAATTGTTTCCAAAAAACCTTATGATTTTCCTAGAATAATAAGCATTAGAATCTAAATAAAAAAGTTTTTAAATAAAAAAACGCCGCTCTTGTATATCTCATTGAAAGGCCAAGAGGGTAGTAGATGTATACTATCATTGGAGTGTTAAGCAGATGGGTGTGAAAGATTTAAAAACTAATCTATTTCAATAGCGTTACTTATTTCTCTCCAAACCATACCCTCTTTATAAAGCTGAATTTGCGTAATTCTGAACTTTTTACCGTTTTTCTGAGTTACAACATGCTTAAACGCCATCATATCTTCATCTTCGTGTAATAATTCATTCTGATTAATAGCTTGCTTTGACCCAAACTCTTTTTCCATTTTTTTTACGTGTTCCTCACGATCCATCAATGCAGTCTCTTTAATGTACATAAAGTCCTCGTGGAGCCATTCCTCCATTTCTTTCCAATTTCGCTCCTTTACTAGCCGTAGCACTTTTTTGTATTTTTCCACTTAGATCCCCAAAAAGATTGCTGAAAAATATTTTATTTGATTTGCTATTCTTAATCTAATTATTTTTGATTTTATGCTCACGCTTAAATGACCAACTCCTATGCATGGGACAGTGGGGGTAAACACGTAGTATGCTCTTAGGGTGTGCAGCAAATGGGGTGTTTACAACTTAATTTGTTGAATTCATAATATAACCGTTTCCAAAACACAAGGGTGGTCGTTTCAATGCAATTTTCTGAAAACATATATCAAAATAATAGACATAAGACCTTTTACCTTTCCGCAGGAGAAGAAAATGATAAAAAAATTTATTTTATTCATGGATGGCCTGAACTGAGCATAAGTTGGAGAAATCAATTAAGGTTTTTTTCAAATCTTGGTTTTCATGCAATAGCACCAGATATGAGAGGATACGGCCAATCATCTATCTACGATAAGCATGCTGATTACTGTCAAGAAGAAATTGTTTTAGATATGATTGAGCTACATACTCATCTTGGAGGAGGAGAAGCAATATGGGTTGGGCACGATTGGGGATCACCAGTTGTATGGAACATTGCTTGCCACCATGACGAGTATGTAGAAAAAATTGTAAGCTTGTGCGTACCATTTAAAATGATGGAAAATGATAACATGCTATCAACTATAGATAGGCACCTTTATCCGGAGGACGAATTTCCTTATGGGCAATGGGAGTACCAAATTTTTTATAGGGAGAATTTTGATAAAGCAAAACAATCATTAGAAGACAACCCCAGAAACACAGTTAAATGCCTCTTCAGAAGTGGCAATGCGGAAAACTTGGGAAAACTTGCCAATACCGCTTTTGTCAGAAAAAATAATGGTTGGTTTAAAAACGGAATAGCACCAGATATTGCTTTGGATGAGAGAGTTTTATCTAGAAAAGAGCTAGAAGTATATTCAAAATATTTGTCAGAAAATGGGTTTTTTGGTCCTGGTTCGTGGTATATGAACACAGAGCTTAATAATGAGTATTATAAGAAAGCGTCACTTAAAAAACTCAAGAAGCCAACGCTTTTCATTCATGCAAAGTATGACAGAGTATGTGATACATGTCATACAAGTTTGGCAGATTTTATGAGAGAAAGTTGTTCTAATTTAAAGGAGGCGACCATTGAGAGTGGTCATTGGATGGCACAAGAAAAACCCGATGATGTTAATAAAACCATTAAAGAGTGGCTAGCTATTTAAAATTCAATAGGATGCTATTTCAGATGGTGCCCCCCGGAGAGTTAATTCCTCTGTACATGCTCTAATGACTGCATCAAAGTAAGCAATATCAATATGTTAGGTAAGTGTAGTTCATGTCTAGACGCACATATTTGTCTACCCCTATACCAGACCACTGAGGGGTGTACACTCATACTATTCTTGGTGTGTGCAGCAGATGGGGTGTTCAGCATCATCTTAAAGCCCCTTAGTCGTAAATTGTATTCTCGTTAGAGATTTAATTATGAAATAATATGATAACAATATGATAAAATTTGGAGATCAGACAATGGATGACTCAAGCTTGATGACTTACAATACATTTACATTTAAGACAGAACCTGAGATGCTACTGCATACTCGTTTTTGGGAAGATTATGGACAAAAATTTTTTCAAAAACTCAAAAAACATGGATGCACTCGTTTTTGCTACAATCGTATTTGGAATAAGCAAGGAATGTTTAAGACCTCAGCATTATTTGAATACAAAAATACCAACGCTTTCAAGAAGTGCCAAGAGGTCTTTCAGAGTGAGCGAGATACAATGATAAAAGATCTTGGTTCAATAAACGTAATAGTTGAGGCAAGTAGAAATATCGTATTGCAAGATTTTACATAACGTCGCCCATCTTTTCTCTTTTTTTAAATCGTATTTGTTTCACAGTTTGTTTTGCAGTTTAAGTGACCCCTCGCACGCATGGGACATAGGGGGTGTGCAGTTGGTATATTCTTAGAGAGTGCAGCGGCAAGTTAAAAAAATTATTTCCAGTTTTTTTAATTATTTTATATAAATAATCTAAGCGATTTGTTACATTTTCGCTAATTTGGTGCCTTTAATTAGTGTCATCGGTGAGAAAATGGGAAAAAAGTATGATGAGATTATTTCAGAAATTAAGGGTGACCTAAGTGAAGAAGAAATCTACACACGAGCAAACGAGAGTTTGCACGAAGATTTTTTATTTTTACAAGAATCTGGGTTACTTAACAAAGATGATCTCTTACAATTTTTAAAGAAAAATGGTCGTAACGTTGATAATGTTTTAGACATCAAGTGCTGTTATGAAGATGACCAACATCTTGTTTGGAAAGGATTAGCAGATCTTCCAGATGGTAAGAGATACATAACAACCAGAATGGTTGTTTTTAGGGACGGTAAAAGATGGAGATCCATCGGAACACGTGAAGAAGTATCGAAAAACGTTGATAAAATAAGCTAACATTTTTTCCTTCCTGTGCTTTTAAAAAAATCATATCAGCTGTAACTATAGGCTCCGTATGACTCTTAAAATGGCTCTCAAATACCCCATCTGCTGCACACTGCACTAACACACTATGTGAGTACCCCCACACTTTATCCCATGCGTGGGAGGGGTCACTCCGACTTTTAAACAAACTGCGAAACAAATCGTGCCTATTTGCATGAACACGTAAATACCTATATTACTGCCGTTCATATATTTTTGTTTCTAGTGGTGCAGTTTTAGGGCAGTTATCTTTATCTCTGCCACAAAATAATCTGGACCTCATTTAACCTAAATCCGTAATTTGTGAATACCTATCTTTTCCGTTCTACCTGGAATACAAAAATTTGCCTCGAAATCAGACTTGATTTCTTCAGATAATCGTTTAGCCACGGCATCGCTAATAATTACTTGGCTATCAAATTTTTTACACGCATCACACAAACGATTAGCTACATTCACTGTATCTCCTAAAACGGTGAATTCAACTCTCTGATCTCCGCCAATGTTCCCAATTATACATGGGCCAAAATGAATGCCAATTCTGTGAGTTATTTGAGGTAGTTTCTTTTCCGCGCGCTCTTTTGACCATTGGTTCATAGCAATTTGCATTTTTCTCGCGCATTCAAATGCATTTTGAGCGTCATTGCCTCTACTAGTAGGTGTCCCAAACGTAGCCATGACTGCATCGCCTATAAATTTATCAACAGTACCACCTGAACTAAAAATAGCAGCAACCATTTTGGATTGATACTCAGAAACCAATCGAACTACATCTTTGGGATCCATCGTCTCGGTCATCTTTGTAAAGCCATTTATATCTGTAAACAAAACTGCTACTAAAGAAGATTTTTCTACTTCAGTGATATCAGCAAAACGGCTATTCTCTATTTCATCTTTCACCTCAGGAGAAAAATATCTACCTAACACCTGATTTGCCCTCTCAAAATTCGAAGCTTGATTTGTTACCTTATCGAACTGCCAGCTAGTTACCGTGACCACTATAACTGTAACTACAACAAATAAACAATTCAACACAAACCAGTCCAAATTTATAGCAAGTCCATCTGAGAAAACAACTGGAAGGTTGCTAGAAAAAAATACACCATCAAGGCTCAAAGCCATATATTGCTGGATAATAATACTAGTTACAAATAATACTGACAGGAATGCTGTTATAGTCAATCTTAGATATAGAACAGATACCACAATAAACATAATGCCAGGCGCAAATTGATAATCAACAATCCTTCCAACATTAGACTCAACCAGTAATGGATCATTATCAAGATTTGTGAGTATAGCGACACCAATATTTGTTAAAATTATCAATAAAAGGCTAAAGAAAAGTAAAGGGCGATAATTTTCGATTCTCGTGTTCAACGCTATTGCTGCATTAAGCAGCGAACTAGTAAGAAACAAAGTAGGAAACCCAAACTTACCTAAGTCAGTACTTGCGGTAGGTATTAGGAGTTGTGAAAATACTACCATCATCTGAATCATAGCATAGACCCAGCTCACCATCTTCAATCCAGACACATATCTTGAGATTAATTGATCGTTATTCACCATCAATCTTTAAGTAGTAAAATATTTGTTTGTTTAATAGATATAGCACGCCTTTTCATAACGATAACATTGAATAGTTTTTATAATGAACTTGAAAGGTAAAGATGTAAAGACCCCATCTGCTGCACACTCCAAGAACATACTACATTAGTACCCCCTAAGTCCCATGCGTGGGTGGGTAGACAAATATGTGCGTCTTGACGTGAACTTAATTATCTATTAATTCAATCAAAAAAGCTTGCTCATATAGTGTATAGAAAATGTGCATTTCTTATAAAGTTGTTAGATCAGATAGTGGAAGCGATTATGGTTAAGACAATTTATCGCCTCAGTGATAAGCAAAAAAACGTAATAATAAATATTTTAATTCTTGTTGACGTAGGAGTAGTTAACGAATTGACCCGGTAACTAATTCTTGATTTTATGCAACATTATGGATCAAAAATGAGCGAACCAACATACATAAAGGGCGAGGTATATTCTCCGCAAATTACAAAAACAGGTATAAATAATGAGTTTATTCAAACTAAATGCCGATGTATCAAAAGTTCTTAGCCAAGAGTTATTAGACCATTTGTTGAAACAATTTCCTTTGGGCAGTTCAACCATACACGGCGAAGACCATTGGATGCGTGTGCTTTATAATGGAAGGGTGTTGGCTAAGGAGACAGGTGCCAACCTAAACGTTGTTGAGTTATTTGCCCTTATACACGATTGCCAGAGAGATAATGACGATTACGATTTAGAGCATGGAAGAAGAGCTGCTGAATATATAAATGACATATATGATAGGTGGCTTGATATTAATGAAAAAGAAAAAGAATTACTAATTGAAGCCTGTAAGTATCATTCAGATGGATTGATTGATGCAGATATAACCGTTCAAACTTGCTGGGATTCAGATAGACTGGATTTAGGTAGAGTGGGTATCAAACCTTTTTCTGATAGATTATGCACTCAGGTTGCTAGAAGAAGTGATGTAATTGAGGAAGCTTTTAAACGATCAATTAATTATTAATTACTGACTTAATATGATTAGGCAGATTTATATTTTTATTTATGAACTGTACAGATTTTTCAGTTTCATTTATCAAATTTTTACATTTTTATTTGAAGTTATAGACAAGATAGTTGAAGCCGTGATGACAAGAACAATTTATCGTCTAACTGATAGCCAAAAATATGTGATGGTTCATATTTTAATTATTGTTGGCTTAGCCTTGGTCAATGGGTATAACCCTTAACTTATATTCATTCATTGGCTTGCTAATTGGCGAATAACGTATTTGCCCCTGCACTTTAATATCACTAGATAATATGCGGAGTCCCAAATACTAAAGTGGGGGTGCCCCGGGGGTATCGTATTAGAGGGTCCCTCAGCCACTTCTCTCTAATGATTAACTGAATATAATTGTTTTTTATCCTTAAAACCTAAAGCTACATCTTTTTCAGTATGGTACTTATCATAGGTATGCTTCATGGCTTTCAGAGACTCGAGAGGAATATCAGGACCATGTTCCTTCATTAATGCTTTTACGCCCCTTTCAATTTGCGACCATTGTGTTTGAGACAAATTTTCAAGCGGCCCGTATACTTCTTTCAACAACGCATAGGTTTTATTCAATTGCGAATTTTGTGACACAGTGATCTCCTATTTAAAACTAAATGTTAGCAAAAGTGAGAGGTAACTTAAAGTCGCCTCTTTCAGCCTTATCAGTCCTCGTTTAGATTAGCAACTAGCGTAAGCTCACTCGCAATTTAATTTATTTCTTTAAGATATTACCTACTGTTTATAAGATTGCATCGAGTAAAAAATAAAAAAACATTTACTAGTATTCATATTACTTGATAGAGAGTTGAGTCCAAAATAAGAACAGAGGGATACCCCTGGAGTGTGCAATGCTATGGCAGAATTCTGATCAAAAGGATCTAATGTAAATTTTACATTGGCAAAATAAATGGATACGATCATTAAATCCAGGTTTAGCTTACACGCGGAGAAACATAACAATGCCCTTTAAAAGAATCTTTATAAACACTGTTTTTTTATTTTTCATGCTTGTAAACCCAACATTTGCTTTAAACGTTAAATCAACTTTTGAAAATACTAGACCCTCTGTCGTCTTAATTATTGCTTACGATGAACAAAACCAACCTACGGGTATTGGGTCTGGCTTTTTCTTTGGGGACTCCAATACCATTGCAACGAATTTTCATGTAATAGCCAATGCGAAAAAACTAATGATTAAATTAAGTGATGGAGAAGTGGGATCAATAAATAATATTTTAGGTTTAGACAGAAAGAATGACCTTGCGCTTCTCAAGTCAAGTATTGCTGGCAATCCCCTAACTCCCTCAAAAACGTCACCTTCTATCGGAGAGAGTATTATTGCTATCGGTAATCCTAAGGGCTTAGAGGGAACTGTTTCCACTGGTATTGTTAGCGGTATACGTACTGTTGAGGGTTCACAATATTTTCAAATAACAGCACCTATTTCGCCAGGCAGCAGCGGAGGTCCAATTATAAATGAAGATGGGAATGTTATAGGAGTCGCGACGTCATATTTAGACGGAACGCAGAATTTGAATTTTTCCATGCCAATTGCATACGTCTCTAAGCTCTATTTTGACAAAGAACCTCAACCAATATCAGCTGCCGAGGGAAATACCGGCGATAGCAAAGACCCAATTAAAGGTAATGTAGAGATTACTTTCCCAGAGTGGGGATATAGCGGCCTTGACGAGAGAAAATTATCACTAACCATTGTGAACAACTCTAGTTATTCCATTAAAAATGTTAAGGTGTTAGTTAAGTATTATAATAATGATCGCAAGGTTGCTATACATCATAGCCTATTCAAATTCTCGGAACTTGTTCCTCCAAATCTATCCCTGAGAACATCAAAAATGGTAAAAAGTGCTTCAGGTAACAGATGGGACATGGATTTTAGAATTCTTGATTACGACATTATTGATAACGAGAACTCAGGAAAGTTACTTACTTTTGATTAAAATACAATACCGTTTCTTGATCTAACAAAGCCATTTAGGATAATACTTCTGTGCCACCAGAGTGTCACCAGAAACCCAATTCTGTTAGGCCTTTCGTTCAATTATTTTCTAAGTGATTGATATTGTGGTGCCCCCAGAGAGACTCGAACTCCCGACCCACTGATTACAAATCAGTTGCTCTACCAGCTGAGCTATAGAGGCACGTCATGAACCTAGAAACATTTTTGTATTTTTGCAATAAATTTTTGTTATTAAAATCTATTTGTATATTTTTTACAAATTGTCAGGTAATACATTTCTATAATGTCTTTGATTTTAGTTAGTTTGGGCGTTCTAATATGTTTTTTCGGTCTAACAGGATTTGCTGTGGTCATATATTTTGGTTTTCAAGCTCGTAAGCGGACCAAGATAAATGACAAAGACGGCAAAAAAACTAACTTGGAAATACTAATAATAGTAAATTATCTTTCTATATGTTTGTCGGCATTCGGCCTAATTGTCGTAATAGTAGGGATGCTCTTAAGCTAAGCGCACCCGCTCTATGGTTTCTTTGATCAATTCAAGGCATTCAGGTGTTGAGAACCTATGATCTATGCCTTTAATAATTTGAAGTTGCACATCAATACTACTTAGGCTCTCTAATGTGTTAATACTCGTAGTAAGAGGTACATCTTCATCGAGAGATCCATGAAAAAGTCTTACTGGGCAGTCAACACCTAGTTTCTTTGTTAATATTAAGTGTTGGTTTCCATCTTCTATTAATTTTTGAGTAATCACTAGGGGTTGTTCAAAATATTCGGAGTCAAAAGAAAGCTTGCCAGTAGTTTCAAGCTCTCGTTTTTGAGCTTCGGTAAGATTATTGCTAGCATACTTGGCGGTAAAGTCAGGAGCAGCCGCAATGCCAATTATGCCTGCAACCTTTTTAGGGTATAGCTTTGCAAATAATAGCGCTATCCATCCCCCGAGCGAAGATCCAACCAAAATCTGAGGACCCGACGTAAGAGACAGAATAATACTTTTGGTATCTTCAAGCCAGTCTGAAATTGATGCTTCTTCAAAAATTCCTGACGAAGCCCCATGACCTCTATAGTCAAACCTTAAAAAGTCTCTTTTATTTTTTTCTGCCCATCGAGATAAAAAAATGGCTTTAGTTCCTTCTTTATCCGACTTCAACCCACTCAAAAATACAACACCTGGTAAATTTTTTATTTTTTTATCACCATTAACTTGTGAAAAAGCCAGTTTTTGTCCATCATCTGTCTTATGAAAGTTTGTTTCAAACATATTCCCGCTCTATCTTTTTACTTAGACCTTTGACAAGACAATTACACAGACATGAACATACTTCAACTTTTAACTAGCCTAAATGATGTCATTTCAGTTAGAGCTATTGCGGCTTACTCTAAAATATTGAAAGATAACGGATACAGTTCATATGTATTCGCTCCTCTTGGCAGAGAATTATCATACTTTAAGCGATGGGGTGCTGAAATTGTCGAACAGAGTACTTCTTCAGAAAATATCAGTTACTCGAAAGCGACTATTAAGAAAATTTGTGAAGTAGTATCGTCAAAATCTATTGTTACAATACATGTATACGATTTAGCAGGATATAAAGCCGCTTTGCAGGTTAATAAAACTTGCTCTATAAAAATATTAATGTCTATGCTTTCAAATCCATCAGAGCAAACTGTATTGGGCAGGTTAAATAAGACCATATTTGGAGAGTTCATTCCGCAAGCTACCACATTAGTACCCAGCAAAACAATTTATCAAGAACTTCTAACCAAATATTCTAGAAAAAATATAGGTTTGTTTTATGTACCAGTACCGGTAGATTTAACAATCTATGATGAAAAGAAAATCAGCCAAGAAAGAACTATTTCTTTGGCAACCCAATGGGGAATGCTTGAGAAGCCCAGACATATAATTTTTGCAAAAGCCTACTTCAATTCAAACAAATGGCAAAATCAGATAATTAAGCTATCGGTCGATCTAGATAAACTACCAGAAAATATAAGGCCATATATTGTCGTTCTAAGAAGTAACGTGAATAAGAAACAACTGAATGAGTTTGAGGGGAAATACCTTAGAAACAGAAATAGTGTATTGTGTATAATGGATCACATAGCTGATTTAGAAGCTTGTCTCAAGCTTTCATCCATTTATCTAGAATTAAACCCTCAAAACCAATACTATTCTTTAGATATTTTAAATGCATTGGCTATGGGTAACGCAGTAGTTAGTTGGGAAAACGATGTAAATAAAGAACTTTTACCTAGGGAATATCATGATTACCTAACTGGAAATGGTGATTTAAAGAAACTTATACAAACTTTGACAAACCTACTTCAAATGAATGCAAAAGAAAGGAATTTTACTGGACGAACAAGCCGTAATTATGTATTAAACAACTTCAACATTAAAAATATGGAAGAGCTATTAATTGATGCGTACAGTACTTTATCTTATAGAAAAGCAAGTTAAAGAAGCATAGAGTGAGTTTAAATCTGACCGAAGACAATAAAATAGCTGTTGAACTGTCTGACGGTTCCTCAAGAAGGTATCCCACTGGCATAACAGGGTTTGAAATCGCAAAAGACCTATCAACATCTCTTGCAAAGAAGTCGATAGCATGCACTGTTAATGGTAATTTGACTGACCTGTCGACAAAGCTTACAACTGATTGCTCCCTTACAATACATACTCCTAAAGACACAGAAATAGCGCTTGAATTAATTCGACATGATTGTGCCCATATCTTAGCCAGGGCCGTTCAAGAAATATGGCCAGATGTGAAAGTGACTATAGGTCCAGTAATTCAAGATGGCTTCTTCTATGATTTTGATAAAGAAGAGCCCTTTTCTGAAAATGATATAGACAAAATTGAAACTCTAATGAGGTCAATCATTGAGAAGAAAGATACTGTAAAAAAAGAGACCTGGGATCGTGAGCGAGCCTTGAATTTTTATAAAGAAAAAAATGAACCTTACAAGGTTGAACTGATTCACGATATTCCAGTTAGTGAAGATATAAGAATGTACTGGCATGGAGATTGGCAAGACCTCTGCCGGGGGCCTCACTTAATGCACACAGGCCAAGTGCCTGCGGACTCTTTTAAACTTACCAGAGTTGCAGGTGCGTACTGGAAGGGTAATAGTAAAAATAAAATGCTTCAGCGAATTTATGGAGTAGCTTTTAGAAGTAAAGAGGAATTAAAGCAATATTTTTTCAGACTAGAAGAAGCCGAAAGACGAGACCATAGAAAACTCGGAAAAAATATGGAGTTATTTCACCTACAAGAAGAGGCTACTGGAAGTATTTTTTGGCATCCAAACGGTTGGAAGCTATACTCCACATTACAAGAATATATGAGAAGAAAACTTGAAAATAATGGATACTTGGAGGTAAAAACACCTCAAATTGTAGACAGAAGCCTTTGGGAAAAATCAGGGCATTGGGATAAATTTAGGGAAAATATGTTTATTGTTGAGGTAGATGAGCAGGAAAAAGGACCAAGAATAAACGCACTAAAGCCAATGAACTGTCCTTGTCATGTTCAAATTTATAATCAGGGTATAAAATCATATAGGGATCTGCCCTTAAGAATGGCTGAATTTGGAGCTTGCCACCGGAATGAGCCATCTGGTGCATTACACGGTCTTATGAGGGTAAGAGCTTTTTTGCAAGATGATGCCCACATCTTTTGTACTGAACAGCAAATAGAAAGTGAGACAAAAAAATTTATAGACCTTTTATCGGGCGTTTATAAAGAACTGGGATTTACTGAGTTTAAAATAAAATTTTCAGATAGACCAGAGAATCGAGCTGGTAGCGATAAAGTATGGGAACGCGCTGAACAGGCCTTAAAAAGTGCAACCAAAATGGCCGGCTATGACTTTTTGATAAATAAAGGCGAAGGCGCTTTTTATGGACCAAAGTTAGAATTTGTATTGACAGATGCGTTGGGCCGAGATTGGCAATGTGGAACCTTACAGGTCGATTTTGTTTTACCGGAACGATTGGGGTCTGTTTATATAAGCAATATTGGTGAAAAGCAAGTCCCCGTTATGTTACACAGAGCGATACTTGGATCCTTTGAGAGATTTATTGGAATTTTACTTGAGAATACAGCAGGTAGACTTCCGCTCTGGCTTGCCCCAACACAAATTGTCATTGCATCAATAACAACAAATGTGGGCGACTACATTGATGAAGTAGAGACCTCATTAAAAAAAATGGGATTGAGGTGCAAAGTGGACGATAGAAACGAAAAAATCAATTATAAAGTAAGAGAGCATTCTATTTCAAAAATCCCTGTAATTGCTGTCGTGGGTGAGAAAGAAGTCAAAAGTCGATCTCTAAATGTACGGCGACTTGGAATAAAAGAATCACAAACAATTGCTTTGGATGATGCTATTAGAGAACTGTCAATGGAAGCAACGCCGCCGGATCTAAAACTAAAAAAAACATAGTGATAAAGATAACGTTACGAAATAAATCAAATTAATTTAAGAAAAAGGAGCATGAAATCGTAAGAAGAAATCAGGAAATAACCTCGGGACAAAAGGAAGTCGCGGCTCGAGTTAACGCATCTATTATATGTAAAGAGGTTCGTTTAATCGATGCTGAAGGAAATATGGTAGGAATTGTTAGCCCTGAAAAGGCAAACATTATGGCCAGCGAGGTAGGCCTTGATCTGGTGGAGATTTCTCCCAATGCCACACCTCCGGTTTGTAAGATTATGGATTTTGGTAAGTTTAAGTATGATCAACAAAAAAGAGAAGCAGAAGCAAGAAAGAAGCAAAAAACAATAGAACTTAAGGAAATAAAGTTCCGACCCAATACTGATAAGCATGACTATGAAGTAAAAATGCGTTCTGTTACAAAGTTTCTTGAAAATGGGGATAAAGTTAAAATAACACTTAGATTCAGGGGCAGAGAGATGGCCCATCAAGAATTAGGTGCGGAATTAATGGAAAGGGTAGCGATAGACACAGCTCACCTTGGTAAACCGGACGTGATTCCAAAAGTTGAGGGGAGGCAAATGGTGATGATAATATATCCCAATACCTAAATTCAGTGTTTTATTTGTGTAAATAGGAATAGACATGCTCCGTCAACTTCTCGAGATAATACCCTTCTATTTACTTATCACATTTTTAAAACTCTTGCCTTTTGAAAAAAGGGTGTATTGGGGAGGACGTATTTGTAAAACCGTACTTCCCTGGGTCAGAAAATTCCATAAAAGAGTCGATACAAACTTAAGGTTAGTTTATCCAAATATGTCCCATCAAAAACGAAAAGAGTTTATTAAAGAGAACTCTAAAATGATTGGTGAGAGTTTCATAGAACTTATGTTTAATAGGGAATTTCAGAGGTTGAAAAATAAAATAGTATATAAAAAAAAAGAGTTAACCCCTCTTATTGAGGCAAGAAAAGTTAATCGGCCAATAATAGTTGTGTCTGGGCATATTGGATCTTGGGAAGCAGTAAGAGCCGTATTAAACAAGTATAGGCTTACATCAGGTGCTATTTATCAGCGAAATAGAAATATTTTTTACGAGCGACTTCACTTAAGCGCTATCAGAGAAGGAGGTGAACCCATACTTGAAGTAGGGACATCCGGGACAAGACAAATGATTTCTTTAATTAAGTCTGGAGGGGTGATAGCTCTAATGATTGATCAGGCGGTCAAAGAGGGAAAATATTTTCAATTTCTAGGAAGGCCTGCTAAAACTTCTACTGCAATAGCTGAAATATCCTTAAAATACAATGCGCTTTTAGTACCAGCTTACGGCATTAGAGGACATGACCGCAAAATTTGCGTTACTTTCGATAAACCAATAGAGTTGGTTACTGTAAGTTCGATTACTAAAAAGATGAACGTAAGTCTAGAGAAGAGAGTTAAAAAATATCCCACCCAATGGTATTGGCCACATAGACGTTGGAAGTAAAAGGCTCCGAATGAAAAATATTAGATTCGGAGCCAAATGTCACTTATTGGTAATATACTTAGCTACATCCCCCAGTTTTGGAGCAAGAAACCGCATCTGGTGATACTGTTGGTGCTTCACAACCAGCGACAAAAAATCCGCCTAATGCTAGAGCAAAAAGTAAAACATATTTCTTCATAACACTATTCCTCAATTCTTATTAATTTAATAAAAGGTACCATATATGTGAACAGTCGATCAATCAAAAAACTTATTTAAAAATCCTTATTTTAATTAACTTTTTTTATTTTTGTGGTACTTTGATATCACAAACATTGATCAAGAAATAGCTTATTAAAATAATGATTTTTAATTCCTGGAAAAATAGAAAAGCAAATTCTGAAAAAACGAAATCATTACCGAAACAGCCACATCAAGAAGAGAGTGCTGGCATTTTTTCTGGGAGTGAATTTGATGGTAACTCGTCACCATCATTATTGGGGAAAGAGATAAAAGTTATTGGAAAAATTACTTCGAAAGGTGCACTTCGATTAGATGGAGTTCTTGAAGGAGAAATAAAGGCATCAAAATTAGTAATTGAGAAATCAGCAAAAGTAGTTGGGTCTGTCACCTCTGAGGATTTAGTTATCAGAGGTAGAATAATTGGTCCAGTCTTTGGGAAAAAAGTAAGATTTGGTTCCTCAGCACGAGTAGAGGGAGATACCTTCCACGAGACAATCGCTATAGAAGATGGAGCCTACTATGAGGGATCTATTAGAAGATACAGCAGTAATTCTGATACACCAAAAGACTTTATCAAAGATAACCTTGTCAAAAGCCGTTAAGGTAATAAATCCTCATATTTACTAATTAGAAACTCTTCTTATTAAAACGTTGCCGACTGGAACATTATTTACATTTTCAATAATTCGAGTTGGCTGGCTATGTAGCACTGTTTCAATACCAAATCTGTCAACTAATGTTGCCTTAACTCTTACTTGGCTTCCGACTACTGTTTGATCGAGATTCAGTTTCTTTGTGTTTTCTCCAGTCAGAGAGACCCAGTTTCTTCCATCCCTGCTTCTTTCCCAAGCAACATCAATTGAAGCTATCCCGTCATCATCAGAGAGAGAGTCAGTCCGCGCCTCTAATACAGAACCTTCTTTCTCTTCACCAAGTATAACAACATCACCAAGAACTGGATCATCAACATTTCTAACTGCTTCACTCTCATTTGAATAAATAACTTCCCTATTATCGAACCCGTCAATGTACTCTACACGAACTCTATATGTATAGGAAACATGTTCTTGCCTCAGATTCAATACCTCGGTATCGTCCTCGGTATAATTTTCCCAGCCTGTGTTCGGGGACGTTCTTTGCCAGGTATAGTTAAACGGGCCCATTCCATCCTCATCATACACATCTGAAACGTCTAATATAAGAGCGCTGTCCTCTGCGCTTTCACCGGTGAGCCTAACTACACCGGTAGGCTTATCATTAACATTAATCACTGGAGTAGTGGGCGCAGAAATTAAAGTTTCTAGATTACCTTGTCCATCAAGATACGTGAGGACAACTCGCAATGTTCTTCCCACATGCTCTTGTCGTGGGGTAAATGACTGATTTGTGGCACCAGGAATAGTTCTGTAAGAATTGCCATCGTTGGAAATTTTCCAAACCACGTTCACTTCTCCAATACCGTCCTTATCAATAATTGATGTTAAATCCGCTATCAAAGGTTCGTCCTCTAATACATCGCCGACACTATTTTCTGTGTCGGCACGATTTTGGTCCTTACTTGCATTCTCCTTATTATTTTCAGATGATGCTAAATTTTTAGATTTTTTCTCTTCTGGCTTTTTTACCCCACCGTTACCATCATCTGCGCTAGTACTTTTGCTTTTCTTTTGCTCAGTTGAATAATTTTTTTTTAATTTCTCTAGTGTTTTAGGAGGAAATACTTCTTCATCAGAGCCTCCAGCAGACACTGCAGATCTTAGAGAAAGACCCAGCAGCACCAAAACTACTGATGTTATTTTTATTAATAATTTAATACGCATTACCCCTCCAAGTAAATACTTACACTTAAATATTATTTTTTACCACATTTTAAATTTTTTTATAGCAAAATAATAAAATTTTTCAAAAATGTTGCACATCTTCAATCATACCATAACATGTTTATATGCGTTCAGTAGGTAAAAACGATTTATATAGGTAATTCCATAAAAGTTTATTCTGTTGATATAAAATAAAAAAACTAATATCATGGGATTAATAAATATACATAAAGGGGCTAACTTTTGAGCAGCATAGGACGTTATAAATAGTAGAATTAAAATCTGCAAAACAAATGGTGGAAAACTATGCTTGAAAAAGAATTAAATGAACTTTCTGATGAAACAATATTGGTGCTTTACAAATCAATTGTTCCTTCGGCATCAATAATTGAATCAGTTAATAAAAAACTTGAAAGACAATCAGCCGAGGGCACACTGCGAAATAAAAAAGATCTAAGCAAAAGGAACGATAACGATTTTAGAGCTGATAAAACATTTTTAAACTTTCAAAGACATCTAATCGAAATGAAACTACTGGCTGTAAAGGTACTTGAGGAAATTAATAGAAGAGACTTATACGAATTAGATAGCTATCAAAGAAAAGCAGAAGAAGTAGGGTATGTAGAATCTTGCGCTGATGCGGTTGACACTTCACCAAACCTCACTTCTGTTCCTCAAGGTGCAGAAACATTACCTTACTTAAATAGAGAGGCAAAATCTTAGCTATTTGATAGACTTTTGTAGCTTTTTTGAAAGAACGTGTATGAAAGCTAAAAGTCATTCGCTAAAAGCCGGAATTTTAGAGGGTATTAGGGTCCTAGATCTTAGTAGAATGCTATCTGGGCCCTACGCTACTATGCTATTAGCTGACCACGGAGCTGAAGTTATCAAGATTGAGAGCGCCGAAGGAGACTCTAGCAGAAGGAGTGGACCCTTCAAAGAGGATGACTTGGAAAGGAATTGGTCAGGTTATTTTATAAGTTTAAATAGGAACAAAAAAAGTATTTGTCTCAATTTAAAAAACGGAGATGATTTAGCATTTTTTAAAAAACTAATTGAAACAAGCGATGTGTTAGTTGAAAACTTTCGACCAGGGGTCATGAACCGATTAGGGCTTTCATTTGATGAAGTTTCAAAAATCAATCCAAGAATTGTCTATGGTTCAATAAGTGGTTTTGGTTCCGATATTTTTGGAGCAAGCCCTTACAAAAACTGGCCTTCATATGATGTAGTTGCCCAGGCAATGGGAGGTTTAATTAGTTTAACAGGGTATGATGAAGAAAATCTTCTCAAAGTTGGCCCAGGAATTGCCGATATTTTTTCTGGCTCTTTACTATCCTTTGGTCTTTTGGCTTCAATTTTAAAAGCTAGAGATACTGGCAGGGCTCAATTTGTTGAAGTTGCTATGTATGACGCAATAATAAGCATGTGCGAAAGGGCAATATATCAATATGATTTTAATAATATCGTCCCTAAACCTGAGGGTAATGGTCATCCTTTGCTGGCACCATTTGGGATTTATAAAGCAAAAGATGGTTTTATTGCTATAGGAATCGTAGAAGATACCTACTGGAACATTCTTAAAAAAATAATTGCCACCGATGACATTCTAAATGATGCGAAATACGGAACTATTGCCTTGCGAGCACAAAATAGAAAGGAATTAAATGACAAAATTAATATATGGACAGAAAGATTTAGCAAGAAAGAATTAGTTAACTTACTAGGGGGAAAAGTTCCTTTTGGCCCGGTTAACAGTGTTAAAGAGATTTTTGAAGATAAACATGTTAGAAAAAGAGATATGATATTTGAAATAGAGCAACCTTCTAGTAAAGAAAAAAAATGGAAGGTAGCTGGCAATCCTGTTAAATTTCAGGGCTTTGGATCATTAAATTCAAAGCCACCTATTTTAGGAGAACATAAAAAACTATATGTCACCAATCTAGACCCTATTAATTCGTTTAATCCCAGACACTCTTTTCAACCTCAGCAAAAAGATTATCGGTGCAAATTAACTTTTTCGAGCATAAATAACAAAGTTTTAGAGCTTTATGCTTGTTCATTTACATGGCTTAAATCAAGTCAAACCTATCTAATATGTAGTTTAAGTAAAAGTGAATTCATAGCTTATGAAAATTGCTTTAGTTCCGTAAAGTTTCATTTTTTAAAAGTAATATCTGGATATGATGGTTATAAAAATGATGTCAATTTATTAAATACAAAGCTTTCTAATAAAAATATTACTGATGTATCTATAATTGACACTAAGTTTGAAATATTAATGTCAGTTAAATTATAATTATTCGGACTAAAGTTGGCATTAAACTTGCTCTTTTAATGAAAACAGAGAGGTTTAGAAATGTACAGAACCAACGAGGCCGCACTTAGTTCAATCACCAATAATCTCGAGAAGCTTCGTGAATGCTTTGGGAATTGGGTAAATTTGTCTATAGAGTCTGAAAGCAAAGTCATTGTGACATCAGCAGATAATAGGATCTTTAAAATGCGCACACACGAAGTCAAACTTGGAGAATTGTCGGAGAATAGTTCAAGAGAGGTTACTCAAAAAATACATTCTGGAAAAAAAATTAAAGCTAGATTATGTGATTTTCGACCTTCATTTTTAGGTGGTTATAAGGGGACCCCAGAAGTCATGATATCTATCTGGGAAAAATAAAAACTGCTAGCATTATCATTCCGCACATGATAGTCTCCTCTAAAGCCACACAGATGGTATTAGGCACAGGCAGATGAGAGATCAGGAAACTCCAAACAGAAAAAAGCTTAATCTCGGCATAGATGCCATCGGTACGGTGGACACGATATTGTCTTGGGATAAACTAGAAATGTGTTTTGGAAGCTCTTTTCGATTTTCTACCGAGACAAAATTTGAAATAACTAAAGAGTTAGCACTACAGCAGGGTCGACTTCAGAAACTTTCATCTGAAAAAAAGTCAACCAAGATGTTTGATTTTCAAAAAAATGCGAAAAACTTAGCTGAAAAGATAGAAATCATAATTGAAACAAAAGATAGCAGGGCTTTATCCTCTGTTTCAGATATTATTAAAAGAGAGACTGGCGTTGGTATAAGAGATTTTTGTGATGCTTTGAAAGCTTTAGGAAGCACGGAGAATATTTTAGAGCCTGTTAGGCCAAACGATTTATTTAGAGATATAATTAGAAAGATAGTCAAAATTTTATTGAAAGAAAATATTCCTCTCTCTTTACATGTTCAGTCTACTTTAAATAAGTTTATGACGGAGCTCGATAGACAACTACCAGAAACTATTTTCCCTGTATCAAACGCTAGGTATATTGAAGAGGGGAGAATTAGAATTCTTAAAGATTATTTAAGAGGGTATCTTAGATCTAATACATAGTTCACTTCAACAAAATGGGCTTACTAGGGGGTAAGGTGATATAAGTCATTGCTCCAGTTCTTGTTGATTTCCTTTGTTCTTTCTTCCTAGTAAGTAAAATTTTAATACTTTTTTTGTGGCCATCATATGTCTTTGAGAATCGATGACCTCCGTTTCCATTAGATACAAAGAAAAGGAATTCCGTTTTTGATGGCCTCGCGGCTGCAAACAGAGATGCCACTGACGGGTTGCTTATTGGGGCAATAGGTAATCCTTTGACAATATAAGTATTATATGGGTTCTTTTCTTTTATCTCTGCTTTAGTTGGACTTCTTGCAATCACATCTTTTCCCATCGTCAGTCCGTATAAAACTGTTGGGTCGGCCTGAAGTTTCATTCCCTTAGCAAGTCGGTTGTGAAATACTGAAGAAATAAGTTGTTTCTCGGAGTCGTTTCCAGTTTCTTTTTCTAAAATCGAAGCCAAGATCAATAATTCCCTAGGACTTTTGAGTATCGTATTACTCGATCGCATCAGCCATGCCCTGCCCAAATTTGCTCTTTGTAAAAGCATAATCTTTGATAAAACCTTTTCTCTGCTTTCCCCAACCTTAAAAAACAGTTTTCCCGTTGCTAGGCTTCCTTCCTCAGGAACAAAATCGATAAATCCTGTTAAATTTTCTGTTGAGTTAATTTTTTTCACAATTGAGCTAGCGGTCATGCCACTTTCTAAAAATATCTCGACTTTTTCTTGAAAGTTTTCCTCTTCAGAAATATTGTCTTCTATTTTCTCGATGAGTTTCGAGTTTTCTATTTCAATCAATGCGAGTTCTGATTTTAGTTTGTGTAATTCTTTTGTCAGGCTATCAATCTTAATGCTTAAGGGTCGGGAAACAGTATTTACAAGGGGAGTAAGTGCATCGTCCGATTTGAAACAAACTCCGTTCCAATTAGTTTTCCCTGAAATAATCTTTATTTTATCATCTTCGAGGATCAAGAATTCGGTCCCTTTTTTACTCGTTCCAAGCCAGATGCCGTCATCCAAAACAAGTTTAAATAATCTATCGTCTACAAAGGCTTTTCCAGTTCCATTTTCATTTTGTTCTATTAGAGTAACTAAATGCAAAGTAAAATCGTCTGACTCACCCTTTACACAGCTTAAAACTTTAGGGAACTTGTCGGCGAAACTTACAGTTGATGTTTGCAAATTAAAGAAAATCAGAATTATTGAGAAAAAAATCCTTAGCATGGAAATAACATAAAGTAGCTAATTAAATTTTGTGGAAATTCACATCTAAAATGGCACCATCATCTATAGCTACTCTTTTGTAGGATAAGTCGCCTTTAACGCTCCCGGAAGATGCGATAGTTATTTTATTTGCAGAAACTTCACCTTCAAAGTTCCCAATAATTATAAGGTGCTCTGCAAATATAGAACCGTAAACAGACCCTTCTTTTTCAATTACTATTTCTGAGGCATTCAATTCACCTTTAACTAATCCGGACACCGATATTGTGCTTGGGGAAGTTATTCGACCTTCAATTGCTGACCCGCTTGATATAACCGTACCTGCAACGGCCGCAGTTGTTAAGAAGTCAACCTCTGAAAATTTTGATCTAACGTTCACGGCATTCACCTTTACTGTTTAACTCAATACTGCCAGATAGGTTAGCGTCTGATGCGCTTTGAACCTACTCTATCACAGCGGAGAGAGGTCGCAACGATTCTTTCCGTTAGATATTTTTTAAAGTTATTCCAATAACTATGTTTTAAATTTAGTAGCTTTGAATGGAAAAAGGTATTTAAACTAAACAATAGTTGCTATCATAACATTTTAAAAGCTAGGAAATCTCAGAAATAGAAAAAATGAAATTTACAGCAGCCCACTGGGGAACTTATAAAGTAAGACAAAAAGTAGGAAAAAACTTTAATCTACTTCCTTTTGAGCAAGATAAGGAGCCATCAGATATAGGAAGGGGAATAGAATCCGCTATAGAAGGTGCTTCGCGCATACGAAAGCCGGCAATCAGAAAAGGATGGTTAGAGTCCAAGAAAAAACAAAAAGATATCAAAAGAGGAGATGATGAATTTGTAGAGGTATCATGGGAAGACGCATTTGATTTAGTTAGCGAAGAACTCAAACGAGTTATTGCTACTCATGGAAACGAAAGTATTTATGCGGGTTCATATGGCTGGGCTAGTGCCGGCCGGTTTCACCATGCTCAAAGCCATTTGAAGAGATTTTTAAATTTAATAGGCGGTTACACATACTCTAAAAATACCTATAGTTATGCCGCTGCTGAAGTAGTTATTCCACATGTTTTAGGAAATTTTTATAATTTTCTTTTTGATACCACTAGTTGGGAGTCAATTTTAGATCACACTTCTTTGCTTGTGGCCTTTGGAGGTATTCCTCTTAAAAATGGACAGATAAATCAAGGAGGAGTTGGTTCACATAAACAAAGAAATTATTTAAAAAAGGCGTCTGCGAAGGGAGTAAAGTTTATCAACGTGAGTCCGCTAAAATCGGATCTAGAAATATCTAATAATGTGGAATGGATCTCTTTAAGGCCCAATACCGACGTCGCTTTAATATTATCACTATGCTACGAAATTAATAAATCCAAAGCAACGAAAAGAAACTTCATGGACAAATATACCGTGGGTTTTGAACAGTTTTCTGCGTATTTAAACGGGCATACTGATGGGGTCGTAAAGAACGCAAATTGGGCATCGCGAATTACCGGCATAAGTAAAGAGACTATTTTTGATCTCGTTAGAGAGATAAAAAAATCTAAAAGAACAATGATTTCAGTTAGTTGGTCACTAACTAGGCAATCACATGGAGAACAACCTTACTGGGCAGCAATTGCTCTAGCTTGTATTATTGGAGACATTGGCAAACCTGGTGGTGGCATTGGGTTTGGTTATAGTGCAATGAATAGCATCGGTAACCATTACAAAAAAATACCAGCGGTTTCGTTGCCCCAGGGAAAAAACAATGTCAAGAAATTCATTCCTGTTGCAAGGATTTCAGAGATGCTAGAAAGCCCTGGAACCAGCTTTGATTACAATGGATCAAAACTAACTTATCCTGACATTAAACTAATTTACTGGGCTGGAGGCAACCCCTTTCACCACCACCAAGATTTAAACAGGATGATAAAAGCATGGCAACTGCCTGAAACTGTAATTTCAAATGAATGGTGTTGGAATGCTTTGGCAAAACATAGTGATATCGTTTTACCAGTTACAACGCCATTGGAGAGAGAAGATATCGCACTTGCGCCAAGAGACCCATATATAGTCTTTATGTCAAAAGTTATTAATCCAATTGGAGAGAGCAAGTCCGACTTTGAAATTTTTTCAGGCCTTGCAGAAAAATTTAATCTCAAAAATGATTATACTGGCAACAAAACCGAAAAAGAATGGATTAGGTGGATCTATGATGAGAGTAACGCTTTACAGGAAAATAACCATAGGTTCCCAGACTTTGAGTCTTTTAAAAAAAAGGGATGGTATAAACACCCAGATCCACTTGATCAACAAATATTATTAGAAAAATTTATTCAATCTCCTAAGAAACACCCTCTGGACACCCCAAGTGGGAAAATTGAAATTTTTTCAAAGGAAATCGATAGCTTTCAATATGCAGATTGTGTTGGCCATCCCAAATGGTATGGGGATAAAGAATATCTAGGCAGAGCCTCGAGGTACAAACTACATCTTCTTTCAAATCAACCTAAATTTAAACTTCATTCTCAATTAGATAACGGTCAAGTTGCAGAAAATGAAAAATTAGATGGACGAGCAATAATCGAGGTAAATAGGAGCGATGCAAACGCTAGAGATTTGTCAGATAGAATGCTGGTGAGAGTTTTTAATGATAGAGGCTCCTGCCTCGCAGTATTAAAAATATCAGAAAATATTATGGAAGGAGTTGTGAATATTCCGACTGGTGCCTGGTTAGACCCTTCAAAAAGTGAAACACTAAGTTGTATCCATGGCAATCCGAACGTATTAACTTTGGACGCAGGCACATCCAAGCTGGCTCAAGGCCCTTCATCGCATACATGCCTTGTGGAGATTGAACAATTCGAAAAGGAACCTCCAAAAATTAGGGCTTTTGATCCTCCAAAAATTTTAAAATCTAAATTAATTAAAGATCTAGACAAAGTGTCGCAAACATTCGATTAGCATTTATATAATATTGACTAAGGCGCTAAATTTTGCGATCGTTGTGTACTGTTAACATTGGGGTTTAAAATGGATGGATCAAGCAAATGCCCAGTAATACATGGGGCTATCACGACGGCACAGAAAGATGCGGGAACTACTAATAGAGACTGGTGGCCCAACCAGTTAAATACTGGAATACTTCGACAAGGTGGAAGGAGCGGTAATCCAATGGATTCAAGCTTCGACTATAGGTCGGAGTTTCAAAAGCTTGACTATAACGGTTTGAAATCGGATCTTCATGCGTTAATGACGGACTCCCAAGACTGGTGGCCAGCAGATTATGGTCACTATGGACCATTTTTCATTCGGATGACATGGCATGCCGCTGGAACCTACAGAACAGGAGATGGTAGAGGTGGTGGAAGTACTGGTGCTCAAAGATTTGCTCCCTTAAATAGCTGGCCAGACAATGGCAATTTAGATAAGGCGAGAAGATTGTTATGGCCTATCAAGAAGAAATATGGCAACAAAATAAGCTGGGCAGACCTATTTATACTCACTGGGAATGTGGCCATAGAGTCGATGGGTGGAAAAACTTTTGGGTTTAGTGGAGGTAGAGAAGACATTTGGGCTCCAGAAGAGGATATTTATTGGGGCATGGAGCAAGAGTGGCTGGAAAATGGAAGGTACACTGGCGAAAGAGAATTAGAAACCCCTTTGGCAGCTGTTCAGATGGGATTAATTTATGTCAATCCAGAAGGTCCTGACGGCAACCCAGACCCCCTAGCTAGCGCGAGAGATATAAGAGAAACCTTTGCCCGGATGGCAATGAATGATGAAGAAACCGTTGCGCTGACGGCTGGTGGGCATACATTTGGTAAAGCGCATGGAGCAGGCGATGCAAATCTTGTAGGTTCAGAGCCGGAAGGCGCGCCAATAGAGCAAATGGGATTGGGTTGGAAAAATTCTTTTGGGAAAGGTTTAGGAAGAGATACAATCACGAGTGGGATTGAAGGAGCTTGGACCGCTAACCCTATTCAATGGGACAATGGTTACTTCGATTTATTACTAGGATACGATTGGGAGCTGACAAAAAGTCCAGCGGGTGCGTATATGTGGAGAGCAAAAAATCAGAAACAAGAGGACATGGCACCAGATGTAGAGGATCCATCAGTTCGAGTACCGACGATGATGACTACAGCGGACATGGCAATGAGAGAAGATCCAGTGTATTTCAAGATATCTGAGAGATTTCACAAAAACCCTGAAGAGTTTGCCGATAAGTTTGCAAGAGCTTGGTTTAAATTGCTTCATAGAGATCTCGGACCGAAAAGTAGATACATAGGTCCTGAAGTCCCAAGTGAAGATTTAATTTGGCAAGACCCCGTTCCAAGCGGATCAGTATCATATAATACAGAAAATGTTAAAAAAATGATCGAAGGACTAGGTCTTAGTGTTACACAATTAGTCGAAACGGCTTGGGCGAGTGCGTCTACTTATCGAGATACGGATAAAAGGGGCGGCACCAATGGTTCAAGGATAAGATTACTGCCTCAAAATAATTGGGAAGTCAACAAACCACAAGAGCTAGAAGACATTCTTGCTTCCTATGAAAAAATCTCCACTGAAACGGGTGCATCTATAGCAGACGTTATTGTTTTGGGAGGAAATGTAGGCATAGAGCAAGCATCAGGGGTTACTTTAGACTTTACACCAGGTCGAGGAGATGCAACACAAGAACAAACTGATATTGAGTCTTTTGAAGTCCTAGAACCAATTGCAGACGGCTTTCGTAATTATATCAAAGATGGGTACACAACTTCACCAGAAGAACTGCTACTTGATAAGGCTTATTTGCTAAATTTATCAGCACCAGAAATGACTGTATTAATTGGTGGCTTAAGGTCTTTGGGCGTAAGTGCAAGTGGGGCTGGATTGGTTGCTGACAATCAGAGCAAGCTGAGCAATGATTTCTTCGTTTCACTTTTGGATATCAATACAGATCTAATACCAAACGGGATAAATTCATTTGAACTAGCAAAGAGTGATAAGACAGTATCTTTCAGCAGAGTTGACCTGATGTTTGCTTCAAATTCGGAACTAAGAGCGATTGCAGAGGTTTACGCGAGTGATGATAACGAAACTAAGTTTGTTGCTGACTTTATTTCGGCCTGGACGAAGGTTATGAACTTAGATCGGTTTGATATACATTAGGTCGCAAACACTTCACGCAGTCCTATAAAGTAATAAATCTGGTTGAAAAAGTACATTTTGGCATGATTATTGATTGAGGATATTCTTTAATTTATCAAAGTTATTTGAATGACCTCTATTTTCCCTGGTGCTAATGCTTTAAACGCCGCAAATATTACAAAGAAACAGCAAAATCAATCTGCTGCGCTAATGGAAAAAATTTCCAACGGAAAGAGGCTGATAACCGGTGCAGATGATGCTGGCAATATTAATAAAGTAAATAACTTAAAAGCAAAAGTGTTAAGCACTAAAGCTGCTATTCGAAGCGTAACAGACATGATGTCTATGGCTCAATTGGCAGACCAAGGCTATAAAAATATCAATACAATGTTATTAAGAGCAAACGAACTAGCGCTACGATCCACTAATAAGATTTACAACGATGCTGATCGAATTGCCCTCAATAATGAAATTCAAAATATTATTAATGAAATAGATAATATTGCTCATGGAATTGGCTTTAATGATACTTCGTTGATAAACAGCTCTATTAAGCAAATTAATGCTGATATGGGCACTGGCAGAACCGGTGAGATATCCTTAGACCTAAGTAATATAAATACAAAAAACTTGGGTCTATACTCACAAAGCTCATTGAATTTTAGTACTGATCTGAGCATAGATACGTTTGATGGAACAGATACCGCTAACTTTATATATGAAGATGTTTCAACAAATTCTAATCGATTGATAGATTTAGGAGATGAACTAATACCCTCTAGTGGGAAAGCGTTTTTCTCTGGCTCATACATAGATTTATCATTGAATGACGCTGAGTTGAACAACGAGACAACTAAACTTAGAACGGTTGCTTCACCATCAACATCTCTTGATAGTGTCTCTGTTGTTGGCACCAAAGTATACCTTGGTAATGGCAGCTCAGCCGACCATATAGCTACTATAGATGGCACTTTAGATGGAACAAACGGCAAGAAACTGCGTATAAATATCGAGGAACCCTCTTTTACAAATGGTGATTTTGAGTCCGCAAATAATTTAGAGGGATGGAGTTTAAAGTTGGGAAGAGCATTCCTCGATGGAAGTTTCACAATTGATCAAAAACCCACACCTATTGACTCAGTCTACCCAAATTTTGGTGTTGGGAGTAGTAATGTGGCAAAGGGGATTACTGACAAAGATACACTAGTAGACGAAGGTACATTAAGTGGTGGGATCACTACTACGCAAGTTAATTCTGGAAACAAAGCAGTACGACTTACGAGTACGAATTTAGAGGACACAACTGGGCACTCAGTTATAAGAGGTCCTTATCTATTCAGCAATTCTTCAGTTACACTCGGAACAGCTAGTTCAGTATCTTTTGCATGGAGAGCAGAAGGTGGTCAAGACGCTTACGACGTCTATGCTTACCTAGTTGACGTAGATAATCCTAGTAATACGATTGAGCTACTTAATGAAACTCAAAACGCGAGCTCCGGAAATACAAATTGGGCTACTCGCACAGTAAATATAAATAAATCTGGTACGTATCAATTCGTCTTTGTTTCTGGCTCATATGATTATAGTGGGGGCAATATATTAGGAGCTCAATTATTTATTGATGATGTCAAGGTAACAAATGCCGCAAGAAAATTAAATGGTTCAGTCATTGAAAACATAGGTTCGTTATTATACGGCGAAGTAGATGTTAATTCTAAGGGCAATCTTTCCGTTGGATCATCTACGTCCTTGACAGAAAAGATCATAAAGACTGGACAAGATATCGACATACTCGGAACTCTAGGTAAAAAACAAATAAATGTGAAAAGTGGGGATATTGCTGAGGTAGTTGCTAATAAAATTAACAAAGTTAAGGATGAAACGTCTGTCGAAGCAACCTCTTCGACGCAGGCCATGCTATCTTTTGAAAACACCACCGGCACAAATTTAAATGACACAGTTTCATTCAATTTATACGGTATAGATGGAACGATGAGACATATTAGTTCTAAAATTAACTTTGGGTCAGGCAACCAAAATATGGACTTAGGCCCCCTTAAAACCGAGATCAATAATTTTTCAAGCCAAACAGGCATAACGGCATATATATCTGATGACAAGCAAGCAATTACTTTAAAAACGAGGAGCGGCTTTGATTTATTGATAGAAAATTTCAATTTAAAAAATGATACTAATAGCGTCTTTATGTATCTAAATGAGATGAAATCATCAGGGCAAGTATCTCCTTGTTCGTTAAAGCTAAGCCAGAGTTCAAGCGGTGTAAACGCTAATGACTCAGCTAGGATTTTTGGTGAGGTGATCTTCAAAAGTCACAAGCATTTCTCTTTGAAATCAAGTAAAACTGACAGCATATTTTCACTTCGAGAAAAAAATCTCGCCTTTTCTTCGCTGTCGACAATAGCAGCTAGATCGTTTGAATCTGCGAAAAGCTCTATTGATGTTATAAAGTTTTCTATGAAGACAATCGCGGTTGAACAGGGTAAAGTTGGCGGTCTTTCTAACCAACTTCAAAAAACAGTAAATAATCTTAGTAAAAATAGTTCGTTAGAAAATATTGCTATAGGAAAATTGGAGGATGTAGACGTTCCTAAAACAGTTGTCTCATTACAGAAAGCAAACTATATTCAAAGTATTGCGACTGCGATGGTTAACAGAGTTAAATCGACGATGGAAGCTGTCCTTCAAATACTAGATCGATAAAAACTTTTACGCTAAGGATAACACATGTTTTATACAACTCAGGCAAACGATCATGGGTTCCAACACGACCCTTTTAAAGCAATAGTGACACCAAGGCCTATCGGTTGGATTGGATCAGTTGATAAAGATGGAGTTGCCAATCTAGCGCCACATAGTTACTTTAATGCAATTTCAGATAACCCCTATTTTGTTATTTTTGGTTCTATCACTTACAAAGATACCGTACGAAATATTGAAGACACAGGTGACTTCACTTGCTCTTTAGTTTCTGAAGATATGTTTGATGCTATGAACTCTTCATCAGTTCCAGTTGAACCGAAAGTAGACGAATTTAATTTAGCCGGAATTAAAAAGCAAGAAAGTAATTTGGTAAAATCTCCTTTTGTAAGTGGTTGCTGTGCTGCTTTAGAGTGCAAACTATGGAAAACTATTGATATTCCTGGGACTGATCGATCTAACTTGACAGGCAATTTTTCAATAATTGGTGAAGTAGTGGGCATCCATATCAATGACGAATACATTGAAAATGGTATGTTCAATACCAAGAAGGCAAGACCTGTTGCAAGATTAGGCTATATGGACTACGGAGTTGTAGGTGAAGAAAATATTTTCTCTAAAAACAGACCAAAAATTAACTCTGAAGGTAAATTGGAGCGGGTTGACAATTGGGACGGCGTGTATCGCTGAAATTATTCCATTTCAGGAAAATGCTCTAGAAATTCGTTCCACTCTCTTTTTGACATTCCGGAAGTTTCAAAGCCTATCTTCTCACCTCTCAATTTCTTTTTAAGGCACTCGACCGCCTGACTAGATAAATGGATTGAATTTAATTGATAGTCCAGAAAAGCTTGGAAAGCTTTAGGAACCCATTTTTTCACAATCTCACCAATTTTTTCTGCATATACCCTTATTTCATATTGAGCGTGTTTATCTGCTCTAAGTCTTAAAAAGTTGAATAAATTGTGTAGGTCCGTTTTCCAGTACCATTGAGTATAAATATTAGTTGGCAAATTCATTCTGGCTAATTCTCTTGCTAAACCAGGTTTTCCGTCAGAAGAAAGTAACTGTTCGTAATTTGCATAATTACGATCACTGTCATTTTTTAAAATCTCTAGAACCACCTGTGCTTCCTCTGCCTCCAATACTTTTCCCCGTCCCTGGTTATTAATCTTCGATTGGGCAGCTAAATTACTAGGGTCAGGGATATAAAACTCTTTATCAAGAATAGAGTACCGAGCTGAGTACTCATTAACGTTAGCTGTTCTGTGCCTAATCCATTGCCTCGCTACAAACACAGGTAGTTTTATATGAAACTTTATTTCACACATTTCAAATGGCGTGGAATGCCAGTGCCGCATTAAATAACGAATTAATGAATTATCGTCTTGAGCTTTCTTAGTGCCTGCACCATATGAAACCCGTGCTGCTTGAACAATTGCGTCATCATCACCCATATAGTCTATTACCCTTACTAGGCCATGATCCAAAACAGGAAAAATTTGGAAGAGGCTATTTTCAAGCCCTCCTACAGTGGCTCTTTTAGTAGTGAAAGACTTTTTTCTCACTTCCTCTACTGACTTTTTATCTTCTTCAGATATTGTCATTTACACGCTTTCTCATAAAATATACTCTTCATTAGTTTTAACAAGGATAGGAATAGAATGGCAATCAAATATTTGCATACAATGGTAAGGGTAAGAGATATTGACATATCACTAAACTTTTATTGTAACCTGCTTGGATTAAAGGAAGTTCGCAGAAAGGAATATGAACAAGGTAAATTCACACTTATTTTTCTTGCACCACCTGATCAACCCGACGCAATGATTGAGTTAACATATAATTGGAATAGCTCAGAGACATATACAGAGGGACGAAATTTTGGCCACTTAGCTTTTGAGGTTGATGATATTTACGAAACCTGTCAGCGTTTGCTAGATAATAGTGTAAGGATAAATAGGCCACCTAGAGACGGACGTATGGCTTTTGTTAGATCACCAGACAATATTTCTATAGAACTTTTGCAAAAAGGTGAGCCCAAAGAAATTCAATCTCCTTGGGACGCAATGGAGAATATTGGCCACTGGTAGTTGATAATTTTGAAAAATTATAACATAATGATGTTGTCTTTTTGACTATGGTAATAAACGCGCATGTAATAAACGGATCGGACCCGGGGGCGGTACCCGGCGGCTCCACCAAAAAAAAGTTATGGGGCCGAAATAGGATCGACGGACGTCTAAAGATGTTTGCTTTTACTCGGCGGGACGCCACCGTTATCGGCACAAATTGTATAATTGCAAATGACGATTATGCTCCGGTTGCAGTTGCAGCGTAAGCAGTAACGAATACCGAAACTTAACTCCAATCTGTTTGCACAGATTGGCGGGGTTTGTAGGCACCTGGCAACAGAAGCCTACGCTACTACGACAGAGGATCGCTTAATGGCAGACATGAATTATAAAGTACTTATAGAAAACGCTATGTTGAATATGGTGCGTGATATTCTAAAAGAAATATCAAAAGATGGCTTGCCGAAAAACCACCATTTCTTAATAACATTTTTTTCACGCTCAAAAGGTGTGATCATTCCTGATTGGATGAAGGAAAAGTATCCAGATAAGATGACGATTATTATTAGGAATTGGTTTGAAAACCTTAATGTGACTGACAAGAAGTTTGAAATATCACTTAATTTTAATAATAATGTGGAAAAGTTAATTATTCCTTTCAATAGCCTTGAATTATTTGCGGATCCATCAGTTGATTTTGCTATAAGTTTTAATCAAGTTAATAATATGCCAAGTAGCGAAACTGAAGGTGATAAAGAACCTAACGATCAAATTGCTTCAAAAAAAGATGACTTGAGTAAAAAAAGCGAAAATGTAATTAATTTAAAAAATTTCAAAAAATAGTGGAATAATGGGAGTAACAAATGAGACCAACACGAGTAGAATCTGATAGTTTTGGAGAACTAGAGGTACCTACTGATAAGTTTTGGGGTGCTCAAACGCAAAGATCACTAAAAAACTTTGCAATAGGACATGAAAAGCAACCCTACCCTTTAATAAAGGCAATGATAGCAATCAAACAAGCTGCGGCAAAAGTCAATGTGGCTGAGGGGAAGTTGGATAAAAAATTAGGCTCCGCAATTATAAAAGCTTGCAAAAAATTACGCGACAAAGGTTTTGAAGATAACTTTCCTCTTTCAGTTTGGCAAACCGGCTCTGGCACACAGACAAACATGAACGTAAACGAGGTAATTGCGAACTTAGCAATAAAGGATTTAGGAGGTAAGGTTGGATCAAAGCACCCAATACACCCAAACGATCATGTCAATATGTCCCAAAGTTCAAATGATACCTTTCCTTCAGCAATTCACGTAGCAATAGCTACAGAATTTTTGGAGCATACGCTACCAAAAATGACTTTTTTACATAAATACCTAAAAGAAAAACAAGATAAATTTCAGAGAATTATAAAAATTGGTAGGACTCATACTCAAGATGCCACACCGCTAACACTTGGACAGGAATTTAGCGGTTATACATTCCAAATTCAGCAAGCTATGAAACGCTTAAATCATTCGTTAAAGGATATATTGTTTTTAGCTCAAGGTGGAACCGCAGTTGGAACTGGAATAAATGCCTCGAAAACTTTTCCAGAGAGCGTAATTCGGGAAATTTCTAAAATAACCAAAATAAATTTTAAGACGGCTCCTAATAAATTTGAGGCATTAGCAGCAAATGACCCTATAGTCGAATTTTCCGGTTCATTGAAAACCGCTGCAGCAAGCCTCTTTAAGATTGCCAATGATATTAGGTTTCTAGGTTCCGGCCCTAGATGTGGTCTCGGTGAACTAAGCCTCCCCGAGAATGAACCAGGAAGTTCTATAATGCCAGGGAAGGTAAATCCAACTCAAGCCGAAGCCACAACTATGGTCTGCATCCAGATAATGGGTAATGATGCCGCGATAGGGTTCGCTGGAAGCCAGGGACACTTTGAGTTAAATGTTTATAAACCACTATTGAGTTATAATACACTTCAATCACTTCAATTGCTTGGTGATGCATGTTATTCTTTTGCAAAAAATTGTGTAAAAGGGTTAAAAGCAAATGAGGTTCAAATTAAAAGGCACCTTGATAATAGTTTAATGCTGGTAACCGCTTTGGCACCAAAAATCGGTTATGATAATGCGACCAAAATTGCAAAAAACGCACACAAAAATAATACAACTCTAAGAACCGAGGCTATTAAATCAGGATTAATTGATGACAAGGAATTTACTAAAATTGTAAATCCCAAAAATATGATTTAGTAAACTTAGCCGAATACACTCAGAAAAGGTAGGTACTCTAAAATAAAAAAACCTATCAACTGAAATGATCCACTTAAAAATAGAAGACCAATAATTATTAGGAACCCACCAGTGAACCGCTCGATATATAAAGAGTACCGGGAAATAAATCTTGTGATAAATACTCCCCTAATCAAAAGATAGGCTACGCCTATGAATGGAAGGCTAAGTCCCAAGGAGTAAAATATCATTAAAACTAAACCTCTTAAAACTGATATATCTTGTGCTATTATAGCCAGTATGGAGCCAAGTATCGGTCCTATGCATGGGGTCCACCCAAATGCAAAAGTTAACCCTAAAAAAAATGGTGGTAGAAAATTTCCTCTCTGCTTAATATCAAGGTTAAGCCGAAGCTCTTTTTGCAAAAAATTTACTCTTAGAAGTCCGATAAAATGTAGCCCAAATACTATGATTAAAATACCTGACCCAATTCTTAATTCATTTTGATAAAGAATAAATATTGACGCCATTGAATTGGCCGCCAAGCCTAAAAGAATAAAGACAACTGAAAGACCAATTGAAAAGCTAATGGCACTTAGCAAGACATCTTTCTTCATAGTTGCATTGTAATTTTTGATTTCACTAACGGTTGTCCCAGCCATATATGCTAAGTATGGAGGGAGTATGGGTAAGACACAAGGCGATAGAAAACTAAGTATACCTGCAAATAAACAAAGTATCGCGCTAAAAATAATTGACGAAGAAAATATATCTATCCCGAACATACGCTTTTATATAGTATGGCTAGAGCGAATTCCAGTTATTCAGCTGCTGAAAGCTTTTGATTGGAGTGATCACCAGAAATGATCCCCATGAGATTTGATCTTATCTTACCGGATTTATTTATAGCTTGCTCTTTAACGTGACCGAACCCCCTAATTTGTAACGGTAAAAGAGCCAAGTTGATACAAGCATCATGATTCTTTTCATTATAATATTCGGTTATATAATCAACATCTCTTTCGTATTGACTGATTAATTTTCTCTCTGTCAAACGTTCTTTTGTAAAATGGAAAGGGTCTAGCCAAGTACCACGTAAGTATTTGCCTTTTGCTAGTAGCTTCATCAGTGTAAACATCCAAGGACCATACTCTTTTTTTACAAGATGTCCATTCTTGTCCCTCTTAGAAAATAGTGGAGGTGCCAAATTAAATCTCAATTGTTTATATCCTGAGAAGGTATTTTTAACTTGGTTTTCCAAATATTCTGTGTGTAGTCTAGCAACTTCATACTCGTCTTTATAAGCAAGTAGCTTATAGTAACCTCGTGCAACTGACGCACCTAAGTTTTCATTTAAGTATTTTGCTTTATTACAAAGCTCCTCATATTTTTTTGCCAGCTTTTCACTTTGATACCCCTCAAGCCTCTTGGATCTGTACGCTACTACTGCCTCAAAAGTGTAATTTGCCTGATTAATATCCCTAACTTTAGTTTCTTGGAAAAAATCAGGATGGTATACATAATACCTCCCCAATTCAAAAGCTAATAGGTTTCCATCCACAGCGGCACCATTCAACCTAATAGCCTCTAATAAACTTTCTCTCTTTAGGGGTAACAACTTGGATTGGTACGCCATTCCCAGTAGGACAGTGTTTGAAAATATAGTATCACCTAAATACTTTGCTGAAATTTTATTTGCATCAATATACTGGACGCTGTCAGGACCCACTTTAGCATTAAGGGCTAATTTCATTCCATCTGATGGCAAAGAAAACTCAGTGTCACGAGTAAATTCACCTGTGATTGCTTCCATTTCATTACAGACAACTTTAGACCTATCTCTCCTTAGAAGCGACAGTGTTTTATCACCAGCTGTTACCAAAAGATCGCCACCAATCAAAGTGTGCGCTTCACCTGATGCAACTCTCACAACACTAATATCCTCAGGGTTTTCTGCTACTCTACAATGAATATGAACTGCTCCACCTTTCTGTGCAAGACCAGCCATTTCCATCACTCCAGCCCCTTTCCCTTCTATATGTGACGCCATCCCCAACAATGCCCCTATCGTAACAACTCCAGTACCACCAATCCCGGTTACCACGATGTTGTATGTTTTATCAATGCTTGGAACTGTTACGTCGGGAATGTCAGGTATTGTTAGCTGTTCAGTGTTGCTTTTCTTAATCTCAGCTCCAATTACTGATACAAAACTTGGGCAGAAGCCATTGACACAAGAAAAATCTTTATTACAAGAGCTCTGGTCAATTTTTCGTTTTCTGCCGAGCTCTGTTTCCTCGGGGAGGATTGAAACACAATTGGATTTAATGCCACAATCGCCACAGCCTTCACAAACTTCGGGGTTTATAAAAATTCTTTTGTTTGGATCTGGGAATAAGCCTTTTTTTCTCCGACGCCTTTTTTCAGCTGCACAGGTTTGGATATAAACAATCGCCGTTACACCCAAAGTTGACGCAAGTTCCTCTTGTATTCGCATAAGTTCAGCTCGAGGTACCATTTCGCAGAGGTTTCGATAGTCATTAATATCAAACTCTTCCTTTTCATCAAATACCCCCACTACTCGTTTGACACCTGCAGCGTTTAACTCTTTTATTATTTCATATGCGCTAAGATCTCCTTCATGCGCCTGTCCCCCAGTCATTGCGACGGCATCATTAAATAATATTTTATAGGTTATATTGGCATTTGAGGCCACAGCAGCTCTGATGGCCAAAAGTCCAGAATGGTTGTAGGTCCCGTCACCAAGATTTTGAAACACGTGGTTTCTATTCGAAAACGGTGCCTGTCCTATCCAATTAATTCCTTCCCCACCCATATGCGTTGGCCCGTCTGTCGCTCTATCCATCCATATAGCCATTGTATGGCATCCAATCCCAGCGTAAGCGATTGAGCCCTCAGGAATTTTTGTTGAACTATTGTGAGGACAGCCTGAACAAAAGTATGGTATTCTGTCAGGTGCAGGTGTATTGGCCTCACTTCTTGAGCCTATAGAAATAGAATTGAGTGCACTTTCAAGCTTTTCTGATTTCGATGATCCAATTAATTTATTAGCTATTGCTTTGCTAACGATAATGGGGTCTAAGACACCATTTGAGGGAAGTAACAGCTCTCCGTTCTCATCATGCTTCCCAATAATTTTTGGACTATTTACCGTGCCATAAAGAGCTTCTTTTACTTGGCTCTCTATAAGACCTCGCTTTTCTTCAACCACTAAAATCTTATCGAGCCCGTCAGCCCAATCTTTCACAAAACCGTTATCAATCGGCCAAACCATTCCTAATTTCAAAGTCGTTAGTTTATATTTTTCTGCTTCCTCTTCATCTATATCTAAAAGGCTAAGGGCATGAACTGTGTCTAGCCAACTTTTTCCAGCAGAAATTATGCCTATTTTCTTTTCGGTAGGTGAAAAGTCAACTCTATTAAGTTTGTTGGCTCTCGCAAAAATCTTTGCTGCTCTGAGTTTCTTGTTGTGCAGCCGATCTTCTCTGGCTGGCGGTGTATCACCCAGCCTTATATTCAGTTCTTCATGATCTTTATCTTTTGGGTCAACTATTTTTACTCTGTCATACGACGCATCGACGACTTCGGTAACTTCTATTGTGTCTTTCAAACATTTTATTCCCACCCAAAGACCAGAGTACCTACTTAAAGCCCACCCTTTAATACCAAAATCCAAAATATCTTGAACACCGGCAGGTGAGAGAATGGGCATCATAGCATCTACAAGCGCGTATTCTGACTGATGCAACTCTGTTGAGCTTTCTGCAGAATGATCATCACCCATTGCCACGAGCACTCCCCCATGCTTGGATGTGCCCGCTAAATTTGAATGTCTAAAAACATCTCCGCACCTATCAACACCTGGGCCTTTCCCATACCAGAGACCAAAAACCCCATCATATTTTCCTTCATTATGCAGTTCAGTTTGCTGAGACCCCCAAATCGCTGTGGCGGCTAAATCCTCATTCAATCCATACTGAAATTTTATATTGTTTTTCTCAAGAAACTTTTCAGCCTTAGTAAATGTAGCATCAACGCCGCCGAGTGGTGAGCCTCTATAGCCAGTTACTAGGCCAGCTGAATTTATTCCCTTAACCCTATCACGAACAGCTTGATTAAGCATCAATCTAACTAGAGCCTGAGTACCTGAAGCGATAACGATCTTTTTTCCAAGATCAAATCTATCGTTTAGCGAGACTTTATTAACCGTCATAACTGATCTTTTAAAATTTGTATTAATTTTTATAGTTTATCAGATTTAATCATTATATAAAAGTACTGAATGATGGAAAAGAATTAATGCAGATTTTGAATTTGGCAAGAGAATGGATTGGGACAGGGTAAGAATTTTTTTATTGGTTGCAAACGAAGGTAGCTTAACAGATGCAAGTAAGCGTCTTAACTTATCCCAATCATCTATAAGTAGGCAAATAAAGAAATTAGAAGATAGCCTGAAAGTGGTTTTGTTTCATAGACACCCAAGGGGTTTACTCCTTACTGAACAGGGAGAGTTGCTGTTTAAGTCTGCAAACAAGATCTATTTGGAGCTAAATTCAACATTGGCAAAAATTAATGATAGCAAAGAGACCGCTTTTGGAGAGCTTAAAGTTACAACAACTACTGGCTTCGGTACTCTTTGGCTAGCCCCAAGGTTAAAAAAGCTGTATGAACAACATCCAAATATTCAAATCAACTTAATGTTGGAAGAAAAACTTTTAAACCTGTCTATGAGAGAGGCGGATATTGCAATAAGGCTCCAATCACCAAGTCAAGCTGACCTAATCCAAAGAAAACTTATAAGTGTAAGGATAAAATTTTTTTCTACTAAAAATTATTTAGAATCAAATGGTTCACCATCTACAATCGAAGATCTTGCAAAAGACCATCGTTTAATTTGCTACTCTCCCAATTCAGCTCAAATTACTGCAGGCCAAAAGTGGATTGCGCCGTTTCTTGACAAACAAAACTTTTCTTTACTGTTTTTAAATAATTATTACGGAATATTTAGAGCAGTAAGAAATGGGCTTGGGATTGGTACACTTCCTGATTATTTAGCTAGTGATTTCCCTGAATTGGTGCAAGTTCTACCAGAATTTCAATCCGACATGGTGCCCGTACACATTGCCTACCCACAAGAATTAAAAAAATCAAAACGTGTTGAAGCATTCAAAGATTTTATTATTGATGAGCTTTCAGGAAATAGAAATGCTTGATCGACATTTTAAAAAAAATATAATGCTTACCGTCGTCATGTAACACCTATTTTTAAAATAAAATACAAGCGCGCTATCATGAAATTAAATGAAATACTCGAAGATATATCAATCGCTATAATTGTTTTAACACGAGTACCAATTAATAATATTCTGTCAATCAATCAACATATTGAGATCCATAGAGGTCAATGGGCTTATCCCATCGTAGGAGCCTCGATCGGCCTTGTTTTGTTTCTTCTGATATGTCTTTTTGAAGGCATAGGTATCCCTCGCCAAGTATCTTTACTAATTTCTTTGTCTTTAGGTATATTGCTAACGGGCGCTCTGCATGAGGATGGAGTTGCAGATTTTTTTGATAGTTTAGCAGGTAAAGACTACACCACCAGACAGAAGATATTAAAAGACAGTAGACTTGGAACTTATGGGGTATTAGCACTAATTATAGTGTTCATGCTAAAATTTTTACTTATCTTGGAATTAGAATCTCGTCTTGCATTAGCTTGTGGCCTAATCGCATGCTCAAGTTTGAGTAGGTTCTCAATTTTACTGTTGGTGAACTACAGCAATCTGTCGAAACAGGCTGGCCTAACAAAACATCTTAAAAAAGTTAATGACAAGACGATTTTACTGTGTGGGATTTTTTGTATGCTTTGGATTATACCTGCTGGATTGCCTGCAATTATTTTTACGATTATGTTTGGTTACGGAGTTGTTTACCTTTTTACAAGGTTCATTATTCCGTTCAACAAGGGGTTAAGCGGCGATATATTAGGTCTATGTGTAGTTTTTGTAGAGATTTTTTCGCTCCTCGTCATTTCAGCCTCGTTTAACTAACGTTTTTCTTTGATGGAGAACTTTGTTTTCGGATTTTATTTGGGGATGAGTTTGATTTTGGCAGTAGGACCCCAAAATATCTTTGTGATTGAGCAAGGGCTAAAAAGAAATCATATATTTTTAGTTTGCTTAATTTGTTCTGTATCTGATTTTATATTTATAACCATTGGAACGGCCGCTTTTTATTATTTTTCGAAGTCAAATCCATTGGTGGACCTAACACTTAATTTGTTACTAATTACTTTTATCTTAAATTTTATTTGGAATAAACTTAATTACTCTTCCCATTTATATTCATTTAATAAGGCATATAGTGACGAATATGTTGGAAAAGTCGTTCTTAAAACATTGGCATTTACTTATCTTAACCCACACGTTTATTCGGATACCATTTTTATAATTGGCGGTTTTTCAAGAGAGTTAATGTTAGATGAAAAAATTTTCTTCGTAATTGGCGCATCTACTGCATCTTTTATTTATTTTTTTTCTCTTGGATATGCATCATCTTACTTTGCGAATTTTATTAATAACCAAAGAGGCTGGCGTCTGATAAATACAATAGTGATTTCTAGTATGGTATTTCTATCAATTTTTATATCTCATGAGATTTTGATAATAATTAGATTGATAATCTAAAGTGCCAGTCTTTTCCGCAAACTCTTTGGAAATTGTTCCAATAAAAAACTTGTTAGAAGATAATCTGCCTCGTCGAAATTATCTCCCACGCTGTAATGACTCGGGTTAATCACAGTATTGATATTAGCTCTCTTTGCAGAAACAAGACCTATCCTACTATCTTCAAATGCTAGACACTCCTCTGGCTTCAAATTCATTTCTTCTAATACCAATTCATATAAATCCGGACTGGGCTTCTTTTTTTTAACTAAATCCCCCGTTGATATAAAAGAAAAAACATCTTCGGGATTTTCATTCAAACAAGACTTAAGTAACAAAGTTACGTTATCACGACTGGTCGACGTGGAAATAGCTAGTTTCTTTTTATTGTATCTTGCTTCTTCTAAAAATTCCCTTATTCCCGGTCTCAATTGTACAAAACCTTGAGATACTGATTGCATATAAAATTTAGTTTTTTGAAGATGTATTTCTTCAATATCTTTACTACTTATTTGTTTTGAGTTGGATGAAAAACTTCTATTATAAAATTCAATTCTTTCTTTGCCTCCTGCTACTTGAAGTAATCTTTTGTAAATGTGTTGGTCCCAATTCCAGCCCAGTTTATTTGACTGAAATGCTCTATTAAATGCCTTTCTATGGGCTTCTTCGGTTTCAGCTAGGGTTCCATCAAAGTCAAATATAAGGCACCTAATCTTCGTTATTTCAGTAAAATTGCGGTATCTTTCTAATTCTTTCTTTTTCATATTATAATTATCAATTCGATCAGCACTTGATTAATCTATTCACACAAAATTTAGCTACTCAAGTTAGTTATTTATTAAAAACATTAAGTCTTTGACAAAAATGTTTATATCATTATCTAGCTTAGTTTTTAGTTTCGTTAAACACTTAGAGATTGGAGCATAATTTTTTTCAGATAAAACTTCAAATAAATCCTCAGGCCTAGTAATCTTAGAAGCAAGATCAGTGAACTCTCCTCGACCAGATCCAATGTCTAGTAATTTAATATTTTCTCTTATAAAAAGAGCAATTTTTTTAAGCCTAGATATCCCCCCTTGCTCCTGCTCTGTAAACATGTTTCGGACTAGGTCTGTCATGCTTTTTGTATTCAATCCTGTACTTCGACTTATAAAATTCAAAAAGATCCAGTTCATTTGGCACTTCTTTAAGCTGAACCAATCCGCAATTTTTGCAACAAGCAATCGAAATTAAATCTCCCGCTTTTGCATCTCTCATTGTGTGACGGGTACTTCTATCGCTATTTCATGCAATACAATGAAAACCAATAGGTCAGTTTTCCCTTTTTATAAAATCAATCCATTGCTATCACCAAAGCAGTAGAACTGCAATAATGAGTCATGGTTTTCACAACGAATATTAAATCGGTAAATCAAATACCTTAAGCATCCTTAGAGCTGTTTGCAAAATGTCATAGATTCAAATTCTTTTCTCCATTCATCTGAAAACTCAGTATTTGAATAATCGTCAAAGTACGGTCCACCTAAAGTCCAGTGCAGAACCTTTATATCATCCGTAGGGTTATCATATTCGCCTACTAACCAATTCCACTTTATAGAAAGCTCTCCTATTTCTTCGTCTTTCAACCAAAGAAATCTATGCAGCGTTGCTGCATCGGCGTCCCCAATGAAGTCAGGATTTACTCCATTATTCGATGGATGGGCACAATTCCAAACTATAAAAGAGGACCAATTTTTTCGCGGATAACTATATTGTTTATTTCCAAGATATTTCACCTTAACCTTCGACTCATAATCATGCTTAACCACAGACACTGCATGGTTCTCATCTATATCATTTAACACCGTACTAATGTCTCCTAAGGCTAGCATGTCACAATCCATATAGACGCCAAACCCTTCGTAGTTGCATAGATAAGGCACTAGAAATCTAGAAAAAGAAAATTCGTTTGATTGACGCTGATCATGCTGCCTAGAATATAGGTTTTTCAAATTTCGTAAATTAATTGGCACGATTGAAATAGGTTTAGAACTTCTTTCTAGCAAAGAATGACTAAGTACATGAAATGCGACGGCCTCCTTAGGATCGTAACCAATAAATATTTTAAGTGTTTTCATTTTTCTTCCTATTTGATTTATATCTTGCGTATTGCTTTTTCAATTTTCATAACATCTTCGGGGTTGTTTAGTTCCCAAAAAGTTCTACCTTTACTATCAACTAAAACACATTTTATAGCACATCTATTTTCGAGAAATCTTAATTGTTCTAACCCCTCCAGTGATTCAAGATTACTTTCTTTCCATGTGTAGTACTTTGAAAGGATTTCAGGCCGATAGGCATACACGCCTACATGATGAAATATCGGGCAAGATTCAGTTTGCATTGAGCGTTTTTCATCGAAAAATGGAATTATCTCTTTTGAAAAATATAAAGCGTTGTTGTTACCATCAAATACTACGGTAGTGCCCCCCACTCGACCAGATTTTCTATCAAGCCTGAACGAATTCAAAGAATCTTTATCTAATCTCAAAACGGGTGTGGCCATTTGAGTATCTGGGTTTTTTTTTAAAGCTTCGATCAAATCTTCGACAAACCATTCCGGAGTTAACGGAGCATCTCCCTGTAAGTTCACAATTAGATCAGCATTTAAATTTATGTTTTTTAACGCTTCTGCACATCGCTCTGTTCCATTTCTGCATTTCTCTGAGGTCATCACAACTTTAGCACCAAAAGACTCCGCTTCAGTTCGAATTCTTTCGTCATCTGTTGCCACAACAATGTGCTCCACGTTTTTAACTCTAGAAGCGGCCTCCCAAGACAACTGAATTAGTGATTTTTTGAGCCCTCGTCCAGTAGAAAGCTTCACAAGAGGTTTACCAGGAAACCTTACAGAAGAGTAGCGCGCTGGAATAATGATGACTGTTTTCATTTAATACCTGAGCGTAAAACATCGTGCATGCGCAGTAGTCCAATAGGCTTATCGTTTTCAATTACAACAATGGCATAAACTTTAGATTTTTCCATTTTTTCTAAAGCAACACTCACTAAATCATTTGGCTTTACCGATGTAGGATTTAACGTGGCTATTTCTCTAGGAGAAAAAGTAAGAATATTATCAATGTTTCTTCTTAGATCTCCATCCGTTATTATTCCCGATAGTGTACCGTTTTCATCCACTAAAATTGCAACGCCAAATCCAGATTGAGTCATACAGGAAACAACGCTACTCATAGTCAGGTCGTCCTTGACAATTGCCATTTCACTTTTATTCCTCATCAGTTGTGACACCGTTAACATCTGCAAACCAAGATTGCCTCCGGGATGCAGAACCTTAAAATCTTCTGGCTTGAAATCTCGCTGCTCCATTAGCGCGACAGCCAATGCATCTCCTAAAGCCATCGTTAACATTGTTGATGTTGTGGGTGCCATACCAATGGTACAGGCTTCGGGGGCATCAGTGAGGAGCAACTTAAAGTCAGCAGCTTGTATTAAAGTACTATTTTTAGAAGAAGAAATAACTGCCGTAAGAATACCGAACCTTCGGGTGTGGGCTAAAATGTCATAGAGTTCGGACGTTTCTCCAGAATTCGAGATAAGCAAGCAGAAGTCGTTTGGAGTGATCATTCCTAGATCTCCATGACTCGCTTCTGTGGCATGCACGAAGTTTGCTGGTGTGCCTGTACTGGCCAAAGTTGCTGCAATTTTTCTACCAACATGCCCAGATTTTCCAACACCCGATACAACAACTCTACCCTTGGTTTTGAGAATAGCATCAATAGCCGCTGCAAAATCCGTTGGCAAATCGCTGGCTAGCTTCGAGAGCGCTGATGCCTCCGTTTCTATAACAAATTTACCAATTTCTTGGATTTTCTTTTTCTTCATCATATCTAGCGGTCTTGTTATTTAATCATTGGTTGATGACCCTGTCAAAAATATAAATGCAAAAATACTCCAGTCGTAATCTAATTTCCTAATTAGCCAATCCGTCGACGCATGATACCGGAAGTGCTACACTATCAAGAAAATTTAGTCAAACCCATTTGTTTTTCTTTTTTAACTATGATTTTAGTTTTTACAAAACTTAAAAATTACTTATTTCCACAAAGAATCTCTCTTTTCAGAATAATTTGAGAATTGAAAATA
>CACBAM010000005.1 GCA_902537215.1 uncultured Alphaproteobacteria bacterium
GTTGTCTTCCTTGGAGGTACTAAAGTTATTTTTGACTACAGCCTTTAAATCGTCTAGGTAAACATCCAATTTTTTTGCGACCACTAGTGATTTTTTGATAATCTCTTCATCATCAAGCACAAAGTTCTTCATATTATCGCCAACGGGCGTAGTTATATTCACCGTATTTACTCCTTAGACACATAATGTTATATGATAGTTTTAGCCATAATTTCAAATTAAATTTAAATAAAAATTTTGCCATTATTATCACTATCTGTAATTTCTATTTTTTCTAGACATAAGTAATTTCCCTCAACTATCCTTAACGCTGTTGCAAATAGAACCATAGAGTCCAAAACATCATCTATTTTTATTGAGGAATTATTTTCTAACTTCAAGTTCGCTGATAAAGGATCTAAACCTACTTTTTTTAAGAGATCTAATCTTTCAAAAATTCCTGATACTGATTTTTTTTTTGCCTTAAGCGGTTCTTTTTTTAGCATTTTGAAACTGCACTCGGGATGTCCCTCATAAACTTTATTTGATAACTTAGAAATTTTTTGTACCTCGCTAATTTTACTTTTTAAGTTCCACGATTGCTTTGACAAACCTTTTCCCGTTATTTTCTTGCTAAGCTCATTCGCTTCTTGATAAGTATCGCATTTAAGAACTCTCTTTAACGGCGGAATAAAGATCGAGGATTGGAATGCTTTACCAAGATATTTCTTTGCCAAAACGTCACATGTTCTTAAGTAATTTTTTTTATTTAATTCTAGTGGCATATCTACCACTACTATACTGTCAGAGTAGTTTGACAAAAGTTTATTGAGGTCTTCAGAAAATTTTATACTAGATAAACGCTTGTCTCTTGAGTTTCCTATTGATGCAATCCAGCCAGAAGAGGTACCGTCTACTCCAATTAAGTCCATAATTTAGTCATGTTTTAAGCGATTGTAAACGCTATCTATCTTTTCATTAATTGAAGAAAACTGTTGAAAGTTATTCACAAACATTGATTTCAATTCAGTCGCTGACCTATCATAATCACTCGCATTTGCCCAATTCTCCCTGGGGTTGAGTAAGTTTTTAGGAACACCATCTACTTCAATTGGGACACAAAAATTAAAAAACTGGTCTTTCCGCGTCTGTACGTTTTTTTTGTTGCTTAAAATAAACTTTAGAATCCTTCGAGTTAAGTCTATTGATATTCTTTTGCCTTCTCCATAGCTGCCACCGCTCCATCCCGTATTGAGCAACCAACAGACGGGTTCTTCGGTATGGATCTTGCTCCATAAAAGTTTTCCGTATACTTCCGGTTTTTGAGGCATGAATGGCGCTCCAAAACAAGTTGAAAAAGTGGGAACAGGTTCCTTGATCCCCTCTTCAGTTCCAGCAACCTTTGATGTGAAACCGGAGAGGAAATAGAAAACTGCCTCGGCTGCAGTAAGTTTAGCAACAGGTGGTAATATGCCGAAAGCATCGCATGTTAACAAAATTATATTTTTAGGAGGCCCACCATATCCCGATTTTGACGAATTCTTAATGTAAGAAATCGGGTAGGCGCATCTCATGTTTTCTGTAATAGAAGGGTCTGAAAATTTAAGTGATCGATCTCTTGGATCATAATTCATGTTTTCAATTACTGTAGAAAATTTTTCAGTGGTTGAAAAAATTTGTGGCTCGTCCTCATAACTTAAGTTAATTGTTTTTGCATAACAACCGCCCTCAATATTGAATACTCCGGTATCACTCCAACCATGTTCATCATCACCAATTAAAACTCTGTCTGGGTCTGCCGAAAGGGTTGTCTTACCTGTTCCCGACAAACCAAAGAACAATGCTACGTCATTCTCGTTTGAAATAGAGTGGTTTGCAGAGCAGTGCATTGGCATTGTAGACCTTTCAGGAAGTAAAAAGTTTAGAAGTGTAAAAACGGACTTCTTGTTCTCGCCTGCGTACCCAGTGCCACAAATCAAAACGAGCTTTTTTTCAAAACTTATAGCAATGGTTGTCTTTGATACACAACCATGCCGATCAGGATTAGAAAAAAACGAAGGACAATTTAAAATTTTGAAGTCGGGCTTAAAATTATTAAGCGACTCCTTCGATGGAACTTTCAGTAAATGTCTTATAAATAAACTATGCCAAGCTAATTCTGTCGTAACCTCTATATTGAAAAACTCATTGGTGTTGATTGAGGCTTGTAAATCTTGTGAGTAACACCTTTTTCCTTTTTGATGTTCTAACATATCCTCATGAAGTATGTTAAAATGTTCAGCTGTCATTGGTCGGTTATTTTCCCACCAAATCTTCTCTTCTGTGTCTTTTTCTCTTACCACATGTTTATCTTTAGGAGATCTCCCGGTCTTTTCACCGGTAAACACGATTAAACAACCGCCCTTCCCTAGCTTGCCTTCGCTATTCTTAATGGCTTCTTCGACCAGTTCAATTTCATTTAGGTTTTTGTACACGTTACTAATTTACGATACTCCCGTTATGTCCGATAGCATCACAAAGATCCGCTCCCGTTTGACTGATATCTATTGTTACATTATTTTGTAAATCACAAAAAAAGTAAAAAAACAATTAAAAACACATCTCTTAGGTACCGTTGTTTAATTTTTTCTAAAATGTCCTTTAGTGTAAAATAAAAATCAAATGGAAGGTGATTACTGGTGAACAAGAATGAATTAATTTTAGTTATAGGACAGTCTGGTGCTGGAAGGACCACTGTTATCCATATACTAGACGATCAAGGGTTTGATACGCTGGACAATGTGCCTGTTCATTTGATACCTCAGGTAGCTTCTACAAACTTAGAAGACAAGCCATTAGCTATAGGTTTGGACTTAAGGTCGAAGAGTTTTTCTCTTCAAAAATTAATGAGAGAGATTAACAACTGGAAGACATTATCAAAATCTCGGGTAGTTATCTTATTTTTAGAGTGTAGTTTAGAGATTTTAATAAAAAGATTTAGTTTATCTAGAAGACCTCACCCCGTTGCTGGCGAAAATAATCTTGAACTATCAATTAAGAAAGAGCTCAAATTAATTGCTCCTCTAAGGGAAAAAGCAGACTTTGTTTTAGACACCAGTCATACTAGTCCCAATGAGCTAAGATTGAAATTGAAGTCTATTTTTTCGGCAGCAAATAACAGAAATATACAAATCATGGTACAGTCTTTTTCTTATAGTATAGGGTATCCCACAGAAATAGACATGATTTTTGACTGCAGGTTTTTAAAGAATCCAAATTGGGTGGAGGATTTAAAAGATCTCAACGGAACTGATGAGGCAGTCAAACACTATCTAAATAAAGATAAGAGTTGGATAAGCTTTAAAAAAAATTTATTTCAGATGATATCCATAGTGATACCCGCCTTCGAAAGGGAGGGTAAATCTTACCTTTCGATAGGCCTTGGTTGTACTGGAGGTCAACACAGATCTGTGTTTGTTGCTGAGCATTTGTATAATTACCTATTATACAAGGATTGTGACGTGAAGATTTTACACACAATTTTGCAAAAGTGATTTTCTTTATAATCACTGTTTGAATATTATGCTTCTCTAATTAGACTTTCTTTTCTATTTCTGGTACGGCTTTAAACAGATCATCAACTAGTCCAAAATCAGCAACCTGAAATATTGGAGCCTCCTCATCTTTGTTTATAGCTACAATTACTTTACTGTCTTTCATTCCTGCCAAGTGCTGGATCGCACCAGATATTCCAACTGCGACATATAAATCGGGTGCAACTACTTTACCAGTTTGTCCAACTTGCCAATCATTAGGAGCAAAACCAGAGTCCACTGCTGCTCTGCTAGCACCCACGGCTGCTCCCAGTTTGTCGGCAAGACCCTCAATTATTTCAAAATTTTCTTTGCTTCCAACACCTCTTCCTCCAGACACAACCACTTTTGCTGAAGTTAGTTCAGGCCTATCAGTTGTTTGCATTTTATTTTCTATGAAAGTAGTAAGCGGATTATTGCCTTTACAGTCTATTTTTTTTATATTTGCACTACCTGTTGAGGGTACAGCGTCATAATTGCTGGTTCTGACGGATATCAATTTCAATTTATCAATGGACTGCACGGTCTGTATTGCATTACCCGCATAAACTGGGCGTTCAAAAGTATCCTCCGAAATAACTTTAGATACATCTGATATGACCATTACATCCAACATTCCACCAATCCTCGGAAGAACGTTTTTCCCGAAGGAACTTGAAGGCGCAAATACATGAGAATATGAGTTTATTGTATCAATCAAGGTCTCGCTATAGCTCTCGGCAAGGCTCTGAGCAAAAAGCTCATTTTCTAATACTAGTACATTTTCTACGTTCTCCATTTTTGCTATATTTGTTGATGCATCGGAGCACTGGTTAGAAGCACACAAAACATCAACTTTACCTAAAGTAGCTGCTGCTGATACAGTTTTGCTGGTTTGATCCTCTGCGAGCTCACCGTTATTAATTTCTGCCAAAACCAATATTTTCATAAATCTATCCTCCGACGTTTTCTTGAATTTTTTCAACTAGCTGATCTATGTTTTCTAAGATCAACCCTGCTTCTCTACTATCTGGCTCTTTTGTTTCAATAACTTTAAGCCTTTGCGTTATCTCAACTCCTAAATCGGCTGGATTGATTTCTTCTAGCGGTTTTCTTTTTGCCTTCATAATATTTGGCAGGCTAGCGTATCTAGGCTCATTTAATCTGAGATCAACTGATACGACTGCTGGTATTTTCGCGTCTATGGTCTGAAGTCCGCCATCAACTTCTCTTGTTACCCTTATGATATCATCCTTAACGTCTATTTCTGAAGCAAAAGTAGCTTGAGACCACTTAAGTTTTGCTGATAGCATTTGAGCGGTTGCATTAAAATCGTTATCTATGGCCTGTTTGCCACATAAAATTAGAGATGGGCCTTCTTTGAGTGTAATAGCAGCAAGAATATTTGCTACTGTGAGTGGTTCAATGTCGTTGTGAACATCATCTGTTGCAACAACCAAAATGGCTCGATCAGCACCCATAGCTAATGCAGTCCTTAATGTCTCTTGGTTTTGCTGGACGCCTATAGAAACCGCTATTATTTCCTCTGCATTTCCCTTTTCTTTAATTCTAATTGCTTCCTCTAGTGCTATCTCATCGAATGGATTCATTGACATTTTAACATTCGCTAAGTCGATACCACTTCCGTCTGCCTTAACTCTAGCTTTAACGTTGTAGTCTAGGACTCTTTTTACAGGAACTAAAATTTTCATCTATGGATATCTCTTTATTTCATTTTAAATTCAAAATATGCACTAGTTAAACAATTCATACAAGACGTTTTATTTGTTTTTTCCAGGCGACCAAAGCACCTCAGTTGAATTCTCCTGGTTTTCAACTCTTGAAGCAACAAAAAGCCAATCTGACAGTCTGTTTAAGTAGATAAGTGTATTGTCATTAATCTCTTCTTTCGATCTTAAACTTACTACACTCCTTTCTGCACGACGACAAATAGTTCTGGCCAAATGTAAGAAAGTGGCAGACTTACATCCTCCTGGCAAAATAAAGCTATTTAGGGGATGAAGCATATTGTTCATACCATCTATCTCGGCTTCTAGTGTCTCTATTTGGCTAGTAGATACTCTTAACCTACCATTATTGTTTTCGGAAATTGGCACACATAAATCGGCACCAAGATCAAATAGATCATTTTGAATACTTTTTAGCTTTCTTTTTAAATCTGGTGTTGCATACAATGTAACGACCCCGATACTAGCGTTAAGTTCATCAACGTTCCCATAAGCATTTACTCTAAGACTATCTTTAAGCACCCTTTGCCCGTCACCAAGTGCTGTGTCTCCAGTATCACCTGTTTTTGTATATATTTTATTTAATTTTATCAAACTACCCACCTCTGGAAAAATAAACGAAAAAAATAATTAATAATATTGCGATAGCTTGTAGAAGTATTCTTAAACGCATAATTTTATTAGCGTATTTTCTGTTAAATTCTCCACCAAAAGCAAACCCACCAAGGCCAATCATGAGAACTATGACTACCAGGAGACAAGCCACTATTATAATTACGTGGGCATTTTCTAATATCATTTAATATCCTCCTAGCCCCCTGCAGGTTGATTAAACATATAGTTTAGTATTTGAGTATTTCTAATATTGAGTTTAATTATTATTCCAAGTATTTTAGCTCAAAATCGAAATATTACTAATCAAGTTACATGAATACTCAACAAATGGATCAAAAACAAGATATTACAACGGCATTGGAGACAAGATATCTTTTGTACGCAGTATCTACAATCATGGATAGAGCCCTCCCCGACGCAAGAGATGGTCTTAAACCGGTGCATCGAAGAATTCTTTACGCAATGAATCAACTCAGATTATATCCTCAATCAAATTTTAGAAAGTGTTCGAAAATAGTAGGGGAGGTTATGGGTAACTACCATCCGCACGGAGATAAGGCTATATACGATGCATTAGCAAGATTTGCTCAAGATTTCAGTGTTAGATATCCTCTTATTGAAGGTCAGGGTAATTTTGGAAACGTCGATGGAGATAACCCTGCAGCTCAAAGATATACTGAGGCTAGGCTATCAAAATACTCAATTGAGCTTCTTGAAGGTCTTAATGAGAATTCTGTAGATTTCAAGGAAACATATGACAGCTCCGATGATGAACCGAGTGTGCTTCCAGCAAACTTTCCTCATCTCCTGGCAAATGGAGCCTCAGGAATCGCTGTTGGAATGGCTACCAGCATACCACCCCATAATCTACTAGAGTTGCTAAAAGCAAGCATACTACTAGTTGATAAACCTAATTCGACTATCCAACAATTATCGGACATTGTGGAAGGTCCTGACTTCCCTACGGGGGGTATTATTTTAGATAATAGAGAAGATATCATTAAAGTATACACAGATGGCAAGGGAAGCTTCAGATTACGCGCCAAACATCACATAGAAGACCTTAAGCACGGTAACTGGCAGCTAGTTATTGATGAAATACCTTATCAAGTTCAAAAGGGAAGACTTATAGAAAAGATTGCTGATTTAATTTCTGGAAAAAAATTATCTTTAGTGCAGAATGTGAGAGATGAGAGTGCAGAAGAGATAAGAATTGTTATTGAGCCAAGATCACGAAATGTGGGAAAAGAAAATCTCTTAACTTCGCTTTATCAATTCACTGATTTAGAAACGAAGGTCGCTGTAAACCTTAACGTTCTGATTGATGGTATTTCCCCAAAAGTTAGTAATCTCAAAGAATTACTTCAGACTTTTTTAGATCATCGAAGAGAAATATTGATACGAAAATCCACTCACCGATTAGAGAACATCGATAAGCGTTTAGAAATTATCGAGGGCTTGCTACAGGCATACATAAATCTCGATCGCTTAATAAATATTATTAGAGAGGAGGATGATCCGAAAACTGCGATAATTGAAGAATTTGGTCTTAGTGAGTTGCAGGTGGAATCCATTTTGAACCTAAGATTAAGAGCATTGAGAAGGCTAGACGAAGAGCTCCTTTCAAAAGAACAACAGGAATTAATGAAAGAGCGGCAGACTTTAGAGGATTTGCTTGAGGATCAAAGGCTTCAATGGAAAAATGTTAAAGATCAATTGACGCTACTTAAGAAGAAATTTGCTGGTTATGAGCTATGTGAGAGGCAGACATTGTTGGAACCAGAGGAGGAGGGTTCTCGTGCATCTTTTCAGGATGTTACAGTCGATGACTATCCAGTTACAGTGGTCTTATCCGAAAACGGTTGGATAAGGTCTTACAAGGGGCACAGCCTGGATAATAATTCATTTAAATTCCGAGATGGTGACGGAGTTAAATTTTCCGCTCAATTATCCAGAAGCCAGCAATTATTGTTTATAACTTCAGAAGGAAGGTCGTTTAGTTTGTCTCTTGATCAACTAAAAAAAGACAAAGGCTACGGAGAGCCCCTGAATTTAATAATTGGGACAGGGAATGTCACCTCTATAGTGAGTATCATTCCTTTTCATCATGGAAATAAGGGTTTAATATTCTCAAAAAAGGGTCTTGGGTTCTTGGTTGATTTTTCCTCTCTACAAGCTTCTACAAAAACTGGGAAACAAATATTTGAACTCAGTGAAGGCGATGAAGTAATTGGGTTGAAAGAAATTATCGGTGATAGCGTTATGGTTTTAAGTTCATCTTTTAAAATGCTGATTTTCTCAGCTAAAGAGTTACCAAATTTAAAAAAGGGAAAAGGCGTTCGTTTGCAGCGTTACAAGGGAGAAACTCTTTTAGATGCTATGATTTTCTCACAAAATCAAAAAGATAACGTCATATTAAAAAAATTATTTGCAAAATATGAGGATGTTAGGTTCTGGACAGGTAAAAGAGGCCTGGTTGGGAAAACGCTACCTAAAAAATTATTAAAGAAAAAAATGACTAAGTTTGAAGATCTTCTATAATCTTATCAAGCAATCCATTTACAAATTTTTGTTCCTTACCATCTGGATAAAAAGTTCCCGTTATGGAAACATACTCAGACATAATTACTTTCTTTGGGGTTTTTTTATTAAGAAACTCGGCACATGCGGCTCTTAGGATCGCTCTTAACGTAGTGTCAATCGTTTTTATATTCCACAGATTGTTAAAAGCTCTATTTATTTTAGTATCTATTTTTATTTGATTTTTAGCAGCTTGCTCAATTATTCTTTGTGATAACAGATAATTAGGCGACGATATTTCCACGCCTTGTATTTGTTCCGTATAAAATGTCTCTTTAAGTTCTTTTTTTATGGTACTATAACTTTTGCCGTTGGCCTCCATTTGAAATAGGGCTTGAATAGCAAAAAGTCGTGAGATTGTGTTTTTTTTGTAATCATAGGATTTGCAAGGGGTCACGGTTTTAATGGTGTCTTTCTTTTATTTTAATGATACGTAACAAAGCAATGCAAGCCTCCCCACCTTTATCAAAGATTTTAGGGTCTGCTCTTTTTTCAGCCTGCGTTTTATTTTCTACGGTCAAGATAGCATTACCTATGCATATTTTTTCAAGACCAAGATTAACTAGCGCTCTGGAGCTTTCAGTACTCACAATTTCGTAGTGTGTTGTCTCGCCTCTAATAACACAACCGATTGCAATAAAGCCATCAAACTCATTTTTCATTAACTTTATGGCAGTAGGTATCTCCAGCGCACCTGATACTTCAACTATCTCAGTATCGGCCTTTATTTTTTTAAGTATATCAAGAGCCCCACAAACAAGATTGTCCGTGATATCTTTATAATAAGGCGCTGAAACAAGACAAATTTTTAGTGTCTTCTTAAACTCTGCTATGTTGTACCTTCCTGAATTCTCTGTCCTCACTTAGAAGCCCTCCGTTGCATCAATTTGCAAGCCATAGCCTTCTAATCCAACTACTCTTGGGAGTTTTGAATTAGAAAGCAGTTTTATTCTTTTGACACCTAGCAAAGATAAAATTTGTGCACCAATTCCATACTCTTTAAGTGTATCTGAGCTAGGTTTTTCACTATTACTATCACCTGAATTTAGAAGCACTAATATACCATTTTCATTTCCGATTATTTTTTGCATTGCTCTACCTATCTCATTGTATCTGCTAGGAACCAAACCCAGCAAATCTTTATAAATATTTAATTTATGCATTCTAACCATTGCTGGTTTTGTAGTATTTATCTTTCCTAGCTTTAGGACTATATGCTCCAAATTTTCTATTTCATCTTTAAACTTAATCACTTTCCACTTGCCGCCTATGCTTGAGCTTAAAACTGAGCTTTCAACCTCTTTTATTAGATTGTCATGCTTTCTTCTGTAAGCAATAAGATCTGAAATCGTTCCAATTTTAAGGTTATGTATAAATGCGAATTTCTTTAAATCTTTTAGCCTTGCCATGCTCCCATCATCATTCATAATCTCACATATAACTCCGGAAGGGTTTAATCCTGCAAGCCTAGATATATCTACAGCAGCTTCGGTATGACCTGCTCTTATTAGCACGCCACCATTCTTTGCCCTTAAAGGAAAGACATGCCCAGGTGTAGCTATTTCCTCTGTTCTAACTTGTGGATTTATTGCTACTGATATTGTTTTTGCACGGTCATGAGCTGATATACCTGTTGTGACGCCCTCTCTTGCCTCAATAGACACAGTAAAAGCTGTTTCGTGTCGAGAGGAGTTAGTTGCGGCCATCAAAGGCAATTTCAACTTGTCTATTTGTTCAGAGGAAAGTGCTAGGCAAATTAATCCTCTGCCGTATGTAGCCATAAAATTCACTGCATTTGGTGTTGCCATTTGTCCTGGTATTACAAGATCTCCCTCATTCTCTCTTTCTTCATGATCGACTAAAATAAACATTTTTCCGTTTCTAGCATCATCAATTATTGATTGCGTGGAAGATATTTCAACACCTTGTTCTTTCATTTTTTTTATTTTCCTGAACCCAATATCCGATCTACATATCTTGCTAGAATATCTATTTCAATATTAACTTTTTCTCCAATTCGCATTTTTTGCCAAGTCGTATTATCTTTCGTATGGGGAATAAAATTAATATCAAAAGAAGAAGCATCTGCTTTATTTACGGTTAAAGAGGTTCCGTTCAACGTAATAGATCCCTTTTCTGCAATAAATTTTGCTAAGTTTCTATTAGTTTGGAACGTAACCTGAGTGCTTCCTTCAACATCTAGAATTTTTTCAATTGATCCAGTACCATCTATATGTCCAGTCACAATGTGCCCCCCTAACTCATCACCAAGCTTAAGGGATCTTTCAAGATTTACTTTTCTGCCGGGCTTCCATCCAAAATCTTTATCACCAATAATTGTTTTCAAGATAGTCTCACTGGATATGTCTACTGAAAACCAATTTTTATTCTCCGAAATACCAGAATCTGTCACCGTTAGACAAACACCATCACAGCATATTGATGCACCTAAGTCTATTTCAGATATATTGTAAGTGCAGAAAATTTTAGCTCTTGTATCTTTAATCTTTTCAATTTTGGCTATTTCGCCTACGTCAGTAATAATTCCCGTAAACATATTAGACCCTTTCTAAGAATTAGCTATCCACCTTGCTTCGATATTATCTTTCCATCTCAGTAAGGATGTTAAAGTCAAGTTTGGAAAATCTCCCAACCTTGCATTGAAAGGCAAAAAATCATTAAAACAGGAAATGGCGGAATCATTTATAACTTTATTCCCAGTAAAAATTACAATTTCGTCAAACAACCCGATCTTAAGAAATGATGTCCATACCCTCGCACCACCCTCAACCAACAAACGATTTACTCCCTTCCTAGAAACGATTTTTAAAATTTCTTGCACATTTAAAAATCGTTGCTCTTTATTAACTTTCTCTATACTTAATCCTTTGAAGAATTTATGGTCTTTTGAGACTTTATCCTTTAGGTCCTTACTAGTTATGATGTGCACTTTGTTTTTTTCTAAGTTATCAAATATTGAGAGATTTCCTAAGCCAGATATTTCGAAATTCGTATCTAATATAAAAATTGGCTTGTTTTCGATTGACTCATATTGATCTCTTAAATTTAGACGCGGATTATCAACAAATATGCTATTTTTACCTATTAATATCCCATCGTTCTCTGATCTGAGAAGTTGGACCCTCTTTCTGCATAGTGAGTTGGTTATCCATTTACTCTCTCCATTTTTTGTGGCAATTTTACCATTAATGGAAGAGCCTATCTTTAATGTTATATATGGAAGACCAGTTCTTTTCTGTTTCAAATACCCCTTTAAAACATCTGAATTCTCTCCTTCATAGATTCTAGTTTCAATACACTCAATACCTGCTTTCTCCATTATTGACTTTCCTTTACCGTTAGTTCTACTATCGGGATCAGTTGCCAAATAAATAACACGATTTGCTCCAAAATTTACAATTGCTTTTGCACATGATGGAGAAGTAGTTTCATGTGCGCATGGCTCCAAAGTGATGTAGACATTGATATCTTGTATTTCTCTTTTTTCTCGAAGGAGAGGGTGGTCTGAGGCTTGTTTTATGGCCATAATTTCTGCATGAGGTCTTCCCCCAAGTTGAGTATTTCCTCGACCGATTATAATATCTTTAAAGGTGATTACACAGCCAACTGAGGGGTTTTTACCAGTAAGCCCCACGTTTCGTCTAGCTAAGTTGAGAGCTAATTTCAGAAATTTTTTGTCATCTTTCGAGATGTTTGTTTCGATCATCTAAACCGTCTTCTTTGGTTCAAGTTTGCTCGGGTTGAGGTCTGACATAAAATCCTCGAAATCTCCAAGTTCTTGGAAATTTTTGTAAACACTAGCAAATCTCACATAGGCTACAGTATCAATCCTTGAAAGTGTTTCCATCACTATTTTCCCGATAATCTCAGATTTTATATCAGTGTCACCGATACTTTCCAATCTCCTGACAATACCTGTAATCATTTGCTCAATACGTTCAGATTGAATAGGTCTTTTCTGAAGTGCTATTCTAATGGATCTTTCAAGTTTATCCCTATCAAATATCTCTCTTTGATTTTTCTTTTTGAGTACATATAGGTCTCTTAGTTGTACTCTCTCATACGTAGTAAAGCGACCGGCACAACTAGAACAGTGCCTTCTTCTCCTTATAGATATGTGATCGTCTGAAGGTCTACTATCTTTTACTTGTGTGTCTAGATCTCCACAAAATGGGCAGCGCAAATTATACTCCCTCTAATCTACTTAAAACTGTTATAATGATATCTTCAGTAGATATAATTTCCAACTAGTTATCGGTATATTCTTCATTGGTCTAAAAAGGACCTTAGTTTTCTACTTCTGCTTGGATGTTTCAGTTTTCTAAGTGCCTTAGCTTCAATTTGTCTTATCCTTTCCCTTGTAACGCTGAATTGTTGCCCAACCTCTTCAAGTGTATGGTCTGTATTAACGCCAATACCGAAGCGCATTCTTAACACGCGCTCTTCTCTTGGTGTCAAACTGGCTAATACGCGTGTGGTTGTTTCTTTTAGATTACCTTGAATAGCATTGTCCAATGGCAACAAAGCATTTTTGTCCTCAATAAAGTCACCGAGTTGACTATCTTCCTCATCTCCAATTGGTGTTTCTAGGCTAATTGGTTCCTTCGCAATTTTCATAACTTTTCGAACTTTGTCTAAAGGCATCTGTAATTTTGACGAGAGTTCTTCTGGGGTTGGTTCCCTACCTATTTCATGAAGCATTTGCCTGCCGGTTCTTACAAGCTTATTAATGGTCTCAATCATGTGAACGGGTATTCTAATTGTTCTAGCTTGATCTGCTATAGATCTGGTAATAGCCTGCCTTATCCACCAGGTAGCATAAGTAGAGAATTTATAACCTCTTCGGTACTCAAATTTATCTACAGCTTTCATCAGACCAATGTTACCCTCCTGGATAAGGTCAAGAAATTGCAGTCCTCTATTGGTATATTTTTTTGCAATTGAAATAACTAATCGCAAATTTGCTTCAACCATTTCTTTTTTTGCGCCTCTGGCTTCATTTTCTCCCTTTTTTACCTTTCGAACTATATTCCTAAATTCGGAGATATCTACGTTAATAATCTTACCGATCTTTGTCATCTCGGCTTTAAGCTCTTCAACTTCAGCACTGTGATTTTTTCCTAACACTTCCCAACCTCTGGACTTAAGCTTAGAAACTCTATCTAACCATCCTTCTTCCAATTCAGAGCCCTTATATTCTTGGATAAACTCTTTCCGATTAATTCTAGCTTTATCTGATATTTTTACAAATGCGCTATCTACATTAGTAATAGCCTTATTAATTCCGTAAAGTTGGTCGATAAGAGCTTCAATACGATTGTTATGAAAATTTAACGAATTTAAAAGTAAGGCTATTGATGTTTTGAAATTTTGGTATTTATTTTCGTCTTTACTGGAAAACTTCTTACTTGTATCAAAAGTTGCCTTCATTCTTTTCTTTTCAAGTTCTTTTAACTTGATGTATTTATTATCTATATCTGCTAATATATTTAAAATACGTGGTGTTAACGAATGTTCCATTGCAGCTAAAGATACGTTTATTGCGTCCTCTTCTTCCTCATCCTCATCATTTTTTGTCTCATTTGGCGCCAAAACACTTTGATTTTCTTGTTCATTCTTTATAGGTTTTACTGTGCTGGCACTTTCATCAATATCGAGTTTTTTAATCTCTGCATCTAGCTCATTAGAGTCTCCGAATTCTGTGAAGGTGGTTTCAAGATCTATAACATCCCTCAACATTATTTCTTCATTAAGCAATTCGTTTCTCCATATGCTTATAGCCTGGAAAGTCAGAGGGCTCTCACACAAGCCATTAATCATAAGATTTCTTCCAGCCTCTATCCTCTTTGCAATAGCAATTTCACCCTCACGAGAAAGCAGTTCGACCGATCCCATTTCTCTTAAATACATTCTTACGGGATCATCTGTTTTATCTAAAGTTTCTGAATCTGTGTTAGCTGCTACAATTTCTTTTGAACTTGTTTGTTCGTGGACTTCTTCAGAGTACTCAGACTCTTCATTCTCAGTTACATTTATTCCCATGCCAGAAAGATCTGTCATCAGGTCTTCAATCTGTTCCGAAGAAAGCTTCTCACTGATCACCAACTCTTCAAGTTGATCCTGTGTTATGTAGCCTTTTTGTTTTGCCTCAGAAATTATTTTCTTTAAATTTTTTTTTGAAGGCCCATCAGCTAAAACTTTCTCATTTTCTTGTTCTTCATTGTGTTGCGTGTCTTGTTTATTCATTGGTTTCTATCCATTATTTTTTCTGGAAAGCCTTCCTCTCACTTTTTTAAAAACATCTAAGCTTTCTTTATCAAACTTACGTTCTCTCAAAATCGAATCTTCAACAAACTCGGAGCCACCCCTTGCTCTCAGGTACTCACTCTGAATCATTTCAAATGATTCGCCATTATTTTGCGAATCAGACCTCTGAGTTTTTATCTTAATTTTAAGATCTTTCAAGCTTTCAAGCCGATTTTTTGCTAAATTTAGTGTGCTTATCCTATTCAACAGAAGGTTTCTAGACATTTCTTCTTTATTTTGGTCGTTATATATCAAGTGATTTTTTAATGGAGGGTTTTTCTGAGTCGCTTGATCAGAAATCAAATTAAAAATATTAGAAGAGTTGGAAAGCTGTTCGTGTCGGATTTGCCAGAACGATTTCTGAAAAAATTCATCACTAAAATCTATATCGGTCAGTTGCGCTTTGAAGTCCTCTATAAATCTAGGGTTTTTTATTAAGCAAAACATAATTTCTGCTTCTAACTTATTTATCTCTTTTTCAGCAGCCTGAATGCGAGATATCGTCTGAGTTCTAGGTTTAATTTTGTTTTCAGCACTATTTAATCCCCGTCTTTGCTTTATATTTGTATTGTTTTGAAACTGCAGTTTTCTTATTCTGTCATTTATTTCAGATAGGAACATTTTTTTTAAATCGAAATCTTCAATTTTTTTTAATTTATTCATAAGTTCGATATGCAGTTTTCTCAAGCGCTCGGGACTGTCCAATTTTCGTTGTGATTTCTCATTAATAAAAATGAAGTGGGAAAGAGCTAGCGAATTTTCTATTATATCTTTGAGAGCATCTTTGCCTCTTTGTTTTATAAGGTCATCTGGATCATAATTCGTGGGTAAATTTGCTATTCGTAAAGTTTGATTGTAAGAAATTAATGGTAATGCTAATTCAACCGCTCGTGTAGCTGCAAGTTTTCCAGCATTATCTCCATCGAGTAGTAAAATTGGTTCTTCGCAAACTCTCCAAATCAATTGCAACTGTTCTTTTGTCAACGAAGTTCCTAGCGGAGCAACTGCATTATTTATCGAATTATTAGCTAAAGAAATAACATCCATGTAACCTTCAACTATGACTAAAGGATCATTTTTAGAGCTTTTTTGAGCGCTTTTAAGATTGAAAAGAAGAGAACCTTTTTTGAATATTTTTGTCTCTGGTGAATTTAAATATTTCGCACCATACGTAGTATTTAGTGATCTCCCTCCAAAGGCTACAACCCTATCATTCAAATTGGAAATCGGAAACATCACTCTATTTCTAAATCTATCAACTAATGGCTTGTTTTCAGGTTTATATGCCAATCCGGCATTTTCTATGTCTTGCTCATTATATCCTTCTGATTTTAAGAAATTAATAAGACCATCACTCTTTGAGGGAGATGACCCAAGTTTAAATTCTTTTATGGTATCAATCGATAATCCACGATCTTTTAAATAATTTAAGGCTATCGAACCCTTAGTGCTGAAAAGGTACTTTGTGAAAAATTTGCATGCTACTTCATTTATGTTGATCAGTTTTTCTTCCTCGGAAGACGTGGTTGAGCTTTTAACATTATTATCAATTTCTAAAGGGATCCCTGCTTTTTCACTTAGTGTTTTTACCGCATCAAAAAATGAAATTCCTTCCATTTCCTTTAAGAAGCTGAATACGTTACCCTTTGCTTGACATCCAAAACAATAGTAAAATCCCTTGGTGTCATCCACATGAAATGAAGCGGTTTTTTCTTTATGAAAGGGACAAGGCGCCCAAAAATCTTGTTTAGATAAATTACTTTTTTTTGGATCCCAATATACATGTCGAGATACAATATCTGAAATTTTTACACTCGTTTTAATTTTATCCAAGAAGGTTGAAGAGAAAGACATATGATTTATATTTGTGAATTACTTTCTCTGATTATATAGGCTTTTTTTTTGTTTAACAGAGTATTGATTTAACAATATTCCATCCTTCAAGTCCATAATCACTATCTCCAAATGGCCAGTACTTATTTTTACAACTACAGTTAAAGTTTCGTTTTCAATATTAATAGTTTCAATAATCCCGTTAGGTATCAATATTTCTCGATTTGGTGGCTCAGAAAGGTTCTGCGGTGTAGTATTGAAGTTGTATATCTTTATGCCTAGAATAGTTATAAGAAATAAAAAACCTAAAATCATTACTACCGAAAGTACCGCAACCAGCCACTTTAAGAATACTAAGGGCAAATCAGACTTTGAACTCTTTTTAATTTCTCGCATTTATCATGATTGAAAAATTTATCATTAGTTTGACAAAAAAATCTGAGAGAAGGCTTGACAAGCTAATCCTAGAAAATTGTCCTCCTAATTTAAGTTTATCAAGAACGAAAATTCAAGATTTAATTAAGCAGAAAATGATTTTTGACCCTCAGAAACAAAATGCTTTGACTTTGAAAACTAAAACAAATGACTTAATGCAAGTTATTCTCTATTTTGACCAACACCTGCAAAAAACTCTAATACCGCAGGATTTGGAGGTCCCAATTGTTTTTGAGGACGACGCTCTAATAGTCTTTAATAAGCCATCAAATATGGTGGTTCACCCTGTTAAATCAGCCCAACGTGGTACACTTGTTAATTTTTTAATTTATAAATTTCAAGATACACTTCCGATTACTTATGATAGGTTTAGGCCCGGGATAGTCCACAGGCTGGATAAAGATACATCAGGCCTTATTATCGTAGCAAAAACAAAGTTGAGTGCTGACTCTTTAATAAAGCAATTTAAAAGTCGTGAGGTAAAAAAGGTTTATCTAGCACTTTGCATAGGAAATCCTCTTGAAAATCTTAGCAAGATTATCGGCAAGCCTGGCATAAATATGCTTGAAGACAATATTCTGGAAGTTAAAACCAATATAAGAAGAAATAAAATTAACAGAGAAATGATGGAGGTTTGCACTGATGATGGGAGGCTAGCTATATCACGTTTCACTGTCCAAACTGTATATGATCTGGGTAAAAATCAAAAGTTATCACTGGTAACCTGTGAGATTGAAACCGGAAGAACTCATCAAATTCGAGTGCATGCTAAGCTTATCGAGTGCCCAATCGTTGGAGACAACCTATATAAATTGAGAAGAAAAGAAGATTTGGATGTAAAGAAAACCATTTTACCTTTGTTTGAGGGCAAAAGGTCGAGGCAAATGCTTCATGCGCATGAGTTATCTATTGTTCACCCGGACAGCGGTAAGACTCTATTTTTTCAAGGTAATTTGCCATATGATTTTTCAAATCTTTTATCAAATTTAGGCAAATACAAAACGAGCTGAGCATGTAAATAAATTGGTATAAAAAGTGCTTGATGCACTTGCAAAGTCAGAAAATTTAACCTATATAACGTCTTGAAAGGAAAAATCAGTACTAATGGTAAATAGCAATACATCTCTTATAGTAAGTGGCTCGGGATTATCCAAATACTTAGACGAAATAAAAAAATTTCCGATGTTGAGTTTGGAAGAAGAGTATGGTTTGGCAAAAGCTTGGGTGGAAGGAGGGTGTAGATCATCAGCCCACAAGCTCGTAACCTCACATTTACGACTAGCAGCAAAAATTGCCATGGGATATAGGGGATACGGATTGCCTATTTCAGAGGTGGTTAGCGAGGCAAATGTTGGATTGATGCAAGCTGTCAAGAGATTTGATCCAGAAAAGGGGTTTAGGTTGGCAACATATGCGATCTGGTGGATAAAGGCCAATATCCAGGAATATATTTTAAAAAGTTGGAGTCTGGTTAAAATGGGTACAACCAGCGCACAGAAAAAGCTTTTTTTCAACTTGAAGAAATTAAAAAATAAAATTGGAGCGTTTGAAGATGGTGATCTGCTACCTGAAAATGTTGAGGAGATTGCTAGGCAATTAAATGTTTCTGAGAATGATGTGGTCGCCATGAATAGGAGAATGATTGGTGGTGATGTATCTTTAAATGCTACAATAAAAAGCGATGGTGAGACTGAAGAAGAGTGGCAGTCCCTGCTTGCTGACCAAGATGAAGATCATGTCGAAAAATTTGTGTACAGCGATGAAACTAGGGAAAGACGAACTATACTAATGAAATCACTGACTGTTTTAGATAATAGGGAAAAAAGTATAATCTTAGACAGAAGGTTGAAAGAGCCTCCTTTGACGCTTGAACAGCTAAGTGAGAAGCATGGAATAAGTCGAGAAAGAGTTCGCCAGATTGAGAACAAGGCGATTGATAAGCTGAAAGTTAAAGTTGTAGAATACTCTTAAATTAAGAATTTTTATCTCTGAAGGTACTTTGTTTATAAACCCCTATTACATCTAACCTATTAGTAAAATAATCGAGTTCATCCAAGGCTCTCTTTACAGACCGATCTTTTGGATGTCCTTGGATGTCGGCAAAGAATTGTGTTGCCTCAAATGAGCCCCCCAACATATAGCTCTCCAGCTTAATCATATTAACATTATTGGTAGCAAATCCTCCCATCGCTTTATACAAAGCAGCTGGAATATTTCTTACTTGGAAAAGTATAGATGTGATTACTTTCTTCTGTTGCTTTATTAGGATCTTAGGCTTTTTCTCCATCACCAAAAACCTAGTAGTGTTGTTTTTATTATCCTGAACATTAGCTTGCAGTACCTTTAATCCATAAATCTTAGCAGCTATTTTTGAGGCTAATGCTCCTTTAAACTTATTATTTTCTTCTGATATTAATCGAGCTGACCCTGCGGTATCATAGCCTGCGATTGTTTTTATCTTATTCATTTTTAGGAATTTTTTACATTGGCCTAGAAGAACTGGGTGACTTGTTGCTGAAGATACGGTTTTCAAGCTAGATGACTTAGTTCCTAACATGCAAATATCGACAGGCAAAAAATACTCTGCTGTTATAAAAAGCTTTGAAGCTGGTAGAAGAGAATGAATATCAGCGACCCTACCATAAGTTGAGTTGTCTACAGGTAGAATGGCTTTGTCAACTTTACCTTTTCTCACAGCTTCAATCGCTTCCTCAAAGGACTCGCAAGGGACAACTAAAGGGTCTTTGAAAAATTTAGTTGAAGCTTGGTGTGAATATGAACCTAGAGCTCCTTGAAATGATATTTTCAGAGTTTTTTCTTTCATAATTTCTTTGACATGCACATTTTGTCGCGCTCATTTCTAAAATCAGTTGTAGAATATTTTTCAATTTTTTATATAACATATAATAATATTCGAATTTAGGAACAAAAAACATGGATACCTTCGAGTGGACTAAAATAGGTGGAGCACTTTGCGGAGCCCTTCTCATTTTTTTATTATTGAACTGGGGTACTGAAATAATTTACCATAGTCACGATGATCACTACGGAGAAGAAAAATTGGCCTACTATCTTGAGGTCGAGGTTAGTGATGATGAAAAAGAAGAAAGCAGTGAAGAGGTTGTTGATTTTGCTACATTGCTTGCCAGTGCGGATATAGAAAAGGGTAAGAAAGTTTTTGGTAAGTGTAAGTCGTGTCATAAGCTTGAGGATGGAGAGAACGGAGTAGGGCCTCACCTTTATAAGGTTATAAACCGGGATATTGGTTCAATAGAGGGGTTTAAGTATTCGAAAGTGCTTGCAGGCTTAGAAGGTGTCTGGAATATAGAGGAACTAAATAAATATCTTACTAAGCCGTCCGAGTACGCTCCTGGAACCGCTATGAGTTTTGCCGGTCTTAAGAAGGATAAAGATCGAGCAAACTTGATTGAATATTTAAATTCAATATCCGAGTAAAAGTGTCTATCAGTTAACACTTGCCTTTACAAAAAACACAATCAATATTAGAACAAAACAAGAACAAAAATTTTAAGATATTATTATATGGATCACTTTAATTTTTCCGATATTGAATACCTAGAGTTCTTACCAGGATTATTTCTCAAGAGAGGTGGTGTACATCAAATAACAGGACCATCAAGATTTATTTTTGCACTCATTACTGCAAGAAATATAAAAAGTTACATCACGTGGATAAGAAGAAAAGAATGTACTGTTTCTCTTTATCCTGACGGACTTACATCTTGGGTGGATATAAACAAAATCATATTGGTAGACACAATGACCAACCAAGAGTCTACATGGGTAATAGAAGAATTTTTAAAATCAGGTGTAAGTGAGCTTTTAGTATGCGAGCTACACAAACCAATTCAATATTCCAGTCTACGAAGAATAATCCTATCTTTCAAAAATGTAAGAAAAGAAAAAGATTCAACTCTTCCGACAATATTGTTAGTTTCTTCTTTTCAAAGTGAAATAATAGGTGTTGAGAGTAGATGGTATATGAAGCCCAGTTTTTCGATTGATTCGTCTACAAAAAAAAAGCGTTCTTTTTTAGAAGAACGATGGGAGTTGGTATGTAGTAAATCAAGATTTAAACTCTCATCATGGATAATCAAGGCTAGACAACAACGCTATAATAGAAGAACTATTAATGTATATAAGACTACTCCATAATCTACTGTGGTGATTTGCCCAAACCTCCACCCCCAGGGGTTTTCACAACTAAAATATCACCTTTTTTCCCTTCTATCTGATCAGCATACTTCAATACCTCAACACTACCACTATTTCTCACAAGACTAGTTGATCCCACTTTACCTGATCCTCCGCCTAAAAGTCCTGGTGGACCGATGGTCCTGTGACCAGACAGAACTGAAATTATCATTGGTTCTAAAAAAGAGATTCTACGCACTACACCGTCACCCCCATGGTACTGCCCTACGCCTCCAGAGCCTTCACGTATTGAAAATTCTTCTAATATAACAGGATACCTAAACTCAAGAGTCTCGGGATCAGTTAATCGGCTATTAGTCATATGGCTATGAACAGCAGAGGTGCCTTGGTAAAAATTGCCAGAAAAGTCTATCCCTGCACCCGTGCCACCACAAATTGTTTCATAATATTGGAAATTTTTATTGCCCCAGGTAATGTTATTCATAGTTGACTGGGCGGCAGCTTGAAGGCCAAAACCTATTAATAGTGCAGATGTGACAGCCTGACTAGTCTCGACATTACCCGCTATTACTGCAGCTGGATACTCCGGGGATAACATACTTGCTTTCGGAATTTTTATCTTAATGGGTTTCATGATTCCAGAGTTCATTGGAATATTTCCCCCAGTTAGTATTCTAAATGCATATAATACAGCTGCTCTAGTTACAGGTAGGGGCGCATTATAGTTACTTTCCAGTTGCATAGTGGTTCCATTAAAGTCAACTTCTATCGAACTATTATCTTTATTTCGTGTTAGTTTGATTTCAATTTTTCTTACTGCACCTGATAAATCGTTATCCATCTGGTATATAACCTTAGTACTCTTTATTGTCTTAATTGACTCCCTAACAGCGTTTTCAGCATTTTCACAAACAAGTTCCTGAAACCTGAAAACGGTTTTAAGGCCATATTTATCAACTGCATTTAGTAATTCTGCTTCTCCTTTTTTGCATGCCGCAATTTGAGCTTTAAGATCAGCAATATTGGTTAAAGGAGATCTAGCTGGATATGATCCAGATAAAAGTTTTTCTTTAATTTCTTTTTCTCTAAAAATACCTTTATCTACAATTTTCCAGTTATCAATATAAATACCTTCTTCATTAATATCTTTACTGTTGCAGGGCATTGACCCTGGAGTAAGTCCACCTATGTCAGTATGATGCCCTCTAGCTGCCGTATAAAAAATTATTTCAGATTTTTCTGCATTCCAAATAGGGTTAACTATAGTAATGTCTGGGAGATGGGTTCCACCATTGTAAGGCGCATTGATGGCGAAAATATCACCGGGTGATAATGTAGAATTATTTTTTATTATAGACTTTACTGTGGAGTCCATAGACCCTAAATGAACTGGCATATGTGGAGCATTGGCGACCAACTCACCATTCTTATCAAAAATTGCGCAGGAAAAATCTAGCCGTTCTTTAATTGTTATTGACTGCGCTGTCTTTTCTAAAACAAAACCCATTTGTTCCGCAATTGACATAAATAAATTATTAAATACTTCAATTTGTGCGGACTCAGTGTGTCTCTTTGGTTGAAAAGTCTTCACTCTTTTGAGTTTGATTGCACCACTTTCTTGAAGAGTGCTTTCCCAGCCTCTCTTAAGTAAAATTGAAGTCTGGGAGCCCACAAGTACTGCAGGTCCCACAATCTTTGAGTTTTTATTTAATTTGTCTATTGGAAAAAATTTACAATCATTCCACTCTCCGTCGACGTAAACTTTTTCAGTTACTATCGATGCCTTTTTACTTGTTGATTTTTGCAGAGCTAGCTTGTTTTTTAAATCTACGTCGGTTCCACCAACAGCTTCAACGAAAACGGACTCTATAACTAACTTTTTTGAAACAGGTTTGAACCCGAAAAGACGGAAATAGGTTTGACTAAATATTGATTGTAAATTGGTTATCGTATCAAACTCCAAATCTAGGCTGGTGTCTGTTCCATCTAGTTTGATAAATACTTTAACTACATGAGTTATGTTATTCTCTGTAATATTTTGCTTTTCAAGACTCTCCGTAGTTGAGGTAATAAGACTGTCAGCAATAAGTGCGCTTTCTAACAGTGTCTCTCTTGTAAGGTGTTTTTCAATTATCATGCTCTTATTTGTTCTTATCTCAGCTAAACCCATACCATAAGCTGAGAGTACGGAAGCATGGGGGTGAATAAGACAGGTCTTCATGTCCAATATTTCTGCTATTGAACAAGCGTGCTGACCAGCGGCACCTCCGAAAACAGTTAGGCAATATTCTCGTAGGTCATAACCCCTTTGAACAGATATTTTTTTAATGGCTTCAGCCATGCTATTGTCCGCAACGCTTATGAACCCCTCTGCAATTTCTTCGATGGGAATATTCATTTTATCACTTAATTGGTTAAAAAGAATCTTGGAGGCACGGAGCGACAAACTTTTTTTGCTATTATCACCAAATGTTTTTGGAAAATAGTTAGAATGAATTCTTCCCGTAACCAGGTTACTATCTGTAATTGTTAACGGTCCTCCTCTATCGTAACAAGCGGGACCTGGTGTTGCTCCTGCACTTTCTGGCCCTACAATTAATCTGCCTGATTTTTCTGAAAGAATGCTACCGCCACCTGCAGCAATGGTGTTAATGTTTAACATCGGAATTGAAATACGAATTCCATCAATTTTATTGTTTACTGTCCGCTCCAATTCTCCAGAATAATGCCAAACGTCAGTAGAAGTTCCTCCCATATCAAAGCCAATTATTTTGTGCTCTTTGTCCAGAGCACTAGTTTTAATCCCACCTATTACCCCTCCAGCAGGTCCAGACAGAATTGAATCTTTTCCAGAAAAGAGTCTTGCATTTGTAAGCCCTCCGTTAGATTGCATAAAGCTAATTTTGCTACTTATATCTCCTTCAAACTCTGAGTAGAGGGATAGGATATACCGATTTAAAACAGGGCTTAGGTATGCATCTGCAACAGTCGTATCTCCCCTCATGACGTATTTCATAATTTGAGATGTTCTATAACTTAACGAGATATGTGAAAACCCTGAGATCTTCGCTATTTTTTCTGCTTCTTTTTCATGTTTATTGAATTTGCAACTATGCATGAAAACAATTGCACATGATTTTTTTTTCACATTTTTTATTTTTCTGAGATCGTTAATAAGTCTATCTTTATTTATTGGCTTCAATATTTGACCAGAAGATGTCACTCGCTCTTCAACCTCGATTATTTCGTCATATAAAGGGTCAGTTAAAGTAATTTTTCGATCGAAAAGATTGGGTCTGTTTTGATATGCTATGCGTAGCTGATCCTTCAATCCCTTGGTGGTTAATAAAACCACAGGAAATCCTTTTCTTTCGAGAAGTGCATTAGTCGCGACTGTTGTTCCCATTTTTATAGAGTTTATAATATCCGTGGGTATTTTTGCACCTTGAGGTACTTTTAGAAAACGCTTTATTCCTGCCATCCCTGCGTCTTTATAAAGTTGGTCATTTTCCGAAAGTATTTTATCAGTATGTATTTTGCCACTAGGGTCTTTCGCCACTATATCGGTGAATGTCCCTCCACGATCAATCCAAAAGTCCCATTGTTTGCTCTGATCTACATTAAACATATTTTCTATCTACTAGGTCTATATCTCTTTTGGAAGATATTAAATAATTTTACATGATAATCAAATACCGCTGATTAACATAATTTTGAACGTTAAAATCTTAATCAAATTAATCCAGCAACCCACTTTTCAATAAGATATCTTGCTATAGCTCCCTTTCTAGCCATAAAAATTGATTTGTCTAGACCATTAAGAGCTCGAAAAATTTGTTCTTTGCTAACCCAAATAGCGTCTTCAAGTTCATCTTTATCGATTTTTAAGGATCTATTGTGTGCTTCTCCGGTGCATCCCATCATTAAAGATGCAGGAAAAGGCCATGGTTGACTGGTTATGTATCTTACATTTTTTAATTTTATTCCACTTTCTTCCATTGCCTCTCTTTCCGCTGCCGCTTCAATAGTTTCACCAGGCTCAATAAAGCCAGCTAAACAAGAATACATTTTTTCAGGCCAACCATGTGATCGCCCTAGTAGAATATCATTTCCTCTTTTAATTAACATGATTACGACTGGATCAATTCTGGGAAATTGTTTGAAATTGCATTTTTTGCATGTTTTTTCCCATCCAGCTTTTTCAGAAGATAATTTTCCACCGCAAGATTGACAAAATTTTACTCTTTTGTGCCATTCATACATACCCTTTGCTGTTGCGCATAAATTTGCATATTTAGAGTTCAATACTGGCAATAAATTCCGTAAGTCACAAAAGTAAGTACCCTTCGGTAGATCTGGATGATAATTTCGGTCTGCATCATTAAAGGATCCAATCTGTCCTGTGTTTCCTAAAACGTCGAGTGAGTCAGACATGTCCCACAAAAAAACATCTTTATTTTCAAACTCCCCAAGAAAAATATACGTGGTTAGTTTTTTTATAAACTTAGTTCTTTGGTTTATTAGATAGGGAAAAGGTTTCCCATTATTAAAGCGAAAAAGAAGCTTTCCTCGCCAAATAAGTAAATGGTAACAATTTTTTATGTGCATAATTTGTTTTGAGTTTCGAAAATGTGCCTTCCTTTTTAAATTTATTAGCGAGAATAATGGAGGTGGGCCTAAATCCATTGAGTAATCCTTTAGTATATTAAATTTTCTTGTTTAAGACGTTCTTGGATATATAATTATAGGCGAGAGATTGGCTCGGGTAAACCTTATCGATCACCCGGTCAGGTCCGAAAGGAAGCAGCTGAATTGTGTAGGTTTAGGTCGTTTGTCGATCTCTCGTTCAAATAGAAATTTTTATATTAGTTGAGAAGATGATAAGGAAGAAAAAAGTTGTATGAAGAGTCCTATAAAGTATTAGCGCTAAAATATAGGCCTTCTCAATTTTCTGAATTAGTCGGTCAGGATACGTTAGTGAAAACTTTGAGGAACTCTTTTCTCTCAAATAGAGTTGGACATGCTTTTTTACTGCACGGAGATAGAGGGGTAGGAAAGACTTCTACCGCAAGACTCATTGCAAAGGCTCTGAATTGTACAGAGAAAAAAGATGGTGATGTAGAGCCGTGTAATTCCTGTTCTAATTGTAAATCAATTCAATTGGGTAGACACGTAGATGTAATTGAAATGGATGGAGCAAGCAAAACTGGAGTAAACGATATACGAGAGATAATTGAAACGGTGGTTTACAGAGCAGCTTCGGCAAAGTTCAAAATTTATATTATCGATGAAGTACACATGTTGTCTAACTCTGCTTTCAATGCTCTCTTAAAAACTTTGGAGGAACCACCAGAGCATGTAAAATTTATCTTTGCAACAACTGAGATTAAAAAAATTCCACTAACAATATTATCAAGAGTTAATCGATTCGATTTAAAAAGGTTAGATAGTAATGTTCTAACGTCTCATCTTTCTGAAATTTTGAAACGTGAAGGGTTAAGTGCTGAAGAAGAAGCTTTACAGACTATTTCCAGAGAAGCTGCAGGTTCTGTAAGAGATGCTTTGTCAATTCTTGATCAAGTGCTGGTAAATTGTGAAACAAAAATCGAAAATCAAATGGTTAATGAGTTATTAGGAAAAATTTCTAAGTTTGAAACATTATATCTTATTGAACTTATTATTGAGGGAAAAACAAAAGAGGCATTAAAAAAAGTAAGAGAATACATTTCTGGTAATACTAGCCCGGCCTTATTACTTCAGGAATTATTAGAATGTCTGCATTTTATAAGCGTATCAAGCCTTATGGATAATGAGTTGATTGGGGATGATTATTCGTTCGAGGAAAAAAAACTTGCAGAAAAACTATCAAGTGTTACCGACATGGTGATTTTAACAAGTTTGTGGCAAATTTTGTTTAAAGGTATTGATGAGCTGAGGGTCGCCGCCGAACCAATAACCAGCTTAGAAATGTTATTGCTAAGAGCATGTCACATGTCAATTATGCCTCCCCCCGACGTTCTAATAAAAAGTGTTTTGAATAATGGATCTGATAAAATCATGGATGTATATAATTTGGAAAGGAACTCAGTCTTGAAAACACCAGAAAAAGGTGGAATAATTCAACAATCTGAAAGTAAGATCGAAAATTCTGAAACTCAAAAATCAGAGGAGAGCTTAAAAAATAGCGCTGTGAAAGAAATTTTAGATATCTTTCCTGGAGCAACAGTGAAAAAATGACGAGTTAAAAGTGCTACAAGAAATAAAGAGGAATAAAATGTTTAAAGGGCTAGGTCAATTAGGTGATATGGCAAAGTTAATGAAGCAGGCTCAGGAAATGCAACAGAAAATGCTGGATGCGCAGAGCGAACTAGATAACGTCGAGGTCATAGGAGAAGCAGGAGGTGGTCTGGTTAAGGTGGTTGCAACTGCTAAAGGAAATTTTAAAAATATCGAAATAGATGAATCAATTTTAATTCCGTCTGAAAAACAAGTTATAGAAGACCTACTTTTGGCAGCAATTAAGGACTGCAAGGCTAAGAGCGAGGAAGCCTCAAAAAAAGAAATGGCCAGAATGGGTGAGGCATTTGGTTTGCCAGAAGGTTTTAAGTTACCTTTCTAAAATGTTAAGTAGTCAATTAAAGGAGAGTCAGTCTGAGTTAGAAACATTAATTAAAATTTTTGCAAAGATGCCAGGCCTTGGACCGAGATCAGCTCAAAGGCTAGTTTTCCATTTAATAAAAAAAAGAGAAATCATACTTAATCAGCTAATATCTTCGCTTGAAAATATAAATAGTAAAATAAAATATTGCGAAATTTGTGGTAATGTTACTCTTGATAAAGTGTGTGAGGTTTGTTCGAACAAATCTAGAGATGCTAGTTTAGTGTGTGTTGTAGAAGATATATCCGATTTATGGGCTATGAATCGATCCGGCGCTTTTAATGGAGTGTTTCATGTTCTGGGAGGACTTTTAACCCCTATGGAGGGGATAGGTCCTGAAGAGTTGAGGATTTCAAATTTAACCGAGAGAGTAGCCTCTGGAAGTGTCAAAGAAATAGTACTTGCCTTGGGTGCAACTATAACCGGTCAGACCACGGCTAATTACATTTTCCAAGAATTGGACAAATATGCAATTAAGATAACTTCACTCGCACAGGGTGTTCCAGTAGGAGGAGAACTAGACTATCTAGATGATAGTACAATTGTAGCAGCTTTTAATGCACGAAGAAAATTTGACTAGAAAAAATGCAACAAAATGAATTAAAAAAAAATCACGCCAACTATTCACCTTTAACGCCTATAGCATTCATCGAGAAGGCAGCGAAGATATTTCCAGATCGCTATAGTATTATTCATGAGAATAAATATTTTACCTGGGAACAAACTTTTATGAGATGTAAACAGCTTGCCAGTTCTTTATCTCAAAAATTGGCTAAAGGTAATGTTGTAGGTTTTATTGCGTCCAATACTCCAGAATTATATGAAGCACACTTTGCCGTGCCCATGGCAGGTATGATATTGAATGCAATAAATTACAGACTAGACTCCAAAACAATCGCCTACATCATCGATCATTCTAATATAAAAATGCTGTTCGTAGATACAGAGTTTTTACAATTAGGGAAAGAAGCAGTCAGCTTATCTAAAGAAAAACCGACTATAATCATAATAAAAGATGAACAAACATTCACTCTTGAAACATCTTATCCGCATATGGATTATGAGGAATTTTTGGGAAGTTATGACGTGGATTTTAATCACTATAAACCATTAGACGAATGGGAGAATATAAGCATTAATTATACATCGGGAACGACTGGGAGCCCGAAAGGTGTTGTCTATCATCATAGGGGTGCTTATCTCAATGCAATGGGTAACTCTCTTGAATGGGATATGAAAATGCATCCCACCTATTTGTGGACTTTGCCAATGTTCCACTGCAATGGATGGTGTTTTCCTTGGACTATAGCGATGAGAGCTGGAACAAATATATGTTTGAGAAAAGTAACAGGACAGAATATATACGAAAAAATATCTAGTCATGGGGTAGAGTATTTATGTGGTGCCCCTACTGTTTTAAGTTTTATCATTAATACTGATACAAATCATGTAAAGAAATTACTCAATAAGGTAAAGTTAATGACTGCGGCGGCTCCACCGCCAGCTAAAATACTTGAGCAAATTGAAAAGTGTGGGTTTGATGTAACGCACGTTTACGGATTAACAGAAGTATATGGGCCCGCAGTAATATGTAAATGGAAGGACGAGTGGAATAATTTGAGTGCTACTGAGAAGTCTAATTTAAAGTCCAGACAAGGTGTTTCATATTTAGTGCAGGAAGATTTAAAGGTGGTTAATTCAGAAACGCAAAAGGAAGTAAAGCATAATGGAAATGAATTAGGAGAAGTTCTTCTTAGAGGTAATATCACTATGAAGGGATATCTAAAAGATGAAAATGCCACCAGAAAAGCATTTCAAAATGGTTGGTTTAAAACCGGTGATTTGGGAGTGATATATAAGGATGGATATATACAATTAAAGGATAGGGCTAAAGACATTATTATTTCAGGTGGAGAAAATATCTCCTCAATCGAAATAGAGAATTGTATTTTCAAGATTGAAGGTGTAGTTGCCTGTGCTGTAATAGCGAAGCCTGATGAAAAGTGGGGTGAGACGCCTTGTGCATTTATTGAAGCAAAAGAAGGTGCCTCTATAACGAAAGAAGGGGTAATAAAATTTTGTAAAGAAAATTTAGCAAATTTTAAAGTGCCAAAAGACGTGATTTTTAGAGAACTTCCTAAAACTTCGACAGGAAAAATTCAAAAGGTAGAATTACGTAAGTTTTTTCTCTAACGTAAATACATTTTTGAGTGTATTTAGTCATATATATTATTAAAAACACTTCCTATTTTTTTTAAATTGATTAAACAGTAGTTAAGTACGGAATTTGCATAAACAAAAGAGGTAAAAATGTCAGTTAAGGTGGCGATTAATGGATTCGGACGAATTGGAAGGAATATTTTGAGAGCGGCCATTGAGAGCAACAGAGAAGATATTGAGGTTGTTGCTATAAACGATCTTGGTTCTCCAGAGATGAATGCGCATTTACTTAAATATGACAGTGTACATGGTCGCTTCCCTTTAGACCTATCTATACACAAAAATTATCTAAAGGTTAATAATGTAGATATTGAAATTACTGCAGAAAGAGATCCAGCAAACTTACCATGGTCAGAAGTAGATGTTGCTCTCGAGTGCACAGGTATATTTACTGATAAAGAAAAAGCTTCGCAACATTTAAATAATGGTTCTAAAAAAGTGTTGATATCTGCTCCCGCGAGCAATGTGCACCGCACCGTCGTATTCGGAGTAAATCATGAATCGTTAACATCCGCTGACATAATTGTCTCAAATGCATCTTGTACAACAAATTGTTTAGCTCCTGTAGCGAAGATTTTACACGAAAATTTTGGTATACAGGTTGGCTATATGACCACAATACATAGTTATACTGGAGACCAACCCGTGCTGGATACTCTTCACAAAGATTATTATAGAGCCAGAGCAGCTTCCCTTAACATGATTCCAACGTCTACAGGAGCCGCTCAAGCTGTTTCTTTGGTGCTGCCTGACCTTAAAGGAAAACTCGATGGATCAGCAATTCGAGTTCCCACCCCAAATGTTTCGTGTGTGGATTTGAAATGTATTTTAACCAAAGAGAGTTCAGTTGAAGAAATTAATAAAGCCATTCATAAAGCCTCTAATACGACACTTAATGGTATATTGGCTTATGAAGACGCTCCATTAGTTTCATCAGATCTGAATCATCATCCAGCCTCATCAATATTCGCAGGAGCTCAAACAAAGGTCTTGACGGGGGGCATGACCCGAGTCATGTGTTGGTATGATAATGAATGGGGTTTTTCAAACCGTATGCTAGATACAGCGAGTTATTTGGGAAGTGTTGAGTAATAAGTTTGAATGGTACGCCCTAGGGGAATCGAACCCCTCTTTCCAGAATGAAAATCTGGCGTCCTAACCGATAGACGAAGGGCGCATCTTCTTTATTTTTTTACCAAAAATAGAAGCTACTTCAAGTTATTTTTTTTTTTTTAAATTTTAGCTATGTCAACAATCCGCATTTGGGGCTTTATGACACCATTCCATTCATTTTTAACTAGATTACCAGCTAAATGTAAAATCTGATTGGGTTTGGATAGAGGAATATCTAGCCCTTTTTTCTTCGCATTAAAACATATTGCGTCCAAAGTACCTTCCTTTTTTTTTAATTTACACAATAGGTGCCCTTCTCCCAATTCTTTAACAAATAGAAGTTGGCAACTCGGAATAACGATTATTGGTTGAGGTACTTTAGATCCAAAGGGTCCCAACAGATTTATTTTATCGATTAAATCAGTATTCACGCCTTCTATATCGATCATTCCATCTATTTCTAGCAAAGCACTAGAGTTTTTCAATGAATTATGGTCGGATAAATGGTTTGTAACTATGTTATCAAATTCTTCAATTCTATCAACAAGTAGTGAAAAGCCGGCAGCTTGCTTATGTCCCCCGCCACTAATGAGAACATCTCGGGATTTGAGCTCCTGTAATATTTCAGTAAGGTCTATCTCTTCTGTTGATCTAATAGAACCATGGCCTACATTCCCGTCAATAGTAATAGCAACGCACAACCCGCCGTATAAGTCTTTTAGTCGAGAGGCTATAATCCCAATTACGCCTTTATGCCAACCCTTAGCTTTTACCAAGGTGTAAGGTTTTTGTTTTTCATCATTCGATATTTGCTGTACTGCGCTAGAAAGAATTATTTTTTCTAATGCTTTACGCTCTTTATTAGCTGCCTCCATTTTATTTAAATAAATTTCAATAGATTTTGGATCTGTAGCTGTAAGAAATTGGTATGTTAGATAAGCCGTGTCTATCCTTCCACTAGCATTTAATCTTGGTGCAACTTGGAAAGCTATTGTTTCTTCATTAAAATTCTCTAGTAAATTAAAATGAGTTCTAAACATTTTTAGACAAAGTCGGTTTTGGAATATTTTTAAACCTTGTTTAACAAATGCTCGGTTGAGCCCAATCAAAGGCACAACATCGGCTATTGTAGCTAGACTGACAAGGTTCAGGTAGCTGAGTAAATTTATTTCTGAGCTTCTATTCTTAGGAATAATTCTGTTCATTTCGACTAAAAAAATAAAAACAACCCCTGCAGCACAAAGGTACGGAAAGATATTTTTTTCATCAAATCTATTTGGGTTTATTATTGCATATGCAGACTTCGAAAAGGTATCAGACTTATGATGATCAATCACAATAACGTCAACTCCTCTTTCGGTAGCACCTCTAATTGCTTCCTCTGAGTCGGTACCACAATCAACACAAATAATTAAAGTGTGATTAAGAGCAAGTTTATTCATCGCGTCGATATTGGGTCCAAATCCCTCAGTCTCTCTATCCGGAATGTATACTGTTGGTTCAATAGAAAAATTTCTTAACCATAAAGAAATTAGTGCTGCGGAAACTGTACCATCTACATCATAATCAGCAAAGATAGCGACTGATTCTTTTTGTTCTAAGGCCCTACGTAATCGTAATGAACCCTTTTCCATATCTGCGAAAATTTTTGGACTTGGTATCAAGTTTTTTATCTTTGGGCTTATATAATCTAAATAATCTCCCTCATTGATTTTATTTTTGATAAGTTGTAACGCACTTAGATGTGGTATCGAGAGGCTTTTTGAATAGGCTAATGCTTGTTGCAAATTCTGTTCGCTTGGCCCAACCCACTCTTTATTAGTATAGGATTTTGATATTCCCAGAAAATTCATCAATAATTTTTCAACTTGGGCACTATGATTTTTCTGAAAGACAGAGTCTTTAAACCTTTAAAAAGTTGTCTAGTTTTAACGACGTTATAAGTAAGTTTTGTATCTTTATTCAAACTATTACCAATTAGGGTGCTTACAGAAAAAATATAACCGTCTTTAAACATCTCATTTATCAGCATAAAAATTTTCTGATTAACTTAAAAGGACATTCTCATTAAACTTCTTGTATTTCAATACAAATAGGCCTCTGTTCGCATATCTTTAACTTTATTATATCAGCCAAAGCTTTGTTTAAGTTGTTCCTAAGGGTTTTATGCGTCGTCATAATTAATGTTGCTTTCTGCTTTGGGTGAGGTTTTTGTTTCATTTGATTGATTGAAATCCCAAAGCTACCTAGTTTTCCTGATAATCGAGCTATCACTCCAGGTTTATCTTTCAGTATAAATCTTAAGTAAAATGAACTTTTTTTCGAACCAGAATCATCACTTTTGCTACCATTTTTTTTATCACCGTTTAAAAAAGTAGATTTACTTTTTCTAGAAGCTATGGCTACAAGATCTGAGACTACTGAGGAAGCTGTAGGCCCCATGCCTGCACCTGGACCAGAAAAAACAGTAGTTCCGATTTCTTCACCCTCAATAGCTATTATATTTGTGCTTCCGTTAACTTGTGCAATTGGGCTACTTTTTCTAATTAATTTAGGAGAGACCTCCTGTTTAAGCATATTTTTAGAATATTCTGCTGTAGCAAGTAGCTTTATCTTATATCCAATTAAATCAGCCTCTTGAATATCCTCTATAGAAATATGTTCTATCCCTTCAGTTTTCACTGCTTTAAAGTCTAGACTAGTTCCAAACGCCAAACATGAGAGTAAAGCTAATTTGTGGGCTGAGTCTATTCCTCCGATGTCAAGCCTTGGATCACTTTCAACATAGCCAAGTTGTTTTGCTTCAGAAAATACATCTTGATATTCCCGCCGCTCGGACTCCATTTTGGTAAGTATGAAGTTACATGTTCCATTGATTACGCCATATAGTTTAGAAATCTTATTTACTATGAGAGAGTCTTGTAACACTTTTATTATAGGTATGCCCCCAGCCACTGCTGCCTCATATCTTAAATAGACACCTTTTTCTTTAGCAAGCTCTTCAAAAATTGACCCTTCTTTTGCTAGAAGTGATTTATTTGCTGTAACAACGTGTTTACCGTTATTGATTGCTTCTACTATAATCTTTCTCGCAGTGTTATCCATATCACCTATTAGTTCAACTATTACGTCAACACCTGGATCTTTTGCTATAGTAATAGGAGAGGCTATCCATCTAAATGGACTTATATCAACATTTCTCTGCTTTCTCCTATTTTTTGCACTTACAGCTACCACTTTAAGTTCTATACCTGTCCTTTTTTTTATATTGTTTTTTTGTTTTCTCAATAGCTTTATTACACCAGAGCCCACCGTGCCAAGACCAATAACTGCTACATTTAATTTGGATTTATTCATCACGAAACCATTTAATTCGGGCTGTGGTCGCTTAGTATTTTATCGGATTTAGTGAAGATTGCTTTTATATTTCTTGCTGCTTGCCTAATTCTATGCTCATTTTCAACAAGGCCAATTCTAACAAAGTTTTCACCATATTCTCCGAATCCTATTCCAGGCGCTACAGAGATGTCAGCCTCTTTAAGAAGGACTTTAGAGAACTCTAACGAACCTAAAGATTTAAATTTTTCTGGGATTGGCGCCCATGCAAACATTGTTGCTTCTGGTGAAGGAATTTCCCATCCTGCCTTACTCATAGCGTCAACCAATACATTTCTTCTTTTTTTATAAACTTCTCTAACTTTTGCTATTGTGCTTGGATCTGAGCTTAATGCACTGGCTGCTGCAACTTGTATAGGAGTGAATGCTCCATAATCGAGATAGGATTTAATTTTCTCTAATGCTCCTATCAGTATCTCGTTGCCCACAGCAAATCCCATTCTCCAGCCTGGCATGCTAAATGTTTTTGACATCGATGTAAATTCAACTGCTACGGATTTCGCACCTGGTACCTGTAAAATTGAAGGGGGAGGAGCCTCATTAAAATATATTTCAGCGTATGCTAGATCAGACAATATCCAGACCTCGTTTTGTTTTGCCACCTTAACCAATTCTTCATAAAATTTTAGTGTACAAGTTTTTGTTGTTGGGTTAGATGGGAAGGAAATCACTATAGCAACTGGCTTAGGTGAAATATGTTTTAATGAACGAGTAAGAGTTTTGAAATATTCATCCTCATCAAATTGTCCATTTGATAAGGTTGGTACATGTCGTAGAGAGCCTCCAGCAATAATAAATCCATAGGGGTGAATTGGGTATGATGGATTTGGAACTAAAATAACATCGCCAGGATCAGTTATCGCCATAGCTAAATTAGCCAATCCTTCTTTTGAACCTAGAGTTGCAATAATTTCCTTTTCTGGGTCGAGCTTTACTGAGAACCTTCTAGCATAGTAATCAGCTTGTGCCTTCCTTAGCCCCTTTATTCCTTTAGAGACAGAATATCTATGAGTCTTTGGCTTTTTTACAGTTTCAATCAGCTTATCAACAATGAAAGACTCAGTATCAATATCAGGGTTTCCCATTCCAAAATCAATTATATCTTGACCTTGATCACGGTATTTCGCTTTCAGTTTATTAACCTCTGCAAAAACGTAAGAAGGTAGTCTTGTGATTCTATGGAATTCTGTTTTCATCTCTCTAGTCTAGAAAAAAATTTTTTTCAAATTCACTGAGAGGAGATAGTTCTGGCCAATTTTTTTCTGAACAGGAAGAGACTGTTAAAGGCAGTGTGAAGAAGATAATTGTTTTTGCAAAATATCTAAACTTCATTTTTTCTCCTTTAAAATAATAGTCTGTTGCTAGTAGATCGGAAACTCACTACATAAATCAACAACCTCTTTTTTTACTTTCGCGACCACTTGCGAAGATTTCTCAGAATGAACATTGTCTAATATTTCCAAAATCCACGAACCAACTTGTTTCAATTGCGTCTCTTTAAAGCCTCTAGTAGTTGCTGCCGGGGTTCCTAACCTTATTCCAGATGTAATAGTTGGCTTTTCAATATCGAAGGGAATTCCATTTTTATTACAAACGATATTTCCTTCTCCAAGAACTTTTTCTGCTGTCGCACCCGTGACCTTTTTCTTTCTAAGATCTACAAGTAGAACGTGGGTGTCGGTCCCTCCAGTAACTAAATCAAGACCACCATCTTGTAATGTTTGAGCAAGTGTTTTTGCGTTCTTTATTACTTGCTTTTGATACTGTACAAACTCGTCATTTAGAGCTTCTTTGAAGGCTACTGCTTTCGCAGCAATAACATGCATCAATGGGCCACCTTGAATACCTGGAAAAATTGCTGAGTTTACTTTCTTGGCGATATCAGGATTATTACAAAGAATCATTCCTCCTCTCGGTCCCCGCAGAGTTTTGTGAGTAGTAGATGTTACAACATCAGCATATTCTAAGGGGTTTGGATGAACGCCAGCCGCAACCAGCCCTGAAATATGTGCCATATCAACTAATAAAAAAGCTCCGATGTCATCACAGATGTCTCTGAACCTCTTAAAATCTAAGATTCGAGGGATTGCTGAGCCGCCTGCAATAATTAACTTTGGTTTATGAAGCTTTGCAAGCTGACGAACCTGATCATAGTCAACGTGGTTTGTATCTTTTGTGACCTCATAATGAACAGGGTTGAACCATTTACCGGATTGATTAGGTTTTGCTCCGTGTGTCAGATGCCCACCCGAAGCAAGGTCCATGGACAAAAAAGTGTCTCCAGGCTTCATCAGAGCTAAAAAAACAGCCTGATTTGCTTGGCTTCCTGAGTTGGGTTGTACATTAGCGAATTTGCAATTGTAGAGTTGACAAGCTCTGGATATTGCCAATTGCTCAGCGACATCCACATTTTCACATCCACCATAATATCTTCTACCTGGATAACCCTCTGCGTATTTATTTGTCATAACTGAACCTTGAGCTTCCATTACAGCTGGAGAAGCTATATTCTCCGAAGCAATAAGCTCAATCTCATTCTGTTGCCTATTAAACTCTTTCTCTAATGAGTTGAAAATTTCTGGATCCTGAGATGCTAAAGTTCCACCAAATAAGTTCGTTTTGCCTACAAAATTCATAACACACCTAATATGTTTTTCGATTATTCTTTTGATTCGATTTAATGTATATTAAATCTGGGCTGTCTGTTCCAGTTTTTTCTTTTGTTTCGTGGGTATCTATATCATCATTTATTGTGAAATACCTAGTTTGATTTATAACAGTATCTGAGAACTTTTGGACAAAAAATTATGACCAACAAAAAGATAACATTTATGGCAAGTGACGACCTTGAAGCTAAAGACGCTTTAAATAAACTTCGAAAACTTTATAAGGATTTCGGAATTGATGAAGCTGATGTTGTCGTCGCACTTGGAGGCGACGGGTTTATGTTACAGACACTTAAATCCTTATCAACAAAAAATACCTCTGTATACGGAATGAACAAGGGCACCGTTGGTTTCCTAATGAATACTTTTGACTACGATAACTTGCAAGAACGTATTCAGATAGCAAAGGAAGAGATTGTAAACCCTCTAAAAATGATTGCTACAAAAATAGATGGTAGAATAGAGGAGGAGCTGGCTATAAATGAGGTTTCTATTCTTAGATCGGGGGCCCAGGCTGCAAAACTGAGTATATCTATTGATGGGTCTGAAAAACTTCAAGAGCTTGTATGTGACGGGGCATTAGTCTGCACACCAGCTGGGTCAACTGCCTATAATTATTCTGCTCATGGACCAATTTTACCAATAGGTGCAAACATTTTAGGATTGACCGCTATATCTGCTTACAGACCGCGAAGATGGAGAGGAGCGCTACTGCCATTAGATGCAAGGATAGATATTGAAGTAAAAAGCGCTACTAAAAGACCAGTGTCGGCGGTAGCTGATACATCTGAGGTTAAGAACGTTAAGCACGTAGCCATAACAATTGAAAAGAAATTAAAACATAAACTTTTGTTTGATCCAGGACACGGGTTAGAAGAAAGATTACTTAAAGAGCAATTTGAATAAAAATATGAATGAGCAGCTTGTTTTAGGTCTTAGTTTAAAGGAGGCATTGGAAAAAGAAGACTTTTTTATTTCTTCAAGTAATTTGGACGCTGTAACTCTGTTAGACAACACAGACCGGTGGGCTTCAGGGGTTTTGTTGCTGGTTGGCCCAAAGGGTAGTGGTAAGACGCATCTATCCACTGTGTGGTCGAAAGAGAATAAAGCTAAACATGTAAAGCTTGAGGCAGTTTTACGGGAAATGGAAAATGGCCTAGATCATGAGTTTGTTTGTGTTGAGGATATAGATGTTATCGAAAAAGCTGAGAGGCAAAAAAAGTTAAAAATAGAAGAGGGTATCTTTCACCTTATTAACAGTATTAGAAGCAAAAGAGGCAACCTGCTAATATCCTCGAGAATAATGCCTAACGCGCTGTCCATAGGCATTAAAGATTTAGAGTCAAGATTACAAAGTTTTAGCAACACCACTATAAAAGAACCCGATGATACGTTAGTAATGGCACTCCTATTGAAATACTTTAATGACCGGCAAATTTTTGTAAAGCACTCAAACCTGGACTATATTGCTGCCAGAATTAATAGAACCTACAGTTCAATATACGAATTTGTAAACTACTTGGATCATAAATCTCTTGTTCTAAATAGAAAAATAACTAGACCTTTCATCGAGGCTGCTTTGAGGCAAATGGAAAAGAAATATTAATAAACATGACTAACATAAATGCAGATTTCTTAAATCAAGATTCTGACCTTGAATTGAAATATTTCAAGGACCTAGGTGCTATCAATCCACTTATAAATAGAGAGCTTTCTTGGATTTCGTTTAATTGGCGAGTTTTGCAAGAAGCTAATAATAAAAAGGTGCCACTATTTGAAAGACTTAGATTCCTTGCAATATCTGCTCGAAATCTTGATGAGTTTTACACGGTTCGAGTTGCCGGGTTTAGACAAATGGTAAAAAATAAGATCGAAGTAATAAGTGCTGATGGTCTCACGCCTGAGGAACAGCTAATACAAATAGAACGAGAAGCTAAAGCTCTAATAGAGAAACAACAAGAGCTATTGCCCTCTATATTATCTAATTTGAAGCAAAAAGGGGTGATACTTGTAAAACCGAAGGGAATATTGGTATCCGAAAAAAAGAATTTAGAGAAACAATTTATGTCAAAGGTCTTTCCAGCGCTTACCCCGTTGGCTCTAGATCCCGCTCATCCATTTCCCTTCATCCCAACTGAGGGCTCTGCCCTAGCATTAAAATTAAGAACGAGAGATGGAAAAAAATTCTTGAATGCCTTGGTACCTATTCCAGGCATGCTTGACAGATTTCAAAGACTTAGGGATGGAGTAAAAGGTGAAAAAAGATTTTTATCACTCGAAGATTTCATTGTAATTTTTATTTATAGATTATTTCCAAATTATCTTCTCGATGAGTATTTTTCCTTTAGAATCCTTAGAGACAGTGACTTAGAAGTCGAGGAAGAAGCGGAAGATCTTGTTCGTGAGTTTGAAATTGCATTAAAGCGCCGAAAGCGTGGCGAAGTAATACGAATGAAAGTTACAAAAAGCAATGCTGAGCCGTTGTTGAAGCTAATATCGAAGGAAATTGGGTTTGACAGAGCGCAAGTGATACAGGTCAATGAAATGATTGGATTGTCCGATTTAGAGGAGTTAATTATTTCGGCGAAAAGGAGCCTGAAGTGGAGAACGTTTGTTCCCAGGAGCCCAGAGAGAATAGAGGACTTTAACGGGGACATTTTTTCTGCAATAAAGCAGAAAGATCTCCTTTTACAACATCCATACGAAACTTTTGATACCGTTGTTAGTTTTTTAGAACAAGCAGCTCTTGATCCTAACGTTATTGCTATCAAACAAACTTTATATAGAACAACTCCTGATAGTCCCATAGTCAGAGCATTATGTGCGGCTGCAGAAAATGGAAAAACAGTAACTGCCTTAGTTGAGCTAAAGGCCAGATTTGATGAGGCAAATAATATAAATGTGTCGAGAGAACTAGAGAAGGCCGGAGCTCAAGTAGTCTATGGTTTTATGGATTGGAAAACACATGCAAAGCTCTCCACTATAGTAAGACAAGAAGGCAAGGTGTTAAGAACTTATACGCATGTTGGCACAGGAAACTATCATCCTGACACAGCAAAAATTTATACTGATTTGAGCCTTTTCACTTCAGATGCTACTCTAGGTCGAGATGTTACTAAAGTTTTTAATTATCTATCAGGATATATAAAACCAACAGATTTAGAAAGTATGATTATAGCGCCTCTAGAGTTAAAGAGTAGCTTAATTAAAATGATAAAAAATGAGATGGCTTTAGCAAAAAAGGGTAAGCCGGCAGAAATATGGGTTAAACTCAATGCTCTTATCGACCCAGAAGTTATTGAGGTTTTATATGAGGCAAGCCAATCTGGTGTTAAGATCAATATGATTATTCGAGGTATTTGTGGATTGAGACCTGGTATCAAAGGCCTTTCTGAAAATATTCGTGTAAAATCTGTAATAGGACGATTCTTGGAACACAGTAGAGTATGTGTTTTTGGTAATGGTTTTAAGTTACCCTCTGTGAAAGCTAAGGTTTTTATTTCGTCAGCAGATTGGATGGGAAGAAACTTAAACCGTCGAGTAGAGTCGTTTGTAGAGATTAAAAATTTGACCGTGAAGTCACAAATTGTTAATCAGATTATGGTAGCTAATTTAGCTGACAAAGAGCAATCATGGGTACTTCAACCTGATGGCCGATATAAAAGACACCAGTTTAAAAAAGATGAACCGAGCTTTAGTTGTCATGAATATTTTATTGAAAACCCTTCTTTGTCAGGAAGGGGCAGAGCTGCACTAAATGCCCCTCCAAGTTTATTGAGTTTTGGCAATAAAAGAAAAAAATCATTTTGAAAATTTTGAAAAGAATAGGGATTATTGATATTGGTTCTAACTCCATTAGACTAGTGGTTTTTGATGGCCCAAAGCGTTCTCCATTATATTTATACAATGAAAAGGTTTTTTTTAGACTCGGACTGCAATCTTTTGGAAAGAAGGCCTTTGACAATGCTACACTTAAGGCCGTATCGCGCATAATTAACCGATATGTCGCTATATGTCGAAATATGGAAATTAATAAAATTATAATGTTTGGCACGTCTGCATTAAGAGAGGCCAGTAATTCAGATGTTCTCGTTGAAGTTATTCGAAAAAATACTAAAATCCGCGTTGATGTAATATCTGGGGAGAAAGAGGCTTTTTACGCAGCTCAGGGTATTTTGTTAGGTTTTCCAAATGCAGAGGGGATAATTTGTGACCTAGGTGGTAATTCAGTAGAGTTTGCAAATATTTGTAAAAAAGTGATTGCCGAATGTAATTCCACTTTGCTTGGCCCTCTTGCAATAACCAAGTTGGAAAACAAAATTCAGGATATAGATAGGTATATACGGAAACAGCTGTTGGGTGCGGTTAATGCCAATACAGCAAAAGATAAACCATTTTTTTTAATCGGAGGGTCGTGGCGAGCGATAGCCAAAATACATATGCAAAGGACACAGTATCCGCTGAAGATAATACAAGGATATAAAGTCAAGAGTAAAAAAATAAAAAAGACATTGGAATTCATTCAAGATAGATCATTTATTACCAAATATGACGAAATTAATATTTCTGCAGACAGATTGGAATTATTACCTCTTTCAGCTCGATTGTTAGAAATTATTATTGATGAGCTTCAGATTAAAACTCTCACGTTTTCATCTTTTGGTGTGAGAGAGGGGTTCTTATACCATAATCTCAGTGAGGCAGAGAAAAAAAAGGATCCATTAATTGAGGCTGCTAAATTTTTTGAGAAAAAAGAAACAAGGTTTCCTAATATGTCGAAGCATACCTTCAAATGGCTCGCACCATTATATGACAATCTTCCGCGCAAGACAAAAAGAGTTATTTTAGCTGCGACTAAATTACATGATATTGCCTGGATCGCACATCCCGATTATAAGATGGAAATGTGCTTAGAGCTAGTCACCCGCTCAAATATTAGTGGTCTGAGTCACAAAGAAAGAGTATTCTTGGCCATGATACTTTTGTTCAGACATAAGGCAAAACCAGAAAAAGTTTTTAATAATAAATTATTTAAAATTGTTTCTAAGAAAAAGAGAAAAATCGCTCTTGTTATGGGTAAGGGATTAAAGTTAGCTTCAACTTTCTTTGGTGAAAAAAGTCTTTTTGATAAAATAGACTTCAGGCTTAAAGCACATGAGGTAGAATTATGCTTTCAATCAAAAATAGACTTTGTTAATGGTGAAGTTGTAGAGAGACGCATTCAAGAATTGAATAAAGCGTTGAAGTTATGTGTCACTGTAGATACAAAAAAGAAATTATTTAAATAGTTGAGGAGAATAATATGAAACTCAGCCAATATTTTTTACCGGTTTTAAAAGAAGTGCCAGCAGAAGCGAAAATAATAAGCCATCAACTGATGTTGCGCTGCGGAATGATTAAACAGACAACGGCTGGCATATATTCATGGCTACCATTGGGCTTCAAAGTTCTAAAAAAAATAGAAGAGATAGTCCATTATGAGCAGATAAAAGCTGGGCATATACCTATGCTAATGCCAACAATCCAACCAGCCGAATTGTGGCAGGAGAGTGGAAGATATGATGATTATGGAAAGGAAATGCTGAGGATTAACGATCGGCAGGATCGTAATTACTTATATGGTCCGACCAACGAAGAATTAATAACTGACATATTTAGGTCTAACGTATCATCTTATAAAGATCTTCCTCTCACACTATACCACATTCAGTGGAAATTCCGAGACGAACTAAGACCTAGATTTGGTGTAATGAGGGGAAGAGAATTTTATATGAAGGATGGCTATAATTTTGATTTGAACGAAAAGGAAGCTATCAATGCCTACAACAGACATTTCGTAAGCTATTTAAGAACATTTAATAGGATGGGGTTACAAGCGATACCTATGAGGGCCGAGACGGGGCCCATTGGGGGTAACTACAGTCATGAGTTTTTGGTTTTGGCCAATACTGGAGAAAGCAAAGTTTTTTTTGATAAAACCTTGCTTGATATGAATACAGGTCAAGAAAAACTGGACTACTATAATAATACGAATATTGAAAAAATTGTGGAAAGATATACCAGACCTTACGCTAGAACCGAGGATACTCATGATGCAAACCTTTTTTTAGATGTTCCTGAAGAATGTCGGATAGAAAGTAAAGCGATAGAAGTTGGTCAAATATTTTATTTTGGCACAAAATATTCAGAGCCAATGAAAGCTTTTGTTGTAAGCCCTGATGGAAAGAGAGTACCTGTTCATATGGGAAGTCACGGTATAGGGGTTTCTCGATTAGTAGGCGCAATTATTGAAGCTAGCCATGATGAAAAAGGTATTATCTGGCCAGAACCAGTTGCTCCCTTCTTTGCAGGTCTAATAAATTTAAATCATAAAGATGAGGAGTGTGTAAAGGTTTGTGTCGAAGTTTATGAAAAACTAGGCGCCAAGGGAATAGAGATTTTATATGATGATACAGACGAAAGGCCAGGGGCTAAATTTGCAAAAATGGACCTAATAGGGTTGCCGTGGCAAATTGTAGTTGGTCCGAAGGGTCTTGCTGAAGATAAAGTGGAGCTTCTGTATAGAAGAACCGGAGAGGCAAATCTATTAGCTTTGGGAGAAGTATTACAAAAACTTTCTACCGCACATAAATCCCAGGTAGAAGTCTAATATCTGAATGGCTTTTTTTAAGAAATATGAGTTCATAATTGCTTGGCGTTATCTAATGTCTAAACGAAGGGAAGGAGGTATTTCTATAATAGCGTGGTATGCACTCATCGGTGTGGTTTTGGGAGTAGCAACTTTAGTGATAGTTCAGGCGGTGATGATTGGCTTCAGGATAGAATTTGTAGAAAAAATTATTGGGGCTAATTCCCATCTTGCAATTTACAAAAAGACACTATCTAGCGACCTTGACAAAAGATTTTATGTTGAAGAGGTTCAAAACATCATGCAAGACCTAAGGAATAAAAAAAATTTTAAAGCGGCCTACCCTTTGGTCAAGGGCCAAGTTCTAGCCAGTAAAAGTAATAACAGCGCTGGAGTAGAAGTTTATGGTCTCCGTAAAGGCGATTTATTGGAGATTGAGTTAGTAAATAAGCCCACCAGTTCTGAGGGTAGTATGGAAAATTTTAACGATGGTGTAGCTATAGGAGCTCAAATAGCTAGAAAACTTAATATATCGATCAATGACACAATCAAACTCATCAGTCCGAATGGGGCGAAATCAGTCTTTGGAACTATTCCAAGGGTAAATGTATATACGGTAAAATATATATTCTCGGTTGGTCGTTATGATATAGACAGTACAAGGATATACATGCCGATGAAAGATGCCCAAGTTTTTTTTAATAGGGTTAATCAGGCTGACTTGATAGAAGTACTTTTGAACAACCCATTTGATGTTGATGAATTCAAAAGCAATGTAGAAGATGAATTGGCAGAAAGATATTTGCTGTGGTCTTGGAAGGAGAGAACTGCTGCTTTCTTAGATGCTCTGGATTTAGAACGTCGAGTAATGTTTATAATTCTGTCCCTTATAGTGTTGATCGCTGCCATGAATATTATTTCTGGGCTAGTAATGCTAGTTAAGAACAAAGGTAGAGATATCGGAATTCTTCGTTCTCTTGGATTAACAAGATCTTCGATTTTAAGAGTATTTTTTATTTGTGGGAGTTTAATTGGAGTGGTTGGAACTGTCCTAGGTGTTATTATTGGGATGTTGTTTGTCACTTATATCAATGAGATACAATGGCTTGTTGAATACGTAATTGGATCCTCAGTTTGGAATGAAGAGATTAGGTTCCTAACTCAAGTGCCAGCAAAGCTAAGAATAGAAGATGTAGTTTTTGCATTAGTGGTATCATTATCAATTTCTTTTGTAATAACTATTTTTCCAGCAAGGAAAGCAGCAAGTATGGATCCTGCAGAGGCGTTGAAGTATGAGTAATACCGTTTTGAAGTTGCAGAAAATTACAAAGGCCTTTGGTGGAAAAGGTGATGTGCCATTGGTTGAAATATTTAATGGAATGGACTTCAGTGTTAAGACAAATGAAGTAGTTGGTCTTTTTTCTCCTTCAGGTTCAGGAAAAACCACTTTTCTTCAAATTGCAGGCTTATTGGATAGTAAGTTTTCTGGTGATATTTATATTAATGGCTCAATAGTAGACGCAAAAAATGACTTTCAAACGTCGAGAGTGAGACGAAAAAACATTGGATTCGTTTTTCAGTTTCATCATCTCATTCAAGAATTTTCGGCATTAGAGAACATTATTTTCCCCTTACTTTTTGATGGTATCCCAAAAAAAATTGCGGTTAAAAAAGGCAAACATCTACTTGAAAAGGTAGGGTTAGGCAAACGGATGGACAACAGACCGGCTGAATTATCTGGTGGTGAGCAGCAAAGAGTTGCAATATGTAGAGCAATAATTAATGAACCAGCCTTACTATTAGCTGATGAACCAACAGGAAATCTTGATCAGTCAACTACTTCAACAGTTATGAGTTTTCTAATAGAATTAATAAAAGAGCATAATATTTCAGCAATTATTGCTTCCCATAATCCAATGATTTCAAAATTAGTCGACAAAAATGCAAAAATAGCAGATGGAAAGATATTGTATAATTAAAGCCTGCAGAGTTTTTTTAATGTAAGCCATTCATTGTCAGTAAAGACCTTATCAAGGACCCTAGATTTACCATGTAAACTGATTAATAAACCGTTATCCTTATTAAAATTTAAGTCAGTTAAAACTCCAAAAACATAAATTAATAGAGCCTTATTTCGCTGCTTAGAAAAAAATTTTTCTATTGCCTCCTTGTTCTTTGAAGCCGCTATGCCTAATTCGATTGCTTCAGCTAAAACAAATGCTCCATCTTCATTTTCTAAAATACTATAGGGCACTAGTAACTTTCTTCCGGGAAGCAGTATGCTATTTATGGTCCTAAAATTCATAAAAATCAGCTCAATAGAATCATCCGTTATAGAGACGTAGTTCTTTTCTAAGCTACGAAGATATTCATTGGTCTTGTTTATATCGCAATAAGAGACCTCTGACATTTCTTTTAACATTATGTTGCCAAGATTACTTTCTTGTTCAGCAGAGGTTATAGAGAGCGCAATTTTTTCAATAACTATTCGAAAGTAGCTTGAAAAAAAGGTAAAGGAACTAATCAATAAAATAATGATAAAAAACCATGGCAATAGGTTAGCAAATTTTTTTCGACTGGTTTTATTAGATAAAAAAATCAAGTGGTTTACTGCATCTTTGTCATAAATATAAAGGCTTTCAGTTTCTTCCAAATCTGGACAAAACATAGATTTGGACGCTTCTTTATTTTTTAGAAATATAGAGGAATATGCCCACTGCCTTACAGGCTCTCCGTTTGTATTTAAGATATTTAGAGAAATCGAGCCAAAGGCTACTAGCACTTCTGTGGGTCGATCAGAATTAGATTTCCACTCTCCCTTGACTTCGAGTTTGGAGTAACTGGCCAAGCTATCTTAAATCTGGATGTTTATAATCCAAATTTGCTACTAATTTTCTAAGCTCTAGTTTTGAAATTTTTCCAGTTGCCGTATGTGGAATTTCGTCTACAAAAATCACATCGTCAGGTTTTTGCCACTTAGCCACCCGTTCCGATACATGGGTAATTATACTATCCTTATCAGCCTCTTTCCCGTCATTTGTAACTATTACTAAGACAGGCCGTTCATCCCATTTAGGATGAGGAACTCCGATTGCTGCTGCTTCAGCAACATTAGAATGACCAACTGCCGCATTTTCCAAGTCGATCGATGATATCCATTCCCCACCTGATTTTATTACATCTTTAGATCTATCTGTAATTCGCATATATCCATTTTTATCAATTGTCGCAACATCTCCTGTATTGAACCAATTATCATTGTCAACAGCTAAGTTGTCCATTTTTAGATACCTTTTAACAACCGCAGCTCCCTTACAATAAAGATCACCTTGAGTGCTTCCATCCCATTCTATTTCTTTACCATCATCATCAACAATTTTCAGATCCACACCGAAAGGAGGATGCCCGGTTGTTTCTTGTATGTCGAGCTTATCACTTTCGTTTAAACCTTCGATTTCCGGCTTGAATGAACAGATAGTACCGAGTGGAGAGAGTTCCGTCATTCCCCAAGCATGTAGCACTCTTACCCCATATTTATTTTGGAAATCTTCAATTACGCTTCTTGGACAAGACGAACCTCCTATTACCACACGTTTAAGTGAACTGAGTTCCTTTTTCTCGCTTTCAAGAAAGTTTAAAAGGAGTAACCATACTGTTGGTACTGCTGCAGTAATAGTCACTCCTCTCTCTAGCATGTCGTAGAGAGAAGAAGGACTTAAATCACCGCCTGGGAAAACGATAGAAGATCCCACTAATGGTGCAGTATAAGCTATCGACCAGCCATTAGCATGGAATAGTGGGACAACTGGCATTATTGTATCAGTACTGGATAAATTTAGCATATCTGGAGCTGCCTGGGTTAGCGCGTGTAATGTATTTGATCGATGGGTATAAACAACTCCCTTGGGGTTGCCAGTAGTTCCAGAGGTATAGCATATTCCACAAGCGTCTGTTTCTTCCCCTTTTATCCACTCAAAATTTTCGCTTCCCATCGACAAAAGTTCCTCATAAGAAATCACTTCTGAAAATTTTGTGGAAGGGAGATCTGCTTTGGAACAAAGTATTACTAGTTTCTCGATGTTAGGACAATCGAGAATTATTTTATCGATTATAGGTACAAGGTCTAGATCTATGATCAAGATTTTATCATTGGCATGATTTATTATATAAATAAGTTGTTCAGAAAATAGTCTCGGATTTAGGTTATGATTAACTGCTCCAACACCGGGAATGCCGTACCAAACCTCAAGGTGGCAATGATTATTCCACGCCATAACACCAATCACGTCTCCTTTTTTAACCCCGAGCTTTTGTAAGGCGTCAGCGACCTTTTTTGAATTTCTATAAATATTCTTGTAGTTTGTTTCTGTAATGCTTCCTTTAGTGTCTTTTGATATAATTTTTCTTTCAGGATGATACTTTGCAGCATGATCAATAATACTGGTTACGCGCAAAGGAAAATCTTGCATTAAGTTATCCATCTTATACTCCCTAAATTCTTTTTAGTTATAAAACTTGCGGCCACTATTTGCTAGTTCTTTAATTATTTTAGGTGGGGTAAACCTAGGTCCATATTGATCAGATAAGTTTTGACATTCCACAACCACATTTTCATGCCCGATATAATCAAGCCAACTGAAGGGGCCACCCGCCCATATTAGACAGCCCCAGCCTAAAATTCCACCAACATCTCCCTCTTCGACACTGAGCAGAATATTTTCTTCTAAAGCTCTTGCCGCCTCAAGCGCTTGAACATATGCAAGACGGTTTTTTACTGTTACTGTTGAAATATCAGCAGAATTTTTTTCTGTGTTTAGATTACTTAGACCTTCCCAGAGTTTTAAACGTCTTCCTTTCTCATCATATTCGTAAAAACCAGCCAATTCTTTCCTTCCAAGTCTATTTTTTTGGGACATTTCTAACAAAATACTTTCAGTTCCAGTTTCCTCATATTTTGTTCCAAGAGCTTCCTTTGTCTCTTTTGCAACATTTAAAGCTAAAGAAACAGACAGTTCATCAAGCAATTGCAAAGGCCCAACCGGCATTCCTATTTGCTTAGCCGAGTTCTCAATAAGAGCGGGTTCAATCCCCTCACTAAGCATCCTTAATCCCTCATTTATATATGGGATTATACATCGATTTGCATAAAATCCTCGAGAATCATTAACAACTATCGGTGTCTTTTTTATCAAACTGGTATAATCCAAAGCAACCGCCAAAGCGTTATCATTTGTTCTCTTGCTCCTGATTAGCTCGACTAAATTCATTTTGTCAACTGGACTAAAAAAATGTATTCCTAAAAAACGCGTTCTGTCCGCTAACACCTCAGACAGCTTCGTTATAGGCAGTGTAGACGTATTAGATGCCAAAATAGCACCCTCTTTTAGATGAGGCTCAATTTTCTTATATAAATTATGTTTAAGGTTTAGATCCTCGAAAACAGCCTCTATAACTAAATCGCTGCTGGAGATGTTTTCGAGTGATGCATCCGTTTTTACCTTTTTGAGGAGGCGAATTTTTTCCTCTTCCGATAATTTTTTTCGTTTTACACTCTCACTTAATAGTATCTCAATTTTTGCTTTTCCAGCTTCTGCAGCCTTGATATTTTGATCAATAAGTAAGACTTCTAGTCCCTGCAATATAGACGCGTGAGCGATACCTGATCCCATCATACCGCTTCCAATAACGCTTATTTGTTTTAAATTTGTTCTTTCTGCGCCCACAGGTCGTTGATAGCCTTTTTCTAATGCACTCTTATTTAAGAAAAGAGTTCTGGCCATATTTGTGCATGTATCCGTCATCAACACTTTCGTAAACCAACGAGCCTCAATTCTAAGAGCGGTATCGAAGTCAACTAGAGCGCCCTCATAAACTGATGAAAGAAGTGCTTTCGCCGAGAAATACAAACCTTTAGTCTTTCCGTTTACCAAAGCAGAAGCCCCAACAAATGACATGAACCCGCTAGGATGATAAGGTGCGCCGCCAGGAAATTTGAAGCCTTTTTGATCCCATGGTTTTACAAGGTCTTGGGGAGATGCGGATAAGACCCAGTTCTTTGCTTTTTGAATTAACTCGTCTTCGGAAACAATTTCATCAACTAGTCCAATGCTTTTAGCTTTATTGCCTGCAAATAGTTTTCCTTCTAATAAAACTGACGATGCTCCCATAAGTCCCATCATCCTTGGTATTCTTGTGGTGCCTCCCAAACCTGGGAAAAGGCCAACGAGTATCTCTGGCAATCCTATTTTGGAGTTTTTCGATGATGATAAGAAGCGCCTGTGACAAGCTAGCCCTATTTCCGTGCCTATCCCAGCACATATGCCGCTTGCGGCAAACGCAACAGGTTTACTTTTAGAGTTATCATCAATTTTCCCCAGTTCTATCTTTCTAAGTAAAACGTGTGCTTCCATTATGTACTGAAAGATCTTAGATGCAGGGTCAGAGCCGGAATTTCGTTTTAATGCCTCTAATGTTGAAAGATCCATTCCCCCAGAAAAATCAACCTTACCTGAGGTAATTATAATCCCTTTTATTTTTTCTTCGGATAATGCTTCCGTTACTAATTTTTGAAAACTTCTTAAACCATCCTCAGTCATTGTGTTCATGGACTTATCGAGACAATTCCATGTGATTACCGCGATGTTATCTTTATCTACCTCTTTGGTAAAATCACTAAACATAGCGTTTCCTCACTAAACCTTCTCTATTATTGTTGAAGCGCCCATTCCTGATGCGACGCACAGGGTAGTAAGTGCTGTTGACTTTCCAGTTCTTTCCAATTCATCTAATGCGGTTCCCACAAGCATTGCCCCTGTGGCCCCTAAAGGATGGCCCATAGCGATAGCTCCTCCGTTTACATTTAGTTTTTCATGTTCCACACCAAAATGTTCCATAAACGATAATGGTACAGAGGCAAAGGCCTCATTTACTTCAAATAAGTCTATGTCTTTTATGCTCATTCTACTTAGCTTAAGAACCTTTTCAGTTGCGGGAAGGGGTCCTGTAAGCATAATTGTAGGGTCTGTTCCAATTTTCGAAGTTGCGACAATTCGTGCACGGGGCTCTAGGTCGTTTTTCAAACCAAATTCTTTATTTCCTATCAACACAGCCGCAGCTCCATCAACGATTCCACTTGAGTTACCTGCATGATGTACATGATTTATTTTCTCAAACTCTGGATATTTAAGTAACGCCACAGCGTCGAACCCCGGCATTACTTCTCCCATATTTTTGAAACTTGGTTCCAATCCACCCAAAGATTGCATTGTGGTCTCTGGTCTTATGTACTCATCCTCATCCAAAATGGTTAAGTTGTTTTGATCTTTAATTGGCGCAATTGACTTTCTAAAATAGCCTGATTTTCTTGCGGCTGTGGCTCTTTTTTGGCTTTCTACCGCAAACGCATCAACATCATCTCTGGAAAAACCATATTTAGTTGCTAAAATATCGGCTGAAATACCTTGTGGAACAAAGTATGAATTCATTGCCAAAGTCGGATCAACTGCGATCGCTGCACCATCTGATCCCATGGGCACACGGCTCATCATTTCCACTCCTCCAGCAACGTAGGCATTGCCAGCAGACCCCTTTACTTGGTTTGTAGCTAGGTTTACAGCTTCTAACCCGCTCGCACAAAATCGGTTTATAGATAGTCCAGGAGTGGACTCACTATAATTAGCCGCAATAACAGCGGATCTTGCCAAACAGCCTCCCTGTTCTCCAACTTGTGTAACATTACCCCAAATCACGTCTTCTATCTCTTCGGTATTAAGACTATTTCTTTCACGTAATTCCTTTAAAATCTTTGCAGATAGAGTGACAGCCGAAAGCTCATTCAACAACCCCTTTTTACCTTTTCCTCTAGGGCTTCTGACTGTGTCATAAATATATGCCTCTTCCATCTGTTAATCCTTTTCCATTTAAAATTGATTTGCCGCCAAGCTCATTACTTGCTTTTCTCCAGTTAAAATCTTGTCTAATCTAAGCCTGGTTTCGGGGAGTTGTCGGTTCATAAAATATGAGCCTGTTAAAATTTTTGCTTCAAGAAAGTTTTTATCACTTAAAGGATTTTTGAGTTGCTCTTCTGCGGACTGAGCCTTTTTAGACCAAATAAACCCTAGAGAAACTAGTCCTACCAGGTGGAGAAAATCGGTTGCACCAGATACGGCACTGAGTGGGTTCTTTAACCCATTCTCCATGAAAAACAACAGCGCTGCCTGCAAATGTTCTATAGATTTTTTCAATGGAGCAATAAAATCATTTTCAAAATCTTTAGAATGTTCTTCTTTAATAAAATTCTGGACTAGTTTAAGATACTCGCGCATATGTTTTCCACCATCCATGGCTAGCTTTCTGCCAACTAAATCAAGAGCTTGAATGCCATTCGTGCCCTCATAAATCATCGCAATCCGACAATCTCTAGCGTATTGGCTCATACCCCATTCCTCAATATAGCCATGTCCACCAAAAACTTGCTGGGCGTTTATAGTATACTCAAAACCCTTATCTGTAACATAACCTTTGATTACTGGAATTAACAGACTTGCAATCCCCTCAGCATTTTTATCCCCGTCTCTCTTTGCTTTATCTAGAAGAACCGCAGCCCAGGCGATAAAGCCTCTTGCCCCTTCTATAAATGACTTTTGCTCCATGAGATTTCTTCTAACATCTGGATGAACAATAATTGGGTCCGCGCTCTGGTCTGGATTGGCTTTCCCTTGAATTGCTCGTCCCTGTATTCGGTCTTTTGCATAATTTAGTGCCGCTTGATAAGCTATTTCAGCTTGAGCTAACCCCTGCATTCCTACCCCTAGTCTAGCCTCATTCATCATTGTGAACATTGCTTTAAGGCCTTTGTTTTCCTCGCCAACGAGATAGCCCGTTGCGCCATCATAATTCATAACACAGGTAGCGTTACCTTTAATACCCATCTTTTTTTCTATTTTTCCAACTGATAATTTATTTCTTTCCCCTAATGAGCCATCATCATTGACTAGGAACTTTGGTACCACAAATAATGATATACCTTTTACGCCCTCTGGAGCATCTGGAGTTTTAGCTAGGACTAGATGTATAATATTTTCTGATAAGTCATGATCGCCAGAGGAAATAAAAATTTTCTGGCCTGAAACTTCATATGAGCCATTCTCAGTAAGAATCGCTTTAGTCCTTATCAACCCTAAGTCTGTGCCACAATGAGGTTCGGTTAAATTCATTGTTCCAGTCCATTCGCAATTGGCTAATTTAGGCAAATACATTTGCTTTTGATCCTCGGAGCCGTGAAGAAAAATTGCAGAATATGCTCCCCTGGAGAGGCCACTATACATTGTTAGAGACATATTGGCACTTGTAAACATTTCGTTTGTTACTGTGGAAAGTATCAAGGGTAAGTTTTGCCCACCAAACTCCTCTTCAATATCAAGAGACAGCCAGCCGCCTGCTCTTAACTTATCAAAAGCAAGTTTGAAGCTTTCTGGTGTACGCACAATTCCATTTTCTAATTTACACCCTTGCTCATCCCCATCTTTGTTTGATGGAGAAATAACCTCACTAGCTAATTTACCAGCCTCTTCAAAAATAGGTCTAGTAAATTCAGGTGATAAGTCTTTGTAGCCCTCAATATCCTCTTTTTCTATTTTAAGAAAATGGTGAAGTATAAAATTGTAATCTTCTAATGGTGGTTGGTATAAATGCATAGTGTCTCTTCCAAATATTAAATTATAAATCCTGTGAATCCGCGCCCCTTTTTAGAAGCAAGTCTTTACAAAGCTGAAGTTGAGTTTTTAAATCTTTTATAGCTAGTCCTAACTCCTTTTTCTGTTGCTCCATCGAAGATAGTCTTTTCAAGCCAAGTTGGTAGGTTTGCTTGATTTGTCTTGTACGATGATCTCCAAAATTATACAAATTGAGTAACTGTCTTATTTCCTCCAAGCTAAAGCCAAATCTCTTGCCTTGCATTATTAATTTCATTCTTCCTCTATCGCTCTTAGTAAATAAACGATGTTGACCCCTTCTGATTGGAAACAAAAGCTCTTTTGATTCGTAAAATCTGAGAGTTCGAGCACTTACATTGAATAGTTTGCACATTTCAGTGATAGTGTTAACTTTATCTTCATTGCTTTTTGTGGAAATTATGTTCATTACCCTACCTCCAGCTAAAAATCCTTTTGACGTTTACGTCAAGTATAACGCATTTAACATATTATTAAAATGTTTAGATGGTCAAATAAATTTTTATCGCTTTATTTTTTTTTAAACAAAAATGCCCTGCCAGCTTTTAAATAAAATCGATAAAAAAATATTGCGTCTGGCTTACCCAATAATCTTGGCAAACATATCTATACCATTACTGGGTCTAACGGACACCGCTGTAATTGGTCATTTGGGTGCTCTCGATATTCTCGCCGGTATCTCTATGGGTGCGGTATTGATGGGCTCTATTTACTGGTTCTTTGGTTTTTTAAGAATGGGCGTAACAGGACTAGTTGCGCAAGCACGGGGCGCAAACGAAAAGGTTGAAATATCTAGTATATTATTCAGGGGTCTATTCATCGCTGTAATTGGTGGAATTGCTTTGATAGTGTTTCACTCGCTACTATTTTCTTCTATTTTTTATTTTTTAGCAGGTGACAAAGGCGCTGAAAAATTGGCCATGGAATATATGTCCATAAGAGTTCTTACGGCACCTTTTGCTATTTCTATATTTGTGTTTGTTGGCTGGCTATTTGGTATGGGAAAAACATTTCATTCGCTTTGCTTATTGGCTGTAGTAAATGTTTTAAACATTCTATTAGACATCATTTTTGTTAAGTTTTTTCACTTAGGAATAGCTGGTGTCGCCTATGCCACGATCGTATCTGAATTCTGTGGCTTTTGTTTAGGCATCTATCTTAGTAGAGAATTTCTGCTGAATAAAGAAAGTATAAAAGTAAGAGGAATTTTTTTATTAAATAAATGGAAACTTTTTATTTTTTTGAACATAAACATTGTTATACGTTCAATACTCCTACAGTCTGTTTTTTTATCTTACCTTATCTTTGGGACACTTTTTGGCTCTGAAATTTTGGCAGCTAACCACATTTTGTTACAAATTATTTTTCTGTCAGCTTACGCCCTTGATGGTATCGCGTTTTCTTCTGAGATTTTAGTAGGAGAAGCGATCGGGCAACGGAGACAGAAACTATTTAAAAAAGTAGTTAAGTCTGCTCTCAAGCTTGGCTTCATACTTTCAAGTATCATTGGTGTTTGTTTCTATTTCGTGGGGTTTTTGGTCGTCGATTTAATGACTTCAATAAATTCAGTAAGATTAATTTGTTATGATTTTTTAATCTGGATTTCAATAATGCCAATAGTGAGTGTCTTTTCTTATGTTTATGATGGTATTTTCCTTGGCGCAGCTAGGGGCAAAGAAATAAGAGTTGCGATGATTCAATCATTTGTAGTTTTTTTTATTTGCGTAACTTTATTTGTTCCGTTGATGGGAAATACAGGACTGTGGACTTCCATCGTAATTTTTAATGCAACTAGAGCTATAACTTTATTGACTAAGATAGAGAGAATCCAAAGTTCTTTCTCATCTAAATAAAGCCCCAACCGCGTTATTGATTGAGCGATATCCGTCATTTAATAGAAGTTTTTTGAGCTCTATTTCCATCTTTTTAATATGCCTTGGGCCATGATAAACAAACCCTGTATATATTTGAACAGCTGATGCTCCAATCTTTATCTTTTCATATATGTCTTTTGCTGACGATATGCCACCTACTCCTATAAGTGCCGTTGACTCATTCTTTCTTTTCGCGAGTATTTTTAAAATTTTGTTTGATGGTTTCAAAAGCGGTTTGCCAGATAAACCTCCCTCAAAATGTGTGGGTTTTTTTAAAGTGTTTGGGTTTATTGTAGTATTAGTCGCAATTAAACCGGACACATTATTTTCTTCACAAACATTTAGTATTTCAATAACGTTATTTTCGTTAAGATCAGGAGCAATTTTAATAAAAATGGGTACTTTTCTTGTCAACGAAACATTGATGCTGTTGACGTTCTGTAAGATCTTTTCTAGAGTTTCAGGTTTCTGTAAGTCTCTAAGATTTTTTGTGTTTGGTGAGGATACATTTATTGTTACATAGTCGAATAGATGAGCCAGAAACTCAAAAACATTAGTATAATCCAAAATCTTGTCTATGCTTTTTGCGTTAGCCCCTAAGTTGACACCCACAATTCCAAGCTTAGGCTTTCTCGCAATTTTTGATACGTATACCATGCCTTTATTATTGAAACCCATTTTATTAACCAAAGCGTCTTCTTCTAAAATTCTAAATAAACGTGGTTTGGGATTACCGACTTGTGGGTCTGGAGTAATTGTACCAACTTCCACAAACCCAAAACCCAAGGAGAGAGTGGCGTTAAATACCTCGGAATTTTTATCAAAACCTGCAGCTAATCCTATGGGTGAAGGCACTTCTATTCCAGCTATTTGAGTTTTTAAGATAGAAGCCCCAATTTCTTTTTTCTTAACAAACTGGTTTAAAAGCCGAAGGTAACACAATGCTATTGCGTGGGAAATTTCTGGGTCAATTTTATTTAAAAGTTTTGTGCCAAAGTAATGATGTAAAATATTTAGCATTTTAGGATAATGTTTTAATTTTTTGGCTCGTTATCTTTATTTATACGCTCAATCTTTCTATAAATTGCTGGATCCCATTTGCAGGCAAATCCATCACCATCGACATCCATATTATGAAAGTCGTTTTTTGGTCCTCCATTTTCGAGGAAGAAAATTTGTGCAGCATTTTTATTAGAGAATTTTTTGCAGCCTGAGCCAGCACCACTACTTATAAAATTCCGGTAATAAATTTTTTCTCCTAATTTATTGGACACGCTTCGGGCGAAAACTGCTAAATTTACCGACTGGAGCTTTATTTTTTCTTTGTGGGTTGCTTCTAAAACCACTCTCCCTGCTTTTAGCTCCTCCCGACGCCTAGCTGCTTGCTCTCTTTCAACCTTTTGCTGTTCTTGAGAAAATTGAGAGAGATCTAAGACCCCATCGCTAGTTTTTAAATCGGAGTTTCCTGTCACTACTTGATCTTTACTGGAAATGTCTGTTTGACAGCCAAAAAGTAACAAAATAGACAGAAAGTAGAAAAGCCTGACCATTATGCCCACCATTTTTTTGGATTATTTTCAAACGCTAATGTATTTTCGAGATTGAATGCAGTATTTAAAAGCAATGGTTCTTGCCAATTATTACCAATCAGTTGCACTCCTAGTGGGAGCCCAAGTTCGTCTAATCCTACTGGCAAGCTGATGGCTGGGAGACCTGCAAGATTGGCAGGTACAGTAAATATATCGTTCATGTACATTTCGACGGGGTCTTGTGTACCTTTTGAGCCTAAAGGAAACGCGGAAGTAGGCGTTGTTGGTGTTAATATTATGTCAACTTTTTTAAAAACTTCGTCAAAATCATTCTTGATTAAACTTCTGACTTTTTGCGCTCTTTTATAGTAAGCATCATAATAACCAGAAGAGAGCACATATGTTCCTATCAAAATTCGTCGTTTAACTTCCGTCCCAAAACCCTCTGATCTCGTTTTCTCATAAAGCTCTAAAATTGAGTCATTTGTATCAAGTTTGGCTCGGTGCCCATATCTCACACCATCATATCTCGCAAGGTTTGATGATGCTTCGGCGGGCGCTAAAACGTAATATGTAGGCAAAGCAAATTCGGTATGTGGTAATGACACCTCAACTATTTCCGCTCCCATATTCTTAAAAATTTTAATAGCTTCTTCCAATTTCCTATTTGCTTCTGAGTCACCATTTTGGAGACTATACTCTTTAGCAAGTCCTACACGTAATCCCTTTATATCCTTTCCTAATTCCTGCTCATAATCTGGGACATCAATCTTTGCCGAAGTGCTGTCTAGAGGATCAAAACCTGACATAGCTTTTAACATTATTGCACTGTCCGTCACGTTCTTAGTAATAGGTCCGGCTTGATCAAAAGAAGACGCAAAGGCTATGATTCCCCATCTTGAACATCTACCATAGGTAGGTTTTAGTCCAACTGTCCCCGTAAAGGATGCAGGTTGACGAATAGAACCTCCAGTATCAGTGCCTGTTGCACCAGTACATAGGTTGGCAGCTACAGCAGCTGAAGAACCTCCTGAAGAACCTCCTGGTGTTAGAGAATCGTGTGAGCCAGTGGATTTCCAAGGGTTAATCACCGGCCCATAGGTTGAAGTTTCATTTGATGAACCCATGGCAAATTCGTCCATGTTAAGTTTTCCTAACATTATAGCCTGTTCGTTCCAAAGTTTCTGTGTAACCGTACTTTCATAAGGTGGTATGAAGTTTTCCAAAATATCTGATGCGGCCTGTGTCTTAACATTTTTACAGCAAAACAAATCTTTTATACCAAGAGGTATTCCACATAGAGATTTTTGGGAGTCAGTGCCTATAATTTTGTCAGCCTTTGAGGCTTGCATTAAAGCTTTGTCAAAAGTCGTTTCAATAAATGCATTCAATTTAGAGCTTTCTTCTATGTTTTGAATATAAGCGTTAGTTAGCTCCGTTGCACTTATTTCTTTTTTATTCAGTAAGTCTCTTGAATCCTTTATGCCAAGTTGTGTCAGTTTCACTTCGCTCATTCCACTATTTTCGGAACGGTGAAGAAATCTTGATTTTTATTTTTCGTATTTTTAAGTATGTCATCGGTATTGTCATAAATTGTAACGCTATCTTTTCTCATATCCTCTATGTTTGTTTTGCCAAAGTTGAACTCATCGACTCCGTCAATATCAATCTCACCCAGTTTTTTTACAAATTCAACAATTCTGTTGAGGTCCTTTTGGATATCAGCTGACTCGCCTTCATTGATCTTTATTCGAGAGAGTCTTGCGATTTTTAACACTGTTTCAGTATCTATTTCCATCGAACCTTTCCCTTCTAACTTCAAAAAATTCTTTCATTATTTGTGAGATCTCCGATTGGTAAAACCCACCATAAACTTCAGTATTTTTAACAGCTCTTTCTATGTTTTGACAAGTTGAATGATTTGAACTGAAAGCACCATATTTAGGAGACGGTAGCCCATATATTAACTTTTTAAGCCTTGAATTAACTATAGCGGCTAAACACATCGAACATGGCTCGAGAGTTACATACATAGTGCAATCAGATAAATAAAGGTCTTTACGTGCCAGGCAGGCTGTTCTTATTGCATTTATTTCTGCGTGGGCTGTGGGGTCGCATAATTCTATTGTTTTATTGCTTTCTATTGCAATTATTTCTCCTGAAGCCTCTTTGATAATTGCTCCTATAGGTATTTCATTCCTTAGAGCAGCGTTTTTTGCTTCTTTGATTGCTAATTCCATATTTTCGTCTTTTATCATAACATGTATAACAATGAGAATTTTTATATCGATTTATGTTTAATTTGTAATTATGTCAATCAAAAGTGAGATAAGGATATCTAGACGTCTGGCCAAGGCTGGCTTGGCATCAAGAAGAGAGGCTGAAAAATTCATCCTAGACGGAAGGGTAACTTTAAATGGAAAGACTGTAGTCGACCCTTGGAGAAACTGTACTAAAAAAGACGTGTTAAAATTGGACGGTATAATTGTCAATCAGTCAATCTCTACAAGCATACATGTGCTTCATAAACCAAGAGGTTACTTAAGTACGTCAAAAGATGAACTGGGTAGAAAGACCATATTTGACCTAATTGATGGTAGATTACAACACCTAATGATTATAGGTCGGCTGGATTATAACTCTGAAGGTTTGATAATTTTAACTAACAATGGAGAATTGAAAAGATATCTTGAATTACCAAAAAACAAATTTGAAAGGGTTTATAAAGTAAAAATAAGGGGTCACTTAACGAATTCAAATTTAACCGAGATAGAAAGAGGTGTGTCATTGGAGGGGTTAAACTACAAACCGATAAGTGCAAGGGTTTTAGAAAGTAAAAAATCATATTCATGGATTGAAATGGTCTTAACCGAGGGTAAAAATAGAGAAATCAGAAAAATATTAGCCAGTTTTAACCTAACTGTAGAGAGACTGATACGGAATACGTTTGGACCATTCAAATTAGATAATTTACAAACCGGAGAATCAAAAAAATTAAAGCTAGAGAATTTCACTGTTTTAAAAAATTTCTGGACTGAAATTGATTGAAATTTATTTTTTTTTGCTGTATTGGCTTTCAGAGCGGATGGTTGGGTGGCTGCAGCCTACAAGCTGAGGAAAGTCCGGACTCCATGGAAGATGGTGCCAGCTAACAGCTGGCCAAGGTAACTTGAGGGAAAGCGCCACAGAAAATATACCGCCTAATTATTAGGTAAGGGTGAAAAGGTGAGGTAAGAGCTCACCGCTTTTTTGGTAACAAAAAAGGCATGGCAAGCCCCACCAGGAGCAAGACCTAATAGGGACTCGTGAGCAAAGCTCGGTTATTCCAGACAGAGTCCGGGTTGGTCGCTAGAACTTATTGGTAACAATGGGTCGAGATGAATGGTCACCAAACACAAAGTGTTTACAGGATCCGGCTTACAAATCATCCGCACAAATAAAAAATTTTTCCATTGATTTCCATAAAATTCCATGATATCCCATAAGATGGCAGACGCGATATAAAAAATGAGGATAATTTCCAAGGAAAATAAGCAGGTTTATACAGGCATCGCGTCTGCACCAAACCAACAACAGCTTGATAACAAGAATATTAGAACAGATATGACATCAGGCCTCTTGGGAGATTTTTATTGATAAGGCGATTTAGAGGTGAGTCATTACATAAGGTAGATGCTAAAGGACGTGTCTCTGTCCCTGCGGCTTTTCGCCGTGTTCTTGAAGAGGGTGATCCCGACTTCAGTAGAGGGTCTTCCCCAAACTTTGTAATTGTATATGGAGGTGTGAGAGGTGATTGTTTGGAGGGTTATACTATCAGCTCGATTAGCAAAGTTGACAAACTTATTAGTAAACTACCAAGGTTTTCAAAAGACAGAGAAATTCTTGAGCGATTTATAAATACCCAATCTACGTATATGCAGCTAGATGAGACAGGAAGAATTGTTTTATCTAACCGACTCAAAGAGAAAATTGGTATTGGGGATGAAGCAATATTTGCAGGTATGGGTGAAAAGTTTCAAATATGGGAACCAAAAAACTATCAAAATGAACTTAATGCCTTGGACTCATCTTTTAAAAACTTATCAGAAGATGAAAACCCTTTTTTGAAATTAGATCAACTGCAAGATTAATAGCTTGGGGAGATTGGGAAGATATTGCAAGAACATGAACCGGTTTTACTTAATGATTTTATAAGTTTAGTAGCGCCAATTGCTGGTTGTTGGATCGATGGCACATTTGGAGCCGGGGGTTATACTAGAGCTTTGCTAGAAAATGGTGCTTGTAAAGTTTTAGCAATCGATAAGGATTCTTCGACAAAAGTGTTCCTTAAAAAGATACAAAATGAATACGGAAACATGATAAAGTTTTACAATCATAACTTTGCAGATATACAAAAAAATAACGATATTACGTGTAGAGATGATATCTCCGGAGTTGTTTTAGATCTTGGTGTTTCATCAATGCATTTAGACAATCCTCTAAGGGGATTTTCATTCAAGGAAAGTGGCCCTCTTGATATGAGAATGGGTAATCAACCTGGCCCAACTGCCTCCGACATAGTAAATCGTTGTTCAGAGGCTACTTTAGCTGATTTGATTTTCTTTTATGGACAAGAAAGAAAAGCAAGAAAAATTGCAAATAAAATTGTTAGAGAAAGAAATAAAAAGAAAATAACTACTACACTGGAATTAGCAGAGATTATAAGAGCTATAGTACCAAAAAACTTAAAAAAGGATCCTGCCACAAGAACTTTCCAAGCAATTAGAATTGCTGTGAACAATGAATTGAAGGATTTATCAAAAACTTTGGTCTTCGCAGAAAAAATATTAAGAAAGGGAGGAATTATAGCTGTAGTGACTTTTCATAGCCTTGAGGATAAGATCGTAAAAGATTTTGGTAAAATAATGTCAGGAAAGGCTTCCTCAACAAACAGGTATAGTCCACCAACTTCTAAAACTTATCCATCCCTTGTAGCTGTAAATAAAAAGCCAGTGGTTGCTACTATTGAAGAACTCAATAGAAATAAAAGAGCAAGATCTGCAAAACTTAGAGTTTATAAGAAAGTTTCAGACAGCTCATCAAAATTTTTTCCAACAATGGAATTTCCACAGATCGAGTTGGGTATATGAAATGTTGAGGTTTCTACTAATTGGAACTCTTATAGGAAGTACTTTTGCCCTGGGATTGTGGGCGTATAAAATAAACTATGATAGTCGAGCTGCTGATCAAAGAGTAAAAGAGCTTGAAAAATCTATTCTCTCGGCAAATAAACAGTTGAAAATCTTGAATGCAGAATGGGCTCATTTAAATCGTCCCGATCGTTTAAGAAAACTGGCTGAGTATTATTTCTCTGAGTTAAGATTAACTCCAATCAACCCAGATGATTTCATTGTGTTTTCTGACGTATATTGGGGTCAACTCAATGAAAATGAATCAACGGCATTAGTAGATAAAGGGCTTAATGGAATTACGCATGAAGAGTAGTAATAAAGGAAAACTTTTCACGGATCATCCCAGAACTCGATCAAGATTAATCCTGTTTAGTTTGATGGTATTGACAGGATTTTCTTTGATTAGCGGCAAGATAGCATTTCTAGCATCGAAGGAAAATAAAAGAAATATCAGTTATACTGAGAGGGAGGAAATACATTCCAGATTAAATATTTCAGATAGGAATGGAAATATTTTAGCAACCAACCTTGAGGGAGCTTCTGCCTACATCCGGCCAGATGAAATTCAAAAAAAGTCACTTATTGCTCAACGATTAAAAGGTATATTTCCTGATTTGAATGAAGATGTATTATTGAATAAATTAAATGATGGTCGAAAGTTTTTTTGGTTGAAAAGCATAGTTTCACCGAGGCAAGAAAAAGCGCTTTTTGATCTGGGTCAACCAGGAATTTATATTGGTAAAAGAGAGTACCGGTTCTATCCCTATGGAACGTTAGCGTCGCATGTGATTGGCTATACCAAAGTAAATGAGTTTGATGTCAACTATGCTGAAATCTCAGGAATTTCTGGCGTTGAGAGCGCTTTTGAAAATAAATTAGCGATAAAAAACTTATCTAAAGTAAAGAATAATTCTATTCATTTATCTTTAGATCTTTCAGTCCAAGCGGAAGTTGAAAATGTTTTGAAAGAATGGCAAAAAAGAATGGGAGCCAAAGCCGGAGGAGTTGTTATAATGAATATACATGACGGTGAAATTGTAGCTTTAGCTTCCTCACCAGATTTTAATGCTAACAAAGAAAGAGGAGAGCTTGGAGAAAACAAGGATCCTAGTATTTATTTTAATAGAGTTGTTCAAGGGGTCTATGAGATGGGATCAACTTTCAAAATATTCTCAGTTGCCCAGGGTTTAGAAAAAGATCTATTCACTCTAGATTCCCTAATTGATACGAGAGCATTTAGAATAAACTCCAGAAAAATTGAAGATAAGTATAAATTTAACAGCGAGAGTTCTATCTATGAGATAATTGTGAGATCATCAAATGTAGGATCTGCGAGGCTCGCTTTAATGGTTGGAGAAAAAGGATTAAAGGAAATTTTCTCTAAACTAGGGCTTTTGGAGCCAGTACGCATGGAATTAAGAGAGGCAAATACAACACGGCCTATTTTGCCAAAAAATTGGCATGACATAACCCTAGCGACTGTATCCTATGGATATGGTATGTCGGTGTCACTACTACATTTAGCTAAAGCCTATGCAATCTTAGGGAATGGAGGGTTCGATATAGAGCCTACTATTTTGAAAAAAAATCATAACAGCCAACCTGGATCTAGAGTTTTAAAGAAAACGACTTCCGATGAAATGCTAAAATTATTAGAAGCAGTAGTTACCGACCAAAGAGGAACTGCAAGAATTTTGAGAAGTAAATATTATAGAATTGGTGGAAAAACAGGCACAGCAGAAAAAATTTCCTTAGAGAAAAGAGGATATCAAAAAGACAAGGTAGTTGCAAATTTTGTTGGCTTATTTCCGCTGCAAGAGCCAAAGTTCGTTATTGCAGCTTTTTTAGATGAACCAGAGAATAATCTCCTACAAGAGCCATGCAGATACGCAAGTTGTACTGTAGTACCCATGGTCAAGAAATTAATTGAGAGAACAGGGCCTTTAATGAATGTAACTCCTGATCACCAAGCATTGACGGTTTATAGAGGTTTGTGATGTTAAGAAGAATCAAATTATGACTAAACTGTCAAAACTCAACATCAATGAGATTGAGCGGAATGGGAAATGGAACGATATAGATCCTGAAATCACGGGTATTGCAACAAATTCAACTAGGGTTGAAAAAGGAAATATTTTTCTTGCAAAGGCGGGTGCAACAAAAAATAGTCACGGAGTGCTTTTTAGCAATCAAGCTATTGAGAGAGGTGCAAGTCTTGTTATTACCGACTCTGAAGGATTTAAATTTGCATTAGATAAAGACTTAAAACCAACTATACCTTTTCTATTGGTCAGAAATATCGAATCTACTTTTGATTATCTTTGTCAAATATTTTATCCGGATAAACCAAAATTTGTTATGGGGGTTACAGGAACAAATGGAAAAACATCGGTGGTAAATTTTAGTCAACAGCTTATTGAAAAAAAAAACAAATCATGTGTGACTATAGGGACTTTGGGAGTTGGCGGGGTTTTAAGTTTAAGAACTGATAATACTACGCCAGATCAATCTTTTATCGCTAGAATTTTACAAATGGCTAAGTTGAAGGGCTCCGACTATGCTCTTTTAGAGGTATCATCCCATTCCATAGTGCAAAAACGTATAAAAAATTTAGCATTTAATGTTTTCTGCTTTACTAATTTATCTCAAGATCACTTGGATTATCATAAAGATATGGAAACATATTTTTATGCAAAGTTAAGCATTCTTGATATGTTGAGGTTGGATACAAAAATAATTGTAAATATTGACGATGAATATGGAAAAATATTTTTAGCTAAAGCAAAAGATAAAGGTTTTAAAATTGAAACAATTGGCTTTAGCGATTCAGCGGATGTCAAGCTAAGGGTCACGCAAGGTACATCAGAAACCCAATTTATAGAAATTATCAGAGGCAAATTTTTTTATGCATTTCAAACACGTTTGATAGGTGCATTTCAGGCAATAAATCTTGGAATGGCGTTGCTTACTTGTGAAAAATTTGGGTTTGGTTTTGAAGACATGGTTAATTTTTGTAATTCTTTGAAACCGGTTCCCGGTAGATTAGAATTTGTTGGGAAAACAAAAAAAGGAGCTTTAGTCTATATAGATTTTGCACATACGCCTGATGCTTTAAAGCATCTTTTGGAAACCCTTAGAGAGTTAACGAAGGGTGAGTTGATTCTGGTATTTGGTGCAGGTGGAGATAGAGATAAAGATAAAAGAAAGCCCATGGGTGCTATTGCGTATAAATATTGTGATTTAATCTATGTAACAGATGATAATCCTCGTTATGAAGATGCCAAATCTATAAGACAGCAAATTATTGAGAGCTGCCCAATAGCCAATGAAATTGAAGACCGAGCAGAAGCAATAACAACAGCAATTCAATTCGCCCAACTGGATGACGTGGTCATTATTGCAGGTAAAGGTCATGAGCAATTACAAATAGTAGGAGATAATTATTTTCCGTTTAGTGATTTTGAGCAAGCTAGTGTAGCAATAGAATTAATGGAGTAGATTTCAATTGACTGAGTTTTTATGGAATAAATTTACAGCAGAGGCTGCTACCTCAGGTCAATGTGAAGCATTCTGGGAAGCTACAGGCATATCGTTTGATACCAGGAAACTTATTGAAGGAGACTTATTTATAGCGTTGCCAGGGAAAAGAGATGGTCATGATTTTGTTAATGCAGCCTTTGATAATGGTGCAGCAGCTGCCATGGTCAGTAAAATACCAAAAGGGTTGAATGATAGTGATAAGTTACTAGTTGTTGATGATGTTATGAAGGCATTAGTCAGAATGGCAAAGAGTGCTAGAAACCAATCTAATGCCATTTTTATCGGAATTACTGGAACATCTGGCAAAACTTCTACAAAAGATATGGGAGGGTTGGTTTTTAAGGGGTTTGGAAAGACATATTTTTCAAAGAAAAGTTATAATAATATTCTAGGTTGTTCATTAACTTTAGCTACTATACCAAAGGACACTAAATATGTTTTAGTGGAAATCGGTACAAATAGCCTGGGTGAAATTGCTGAATTATCCCGTATAGTCCAGCCTGATCACGTGATAATAACTGATGTATCAATTGGGCATCTTGAGGGTCTGAAGTCTTTAGATAATATTGTCGAGGAGAAAGCGTCCATTTGTTCAGGTCAGACACAAAAGGGTTTGGCAATCATACCAAGTGGCATTGAAAAATTCAGCCAGCTTAAAGCAAAAGTAAGAAATTTTGGTCCCAATGTAATTTCATTCGGGGATAATGAAAGAAGTGATGTGAGGATAAGTACTATAAAAGTGTTCGGGAATGCTATTTCATCGACAATTGTAGATCAGAAACAGAAATCATGGAATGTAAATCTTAAAACTGCTGGAAAGCATTACGTGAAAAATGCAGCTGCGTTATTGGCACTTGTATCCTCACTAAACTTAGACCTATCTAAAGCGATTTTATCATTGCAAAGTTGGTCTCCTTTAGCTGGGCGTGGTCAGGTTTTAGAAGTTATATTAAAAGCAAGTGATTGTAACAAGACAATACACCTTATAGATGAGAGCTATAATGCAAATCCTAGTTCAGTAAAATCCTCTCTAGAAACACTTGCATATATTTTCACAAACAAAAAGGATAGTGGTGAGCACAACAGGAGGATAGCAGTATTAGGAGACATGCTAGAACTTGGATTTTCTGAGATACAAGAACATGTAAACATATCTAAATTTGAAAGATTGGATAAAATCGATAAAATTTATTGCGTAGGTCCTAGAATGAAAAAACTTTTTGATGTCTTGCCATGCTCTAAGCGAGGATATTGGACTGAGACCGCAGAAGAAATGCAGCATGTTTTAGTTAATAAACTTGAAAACGGCGATATAATAATGATTAAAGGCTCTTTCTCCATGGGAATGAAAACAATAGTTAATAAATTGAAAAACATTTAACAGCATAGAGTTTCAGAGATGTTATACTTCTTAAGTTTTTTATCAGATGGTGGCGATGTTTTTAATCTATTCCGCTATATAACTTTTCGTGCTGGAGGTGCGTTTTTTACTGCGCTTACAATATTTTTTACGTTTGGAAAATACAGTATAAACTTTTTAAAAAAATTGCAAAAGGAGGGACAGCCAATAAGAGAGGATGGCCCTAAAGAACATATTATAAAAAAAGCTGGTACTCCAACAATGGGAGGAGTCATCATACTACTAGCAGTGACGGTCTCTACTGTTTTATGGGCTCGCTTAGATAATTACTATGTTTGGATTATTTTGTTTGTGACCTTTTCTTTCGGATTTATTGGATTAATTGATGACTATATCAAAGTTGTCAAACGAAGTTATGGGGGTCTTTCCGGTCGTCTGCGTTTGATTTTTGGATTTCTTATAGCTTTCATTGCTGTTTACTTCATTCAAATTCAACACTTTGATGAGTTGAGTAGGTCCCTTGCTTTACCTATTTTCAAAGACTATTTATTATCTCTTGGAGTGTTCTTTTTCCCCTTTGCTATGATTGTAATTGTTGGCTCTGCTAATGCCGTCAATTTAACAGATGGATTGGATGGATTGGCTATCATGCCAGTTATAATCGCGGGAGCATCTTTGGGTATCATAGCTTATATTGTTGGCAGAGCTGATTATTCTTCATACCTTGATGTGCATTATATTAAAGGAAGTGGTGAAATTCTTATATTTTCTGCAGCTCTAATTGGTAGCGGTTTGGGATTTTTGTGGTACAACGCTCCTCCAGCTGCAGTTTTCATGGGTGATACCGGATCATTGTCTCTCGGTTCAGCTCTTGGTTGTATAGCGGTATCAATTAAACATGAGCTCGTATTATTGATTGTTGGAGGATTGTTCGTGATTGAGACACTTTCTGTGATCATTCAAGTATTATTTTTTAAGATCACAGGGAAAAGAGTTTTTCTTATGGCACCGATACATCATCACTTTGAAAAGCTGGGTTGGTCAGAGTCCCAAATAGTTATAAGGTTTTGGATCATAGCGGTCATTCTGGCCGCTCTTGGAATGGCAACGCTCAAGCTAAGATAAAATGATAAAGTTAAAAAACCTAAAAAGTAAAAAAGTGGGAGTTCTAGGCCTTGAAAAGACAGGTTTGTCTGTTATCAAGGCAGTGCAGCTCGCAGGTGGGATATTGATCTGTTGGGATGATGATAAACTCAAGAGAGATAACTTAACAGCTGATGGAGTCACTATTAGAGATCTAAACGATAAAAACATAATTAGGGAATTAGATTTACTAGTTGTGAGTCCAGGTGTTCCTCACTTATACCCAGAGGCACATCCAATAGTTACCCTAGCGTATGAATTAAATATAAAAGTAGATAATGATATTGGACTATTTTTTTCAAACCATGTTCAGGAAGAGTATGAAGCTTTCGATGATCCTCCAAAGATTATTGCTATAACTGGGTCAAATGGTAAATCTACGACAACAGCGTTGACTAATCACGTACTTTCAAAATTCTTTAGTGATGTAGAAATGGGAGGTAATATTGGCAAACCTGTTTTAGAACTGAGTCCACTAAAAGAAGGATCTATCAGGATCCTAGAACTCTCTTCCTATCAAATCGAATTAGCAAAATGTTTGGCACCAAATTTTGCTGCGTTCATTAATTTCTCCTCAGATCATCTTCAAAGACATGGAGGACTAGGGGGCTATTTTTATGCTAAAGCACGACTTTTTTTGGAAAACTTAACAGATGTGTCAGTCATTAATATTGATACTGCAGAGGGTTTATTTTTGTTTCAGAGACTTAACCCAGTAGATAATAAAATGATGGCCATTAGCAGTAAACTTAATATCAAAAACTATTTATGGGCTGTAGGTCTAAAGGGAACTTTCATTACTGAATGGAAAAAGGGTCGGCAGGTCTACTCCTTTGATTTGAGGAATTTAGGGGATAGCTTCGATGGCTTGTGGGAAAGCGTTTTAACTGTTTATGCATTAGCGAGGTCATTCGGTATAGCCCCTAAAAGCATACTAACAAAATGCAGTGGATTTGTACCACTTGCGCATAGGAATCAATGGGTAGACGAAATTAAAGGCGTAGCATTTATAAACGATAGTAAAGCTACAAATGTTGATGCAACTATACATGCGCTTAAAACTTTTAAAAATGTCCATTTGATTTTAGGTGGGCGTGCTAAAGAAGATAATTTTTGCCAACTTCAAGATAACATGAAAAATATTTCTAGGATCTATCTTATTGGCGAGGCAGCTACTCTTATTGCGAGTAACTTGGAAGGCCAAGAAATTGAGCAATTTGATACTTTAAACGATGCTTTTGATAGTGCGATAAGTATTGCCACAAAAGGAGACACGATCTTACTCTCACCTGCCTGTGCTAGTTTTGATCAATACTTGAATTTTGAAGAAAGAGGTGAGCACTTTATCTCTCTAGTTCAGGAATATAGAAAAAATATTATTTAGTGTGTCTTTTTAATTAAAGTGATGGTAGTGTCGTAGTCAAAAACGAGCAGTAAAAATGACTGATATAATACACGGCAGTTCCCGAGCTGTACCTGTAGACAATCCATTTTTTCGTTGGTGGCAATCGCTTGATCAATGGACTTTGGTTGCGACTTTGGGCTTAATTGTGATGGGTCTGCTTCTATCAATGGCAGCCTCTGTTCCTCTTGCAGACTCAAATGGCATGCCTGCTTTTTACTATGTTAACAGACAAGCTATTTACGGAATGATTTCATTTTGTGTAATTATCTTTTTATCCACCACAAGCTTATCAGTTTTAAGAAGATTTGGAATAATAGGATTTTTTTTAGTAGTTATTGCGCTTGCTCTTCTTCCCTTTTTTGGTACGGATTTTGGGAAAGGAGCTGTGCGATGGTTCTCTTTAAATTGGCTAACAATTCAGCCGTCTGAATACTTAAAACCGTTTTTTGTGGTCTTTATATCTTGGATTGTTGCGGGTAATATTCACAGCAATTCAAGAGTGGGATTATTTTTATCTTTTTTTTCAATGGCGATTTGCGTATTTTTACTGACCATGCAACCTGATTTAGGTCAGACTGTGGTTCTGATTGGTTGTTGGGTTTTAATCCATTTTATTGTTGGGGTCTCTTGGCTCTTTTCCGTAGTTTTTTTTACTTTTGTGGCAACTGTTGCTTTTATATTTATTCAATTCTCTAATCATGTGGCGACCAGATTGAAGACTTTTTTTTCAAATGTAATTGAACCAACATCTCAGATGGGTTTGGTTGAGCAAGCAATTCACTCTGGTGGGTTTTTAGGTGTTGGTGCTGGAAACGGAAAGATTAAATGGAGCCTTCCAGACGCCCATACTGACTTTATCATCGCTGTTGCCATAGAGGAATTTGGCCTAATAGTTTTTATTATTATTTTAACACTCTATGTAATTATATTGTTGAGGACATTATCCAGGTTACTAATCGAAAGAAATCCCTTTTTACTATTGGTTGGCCTTGGGTTGTTGACGATTATCCAGACACAGGCTCTTATTAATTTGGGGGTGGCCGCTCGCTTACTCCCGACAAAGGGCATGACATTACCCTTCATCAGCTATGGAGGGTCTTCAATGGTCGCTATGGGGATATTAATGGGTCTGCTACTCAACGCAACGAGACGTAGAACTAGCGAGAATATAGATAGCTTCATGGGTGGAACGTAATGGACAAAAAAGGTATTTGCGTATTATCAACAGGAGGTACTGGAGGTCATGTCTTGCCATGCACCGCTCTGGCAACTGAACTTAATGCTATTGGGTGGGAGGTAATAATTTTTACAGACTTAAGGGGTTTACAGTATCTTGATAAGAGTTCTAATGAGTACTCAATAGAGGTTCTAAAAATCTCTTCAGAGACAGCTTCACTTAGAAAAAAAATCCTAGAGCTGACTTATCAATTACCTCTTGGAGCTTTGCGCTCAGGGAAACTTATGTTTAGGAAAAAACCTAAGTTTGTCTTAGGTTTTGGAGGAGTTTCTACCTTCCCAATTCTGTTGATGTCTGTTCTTCTAAGAATCCCTACATTTATTCAGGAACAGAATGCAGTCTTAGGAAGAGTAAACAGATTTTTTCAAAGGTTTAGCAAAAAAGTTTTTTGTCATTTTTCGAATACCTTATTTTTAGATCCAAAATTAGGGTTAAATTATGGTAACCCCGTCAGAAATACAGTACTTAAAAAGCTTAACTCCCAATACCTTGGGCCTGGCCCATGGCCTATTACGGTTTTGGTACTCGGGGGATCGCAAGGTGCTAGGTTATTATCTGAAGCTTTACCGAAGTGTATAGAAACGCTTTCTAAAAAAACTAAAGAACGCTTAACAATATTTCACCAAGCAAGAAAGGATGACATAGATAAAGTTTTTGCGGCTTACAGAGCTATGGAATTAAGAGCATGTGTTCGACCATTTTTTGAAGATGTAGAAAGACTAATGTCAGAGTCCCAGATCATTATTTGTAGAGCTGGATCTAATACATTAGCAGATATATCGATCGTTGGAAGACCTGCAATACTTATACCTTTAAAGCATGCCAAGGATGATCACCAGGTTCGTAATGCCAGAATTTTTGCTGAAGAGGGTGGAGCAATCGTTATTGAAGAAACCCCAAGTCTTGTCGAAGATTTGTCGGAAAAGTTAAAGCTAATTTTGAATTCTCCCTCAAAAACAAGTGCTATGGCTGATAAAGCATTGAAAATGGGTAAACCTGATGCCTCAAAAGATATAATTAGAACAATTGAGGTATTTTTAGGAGAAAAAGAATGATTGCTACTAGATTGCCCTTAAATTTGGGACCAATACATTTTATTGGGATTGGTGGTATAGGAATGTCCGGAATCGCTGAGGTACTTGTTAATCTTGGATACTCAGTACAAGGTTCCGATATAAAGAAAACCAATATAACAGTTAGGCTTGCTTCTTTAGGAATAAAGACATTCTATGCGCATGACAGAGAGAACGTTAGCAATTGCTCTGTTGTTGTTATTTCTTCTGCTATAGGAAAGGAGAATATTGAGTTAGCCTTTGCGAAACAACTTGGGATCCCTATAGTTTCTCGAGCAGAAATGCTAGCAGAATTAATGAGAATGAAGTTAAATATTGTGGTCGCGGGTTCTCATGGAAAGACAACAACAACCTCACTTGTTGCCTCAATTGCAGAAGTGGGAAATTTAGATCCTACAGTCATCAATGGCGGTGTCATAAAAGCTTATGGTTCTAATGCCAGGTTAGGAGAAGGAGAATGGATGGTTGTGGAGGCAGATGAAAGTGACGGGTCATTTAACAAACTACCTGCAACCGTTGCGATAGTAACTAATATTGATAAAGAACATTTGGATTACTACAGCAGCTTTTTAAACTTAAAAAGAGCTTTTGAAAGATTTATTTCAAGTGTTCCTTTCTACGGAGTAGCCATTTGTTGTATAGATGATAAAAACGTCGCCAATGTAATCTCAAATGTCAAGGATCGAAAAATTATTACTTATGGGTTTTCGGAAAAAGCAGATTTTACAATAAGAAATTTAAGAGTTGATGAACAAGGCACAAGATTTGACTTAGATGACAAAGTTTCAAATATTTATTTGAGAGACTTTTATTTACCAATGATAGGTCAACATAATGCTCTAAATGCTTGTGCTGCCATTCTGGCAGCTTCGAATTTGTCAATTCCAATAAAATTCATTAAAAGCGCACTAGCAAAATTTGAAGGAGTGTCGAGGCGCTTCACAAGGATTGGTTTCTTCAATGGAGCTATGATAATAGATGACTATGCACATCATCCTGTAGAAATCGAAGCTGTCATTTCTGCTGCCAAAGCAATTACAAATGGAAGAATAATTGTAGTACATCAGCCGCATAGATTTTCAAGGCTGAAGTCGTTATTCAAAGACTTTACGAAATGCTTTAGAGGCGCGGATATTCTTGGTATAGCTCCGGTTTTTGCCGCTGGTGAACACCGGCTTGATGGGTTTGATAGTAAAACTCTGATAAAATGCTTTACAAAAAGAGATACGCAAAAAGTTGAGTATATTGAAGACGAATTTTCGTTTAGTAAATTTGTAAAAACTAATTGTAATAGGGGCGACATTTTCTTAACTCTGGGGGCTGGCAGTATAACTAATTGGGTTAATAACCTATCTTTTCTAAGTGATGAAAATGGGCATGAATAAAAAGAGTAAATTGGGTTTCTTTGATGAAAATCAATTTTTAGGATCAATAAATTATTCTTTTCCTTTATCAAAAATTAGTTGGTTAAAAGTAGGAGGACCAGTAGATATTTTGTTTAGGCCAAAAAATTTGGATGATTTATCTAGGTTTCTCTCTCTAATACCAGTTGAAGTGAATGTTATGCCGATAGGAGCTTGTTCAAATCTTTTGGTAAGAGATGGAGGTCTTTCAGGAGTTGCAGTAAAACTAGGTGGAGGCTTTTCAGAAATAGAAATAAAAAATAATGAAGTAAGACTTGGAGCAGGGAATTTTAGTTCTAAGGTTGCTGTTAATTTATCTAAACTAGGTTACGATTTATCTTTTTTGAGAACGATACCCGGAACTATAGGTGGGGCGATAGCGATGAACGCTGGCTGCTATGGCAACTACATAGGTGATTATGTACGAAGTTTAGAAGGCGTCAATAAGTCAGGTAACATTATTCGATTGAGCAAGGAAAATCTCCAATTTAAATACCGCTGTAGTAGGTTACCGGATGACTTTATTGTGACCTCCGCTATTTTGAAGCCAAAAATAGAAAATAAAGGGGCAATAGAAGCAAAAATGAAAGAGATGGTGTCCAAAAGAGAAGAGACACAGCCTATCAAGAAAGCAACCTGTGGCTCAACTTTCAAGAATCCTGACGGAAAATCGTCACTTATGCTAGAGGACTCAATAGATTTTAAAGCTTGGAGTTTGATTGATAGAGCAGGCTTAAGGGGCAAAAAAATGGGCAAAGCCATGGTATCAAAAAAGCACCCAAATTTTTTAATAAATCTGGGGGGCGCAACTGCTGAGGAAATGGAGTTGCTTGGAGAGTATATAAGGAAAGCAGTCTATGAAAAATTTAAAGTTTCGCTTGATTGGGAAGTAAAAAGGGTTGGGAGAAAATGAAATTGCACACATCAGCTAATCCAAAAAATATCTCTAAGGTCTTATTATTACAGGGAGGAGTTTCAGAGGAGAAAGAGGTGTCAGATTCAACGGCTGAGAGCTGCATAGAGGCACTTAAAAGAATAAACCTAGATGTCGACGCGGTGAAAGTTAACTCAAACAATATACAAGACTTAGCTGAGGTCATAAAAAGTCAGAATCCTGACATTATTTTTAACGCCTTACATGGTGGCATCGGAGAAAACGGGACTATTCAGGGTCTATTTGAAATACTTAAAATTCCATATACACACTCTGGAGTTTTATCCTCGGCAATGGCAATGGATAAATTTATCTCAAAAAAAATGTTTCAATCATCTGGTTTACCAGTGATAGAGGACCTGCTTTTAGGTGGAGAAGAACAATTAGATAAGATACCTTTCGCCCCTCCATTTGTAATTAAGCCAAATAGTGGAGGTTCCTCTGTTGGAATTCACTTTATAAAATTTGAAGAGCAAATTGAAGAGGTTGGGAGGATTGTTGCAGATCAACATAGGGAGTATCTTTTGGAGCGATATATTCCTGGTAGAGAGTTAACTGTTGCTGTTCTAAATGGCAGACCTTTGACAGTTACGGACATTGTAACTGATGAATGGTATAATTACGATGCTAAATATAAAAATGGGGGTTCCGAGCATATTGTTCCTGCAGATATTCCGCAAGAGATATTCGATCTGTGCATTAATTATGCAGTTACTGCACATAATACTTTGGGTTGTCGAGGTATTACTCGTTCGGATTTCAGATGGAATGAGAAGAATGGGAAAGAAGGACTATACATACTTGAACTTAATACCCAGCCAGGGATGACCAAAACTTCCCTTGTACCTGAACAGGCAAAATATGTCGGTCTAGACTTACAATACATTTGCCTAGAGTTGATTAAAGACGCATCGTGTAACAAATAGGTGAAAAATGAATTTGTTGAAATCTAATGATCCAGCACCGTCGAGGTTATATTATAAGATAAACAGATTATTTTACAGGCTTTGGTTTAAATTAGTGTTAATAACAGTTTTCTTGGTTGTTAGCATATTGCTATCGAAAAAATTTCTCTACAAAGACATTGACTTAAATGCAGAGATTAGATTTTTGAGTGAGGAAAGTTCCGCTATATACAAAGGCCTAACAGAACTCTCCATTACGAGAATTTTAGTAAAAGGTGCCCAAGACCCGTTGAAAAAAGAAATAATAACTTTAATTGAGAACGTTGCAACCGAAGGGTTTTCCGCGTTGAAAGCGCAGGCCTTGAGAGAAAAGATAGAAGATATAAGAAAGGTTAAAAAAGCTTTTGTTAAATTTTCTACTGATGGATTAGTAATTGTAGATGTTATTGAAAGAAAAGAAGCCGTTGTATTTTTTAATAATGATCTGTATGAGGTCCTTGATGTTAATGGAGTTATATTGTCCGTAAAACAGAATTATGAAGAATTATCAAAATTACCGCTTTTAGTTGGAAAAGATGCATCAAAAAATATAAATGCACTATTAGCATTAGTGAATGAGATAGGATCATATCAATCAGAGGTGTTATACTATGAATGGGTCGGAGAAAGGCGTTGGGATATTCATATGAAAAGCGAGTTGGTTTTCAAGTTGCCAGAGAATAATTTGAATAAAGGATTAGGGGTAATGCGCATGTTTCTACGCGAGACAAATAAGCTTTCAAAAACTGTAGTTGCTGTTGATTTGAGAAATATAGATAAACCAATAATAAGGTTCAGGAAAGCCCCACCAGTCGAATACATTGGAAAAGATACAAGGAGGTTAGCTGGTTGAGGAAATTATTGCAGAGTCAGAGGCAGTTAAGGCAAAAAAGGTTGGCCGCAATAAAAAAGGGAACTGTTGCTCTGATAGACCTTGGAAGCTCTAAGGTGATGTGCTTAGTAGTTTCTCTCACTGACATAAATCAAATTAATTCATTCTCAACTGGTAAATCAGATAGAGGAGTGACTTTCAGAGTTATTGGTGCCTCAACCACAAAATCTAGGGGGATCAGGGATGGCGAAATATATGAGATGAGGGAAGTAGAAAGTGCAATAAGGACTGTAATTCAACGGGCTCAAAAAATGGCAGGTTGCCTAATTGAGAATGTTTTTCTGACCTTTTCTACTGGCACGCAGAAATCTAATCTGATCTCATCCTCTATTGAATTTATGCAAAGGGAAGTAACAGAACTAGATATCGGACATGCGCTTTCGCGGGTAAATCTAGTTTATGATGATCCGAAAAGAGAAATAATCCACGCTTTGCCAGTTAATTTTAGTATCGATAATAGGCATGGATACATGGACCCAAGGGGAATAAGTGGATCGAAGCTGTCGGTCGACGTTAACATTGTTTCTATCCAATCAGATATAATAAAGAATATGGTGAGTTGTTTGAATAAATGTGATCTTTCTCTGGCAGGAATAGCACTAGCCCCCTATGTTTCTGGGCAATCAAGCCTTCTTGAAGATGAAATGCAAATTGGTGTTGTTTGTATTGATTTAGGTGCTTCCAGTTCGAGTATATCAATTTTCTTTCGAAAGAATTTAATCTTTTCTGAATCGATAAGGATCGGAGGACAACATATAACAAGAGATATTATGCAGGCATTCCAAATCTCTTTCTTAGCAGCTGAAAGATTAAAAGTTTTACATGGAGGTTTGATGCCTGCCAGCTTGGATGATAGAGAAACGATAGAATTGCCTGAGAACAATACAGATCTTTATGCTGACAGAAGAACTATAACAAAGTCTGAATTACTAGGAGTAATACGGCCAAGAGTTGAGGAGATCTTCGATTCACTAAGGACAATATTAGATAGCTCGGACTTCGAGTTTCTACCTGGACAAAAAGTCGTTTTAACCGGTGGGGGTAGCAAGTTAGCGAATATATTGGATTTTTCTTCTATATTTCTTGGAAAACCAACACGTGTCGCTGTACCAATGAGAATTCAAGGGCTGCCAGCATCAACTCACGGTCCTGAAGCTGCTGCTGCTATAGGGCTGGCCTTAAATCTAGCTCAACCGCAAGATGAGTTATGGGACTTTAAAGCACCTTTTGAGCATGAAGGGGATGAGCTAATAAGAAGAACCTGGCGGTGGGTAAAATCAAACTGGTAAAAACTTTCCTTATAAAAACTGGACTAGAGGATAAAAATAGTGACGAGTTAAAGTGATTCGGTTATTATACGAATCAGCAGAAAAAAATAAAAAAACTTTAATGGCAGGCAACAATGGCAATAAATATAAGGATTCCTGAACATCAGGAATTAAAGCCAAGAATACTAGTTTTTGGTATTGGAGGCGCTGGTGGAAACGCTGTAAATAACATGATGTTGAAAAATCTGGAGGGAGCAGAGTTTGTAGCTGCAAACACAGATGCACAGGCCTTACAGCAATCAAATGCTCAAACAAAGTTACAGTTGGGGTTAAAAAGAACTCAGGGACTTGGAGCTGGTGCAAAACCGGAGGTCGGAAATGAGGCTGCCGTGGAAAGCACAGAACAGATCGCAGATATTTTAGATGGTGCAAATCTTTGTTTTATAACGGCAGGAATGGGTGGTGGAACAGGCACAGGGGCAGCTCCCATTGTTGCTGAGCTAGCAAGACAAAAGGAAATACTGACAGTTGGTGTTGTAACAAAACCTTTTCAATTTGAAGGTACTACCAGAATGAAACAAGCTGATGAGGGAATAGCAGCATTGCAGAAGGTGGTAGACACTCTGATAGTAATCCCTAATCAGAACTTATTCAGACTAGCAACAGAAAAGACAACATTTACTGAAGCTTTTTCTATGGCTGACGATGTTCTTTACCAGGGCGTAAAAGGAGTTACGGATCTGATGGTTAAACCTGGACTTATCAATTTGGACTTTGCCGATGTGAGGTCTGTCATGGATGAAATGGGGAAAGCAATGATGGGTACGGGAGAAGCTAGCGGTGAGGACAGAGCATTGCAAGCTGCAGAGAAGGCAATAGCTAATCCTTTACTGGATGAGATTTCACTCAAGGGAGCTACTGGAGTACTTATAAATGTAACTGGCAGTAATGATATGACTCTATTTGAAGTAGATGAAGCAGCAAATAGAATAAGAGACGAAGTAGACCCAGAGGCTAATATAATAGTTGGATCAACTTTTGACTCTGACCTTACAGGCTCTATAAGAGTGTCTGTCGTGGCTACTGGCATAGATGTAGCTGAATTTTCAAAGCCTAATTCTAATGCACTCAATGAAATAAAGGGGTCTGATAGAATTGAAGTCGATAACACTAATCAGCACAGCTATTTTTCCGGAGATATCTTGCAAGAAAATCAGATGAAAGACGAGCAATCCAGATTTGATGGAGATAGTTTAGATAAAGAAAAAAATGATATGGAACCAATAGCAAGCACTCTTACCTCAGCTAAATTTTCTTCTGAAGAAAATATTGGTAATGTTGATAAAAGTGAAACTGATAAAAAATTAGAGCAACCTCTTAACCAAGTTACTTCAGAGATAAACCTACCTTCAAGAAAGCATAACGTTGGATCCGCACCTTCAAGTGGAGGTTTGAACAATCTCATAAGACGTATGACGGGCTTTGGAGAAAAAAGGGAGAAAGAAGATAACGAAGCTACAAAGGATCAAATAGTTCAGGAGGATGGAAATTTATTAACAGACAGAGAAGATGAGAGCAAGCTAGAGATTCCAGCTTTTTTACGTAGACAAGCTAATTGAATAACAATTGAATTATTTTGACATATAACTGTGTATTGAGCTTTCTTGCTGATTAGGTAACCTTTAGATTGAAGGTTGCAATGTTTCAGAAATCTATAAAAAACTCATTTAAGCTTGAAGGAAAAGGCCTACATTTTGGTAAAAATGCCAAAATAAACGTCCACCCTGCTTCAGCCGATCATGGCATAGTTTTTAAGAGAACGGACGTGAAGTACGATCAAGCTTATGTCAAGGCTAGCTTTGAGAATGTATCTAAGACTTATTTACGGACTCAACTTACAAATAGTATGGGAGTTTCAATAATAACTGCCGAACATATTTTAGCTGCTTTTGCAGGCTTAGGAATTCATAATGCATTGATTGAAATCAACGAAGCAGAGCTTCCCATATTCGATGGATCCTCAAGAATATTTGTTAAAGCAATACTGGAAGCAGGAGTTGCTGAGCTAGGGAAAAAGACTAAATTGTACAAAGTGGTTAACAGTATCCGAGTAGGTAACTCAGATGCTTGGGCAGAATTAAGACCTTCGAATACATTCTCAATAGATTTTGAAATGAACTGGCCTGGCACGGCACTTAACAGACAAAGCCTTGATATGCCTATTGTAAATGGAGCATTCGTGAGAGAAATCTGTGATAGTAGAACTTTTTGCCGAAAAAGCGATGTTGTACGACTCAAAGATGAAGGGTTTGCGTTAGGAGGAGGAGTCGAGAATGCAATCGTCGTTGGAGAAAATGAGATGACTGTACAGGATGGACTGAGATATTCAGATGAATGTATTCGACATAAGATTCTTGATGCCCTTGGAGACTTGAGCCTCGTAGGGAGGCCAATTTTAGGAAAATTTATTTCATGTTCTGGTGGTCATGGCCTAACAAATCTTTTGCTGAGAGAGTGTTTTAAAAGGGGAGACATATTTGTTAGTGAAGATTTCTCAGATGGAGATAGGGACAAACTTCCAGGTTTTGATATTTCAGAATCTGATATACAGAATATACTCTAATTACTAAAGAATATTTGGCCCTCTTATCTTGACTTATAGATAATATTGAAGTTAGAAAGAAATATGCTCTTTTTGTTTCGTTCATTCAAAATTTTTAATATTTGTTCGCTGCTTGTTCTACTTTCAAGCTGTGGTAACAAATTACCAAGTGAGATCAACGAGAGCAACACACCTGAGGAGATAATCAAACTGGGAGATGAGGCGTATCAAAAGGGCTATTTTGAACGAGCAGGAGATTACTATATGGAGGTGAACACGTACTTCCCCTATTCAGTAGAAGATGAGCTTGGATTGAGCAAGGCTGTAGACGCTTATTACAAAGCAGGAAAGTTCGAGGACTCACGTTTGGCATCGGCCAAATTTTTAAGTCTCTACCCAGAAAGTAATAGAGCTCAACAAGTACTATATTTTCGGTCAAAGGGTTATTGTGATGAGATAGATATTATTGAGAGAGATCAAGCAGCAGCCAGAGATTGTATAGCGAGCTTTTCAGCTTTTCAAAGGTTATATCCTAAAAGTAGTGCAAAAAATGAAGCTCAGAGTAATATGAGCAGAGCTAGAGAATTCCTGGTAGGTCAGCAATTAAATGTTGGAAAATATTATCTAAAGAGAAATAATCCAACGGCCGCCATGAGAAGATTTAAAAAAATCAAGAAAACTACAAAAGTTTCCGGTTTTTTACCTGAGACATCATATAGACTTATTGAAAGCTTTCTAATAATTGGACTATTGAATGAGGCATTGTCTGAAATGAAATATATGAGTAAAAAATTCCCAGCCAGTGAGTGGACTAATAAAGCTTCGAATTTAATCGGTAACTCAGGACTTAATTAGCTTGATAAAAAAACTTTTTGTACAAAATATTTTTTTAATCGAAAACCTAGAATTAGAATTTACACCGGGTCTTAATGTATTAACAGGTGAAACTGGAGCTGGTAAGTCCATCCTTTTGGATTGCTTGGGCTATCTTCTTGGTAAAAAAAATACAAGGATTGAGCTTGGCAACCGAGCTGAGACTGCCACCCTTATAGGAGAGTTTCAATCAGAGAAAAATGGCTTAATTAGCCAATTCCTGTCTGAAAAGGGATTTCCAAAAGATGGTAATCTGATATTGAGACAGAGCATTGGTACGAGCAGTAAACGAAGAGCTTTTATTAATGACCTACCCTGTTCATTAGAGTTGGTTCGAGATCTTGGCAACCTAATACTAGATCTAAACGGTCAGTTTGAGGAACAAGGATTGTTAAATGTAAAAACTCATAGAGGTTTGCTGGACACCTATGGTAATTTACAGCGAAATTTAAAGAATGTTGACAAATATTGGACAGAGCTTAATAAATTAAAAAAATTACGCGATACTGAGTATAAAAGAAAAGATTTGGTAGAAAATACGGATTACTTGGAAAAATCAATTCACCAGATAAATGAGCTACGACTTGATGAGAGCGAACTGGAGAGTATCGAGTCGCGTAGAGAGGAGCTTAAAAAAGCTAGCCGAAGTAACGCCGGTATTATGGATACTTTTCAAGCTCTAAATAGAGAGTTGGTGGAAGAAAGCATTGTGAATGCAATTAAGTCTTTAGAAAGATTAGAAAAAAAAGTTGACGTTGATAACCATTTACCGATTGAAAAGTTTTACACTGCTTTGGAAAAGTTTTCACAGGCCTGTGAAAATTTGGATCAACTAAGAGAAAATAGTGTTAATAGTGAAAAGCAACTTGTTGAAATAGAGGATCGTTACCATTCGATAAAGAGAATATGTAGGGCTCACAATGTTGAAATCGATCAAATATTCAACTTACACTGTTCATTACAAGAGGAATTAAAAAACATAAGAGAAGTTGATGAAAAAATAAAAGATATAGAGAAGGAAATTTTATTGATAAGTGATCGGTATCAGAAAGAAACGGCTTTTTTATCAAGTGAAAGGTACAAATTTGCTTCTAAGCTGGACAAAAAGATAGAGAAAGAATTAAAGCCATTAAAGCTAGAGCTAGCTAAGTTTAAAACAGAGATATTAAGGGATCAGGAATCTAAATTTGGATGCGATCATGTTTGCTTCACTACTGAAATTAACCCAGGCTCTGGCTTTAAACCGCTGAATAAAATCGCTTCTGGCGGAGAGTTATCAAGATTTCTTCTTGCCGCAAAGCTATGTTTTTTTGATCAAGATAGTAAAAAAACACAAATCTTCGATGAAATTGATAGAGGAGTTGGTGGGGCTACAGCGTCAGCAATTGGGAAAAGGTTGCTAGAGTTATCCAAACATGAACAAGTATTAGTTGTTACTCATTCTCCTCAAGTTGCTGCTTACTCTGATAATCATCTTAAGGTTGAGAAGGTTAATTCGGACAAGTCAACAGTCACAAAAGTTACCACGCTAAATGAGCAAAATACTGTAAGGGAAATAGCGAGAATGCTATCTGGAGAATTGGTGACCACTGAAGCTTTGGCTGCAGCAGCGAAACTAAGAAATACTAGTAGAGGGATTAGTTAATTTTTACTACCTTACCTGGATTTAATATCCCATTTGGATCAAAGGTTCTTTTAATCGAGGACATGACCTGATAAGCTTCTCCGTGCTCTTTTTCCATGAACTCAATCTTTCCTATTCCTACTCCATGCTCTCCTGTACAGGTACCTTCCAGTTCTAAGGCGCGTTCTACTATTCGCCTAGTCAGATCTTTTGCTATATTTATATCATCATCATTATTAGGTCTAACCATTATTCCAGAGTGAAAATTTCCATCACCCACATGCCCCATTATACTGGGTGCCATTCCTTTTGATTTCATCTCTTTAGCTGTTTGATCTATCATTTTAGCTAAATTCGATATTGGCACGCAAATATCAGTTACTAAAAATGTGTGGTTAGGGTTTTTGGCTTTTATAGCATAATAATAGTTGTGCCTTGCCTTCCAAAGTTTGTTTCTATCTTCAGTCGCGGTACTCCAGTGAAAATCGCTACCACCATTTCCAGCCGCAATCTCTTGTACAGTTTCAGATTGTTCTTTTACGGAAGTTGCACTTCCATGAAATTCCAAAAACAAGTGTTCTTTGATTGGTAAGTCAAGTTTTGAGTACTCGTTTACAGCTTCGATAGATGTTGAGTCCATAAGTTCGGATCTTGCAATTGGTATTCCGATTTGAATTGTTTCAATTATTGTTCTTACCGCACTAGCTGTGTCTGGAAATGAGCAAATTGCTGATGCTATCTCTTCTGGTATACCCTGCAGGCGCAATGTTAATTCTGTTATTATACCCAGTGTTCCTTCTGATCCGACTATCAACTTCGTGAGGTCATATCCCGCTGAAGACTTTCTTGCTCTAGAGCCTGTCTTGATTATTCGCCCATCCGACATTACGACTTTTAGACCGATTACATTTTCTTTCATCGTACCATATCTAACGGCTGTTGTGCCTGAAGCCCGTGTAGCTGCCATCCCTCCAATAGAGGCGTTAGCTCCAGGGTCAACTGGAAAAAATAAGCCAAATTCCTTTAGGTTAATGTTAAGTTCCTCTCTTGTTATTCCTGGTTGCACAGTTACATCCATATCATCTGGATTCACGTTCAAGATTTGTTTCATGTTTTCAAATGATAAAGTTACGCCACCATTTACCGGAATTGAGTTTCCTTCGAGGCTAGTTCCTGTTCCCCAAGGTATTACAGGGCACTTTTGTTTATTGCATATTTCCATGATTTCAGAAATCTCTTTTTCATCTTTGGGGTATGCGACAGCGTCAGGAAGCATTTCTTTGTAATAGGTTTCGTTTTGCCCATACTGCTTTCTTTCAGCAGTTGAAATGCACAGACGCTCTCCCATCAAAGTTTTTAGCTCACTTATAGCATTTTCAATTGACATGTTTGGCCTCTCAAATACAAAATAACTGTAACAGTTTGGAAAAATTTAATATAAATGACACCCCAAAATCAAGTCGAAAAAACTTTGAGCTCTCCATTCAGGACAAAAAACCAAATTGTGCTTGGTGAGTGGATAGACTATAACGGCCATATGAACGTTGCCTATTATACGCTAGCTTTTGATAAGGCTTTAGATTTCTTTTTTGAAGATGTGCTTAACATTGGACCGTCTTTCGTCGAAAAAAATAAAGAGGGACCATTTGCTCTTAAAGCTAGTTATAATTATTTCAGCGAGTTATTGGAGAGTGAAAGTTTTTTCGTCGATATAAGTATTCTAGACTATGATTCAAAAAGGGTCCATGTCTTCGGTGAAATGAGAAAAGATAAGTCGCTTGAATTATCAGCTGTTTTTGAGACCGTTCTGATAAATATGGACTTGAGTGCACGCAAAGTTAAACAATATCCGGACAGAGTGTTAGAACTGTTTAAGCTTTTTAAGTCATCATTGGACCAGGATAAAATACCTTTGGAAATAGGAAACAAAATTACGTTAAAAAAATAAGTTATAAAATCCTACAAGCGTTTCTAAGCCACGTTTTCTCAGAGACACTTAAAAAAGGACTTAGTTTATTATAGACATTATGGTGATATGAATTTAGCCAATGTAATTCGTCGCGACTTAGCAAATTTTTTTCAATGAGCTTTTTTTCGAATGGGACTAGTGTTAACGTCTCGAACTCTAAAAATTCTTTCTTTTGCTTAAAGTTTCCGCTCTTCTTTTTAACATACACTAAGTTTTCCAATCTTATTCCTAACTTGCCTTCCAAATAAACTCCAGGTTCGACACTTAAGATCATTCCCGGAATTAAGGGAACCGTATTAAGTCTTGAAATTCCTTGGGGGCCTTGATGCACATTTGAAAACACCCCCACTCCGTGACCAGTTCCATGGTCGTAGTCTAAACTGTGTTCCCACAAAAAGTATCTAGCTAGAGGATCTAATTCCTTTCCTGTCAATCCTGTGGGCCATCGGAGCTTACTCAAGCATATTAGGCCTTGTAAAACTTTTGTGTAGAGAAACTTTTGTTCTGGTAACACTCGTCCTTTTATTATGGTTCGGGTAACATCTGTAGTACCCTCAAGATATTGCCCCCCACTATCAACCAAAATCAGATCAGAGGGGATTATCTGCTTATTACTCTTCGGCGACACTCTATAATGAGTTATAGCAGCGTTAGATCCAGTCGCACTTATGGTATCAAAAGAATTATAATAAAAAGAAGAATCAATTTTTCTAACTTGTTCTAGTTTCTTCACAAGTGCGATCTCATCGAGGGTATTGACTTTTGTGCTTTTAAACCACTTAAGAAATCTTAATAAGGCTACTCCATCTTTTTCATGGCTCTTAATTGAACCTTTTAATTCAATTGGGTTTTTTTTTGCCTTGAATAAAGATATGGCATTACATATCCTCTCTGATTTTATACTTCGCCCTGTGATTTTCTTTTTAAGAATAAAAGGAGTGTTGCTTGGCTCAAATAGAACCGTCTTTAATTTTTTTATATCTTTAAAAAAAAAATTGAAATGTTTCAATTTCACATTTTTTCTAAGTTCTATGGCAGAATCTTTATAAGCGTCTCTCATAGAATAGATACATAAATGATTATGGTGCACTATTGCATAGCAGTTCATTAGTGGAGAGTTCGGAACATCTTCACCTCGTATATTCGCTATCCAGCAAATTGAGTCAGAACACGTAAGTATAAAGCCCTTTTCTTCATAGAGGTTAAGTTTCTTCTGTATTTTTTTGATTTTCTGAGTGGTATTTTCTCCTGAGAGTTTGTACGGCCTTAAAAAGGGTTTCGACAAGGCTTCAAATGGCTTCCCCAACCAAACTGCATCTATTAAGTTATTAACTTCTTTAAGTCTGATAGACTTTTGTAGAATTTCTTTTTGTGTTTCTATCTCCTTTATTGAGTGCAACCAAGGGTCAAAACCTACTGTTATATTTTTTTTTACATTTTTTTGTAACCAAGAAAATGGTGAGTTCTTAGTTATGTTTTCAATTGTAAAAAAAGATTGGTCAACTTCCTGTCGTATCTGAATACTGTATCTACCATCCGTAAATATGACGGCAGAGTCTTTTAATATTATTGCAAATCCTGCTGAACCAGTAAACCCTGTAATCCATTCCAAACGGTTATGAAAGGGTGCGGTAATTTCATTGAAGTACATATCATTGTGAGGAACCAAAAAGGCATCTATACCAAACTCTTTGAGTTTTTTTCTTATAAGAGCAAGTCTTTCTCTTATTGATAACTCTGTTTTATTATCTTTATACTTCTTGTGCGTTAACACTCAAGAATTTCCTACGTTGGTTTTCTGTACTTCAAAAAGGTCAGCTAATTGCTCTGTCATGGCGCCAGCAAGTTGTTCAGCATCTGTAATCGTAACAGCTTTTTTGTAGTACCGTGTTACGTCATGTCCAATTCCAATAGCAAGTATCTGCACTCGATTTGTTGTCTCTATTTTATTAATGATATGTCTGAGGTGCTTTTCTAAGTAATTAGCAGGATTCACAGACAGTGTCGAGTCGTCGACAGGTGCTCCATCAGATATAACCAGTAAGATTTTTCGATTTTCTTCTCTCTTTATAAGCCTCTTATGTGCCCATTCTAAAGCTTCTCCATCAATGTTTTCTTTTAAAAGCCCTTCTTTCATCATTAGACCTAGGTTTAGCTTTGCCCTTCTCCAAGGCTCATCGGCGTTTTTATAAATAATGTGCCTTAGGTCATTAAGTCGGCCTGGATTCTTTGGTCGCCCTTGTGCCAACCATTTTTCTCTCGATTGTCCTCCTTTCCATGCCTTGGTAGTAAATCCTAAGATTTCACACTTAACATTACATCTTTCCAAGGTCTTAGCTAGTATTTCAGTCGATATTGCTGCTATAGATATTGGCCTACCTCGCATCGATCCTGAATTATCGATCAATAAAGAAACTATAGTATCCTTAAAGTTCGTACTACTCTCTTGTTTAAAGCTTAACGGCGTGGTTGGATTTAACACTACTCGTGACAGCTTAGCAGCATCTAGTAATCCTTCCTCTAGATCAAATTTCCAAGTTCTATTTTGTTTAGCCTGTAGTCTTCTTTGAAGCTTGTTCGCCAGACGCGATACGGCACCTTTTAGACCATCTAGCTGTTGATCTAAGTATTCTCTCAATTTTTCTAATTCACTTGTATCCGCAAGCTTATTTGCACTTATTTCTTGATCGTGAGCTGCATCAAATATTTGATAAAATGTTTCTTTAGATGGGTTATTCTGGATATTGTGGATAACTTGGTTTTCACTTTGATCTTCACCTTCTATAGCCTCCTCTATCTGACTATCTTCTATATCTGCATCGGCGCTTGCAGTTTGTTGGGGATCCCCATCATCTGTTTCACCATTTTCCGCATTATCATTTTCTTCATCGTCTGATCCCTGTCCTGCCTCTTCTTGTTCTACTTCCTCTTCACTATTTTCTTCTATATCACTATCCGTATCATCTAGCTCCCCAAGCTGTTCTCCATACCCAAGTCTTTCAATTAACTTTCGACTCAGAAGGGCAAACTTCTCTTGATCAAAGATGTCGTCAGTTTTGCTAAATTCTGGCTGACTAGTTAAATCCTTAAACACGTCTTTCGCATCTAATAGTTTAGATGCTTCAGAAGGTAAATCCATTTCAGATAGTTGTCTTTTTATAAAGTACCTAGCGAGTTGTGAAATATCTTCTTCCTCTACTCCGATAGAGTTTTTCGTTGAGTGCTCTGAAGCCTCTACTTTTGTTTTTTGCCAAATATTTCTCTTCGATCCAGGGTAATACTTTTCTCCAAGCAATTCGCACCTTGCTACTTCAAGTTCGTGATATATTTCTTTCGCTTGTTCACCAGATGGATCATATCTTGAGTAGGTCTCTTCATTTTTAAATCTCGCTTGTAAAGCCAGCGAGTCTGCTGTCCCTCTGACCTTTAATATTTCAGACTCATTTGGTTCCTTACTTATCTGGGGAAGCTTGATTACTTCTCCATAATCGCCGCTAGGATCAGCAGAAAATTTTATCTTAAGGTTCTCATTTCCGGATATAGCTCTCGTCGTCTCCGATATTGATTTTTTGATACCGTCAGTTTCCCCAAATTTTTTTTCTTTGCTCATCTTATTCTGAGGCAGCTTTCAACAAAATGCTCTCTGGTAACTCTATATCGAAACAACGCTGAAAAAATTCAGAAACTGTTGACCTTTCCAGCTCATCACATTTGTTTAAAAAACTCATTCTAAACGCAAAAGCTATATCTTCGAAAATTAGACTATTTTGAGCCCACGCGATAACAGTTCTTGGGGACATTACCGTAGATATATCTCCACCTATGAACGCTTTTCTTGTCAACTCGGCAACTAGTACCATTTTTTTAATATTTTTTCGCCCATCATCACTCCCATACTCCGGACAATTGGCAATAATTATCTCTTCCTCTACTTCATTTTTAAGATAATTAAGTGTTACTACTAAAGACCAGCGATCCATTTGACCTTGATTTATCTGCTGGGTCCCGTGATAAAGCCCAGTTGTATCACCTAGTCCAACCGTATTTGCAGTAGCAAACAGTCTAAAGAATGGGTGCGGTTTTATCACTTCATTTTGATCTAGTAGGGTTAATTTACCCTCGGTTTCTAATACTCGCTGTATAACAAACATAACATCTGGTCTCCCAGCATCATATTCATCAAATACTAAAGCTGAAGGATTTCTCAATGCCCAAGGTAGGATACCTTCTTGAAATTCAGTTATCTGCTTTCCTTCTCTAAGCTTTATCGCATCTTTCCCAATAAGATCAATACGGCTTATATGGCTATCGAGATTAACACGAACACAGGGCCAGTTTAATCTAGCGGCAATTTGTTCTATGTGGGTGGACTTTCCTGTCCCATGGTATCCTTGCACCATAACCCTCCTATTCTTTGAAAACCCTGCCAAAATTGATAGAGTAGTATCATTATCAAATACATATGATGTTTCCAATTCAGGTACTCTTTCGGTCGGCGATTCAAAAGCAAAAACTTCCATTTTGGTGTCTATTCCAAATAATTCAGCTACGTCAACTTTTTTCATTGGAATATTTTCTTCTTTCATCACTAATCCTTATTTAAATGTCTTTTTTAGTCTATTTGACTTGTCAATCGCCAAATCGTTTACTATTTCTTATTTGATCCCACGCCCAAACGACCTCTGTCATTCTTTCTTCATCATCCCTTTTCCCATCATTTGTATCAGGATGCAAATCTTTAATGAGTATTTTATAGAGTTTTCTTATCTCGCCCTTAGTCATGGATGCTGTTGCGCCTAGTAATGATAGAGCTTTCTGCTCTGAATGGTTAAGTCTTTTTTTTGTACCTAAAGAATTAGTTTCGTTATTCCCTAAACTATCAATAAAACCGTACGGATCCTCTATCCCAAACCGCAGTCTAGAGTTTCCGTCGGAATGAGCTCTATTTACTGATGATTTGGAGCCAAATGGCTTTGTTTTTCTGCCCCAGGTTTTTGAGAGATTAACCTCTTTTTCAAATTCTTCTTCTGAGTGATTTTTAAAAAAGTTCCACCTTGTGTTATACTCTTTTACATGCTTCAGGCAAAACCAGTGGAAGTTCTCTAAATCTTTTGGAGATTTAGGAGCTCTATACTTTGCTTCTTCGGAGCAATCGTTGGCTTCACAGGTTCTTACGGATGACTCAAATCCTCCAGAAGCAGAGCTTCTTTTGGACCGTCTTTTCTTGTCAGCAGAAACGGATATGTCGTAATCAAGGAAGGATTTATTTTGCATCTCGATTTTCTATTATAATTATGGAAGTATATACAATAGTGCCATTACAGAGATTACCAAGAAAAAATTTAACCTTTTGGATAAAATATATGAATTACGTAAGCATAATAGACGAAACTCTGCGAAAAACCTTTGAACCTGTTTTTTTAGAGGTTGTAGATGAAAGTGAGCTGCATCGTGGTCATATTGGATTTAAGGATGGAACCCAAACTCACTTTAAAGTAGTAATTAGAGCAAAGATTTTTGAAAAAATGTCTCGGGTATCTCGAGAAAGAGCTATTCATAAGGCCTTAGGTTCTAGCATGATGAAAAATATTCATGCGCTATCAATAAAGTTTCAATAATATAGAAAGCTAATTTGTTAAATACTAACTACGATTAAAATAACTGTGCTTTTTCCTTTTGTAACAAAACTAGAATTCAAAACCTATAAAAAAAAGATAGTTTCCCCCCTGATATTTCTTAGCAGGATGCTTTTTGAATCACGTAAGTTTTTCATTAACAATCTTATTAATGATTTTTGGGTCCGCTTTCCCTCCAGATTTTTTCATTACCTGTCCAACAAACCAACCAATCAGTTTTGGATTACTTTTGACTTTATCCACCTGCGCTGGATTTTCCTTTATAACATCATCAACCATTTGTTCAATGAAACTTGTATCTTGCACTTGACGAAGTCCCAACTTATCCACTAGATCGGTGGGATTACCACCAGAATTCCATATATGATCAAAAATTTCTTTCGCTCCTTTGCTAGAGACTTCATCTTTTTGTATCAGATTTATTAATTCTCTCATCTGTTCAACAGTAGTTGGATTTTCGTTGAAAGATAAACTATCCTTATTTAATCGACCAAATAATTCATTGATGAGTAAGTTTGCTGCTATTTTCCCGTCCGTATTCGTCGCTATAGCCTCAAAAAAGTCTGCTGTAGCCTTTTCTGCAATTATTACCTCAGCGTCATAGGGGGTGATATTAAAGTCATTAATAAATCTTGGAATCTTCTGGTCAGGTAACTCTGGGAGATCATCTCTTATTTTATCAACCCACCCTCTCTTTAACTCAATATTTAATAAGTCTGGGCAGGGAAAATACCGGTAATCATGTGCATCTTCTTTACTTCTCAAGGGACGTGTTTGATTTTTACTTGGATCATACAGTCTGGTTTCTTGGGCAATCTCTTTCCCAGCTTCTTTAAGTTTTATTTGTCTACGAGCTTCAAAATTTATTGCTTGTTGTATAAATTTTAATGAGTTCATATTCTTTATCTCGCACCTAGTCCCAAGTAAGTCATAATCACCTGTTTCTATAAATTTTTGATAAGTGTTGATCTCACAAACTGAAACATTTACGTCTGCTCTCAAAGAGCCCTCTTGCATATTGCCGTCACATGTTTCAAGATACCTCATTATCAATCTCAATTTTTTTATATATTCTACAGCTTCGAATGGACTATTAATTTCTGGTTTAGAAACAATTTCCATTAGCGCTATACCTGTTCTATTCAAATCAACAAAACTGGTGGTTGGATCCATATCATGTATAGACTTCCCTGCATCTTGCTCCAGATGAATGCGCTCTATGCCTACCTTCTTTGACAATTTTTCTTCTGTTTGGATGGATATTATACCTTTCCCAACAATTGGTTCGTATAGCTGGCTAATTTGGTAACCTTGTGGCAAATCAGGATAAAAGTAATTTTTTCTGTCAAATCTTGAAATGAGATTAATTTCTGCGTTTATTCCTAGACCGGTTTTCACCGCCTGCTCAATACAAAATGAGTTTACAACAGGTAACATCCCGGGCATCCCAGCGTCTATAAAACTTACGTTAGAGTTTGGTTCAGCCCCAAATTCTGTTGAAGCTCCTGAGAAGAGTTTAGAGTTTGATCTAACTTGAGCATGAACTTCTAACCCAATCACAAAAACGAAATCGTTCTTTGCTCCTTTTACTAGCTGTGACTTTTCTATGTTCATTTTCTTCTTCGCTTCTCTACGCAATCAGTATCTAAACCTGTCCCTTTAATCAATAAAAATATTATAAAGACGCCTCAATCTTGGTAAGTATTTCAGAAGTTTCTTTTGAGAGATTATTACCATGGGAAAGAGCATTTAAAGAAGCTTTCGCTTTTGCCCTGTAAATATTGGGAAAGAATTTGATTTGCTCGAATGCCTTGGTGGTACTAGCAGCGATTTGGGGATTTTCTGAATCAATTTTTTTTATCCAATCTGCTATTTCCCTATATCCACACCCATCTTCTTGATGAAAAGCATGGAAATTTTTTTTTGCAAAAGTTCCTATTACGCTATGGAAGTTATTGGGGTTAAACATATTGAAGTCGCTATGTGTTGTCAGTTCGCGGAGTCGATCCAAAGCCAATTTAGGAGTTGAATATTGTATTTGGGTGGCAAACCACTTATTCAACAGGACCTTGTTTTTCCCATACTGTATATAGAATTTTTTAATATTTTCTTTTTTATCGTTTCTGCCGATGTAATTTACTAGGCACGAAACCTTTAAGCTCATATTATTCGATTTATTAAAAATAATATCGAGAAAATCATCAAGGAAATTTGTACTTTTATTCAAAAACATTAACGCACATGCTAACAGTCTTTCCTGGTAATTAGAATTTTCTCTCAAATATTGTCTGTTGTGTATAAAAGTCTTAAAGTAAGTGATAGAAAACTCCTTAAAGTACCTCATGTATAAATCTTCGTATATACGAAGGTCTGTCTGTATGACTTTTGGATCAGGTGTGGTTGTTTCCGATAATCTTGAGAAGTACTCATTATCATTGAGCGGTTCTAGAAGCTTTGCAAGTAGTGAAGGGGTATGAACTTTTTTTATGAGAAGCTCATAAATTCTAGAGATAACGGTTTCTACATTGGGTTGATCAGAAGCTATTTTTTCCAAAGCTATATAGTCGAGCTTCTTTTTGGTCATCCACACGCTTGTAAAATCTGTTTCAAACTCCAAAATAGCAAATAAATCATCAATCGATTGTTTAAATTCAACTATTACTGGGGCTGAGAAGGAATTCAATAGAGAAATAGCTGGTTTTTTACTTAGGTTCTTTAATTCAATTGAGGTTGTTTTTTTATCAAGTATGAGCGTTTTCTCCGGCTGTAAAAATTGACCCTTACTGTTTAAAATCTTATATGTTATGGGTATAATTTTGTCTGAATATTTTCTTTGATTTATTGGCTTTTCTTGTCTAAATATCACTTTGTAATTTTTGCCAACAAATTTTTCAGAAACAACTAACTTTGGCGTTCCTGGTTCATGGAACCATTTAAAAAATTTTTCTAAATTTTTGCGTAAAACAAGTTCAAAATCTTTTTGAAAATCTTCCAGCGTACATGCGCGCCCATCTTGATTTTTAAAAAACTGATCCATTCCTTCCAAAAACTTTCCTCTTCCAATAATTTTTTTAAGCATTCTTATAATTTCTGCACTTTTTTCATAAACTGTAGCCGTGTAAAAATTATTTATTTCAAGGTACCTTGTCGGTCTAGCAGAATGTGAAAGTGGTCCTGAGTCCTCTTTAAACTGGTTTTTTATAAGGAAATCTACTTGGTTTATACGGGAAATTTCTTTCTCTAATTGGTCTTCTATGTATTCCTGTTCACGAAAAACAGTAAGCCCTTCTTTCAAACATAATTGGAACCAATCACGACAGGTTACCCTATTCCCAGTCCAGTTATGGAAATATTCATGTGCTATTATCGCCTCTGTAAGAGCAAAATCTGAATCTGTAGAAGTATCGTCATCATTAAGTATGTATTTGGAATTGAAAATATTAAGGCCTTTATTTTCCATTGCTCCCGCATTAAAGTCATCGATAGCCACTATATTAAAAACACTGAGATCATACTCACGGCCATAATTAATTTCATCCCACGCCATTGCTTTTTTAACACAATGAAGTGCATGCTTTGCTTTGCCAACGTGTTCTTTTTGGTAAAAAATTTTGATTGTTACTAATTTCCCAGATAACGTTGTAAAAGTTTCTTCATCAAACACTAGATCACCTGCCACCAGCGCAAAAAGATAGCAAGGTTTTGGAAATGGATCGCACCATTCAGAGTAATTATTTGAAATTGTTACCGGGTTTCCGTTAGATAGCATGTGAGCATATGATCCATGTATTCTTACCGTGTAAGTAGAAAGCACATCTGGACGATCAAGAGAATAGCATATCTTTCTAAATCCCTCGGGCTCACATTGTGTTACGAAAATGCCCTCAGACAAATATAGTCCCTCTAGGGATTTATTTGTTGATGGATTAAGAATATTTTCCATCTCAAGCTGAAAGTCTCTTGAGCCAAGAAATTTTCTGGGGATAACTAGTTTATGCTTCATAAAAGTTAGATGATCTAGCATAATCTGCTTGCCATCTATTTTCAGATAATTCAACTGAATATTTTCTCCTTGCAGTATTAAATCTGTTGGTTTGTCATAATTATGTAAAATTTGAATCTTAGACTTAAGGACTGTTTTTTTAGGTTCTAAGAAAAATTCCAGTGAAACAGACTGCTGTCTATAAATGGGGGGAACGTAGTCTTTAAGTAATTTATATTTAACTTCAGCCACAATGCCTCCTTAATGTCGACTTTGACTTATTCAACTATATGTTTTAATAGATAACAGGAATTATTAAAAATTATAGCTATTTAGCTATTTGATACGATACTTTGGAGAATATATTGAAGCCAGTTGTAGGCATAATAGGAAACTCGCACTTAATCAATGACACCTATCCAGCTCAAACAACGGGTTTAATGAATATCGAGCCAATTATGGAAATCTGCAACGCAATTTCGCTTGTAGTGCCAGGGGTGCCGAAAAACGCAACCACTGAAGAATTAATCAACATATGTGATGGCTTTATATTTACGGGTGGGCGCCCAAATGTTCATCCAAAATTTTATGGACAAAAAGCAACTAAAGAGCATGGGGAATTTGATGTGGGCAGAGATCAAGTAGTAATTCCTCTCATAAAGGAATGTGAGAAAATTGGAAAACCTATTTTAGGTATATGTAGAGGCTTTCAAGAGTTTAATGTAGCCTTTGGAGGTTCTTTGCATCCTGAAATACGTGATTTACCTGGCAGGATGAACCATAGAATGCCACCTGATGGCACTTTGGAACAGAAATTTGCACTTAGACATAAGGTAACTTTTTTGCCTGGTAGTGTCTTCGAGAAGATATATTGTAAAAAAGAGATTAATGTCAACTCTCTACACGGACAGGGTATCGACCAACCAGGACAGAGGGTATCAATAGATGGCTATGCACCCGATGGCACACCAGAAGCTATATCAATTGTTGGGTCAAAGGGATTTTGTCTGGCTGTGCAATGGCATCCTGAATGGCAGGCTTCAAGAGATGAGAATTCAGTGAAGTTATTTTCAGCTTTTCGAGATGCATTAAGCAACGAGACTTTTGCTAGCAGGGAAGAGAAGTTGGTTGGATAGCTTAAATAGACTACTAAGCGTTGCACCTATGATGGATTGCACAGATAGGCACTGTAGATACTTCCACAGACAATTGTCGCAACATGCCTTGTTATATAGTGAAATGATTGTTGACAGAGCAATAATTTTTGGTGAAAGAGAAAGGTTTTTGAAGTTTAATCCTATTGAGCATCCTGTCGCTCTACAACTAGGAGGAAATAATCCGAAGCTTTTGTCTGAAGCCACTAAGATAGCCGTGGACTTTGGATATGATGAGATTAACCTAAATGTTGGATGCCCTTCATCAAGAGTAAAATCCGGAAACTTCGGAGCAGCACTCATGAAAAAAATTGATTTAGTTAGATCTTGTGTAGAAGCAATGAAACGCTCCTCAGGAAAAATCCCAATAACCGTAAAGTCAAGAATTGGAGTAGATGATCAAAACCCTGATGAAGTCCTACCTGAGTTTATAACAAAAGTCGCAAACTCAGGTTGTAGCGTGTTTATTATACACGCTAGGAAAGCGCTACTTCAAGGTCTGTCCCCGAAAGACAATAGAATCATTCCTCCGCTCCAATATCCTTTAGTTTATGAAATGCAAAAAAATTTTCCAGGACTTGATATAATTTTAAATGGAGGGTTAACCGATTTAAAAGAGATGAAATCTTGTGTGAAGAATCGAGTTGCAGGTGTAATGATTGGTAGAGAAGCGTATCAAAATCCATCAATATTATTGAATGTAGACAATGAAATTTTTGATCAGAAGGAAAAGGTCAGAAGTATGAAAGATGTCATTAGGAATATGATTGAGTATTGTAATCGAGAGAAGGCTGAAGGGACAGCGATAAAAGGAATTTTAAAACATTTGAAGGGCGCATTTAAGGGCCGAGCGAACTCAAAAGAATTCAAACGTGCTTTATTCTGCAATGAAACAACAGATTCGGAAAAATTAGAGAGGCTTTCTAACTTGGTTCCGATCTATTGCTAATGGAGCAGGCCATTTTTTCTTAAATTAACTGACGTTAGTTTTCAGGCGTTCTTTGATCCATGTTTTTTAAACGATCTAGTAAATTTTGTAAAATCAAAACAGCAGCAACTGAATCAATCACTTGCTGTCTTTTTTTTCGTGATAAATCGGCCGACAAAAGAGATCTTTCCGCAGCAACCGTTGATAGTCTTTCATCCCAAAATGTTATGGGAAGGTCGACAATGTTAGAAAAGTTTTTAGCAAAATCACGGGCAGACTGACATTTTGGCCCCTCTGATCCGTCCATATTTAAAGGCAACCCAATTACTATTCCGCAAACGATTTCTTTATCAATAATTGACTTAAGGTCTAAAGAAAAAACGGAAAATTTTTTCTTTTGAAGAGTAGCATAGTTTGACGCGATACTTTGGGTTATGTCTGATATAGACAGGCCTACCCTTTTTTCCCCTAAGTCAATGCCCAGAAAAGGCCCAACTCTTTTTGTGTCATTAAAAAATTCGTTTAAATTTTCCCTGATCATTCTATTTTTTTCGCTAAATTGGGAGGCCCAAGTTTTCAAGTTTATTCTTTAATAATATTAACTTTTCTTTTTTAAGAGTATTTTTATTTTTAAGTTTTTTATAAACATTTATAGCAGATTGATACTCTTTTCGCTCTATGTGCTCCAAGGCTGTGAAAAAGTGAATATTTTCATTCAAAGCATATTCATTTTTCATTCTATTTAAAATTTTTGATGCCTCTATTGAGAATCTTCCCCCAGCTGCAATAAAATATGTATCCAATAAGAGGATATAATCATCTAAATTTGAGGACTTACTCTTCAAAGATAGTACTTTCTCTTGTGCAATACGTGCTTCTGAATATTTATTCAAACTTAGGCAGGTTTTTACCAATAAACTGTACCCAGGTATGTCGTTTGGTCTTTTTACCAGAGTCATCTTAAGTTTTTTATATAATGAAAGCAGTTCTGCTTTCCCACCCGCATCTTCTTTAAGCTGAGGGCTTTGTATATACGGAAGTTCTAATTTTTTTTGCTGTAATTGCGGTTGGAGGAGGTCAGGTCTTCCCAAACCAGAATAAAGTAAAACAGTAAGAAAAATAAAACTTAGCATGGAAAAGACGTAGCGTTTATTAATTATTGTTTCCGAAGAAGATAGATTTTTTTTATCTTTATTAGCTACATGCGATATAGAAATAAAGTATCTAAACGATAAAAACAGGCTTGTAAGGATTATAACAAATAGTAGAATTGGATAGTACATATCTATTTCTTGTCCAGGGTATAGTTCTGAGGAAAACGTATTCTTTGGTATATATTTTTTGTACTAGCCAAACAAGGGTTATTTAGGGGAAACAAAATTTGAAAAGATACTCTCTTTCTTCCATATTTACAGAAGCCTTTAGAGATAATCTGGGCTGGGAAAAGGCTTGGACAAAACGACAGCCCAAGAAAGAATATCAGATAATAATCGTGGGTGGTGGAGGCCATGGGCTCGCAACGGCTTATTATTTGGCTAAGAATTTTAATATGACGGATATTGCTGTGATAGAAAAAGGTTGGATTGGTGGTGGAAATACAGGGCGTAATACTACTATAATCCGGTCCAACTATTTGCAAGAAAGCTCCATTGGCATTTATGAAAAATCTAGATTTCTTTATGAGACGCTTTCACAAGATCTCAATTATAATATTATGTTTAGCCCTAGAGGCGTTCTAATGTTGTGCCAGACAGAGCATGAATTGAGAGCAATGAAGAGAACATCGCATGCAAATAGAATTAATGGGGTAGATACCAAAATGGTTGCTCCAGAGGAGGTGAAAGAAATAGTGCCAATTATTAATATCAATGGGCCAAGATTCCCAGTGCTGGGAGCACTCTGGCAGCCCAGGGGCGGAACAGCACGCCATGACGCTGTAGCTTGGGGATATGCTAGAAAGTGCTCTGACTTTGGCATCGACATTATAGAGCAGTGTGAGGTTATTGGAGTAAAAAAGAAAAGAGAGAAAATCGTGGCACTGGAAACTACCAAAGGAAACATAAAAGCAAAAAAAGTTTGTTTTGTCGCGGCAGGTCATTCCAGTGTTCTGGCCGATTTAGCAGGCTTCAGATTGCCGATTGAGTCAGTGGCTCTCCAAGCATTGGTGTCGGAGCCAATAAAGCCCATGATAGATTGTGTTGTTATGGCTAATACGGTACATGGATATTTAAGTCAGTCTGACAAAGGCGAGCTCGTTATAGGCGGTGGAGCCGATGGATATAATAATTATAGTCAACGAGGAAGTTTTCACCATATTGAAGAAACAGTTCGTGCTTTGGTCGAGACTTTTCCGGTAATAAGTCGTTTACGACAATTGCGACAATGGGGGGGAATAGTAGATATGACAGGCGATAGATCTCCGATAATTTCTAAAACTCCTGTTGATGGTTTGTATATAAATTGTGGATGGGGAACTGGGGGGTTTAAAGCTATCCCAGGTTCAGGTTGGGCTACGGCAGAAATGATTTATAATGAGCGACCGGGGAAGTTGGCCTCTCCATTTTCAATAGATAGGTTTTCAGAAGGAAGACTAATAGATGAGAGCGCTGCGGCAGCAGTAGCTCATTAAAGGAGAGTAATGTTAAATATATATTGCCCTATTTGCCAAAGAGATTGTGATGAAACAGAGTTGAGTTGTGGCGGTCAAGCCCACTTAATAAGAAGAGATCACGCTTCAAGCGATAAAGATTTCTATGAATATCTATACGAAAGAAAAAATGGTAAAGGTATTATTTTTGAGCGGTGGAGGCATGTTTATGGTTGCGGAAAATGGTTCCATACAGCTAGATGTACCCTTACCAATCAAGTATTTGGCTCGTATTCAGCTAAAGAGGTGCAACCACCCAAATCTATTTTAGCAACCATTCGGCGTTCGAGAGTTGATTTCAAGGGTTGGGTAAAATGAGTTCTAGACTGCCACAGGAAGGTTCTCGGATAAACAGAGAAAAAACAGTTGATTTCAGATTTAATGGAAAAAATCTTAAGGGTTTTTATGGTGATACTGTTGCATCTGCTCTGCTAGCCAATAATGAAATGTTCGTGGCAAGATCCTTTAAGTACCATCGGCCACGAGGTTTATTTTCGGCGGGTGAAGAAGAACCAAATGCCCTTATGGGCATCGGAGAAGGGCCTTCTTTCGAACCGAATATCAGAGCCACGGAGGTAAAACTAAGACAAAATATGAATGTTGCTTCGCAAAATCACTGGCCATCGTTAAGATTTGATTTTCTTTCAATTAATAATGTATTCTCTAGGTTCTTTGCTGCAGGCTTTTACTATAAAACTTTTATGTGGCCAAGAGCAGCATGGAAATATCTCTTCGAGCCAATGATTAGAAGAGCATCCGGGTTAGGAAATGCTCCAAGTGAGTATGATGAAGAGTATTATGAACATATTTATCACCATACAGATGTACTAATAATCGGAGGTGGATTAGCAGGCATAACGGCTGCTAAAGCTCTCAGAGACAGAGGGCTTTCAATAATGCTTTGTGAGAAAGATTGTGTGATTGGTGGTAGGTACCTAGAGGATTCAAAAATAGAGGAGAGAGACAGATACAAGAAGTTTCATGAAAAGAGCATAGGAATTTTGAAAAAGTCCAAGGATATTTCTGTAAAGTTAAACACCACCGTTACTGGTATTTTCGACCATGGTTTTGTATTGGCTTATGAAGAAAATCAACATAGCAATAAAGCTTCTAAAAAAGCATTATGGAAAATTCGAGCAAAAACAATGATTCTTTGCACTGGAGCTATTGAAAGACCAATAGTATTTCCAGATAACGATTTGCCTGGGATAATGTTGGCTGCCTCAGTTCGCGATTACATGCAAAAATATGGTGTTTTATTAGGTGACCGGCTGGTGCTTACAACCAATAATGACTATGCTTATAAAACTGTGATTGAACTCAAACACAGAGGCATAGATATACCGGTGGTGTTAGACGCAAGAGATTCATCCGATAACCCAATCATCAAAGAGGCTGAGGGTTTGGGTATTAGAATACTATTTGGGAAATGCATAGGTAGGGTAGAGGGTAAAAGAAAAGCGTCCGCCATAGGTATTTGTTCTGTAAATGGTGAAGGTACAATTGAAGAATTGATCCCCTGTAATGCAATAGCGGTGTCTGGTGGATGGACGCCAAATGTAAATCTTTGGTCGCATTGTGGAGGAAAACTTCTATGGGATGGTGAATGTGGGTTTTATAAACCTGATCCTGAAAACACGCCAACAGGTAGGGAAGGTGAAACCAATATGCTAGCTCTTGGTGCTTGTGCAGGCGTCTTTAGTAATTACGATATCCAAGACCACGTCCCACGCAAAATCAATCAATTGGCCTCGCGCCTAAAGATCAAGTCAAAACGATACATTGAGACAAACGTATTTTCTAAAGAGTCAGAAAAAAAGACAAAACCAGTCTTCGCATTACCTCATGGGGCGTCAAAAGACAAACAAAAAAGGATGTATATTGATTTTCAAAATGATGTGAAGGTTAGTGATTTGCAACTTGCTGTTCAAGAAGGGTTTGAGAATGTAGAACATGCAAAAAGATATACCACCCTAGGAATGGCAACGGATCAAGGTAAGACATCAAACATTAATGGCATTCACGTATTATCACAAAGCTTAGGAAAACCTGTTGATAAAATTGGGCACACAACTTTTAGACCGCCATATAAACCAATTCCACTCGGATTAATTGCCGGTCAATATGCAAAAAAGCTATTTAAGCCTGTTAGAAAAACTCCTATCGATAAATGGAATTTGTTAAATAATGCAATATGGGAACCCGTAGCAGATTGGAGAAGAGCATACGCATATCCCAAAGGTAATGAAGGTTTGGAGGAGACACTAAGTCGCGAAGTTTTAAGCGTCAGAAAAAATGTTGGTCTTCTTGACTCATCAACTCTCGGTAAAATTTTGGTGAAAGGACCTGATGCTGGTCGATTCTTAGATTTGATTTATACCAATATGATTTCGACTTTAAAAGCTGGAAAATGTCGATATGGTCTAATGTGTAATGAGGCAGGTTTTGTTTTTGATGATGGTGTGGTAGCACGTCTCAATGATCAATCATTTTTATGTCATACGACATCTGGCGGTGCAGATAGAGTGTATGCATGGTTAGAGGAATGGCTTCAGACAGAGTGGCATCACTTAAAGGTGTTTATTGTCAATTTAACCGAGCAATATTCACAAATAGCAGTTGCAGGACCAAAATCTAGGGAGCTTTTACAAACCTTCAAGTCGATTGATTTATCCGCAGAAAAACTTCCTTTTATGAACTTCATAGAAACTAATATCGATGACATATGGGTAAGGATTTATAGAATATCCTTCTCAGGTGAACTATCTTATGAATTAGCGGTTAATTCCAATCAAGCTGAAGAGTTATGGAATAAGCTTAATAAGGTGGGAAAGAAATACAAATTACAACCATATGGGACCGAGGCGCTTCATATTCTAAGGGCTGAGAAGGGATTCATAGTTGTCGGAGATGAAACAGATGGTACCGTTACTCCACACGACTTGGGAATGGAGTGGATTGTTTCGAAAAAGAAAAAAGACTTTATAGGAAAAAAAGCATTTAGTCTGCCACACTTAAATTCTAGTATTAGAAAGCAGCTCGTTGGCATACTGACCCTTGATACAAACAAAGTTCTCCCGGATGGATGTCACGCAGTAGAAGATGGTAAAGCTATTGGACACGTGACCTCTACTTATTTCTCGCCCACCTTGAAAAGATCAATAGCACTTGGATTAATAGAGAATGGTAGGTCTAGAAAAGGATCAACCTTAGAGTTTGAGATTTCTTCCAAAGAGTCTATCTTTGCAAAGATTGTAGATCCTAATTTTTATGACCCAGAGGGTGCCAAACAAGATGGATAAAATAAAGGGCGATACATTTTTAGACGTTTATTTTATTGGATCAATAAAATCCTTTAATATACGAGTAGATCATAGGGATAAAAAAAGCCTTAATATTATAAAAAAAAATATTGAAGAAAAGCTTCCATCAATTCAAAATGCAACAGAGAGAAATGGCTTAACGCTTTGCTGGGTTTCAAATGACGAGTATCTCTTATTAAATCAAAAAAAAGAAAACGATACATTGCTTAAAGAATTTCAAAGGCAAATGAACTTAACAACAGGGGTTGTTGAAAACACAACGGACCTAAGAGTTTGGTTTTTAATAAAAGGTAATAGAGCACTAGATATATTACGCAAAGGGGTCCCTTTAGACTTAGAAAAATCAAAAATATCAAAAAGTAATTTTCTAAGAACAAGATTGGGTGAAATACAAATTAATATTTTATTTAAATCGCTAGATGAAATACTTGTCTCGGTTCTACGTTCTCATAAAGATTATATGATTGAGTGGTTCGAAGTATGTACCAGGCGTGGAACTGAAATTAATTTTGATCTTTAATTCCAGTCATCCAAGAGGCTTCTAGGTTTTGGATTGCGTTTATTCTTTGTTCAGGAGAAGGATGACTAAGTGTCCAAGTGACGTTGGATGAAACTATACCCGTTAATTGCTCTAATTTCTTCAGTAGGCTAATTTGTGGAGCAGTACCAATTCCGGATTTAATTAGTAGAGCAGCTGCGTATGAGTCTGCTTCAAATTCATCTTTTCTAGAAAGCCCAGATATGAGGATTTGAGACAGGTATCTCCCAATTATTGCTCCAATGTATGGTAATAACCTACTGAGAATCGTCGAGATCACCACAGAGATTGCGCTTATTGCCGAAAAAGTGATCAGACGTTTTTTTGTATGTCCTAAGGCTAAGTGCCCTAGCTCATGTGCGATAACTGAAGTCAGTTCAACTCCCGAAACCTTGCCTAATTTGTATTGGTTGATAAAGCCCTGAGTAATATATATATTACCATCGGGTGTTACTAAACCATTAATTTGTTTCTCATTCAGAACAAACACCTGTAACTTGCCCACGTCAAGTATTGACTGAAACGCTTTTAAATAATTGTCTATCACAGGGTCATGGAAAATTTTTGATTTTTTCTCAAGCTTCTTGCTTAAACTTTTGGATGAATAAATAGATCCTATGTAAAAGGCAGATAATAACACAACTATGGGAATAATCTTTGTAATCATTTTGATTATGAAAGATGTCTCATGCCCTCTTTCAAGCCATTTAAGGTGAGAGGAACCATTTTATCTTCAAATATGTCTTTTATAATATGAGTCGAATGTGTGTATTCCCAATGGTCTTTATTGGTTGGGTTTATCCATAAATAGTTAGGCCATTTTGTAATGGCTCTTTCGAGCCATGTTCTTCCTGACTCAGCATTATAATGTTCGTTGGCTCCACCTGGATATTCTATCTCATAAGGGCTCATTGACGCATCTCCAACGAAGATACATCGATAATCCTTACCATATGTATTCATCACTTCTGTCGTGGGCGTTTGTTCAGTCCACCTCCTATGATTATTTTTCCACACTCCTTCGTAGAGACAATTATGAAAATAATAGTACTCAAGATGCTTAAATGCTGTCCTAGCTGCCGAAAATAATTCTTCGACCTGTCTTATATAGGCGTCCATTGATCCACCAACATCAAAAAATATTATCACTTTAATAGCATTTCTACGTTCAGGTCGAGTTCTGACATCGATAAAGCCACTTTTAGCCGAGGAGCTTATGGTATTCTCTAAATCTAGTTCTTCATCTGCACCATCTCTTGCCCATCTTCTTAGTCTTTTAAGAGCTATTTTCATTCCTCGAGTACCGAGCTCTATATCACTATCAAAATTCTTAAATTCTCTTTTATCCCACACCTTAACAGCACGCTTATGCCTACTTTCATGTTGTCCTATACGAATTCCCTCTGGATTATAACCATAGGCCCCAAAGGGTGATGTACCCGCCGTACCTATCCATTTGTTTCCTCCCTGATGGCGATTCTTTTGTTCTTCCAATCTCTTCTTCAATGTTTCCATTAGTTTTTCAAAGCTACCTAAGCTGTTTATCTTTTCCATTTCTTCCTTGGATAAAGTCTTTTCAGCCAGTTTTTTTATCCACTCATTTGGAATTTCAATTTTTTTGAAAACTTCTTCAATTTCAATGGCCTCAAGCCCTTTAAATACATTTGAAAAAACCTGATCGAACCTATCAATATGTCTCTCGTCCTTAACAAGAGAGGTGCGGGCTAAATAGTAAAAATCGTTTACATCAAAAATTGCTACACCTGCAGTCAATGCTTCCAAGAACGTCAAATATTCCCGGAGCGAAACGGGTATTTTGGCGCTTTTCATTTCGTCAAAAAGATTTAAAAACATGATGAACCTTTGCTACTTACCAAAAATAATTACAATGACGATACCGAGTACAAAGAACATTATAGAAATTACTGTGGATCTATGCAAGATATCCAGTAGTTTACGTTTTCGGTTTAACAGTATGCCCAATACAAAGCCAACTATGGTCATTATAATTAAAAACATTTTCTTTAATTGCTCTCATTATTCCTTCGGGCCATGAAAGCAAGTCTTTCAAAAAGATGAACATCTTGTTCGTTTTTTAATAGAGCACCATGTAACTTTGGCAAAATATTTTTGCCATCCATCTTGAGGTCATCAGCCTCTAGTTCCTCAACCAACAGTAGTTTCAGCCAGTCTAACATCTCTGAAGTAGATGGCTTCTTTTTTAAACCTGGGACTGCTCGAACTTCAAAAAACTGATTAAGTGCAGCATCTAACAAGTTTTTCTTCACTTTAGGAAAATGAACATTGACTATCTCTTCAAGGATCTCTTTTTCAGGAAACCTAATGAAGTGAAAAAAGCACCTTCTTAAAAAAGCATCCGGTAATTCTTTTTCATTATTTGAAGTTATTATAACGATAGGGCGGTTAGCTGCACTAATTGTCTCTCCTGTTTCATAAACAAAGAACTCCATTTTGTCTAATTCTTGAAGCAGATCATTCGGAAATTCTATATCTGCCTTGTCTATTTCATCTATTAAAAGAACGGCTTTACTATTTGCCTCAAACGCCTCCCATATTTTTCCCTTTTTGATATAGTTTTTTATATTTTTAACTCGTTCATCACCGAGCTGACTGTCCCTCAATCTGCTTACAGCGTCATACTCATATAGTCCCTGTTGAGCTTTGGTTGTAGATTTAATATTCCATTCAATTATTGGAAGTGAAAGACTCTCGGCAATTTGTCTTGCAAGTTCAGTTTTTCCTGTACCGGGTTCTCCTTTTACTAAAAGAGGGCGCTCTAGAGTTATCGATGCATTAACAGCCAAAGTTAAGTCATCTGTGGAGATGTATTTTGATGTACCTTCAAACTTCATAAAATTTCCTTTCCAATCCAAAAAAATTTTTAAATCTTATAGTGACAAACGCTAAAATTTATATTATCGAATATACAGTAGCTTAATTTTAATCTAATACTTTTGGGGGGATTATGGGTTTAGATTTCGTAAAGTCAAAAGAATTTTTGCATGAGGGTTATAGGCCGTCTGAGGAAGAGCCTTTCATGAACGAAAATCAAGTTGAATATTTTAGAGCAAAACTTCTCGATTGGAAAAAGTCGATACTTTCTGAGAGTAAAGATACGATTAAAGGAATGAAAGAGGAGACAAGAAATATTCCAGATGTTGCTGACAGGGCTTCAGAAGAAACAGATCGGGCGTTGGAGCTAAGAACTAGAGATAGACAAAGAAAGCTTATTTCTAAAATTGATGCCGCTTTACGAAGAATAGATGATGGTTCTTACGGCTATTGCGAAGAAAGTGGCGAACCTATATCTTTAAAAAGATTGGACGCGCGTCCTATAGCAACGTTGAGTGTTGAAGCTCAAGAGCGACACGAGAGGCGCGAAAGAGATCATAGGGACGATTAGACTAGAAGAGAATTTGGGTCTCAACAAATCAAAAAGTTTAAAGTAGCAATTATAGGGGGAGGCATAGCCGGCTTATGCTCCGCATTGTTTTTGAAGCAGCTCGGTTGCGACGTAACTATATTTGAAAAAGATAAGTTAGTGAAAGGTGAAGGAGCAGGTATTCAGCTTACCTCTAATGGCTTATTCGTTCTAGAGAAGTTAAAACTTGGTAAATTGGTGGTTGAAGCTGGTTTAAAGCCTAAAAATTTGTGTTTATTTGATGAAACTGACTTTAAAAGTATCGGTAGTTTGGAAATTCTTGAAAGATTAAAATCTCGCTACGGCAGATCTTTCATTACTCTACATAGATCATTTCTCATAAAAATTTTATTTGAAAAAGTTAAAGAAGAAGAAATAAAGGTTAGCTTTGGTTCAAGAGCGCTTCCCTTGGTTTCAAAAAATGAACGAAATATCTACATATCGTACAAAGGGAAGAAAATTGAAAAAGACCTCATTATTGTCGCAGATGGGGTTGGCTCTATCTGGAAAAAAAATATCTTTAAAGCGACCAATACTCGTACCATTTCGCAAACTGCTTACCGATTTGTATTGAGTAAAAAAACTTTGCCCCCTATTTTTTCCAAAAATAATATTAATCTATTTTTTGGTAGAGGCAGACATTTTGTAACTTATCCAACTGGAAATAATGGAATGATAAATTTTGTTTTCTGTAAAAGAGAAAGAGGACAGACGATTAATAACTGGAAGGAAAAGGTAACTAAGCAGAAATTTTTAAACGATTTTGAATTAAATGAGACCCTTAAAACTTGTCTCCCTGATGTGCAACAGATTTACAGGTGGCCGATTATTGAAAGTGGAATACCCACTATAATACACAAAAAAAATGTCGTTATGGTAGGGGATGCTGCTCTAAGCATGCTTCCTTACATGGCTCAGGGAGCCAATAAGGCTTTAGAGGACAGCTGGGAGTTAGCAAATTGCATAAAGGAGTTCCCCTTAGATATAAATAAGGCACTAAACAATTACTCTAAAAAGAGAATAAAGAGAATACATCAATTAGATCAAGTTTCTAGGCTGAATGAGAAGGTATATCATCTAGAACAAAGAGTGTTAAGGAAGATTCTTTTTGTTGTTCTGCGGTGTCTAACTAGATTTTCCCCAAACTTGTTTTTCAAGAGGCTTGATTGGATTTATAGTTACAAAGGTTGACTTATTTCTCACTAAGTGAAATCCAGACAGGAACATGGTCTGATGGTTTTTCTTGGTTCCTCAAAGATGTTTCAATCCAGCTTTTCTCCAGTTTGTCAGCTGCGTTAGGGCTCAAAACTACATGGTCAATTCTAATGCCATTATTTTCCTCCCATGCTCGACTTCTATAATCCCACTGAGTGAATAGTGAGTCAGTTTCATTCAATATCCTTATTGCATCTAAGTAACCTAAGTTGAGAAGGTAATTAAATTTAGCTCTAACTTGAGAATCAAACAACGCATCCTGTGTCCACTGATCAGGGTACTTACAATCAATATATTGAGGAATTACATTAAAATCTCCTAGAACAATAATCTCTTCTTCGGAAATAAGAGCTTTTTTACAATATTGATTCAGTCTATCCATCCATTTTAATTTATACTCAAACTTTTCTGTTCCTTTTGGGTTACCATTCGGCAGATAAATACATACAAACCTCTTTTCTTGGTAATAGGCTTCAATAAAACGTGATTGTTTATCGTCACTATCACCTGGTAAAATCCTATTTGATAATTTAGCCTCACCTTTTGTAAGGATCGCGACTCCATTAAATGACTTTTGGCCGTTAAGGTAACAATGATAGCCAAGCTTTTCAAAGGCAGATCTGGGAAAGTCTGCATCCTGAATTTTTATCTCTTGAAGGGCTACCACATCTGGATTGGTTTCTTTTAACCACTCAATTAGTGTATCAATCCTTGCTCGCACACCATTAACATTAAAGGTGACTATTTTCATCCGCTAATCTATTTGAACGAAGGGGAGAAGGAAAAACTTGTGCCACATCCACATGATGAGGTTGCATTAGGGTTATTAATTTTGAAGCTTGAACCTATAAGCTCTTCACAGTAATCAATTTCTGCACCTTCTAAAAATTGTAAAGAAGTGTTATCTATGATGACTCTACTTTCCTCTTTTTGGAAAACTTGGTCGTTTTCATTAACATCATCAACAATATTGAAAATGTATTGAAATCCCGAGCATCCACCACCTTTGACAGCGACTCTTAATGTCTTGCTTTCACAAGAATCTGCTATTTTTCTAAAGGCTCTGTCAGTTACCCTCGGTGGTATTCTTAAATTCATTTTTTCTTTCTTTACATTTTACGCTTTAACGTAATATATACTTGTCTAATTAAATAGGCAAGAAAAGAGCTTTTTTTTGAAGATAGCATCTGATCCCGACAGATCTTTAGGACGAGTGCATGAAGAAAAACCTTGTACTATAAGATCAAATTTCCAGAGAGATAGAGATAGAGTTATTCATTCCAAAGCTTTTAGGAAGCTACAAAATAAATCCCAAGTTTTCTTTTCTACAACCAATGATATTTTTAGAACCCGACTTACACATACGATTGAAGTCAGTCAAATTGCTAGAACTATCGCAAATCATCTCGGTCTAAATATCGATCTTTGTGAAACAATTGCCCTCGCCCATGACTTAGGGCACCCTCCTTTTGGCCATACCGGTGAAGAAAGGCTGAATAATCTTATGCAAGAAGTTGGTGGTTTTGACCACAATTTTCAAACCCTTAAATTAGTCACTACATTAGAGCAACAATACGTAAAGTTTTCTGGGCTGAATTTATGTTTTGAGTCATTAGATGGGATAGTTAAGCACAATGGACCTATTGATAAAAAAGACAAGATTATTAGGTTCTTTTGGGATGAGAATATTGCGTTGGGAGAGGGTGATGGTGAACACCATTTAAGCCTATTCCCATCTTTAGAGGCGCAAGTAGCATCACTATCTGATGATATCGCCTATTGTGCACACGATATTGCTGATGGACATGAAGCGGGAATTTTGTCCTATAAGAACTTAAGGACTTCTCCATTTTTTGAAGAATTTCTGGTGTCAGAACAACCCAGAGAATATCATGACTCGCTTTCAGTAGGGCAAGGTTGCAGAGATTTAATAAGATATTTGGTGAACGATTTAATTTTTCAAACACAAAAGAACATTAAAGACCGCCAAAAGAATGCATCTGGTACCAAAACCTCAAATCTAATTGCATTTTCCTCCGGAACAGTCAAAAAAGTGGTAGAATTAAAGAAATATCTTTTTAAAAACCTATATAGAAGTGAGGAGATAAATACTATGAGAAGCCAAGCTGAGGAAGTAGTAAACACTTTATTCAAATATTATTCCGATAACTTGGATGCTATACCGCTCTCATTTAGAGAGAATAAATATTACTCAAAATTTAAATCGTTCAGACAAAAGAAATTAAATCTGGTTGGAGATTTCATTGCTAGTATGACCGATAAGGAAGCACTAGAGACTTTTGGTCAAATAAAAATATGCGTTAAATAGGAAAATCTGAGGGAGCAAAAATTGGATATTGTCAATATTTTACGAGATAAGATCCTTAATAGTGTCAATCAATTGGTTGATGAAAAAAATTTAAAACAGTCTATTAACATGAATAATATTGTGGTGGAGAGACCTAAGAGGCAACACCAAGGAGATTATTCTACAAACGCTGCGATGGTTCTTGGGAAAGCACTTTCTTCTAACCCTAGGGATTTAGGAGAAATAATTAGTCTTAAGTTAAGTGATAGCGAGCTGATATCCAGTGTATCGCTTGATGGGCCAGGGTTCCTTAATATAACAATTAATCCTAAGTTCTGGGACAGGCTAATATATGAGATAAATTCATCTAACAATCGATATGGAGAGGAAAGCTTTGGGGGTGGAAAAAAAGTAAACTTAGAATATGTATCTGCAAACCCGACAGGCCCTCTTCATCTTGGGCATGTAAGAGGAGCTGTATTTGGAGATGTTCTTTCTAGGATATTGGAGTTTGTAGGTTTCAAAGTCACTCGGGAATATTATGTTAATGATGGTGGAGCGCAAATTGGTATTTTAGTTAGAACCATATATTTTAGATATCTAGAAAAGTTGGGAGAAGTTATAGAGCTCCCAGACGAATGCTATCCTGGAGATTATCTAATTCCAATAGCTGAAAAGCTGATAGACAAATATGGAAACAAACTCAAAAATCTCAGAGAGGTTGAGAGAGATAATATTATTCGCAGTTTTTCTATAGAGCATATGATGGAAATAATTAAAGCGGATTTAAAGTCTCTAAATATAGAGATGGATAATTTTTTCTCGGAGCAGGCAATGATCGATTCCAATGAAATAGATAAATCCATTAGCGCACTTAAAGATAAAGGGTTGATTTACACAGGAATAATTGACGCACCTAAAGGTAAGATTTATGCCGATTGGAAGGCACGAGAACAACTATTGTTTAAATCAACCGAATTTGATGATGATATTGATCGACCAATAAAAAAATCTGATGGATCATGGACTTACTTTGCACCTGACCTAGCCTATCACGCAGACAAGTTAAATAGGGGCTTTGATGTTGTAATAGATGTTTTAGGAGCTGACCATAGTGGATATGTAAGCCGCTTGAAAGCAGTCATAAATGCATTTGCTGAAAAAAATATTGAGTTTGAAGTAAAGCTCGTACAACTAGTAAAACTCATTAAAAATAAAAAAGTCCTGAAGATGTCAAAAAGGGCTGGTGATTATATACTTATTCAAGATCTTTTAAAGGAGGTTAGCTCTGACGTTATAAGATTTGTCATGCTTAGCAGAAATAATGATATTCCACTAGATTTTGATATTGATTTGACGCTTTCTAAGTCAAAAGATAATCCCGTATTTTATGTTAATTATGCACACGCAAGGGTAGTTTCAGTGTTTAAAAGGGCAGAGGAATTAAACATTTGGCCGTTATCGAAGATGGAAAATTTAGAGAACAAGAACTATACATACATGGAGCGCGAATTGGCCTTGGTAAAAAAACTTTCAGAGTGGCCAAATGTTGTGAAACAATCAGCCAGATATCATGAACCCCATAGAATTGTTTACTACTTAAGCGAGGTAGCATCTTCTTTTCACAGTCTATATCAATCCTCGAGTGACTCTATTCCTTATAGATTTATAGTCGAGGGATCAAAAGAATTATGTATGAAGCGTTTGGTTTTAGCAAAGTCCACCCAGATAGTCATAAAGAACGGGCTTTCTATTCTAGGTATTGTTCCTTTGGATGAAATGTATTAGAGTTAGAATAAAAAATGAGTGAACAGGCACACGATATCACATCTTATACCACAGAGAAGAAGACCACATTTGATTATTTGTTCTTAGCTGGAAGTTGGTTGGTAAGCTGTTTTTCATTGGTTATCATAGGTCTTATATCCTATTGGGCGATTAAAATTCCTGAAAAAAGTGTAAATAGTTTACCTATAATTAATGCTTTAAAAGGAGATATAAGGATTGAACCTGATGACCCTGGTGGAAAATTATTTGATGAGGAAGATTTATCAATTTACCAAAACTTTGAGAGTGATCCCAGGATTCCAGAAAAAAACGAAATAATTTTGAAAAATTCAGACCAGAATTTTGTAAATCTTCGAAAAGAAATAAAGGTCAACGAACTCAGTAAAGATAGTCAGAAAAATTTAACCTCAGCTATTGAGGATGCTTTAAGAGAGGTTGTGAATACCAATAAAGAAAAAAATGATGAGCCAGAAGCCAAAAACCAGCAGGGGATGGTGAAACTTTATTTAGGCTCATTCGACACGTTGTTGCAAGCAGATGAATTCAGACAATTCATAAAAAGAAGAAACCATACCCTTTTAAATATTAACAACTTAAAAGTTTTTGAGCAGTTAGAAGGAGAAACAATTTTTTTTCGGGTGGAGTTGACTAATATTGGCTCCGAAGAAGAAGGTAAAAAGTTGTGTTCGATACTTTCTAGTAGACAGTTTTCGTGCCTATTGTTAAATGAACTAGGTAGTAATTAATAGAGAAATGGATCAATCAACAGAATATCACAAAGATATCAAGCCTGCATTATATGTCAGTTTAGATGGATTTGAGGGTCCGTTGGATCTTTTGCTTACGCTCGCAAAGAATCAGAAGGTGGACCTAAAGAAATTACAGTTAGGTATTCTTGCTGATCAATTCTTAGATTATCTTAGGGACCAAAGGTATAAGTTCAAATTAGAATTTGCCGGAGACTATCTAGTCATGGCCTCATGGCTCACGTTATTAAAAAGTCAATTAATTATTCCTGATGATGAGCTCAAAAAGGAAGATGCTGATAAGATTAATGAACTATTAGCATTAAGACTTCAAAGATTAGCTAAAATAAGAGAAAATGCTATTTGGCTATTTGATAGACCGCAGCTTTTTAGAAATTTTTTTCCAAGCAGTCTCAATCGAGATGAAAGAGTGATTAAAGAAGATTTTTTAAAGGTTCAGTTGGCAGATATATTAAAGGCCTATGTGGGGATTGTAGACAAGAAAAATTATGAAGTACCTATGGGTACCAAAGAGGAATATTTATTTTTAGACAAAGCGATTAGCTTTATCGAGCAAAAAGTTAAAGGATCAGAAGCATTAATTAGTTTCCCAAGTTTGGTTAAGGAAATACATGCTTTATCAGGAATCGAAGCCAAGCGTTGTGCTGCATCTATTTTCTGCGGATTGCTTGAATATACAAAATTAGGAAAAATTCAAATGAAGCAAGGAAGTGCCTTTTCTATTTTAGAGTTGGCTAAAGTTAGAAACGGAAATACGGTTTAATGGAATTATCTCTGAACCAGCAAGATATGGAGAGAGTTATTGAAGCACTACTGTTTACTTCCTCAGAGCCACTTCTAATTACAGATTTAAAGAAAAATTTGCCTCAAAATGTGGATATAGAGTCTATAATTGAAACACTACAAAAACATTATGAGACAAGAGGCGTTAATTTAAAGCGCGTCGGAAATTCAATTGCTTTACGAACTGCTAAGGATTTAGATCATGTATTCGTTAAGAAAATGGTTGCTAAGAAAACCTTATCAAGGGCTGCAAGAGAAACCTTAGCTATAGTAGCATATCATCAACCAGTTACTAAGCTAGAAATAGAAGAAATTAGAGGCGTTAGTGTGGGGTCGGGTACAATCGATATATTGATGGATTTAGAATGGATAAAATTCGGTAGAAGGAAATTAAGTCCAGGCCGTCCTGTAACTTTCCAAATAACCGATAAGTTTCTTGATTATTTTGATTTAAGTAGTCCAGAAGATCTTCCAGGGGTTAAGGAACTTAAAGATCTTGGGTTATCCGTAAAAAAATTAAACCGATATTAGCCTACTTCCAATTTTTAAAATGCTTGGATAACTTAAGTGTTTGTCCCTGGTAATTAGAGCCACTTCTTTCTCCATACATTACACTTGGTATGCTAGATAGCGTCTCATACATAAGTTTACCAATAATCTGACTGTCTTCCAGTATAAATGGGGTTTCGTGACATCTAATTTCAAGTACAGCCTTCGAGCGCTTGTCCACAGAATTTTTTGTGAAACCAAAGCCAGGATCAAAAAAACCAGCATAATGTACGCGAAACTCTCCCATCCTCACTTCATAAGGAACCATCTCGGCAGCTGTTTGGGGTGGTATGGTAATATACTCTTTACTTCTTAGAATATAAAATGCTCCTGGCATTAAAGTTATGTAACCCTTTTTTGAGAATAGTCTTTCCCAAAAAGTTTCTACTTTGTAGAAGTTAAGCTTACTTAAATTAATTGCGGGGCAACTTTTTCTTGCTTTGAAGCCAATTGGTTCATTCTCTTTACCCTTTAAATTGACAGAGATTGTAATGCCGTTATCAATCTGCGTTGCATTTTCTACGATATTAAATCTAGTATTTAGCTTTTCTAGTTGTCGGTCAGTTATAATTTGTTGCTCGTTATGAAATCGTAGCTGGTTTAATGTTATCCCTTCCTTGATTGTTATTGAAAAAGATATAGGAGCTATCTCCACATAAACTTTTCCCTTATAACCTTTGCTGACTCGATCAAAACAGCCAGAATTATCGGAGATCAATCGTGTTAATATGTCTAATCTTCCAGTTGAACTTTTGGCATTAGCTACCGCCGAAATGTTACCTGGCAAACTTAATTCTTCCTGTATTTGTACTATATAAATTTTACCCTTCACAAGTGTCTTAAAGTTACCAATATCTATCTCTCTCCTTTTTAATTTAGATAGCTTTTGTCTGACAGTTTTCTTGGGTCCAGGTAAAAATGAAGCTTCAACTTCCCAACAATTTTTAGAAAGTCGTAAGTCCATACTAGCAGGTTGGATTTGGTTGTCCGTTAAAGGTCGCAGACACTTTATAGATGATTGTTTATGTAAAGCTTTTATCAGCTCCGCAGAAAGAGCCCCTTTTCTTTTGAAAAGCATTAATTTACTCATTTGTTGGTCGGGCTAGCGAGATTTGAACTCACGACCTTTCGTCCCCCAGACGAACGCGCTACCAGACTGCGCCATAGCCCGCTGTTAATCAAATATTTTTTCTAGCTATCATTTTTTCTCGTAACTTATTTAAAGATGCTATTAGGGAATAAATCTCAAGCTTTTTCTCTTTACTAGAGAGGCTTTTAATAATGATAGTCCTTTTCCCGGTATGGTTAAATTTAATTTGTATTTTTTGTTTTTCAACGGCTAAGTAGTCATCTATTGCCTCATTTGGTCGAGCAACGATAAACTCTTTACCTTTTTTTATAATGGTCTCTTTAACCTTTTTTATCGTAAAATTTTTCCCATGGAGAAGGGTTTTAATGCCTTTTAGAAAATCAATGTCTCTCGGTCTATAATATCTTCGTCCCCCCTTTCCCCTCATAGGTCTTATTTGTTTAAACTGGCTTTCCCAGAAACGAATTACGTATGGTTGTAACTCTAATTCTCCAGCGACTTCAGATATGGTGCGAAAAGCTTTAGGTGCTTTTTGAGTATCAAATTTTATGCTCAATTTTTCTCAGACTTGTTAATGCGCTCTTTCATTAATTTGGAGGGTTTGAAGCTTATTACTCGCCGTGCATTTATAGTAGCTGCTACCCCAGTTTTCGGATTTCTGCCAATCCTTTCTCGTTTTTGTCTTGGAGTAAAAGTACCAAATGAGGAAAGTTTCACGCTTTTACCATCAATTAGTGCGTTCGATATCTGGTCCAAGACAGTCTCTAACATATGGGCAGATTCATGTTTTGATAGCCCTACATGTCTAAAAAGTGCCTCACTAATATCTTGGCGAGTTAATGTTCTGCGTACCATCTTAATCTCCCCTTACAAATTAATTTAAGTAATATTGCTATGTCAACTTAAGTTTTTACAGTAGGCTAGGTGGATTTTGTTTTACACATATTCTTGGCTAGTTTTAACGCTGAGTAAAAGCTTTTGGAGTCAGAACTACCATGGGATTTTATTACTAGACCGTTTAAACCAACAAAGACCCCTCCATTAAGAGTTCGCGGGTCCATTCTTTCTTTAAGTCGCCTAAGCTTTCTTTTCATTAAGAGACCCATGAATACTCCAGATATAGATGAACTAAACTCATCCAAGAAAAATTTTTTAATTAAATTTGCCGTGCCTTCAGCTGTTTTTAAAGCGATGTTTCCACTAAAACCGTCGGTCACTATAACATCAGCTTTATCAGATGAAAAATCGCTACCTTCTACGAACCCGACGTACTCTATTTCTCCACCTGTGAAAGTTTCTATAAACAGCTCTGATGCTTTTCTCAACTGTTCATTCCCTTTATGTGTTTCTGTACCAACGTTCAATAATCCCACTTTGACCTTTCGTGTATTAAAAACTTTGGAGAATATATCTGAGCCGAAGTTAGAGTAAGCGAGCAGATCAGATGGCTGTGCCTTGACATCAGCTCCAGCGTCTAGAACAACATTAAAACCTTGGTCAGACGTTGAAGGCCAAAAGATAGCAATAGCAGGTCTTTTAACATCTGGAAGTTTTCTCAAGAGTAGAGTTGAAATAGCCATTAAAGATCCAGTGTTTCCACATGAAACTGCGACTTCTGCTTTTGATGATTTAACACTTTCTATTGAATTCCACATACTTGAGTTTTTCCCTCCCCTAATTGATTGAGAAGGTTTATCCCCCATTTGGATTACTTTGTCACAGTGCCTAATCTTACACATCTTTTTTATATCAGGATATTTATCAAGCGCTCTGGACAAAACTTGTTTATCGCCATGCAAAAGCAAGGTGTCATTAGTATTTTCAGAACAAAACTGATTTACTCCTCCGATAATATCATCTGCAGAGTTGTCGCCTCCCATACAATCGACTGAGAGAGTGATTTTATTATCTCTTATCATTAGCCTTCAGGTATACCTAATCTAGCTAAATAACGTCAATCTTCGTCGTCACCAACTTCAGATTCTATTTTATTTATTACTCTTCTCTGTTTATTTCCAGAACCATAATAACCGCACTCACCACATATGTGATGGGATAACTTAAATTCCCCACAATTGCTACATTCTCCATATTGGCGAGATATAATTCCGTCGTGCGCTCTTCTCAAGCCTCTTTTAGATCTCGTAATTTTACTCTTGGGCACGCCCATGTGGATTCCTCGTAGTATTGTTGAGCTTCACCAACGCACCATAAGCAAAATTGAAAATAGCGCAAGTAAAATCTTGTAATTACTTTTTGAGTTTATTCAAAATAGAAAAAGGATTTTCTCTATTGATACTCTCCGTTTCTGTTAAACTTATAGATGCTCCAGACTTTTTTGGATAATCAGGTGTTTCGAGGCTGATGGTTTCCATAAATAGGTCGCCTAAATTGATATCGTCTAGAATAATATCGTTATCAAATGATTTTTCAGTGAGCTCTAAAACGCTCTTTTTCATTGGTTTATTTTCGTTTTTTCCAATAAAAAATGTTCTTGTAATTCGTTTATATATATTTGTTACCACAGGTTCAAGAGTTAGAGAGCAAGGTTGTATAAGTTTTGCTTTGACCGTGCCAAATAAAAATATTTGGTTTGCTGCTTGTAATTTTAAATTCCCATTAAAGCTCGCCTTCTTTGCCTCCATAACGTTTAGTCTTTTAGGCAATTCCCTCAGAGCATCCATCGAACAAACAAGGTGAAACTCGTGTTCAATGCCTCTTTTTATTTGTTCTAGCGATATTATGTAAGAGAAATTATCTATTTCCTGTATTTTTTTCATGATATATCATTAAGTTATTGAAAATTTAAAAAATTTATCAGCAATTCTAAAATGTTTAAACAAAAAATTATAATCTTAATATTAGCTTGTTTTTTTCTAAATACTTGTTCGGGAATTAAAGCCAATAATGGCTACATGCCGATGCAAAACAGTGTCGATCAACTTAAAGTCAATAAAACTTCTTTGTCTTTTGTAAAATCGAAATTAGGAGAACCTGCCTTGATTTTAGGCAACAAAGAGCCAATATTTATATATTCTTCACAGGTCACCAATAGAATATTATTTTTTGAACCCAAAGTGATTTCTAGAGATGTTTTAGTCCTCTACTTTAGTAAAAAAAAGAAATTAAAGAAGCTTGAAAAGTTTAATTTGACAGATGGAAAGTCTTTTCAAATGAACACAGATACGACCTCCTTAAATGCAGAGCAAAGATCATTGATTGCAACACTTTTTTCAAATGTCGGTATTGGGGGAGTAAGGCTCCCGGATTAAGTTGGCCTGAATTTTAAGGCAACCCCATTAATACAATACCTCATACCAGTAGGAGCAGGACCATCTTCAAAAACATGCCCTAAGTGTGCTTTACAGCTACCGCAATTCACTTCTATTCTTCTCATTCCATGTGAAAGGTCTATTTTTGATTCTACGGTGTCCTCTGATAAGGGGCTACTAAAGCTAGGCCATCCTGAACCACTTTCAAACTTCTCGCACGAAGAAAATAACTCACTTGAACAGCAAACACAGAGGAATTTTCCTTCTCCACTTGGAAAGCCTGGGTGTGAAAATGGTGGTTCTGTCTCACCGAGTTGAGTAACGGCATACGCCATGCGTGATAACTTTTTATTTTCCATGATCTGTTATATAATTAATATTCTAATATCAACAATATAAGCCCAATTTAGGAAAGATCAAATAATGAGATACCGAATAGAGTTTGGTCAATCAGATGCTAATCGGATGAAAGCCCAAAAATTTAGGCAAAGGGTTTTTAGAGAATCTGAAACTGGTTTGGATGAAGACAAATTTGATGATATTTCAAACCATTGCCTAATATTTGATGAAAAGAAAGACGATAAGTTAGTTTTAGTTTTTAGATCAAGGTCGTTTTCGAGTATGAAAGATATTCTGTGCAGCTATTCTGCGCAATATTACGACTTAACCAAGTTGACCAGGTTACCTTTCAAACCTATGGAGATTGGAAGACTATGTGTTGATAGGACGGCTAAAGACCCATTTTTACTTTTGACTGCTTTTAAATACCTTGCATCACTAATCTCGATTGGTCGAAGGGATTTTATATTTGGCTGTACTAGCTTTTCCGGAGCAAACAACCCTAAGCATTTGGCTTCTTTGAGATCTTTGAAAAAAAACCAGCTGGCAGGACCAAAATTGTTAATCGGAAAGAAAGCAAATAGCATTCTAGACATTAAAACAATTATTGGTTCGGACAAGCAAAAAATGAATCATAATTTTTTGCCTCCTTTACTGAAGTTTTACCTAAGGCTCGGTGGTAAAGTCTCTAATCATGCAGTGATTGACAGAGACTTAGATACTATACATGTTTTTACTTATCTGGATTTAACCGGTAAAAAAAATAATTAACTTTAATTTACAATTTTGTTATCCCGTTTTTATAGTTGGACCAAGCAACAGGATCATCTAAAAATTTTCTTATTTCTAAAAGAATGCTAGACTCAAATGTATTCATTAAACGCATTTGATTATATACTTCTTCCCAGTCGGTTAGATGATACACTTTTATATTATTTCTTTTCATTGAAATGTCAGCTTCCTTGAATATATTGTACTTGAAAACTACTAAACTGAGATTACACTGAATGCCGATAGATCGGATATTTTCGACAAAATTTATTTTGGATTTTCCATCTGTCATTAGGTCTTCTACAAGTAAGCTATTCTTTTCCTTAAAAATATCCCCTTCAATCAATTTATTTTTTCCATATTCCTTAGCTTTTTTCCTCACATAAGATAAGGGTAGCCCCATTTTTTCTGCTATAACTGCACCAAACGGTATTCCTGCGGTCTCACCACCTATAATATAATCTGGAGAAGGGAATCCCATATCGGATTTGATGGTATCTATCATCATATCAGTAATTGATTTGAAAGCTGATGGGTATGCAATAATCTTTCTGCAGTCGATGTAGCTCGGTGACAAAAAACCAGAAGACAGTCTAAAAGGTGTCAACAGGCTAAAGTTAATTGCTCCAATATCGATGAGAATTTTTGCAGTGTTTCTCGATCGTTCATCTATTTTCATTTTTCCTCACAAAACTATATTAAATTTCTTTTTCCCAATAAATTTCACTAGAAGGGTTAAAGACGGTTATTTTTCCGTCACTGGTCTCGATATCTTTTATCACTTTTATCGGTTTGGGCCTTTTAACATATCTTACCCTATCTTTATGTTGCCTTAACCCATAAAATGCTCGACCATTTTTAGACACAAAGGGTTCAATTTTCTTTAAAGAGCGATGTTCTTCGAATAACTGTATCAAAAGTGGAATTGCAAGGGGACTGCTAAATATTCCAGCACATCCACAGGAAGCTATTTTTCTACCCTCAACATGAGGAGCGCTGTCTGTACCAAGAAAAAATTTACAGTTACCTGATGTTGCAGCTTGCACTAGAGCAAGACGATCATATTCTGTTTTTAATATTGGTGCACAATAAAAATCTGGTCTTATCCCCTTTGAAAGCATTATGTTTCTATTTACCATCAAGTGATGAATGGTGATTGTTGCTGCAACCATACTTTGTTCGTTTATGAATTTTACTGCATCCGCAGAAGTAATATGTTCTAAAACTATTTTCAAACCTGGAAACTGCTTGATTATTTTTGTCAAAACTTTTTCAATAAAAACGCTCTCTCGTTCAAATACATCAATATTTTCATCTGTAACCTCACCATGTATCGATAGTATGACGCCACTTTCTTCCATCACTTCAAACAAATTATAGAAATCTTTAAAATCGGATATCCCAGAGTCTGAATTGGTCGTCGCTCCTTTCGGGTACATCTTGATGGCCTTAATATGTTCATGATCGCTAACTTTTTTGATCTCATCTTTGCTTAAATGTTTTGTTAAATAGAGTGTCATATTTGGTGTAAAGTTTTTTCCCCTCGGAATCTGTTTACAGATCTCATTATAATAGTTTTCAGCTAAAGAAATATTCGTAACAGGAGTATCCAAGTTAGGCATAATGAGGGCTGAACGAAAGTTTTCATAGGTAAATGGCAAGACACTTGATAAAATATTGCCTTCGCGTAAATGTACATGCCAATCATCAGGCCTTAAAATATCAAGAAAGATTTTTTCCATTAATCAGGGTTCAATATTTTTTAGTCTATAGTAATGACTAATCTTGACTATGTTAATTAATATATTGGGTTTCTTGAGAAGAGTTTGCCCCAATCTTTCGTAAAAATTATCTAAATCTGTTCCAAAATCTCAATTACTAGTTTATAAAATACTATATAGACCTTTAAAGTAACAATCTGAAAGTTTACGAGGAAAATTAAGTGAATATTGTGGAAAAAAATATTGCCGGAACCACGGAAAATGAGTTTAGTAATGGAGTGTCAAATGATGACGCAAAAAAAGCGCTCGAGTTGCTACTAAAATGGATAGGCGATAACCCAGGAAGAGAAGGGCTCAAAGAGACGCCAAAGAGGATTTTAAAGGCCTATAAAGAGTGGTTTTCCGGGTACAACCAGAACCCTTTAGAAATACTTAGCAAGACTTTTCAAGAAGTAGAGGGCTACAAAGAAATGATAAGTCTAAAAGATATAAGTTTCCACAGTTTCTGCGAACATCATTTTGCTCCAATTGTAGGAAAGGTTCACATCGGATATATTCCAAATAAAAAAGTAGTGGGCCTATCAAAACTTGCTCGACTTGTCGAAGTGTTTGCAAAACGTTTGCAGGTGCAGGAAAAGATGACGGCTGAGATAGGTAATTGTTTACAAACTAACTTAGATTGTTTAGGAGTGGGAGTATTGATTGAAGGAGAACATCACTGTATGTCTTCGAGAGGTGTAAAAAAACACGGTTCCATTATGAAAACCATGCATTTCACTGGTGTTTTCCTAAATGATACAGAGAAAAAGAACGAGTTTATAAGATCCATCAGCTGAAAAATCTTTTTAAAGTCATAAGCCCAGATAAAATGAATAAAGACCACTAATGCAAAAGCCAGATTGTTTTCAACAAATCATTCTATTGCTACAGAATTTTTGGTCTGATAAAGGCTGCGTTGTACTGCAGCCTTATGACCTGGAAGTAGGAGCAGGAACTTTTCATCCTGCGACAACTCTCAGGAGCTTAGGGTCAGATCATTGGTCAGCTGCATATGTACAACCATGTAGGCGACCTTCTGATGGTCGTTATGGAGACAGTCCGAATCGATTGCAACATTATTATCAGTTTCAAGTTGTTATAAAGCCTTCACCAACAATATTGAAAGAAATGTATTTGGAAAGCTTAAATGTTCTCGGCATTGATAACAAAGTACACGATATCAGATTCGTAGAGGACGACTGGGAAAGTCCTACGTTAGGTGCATGGGGACTAGGTTGGGAGGTTTGGTGTGACGGCATGGAGATTAGTCAATTCACTTACTTCCAACAAGTAGGAGGACATGATTGCAAACCGATTACAGGAGAGATTACTTATGGTCTCGAAAGACTTGCAATGTTTATTTTGGAGTGTGAATCTGTGATGAATTTACCTTATAATTCCCCAAATAGTCAAAGACCATTAAAGTACTCGGATATTTTTCTCAAAGCAGAAAGACAGTATAGTGAGTGGAATTTTAATGTTGCAAACACAGAAATTATTTTCCGCCATTTCGATGATGCAGAGAAAATGTGCCAAGAAATACTGGGAGTAGGAGACCTCAAAAAGAAGTCCTCATCAAAAAAAAATATTCTTGCCCAACCTGCATACGACCAGTGTATAAAAGCTTCACACCTATTTAATATACTTGACTCAAGAGGTGTAATTTCTACCGCCCAACGTCAAGTATATATCGGCAGAGTAAGAGCATTGGCTAAGTTGTGCGCAGATGCCTATATAGATGAAGTTTCATCGATAGTATAATGAACGGGAAACGTTTCATTATTTTATTTTTATCTAGTGTTGTCATTTTCACGGTTGCGTTGTTTTACTTTCAAAATTATGCCTACTATGACTTAACAGATATTAGACAAAATATTTTATTAGGTGAGAAGAGGTATGAAATTTCCTACTATCAAGGAATAGACTCTGAAAGTTCAGGCTTAAAGCTCAGAGAATGCTTTGTTGTAGATATATTGGATGATATTAATCTTCCTAAATACGAGAAACCAACACCCCTCACTGCACCTTTTTGGTTTAAGTGTTTCAATGCTCAGAGAATTACAAAAGATTTAGAAAATGGTAAAGCATCTGCCTTTTTATTAAAAAAAGAAAAGTTTGACGGCATTGACGATGTAATAGCTATTTATCCAGATGGGAGAAGTTATCGTTGGAGGCAATTAAATACTAAGTATATGAAAGAATAGAGTTGAACGATTTTATATTGGAACTGATCTCTGAAGAGATACCCGCAAAAATGCAAGCACCTGCCATGCGTCAACTAGAAGTTTTAACTTTAAAAAAAGTTAATGAAAACGGTTTGATTTGCGGTGAAATGATCCCATTTGTCACACCAATGAGACTGGGAATCATTCTCGAAAACATATCAATTGAAGTGAAGGAAAGTATCAAAGAAATACGTGGACCGAGGTTGGGTGCACCTGCAGATGCAATCGATGGGTTTTTGAAAAAAAATAAGATCGAAAAAAGTGAATTACAAGAAAAAAAAACAAGCAAGGGATCATACTATTTTTACACTTTAAAGATAAATACTCAACCCCTATCAAATATTTTATCACGGATTTTTACTGAGATTATACATGAGTTTAATTGGCCAAAATCTATGTACTGGGGTGATAATTATTCTCTCAGGTGGGTTAGACCACTTAGAAGTATAACTGCTGTTCTTTTTGAAAATGAAAAACGGGAAAGAGTACCCTTGCATGTAAGAGATATTGAATCAGATATTGTTACGAAAGCACATCATGTGACGCATCCAGAGTTTTTTGATTTTAAATCTATCAACGATTATCGGGAAAAGATTGCGAACGGTAAAGTTATCCTCCAACCTCAGGATCGTAAAAAAATAATTCTCCAAGAAGGTAAGAGACTAGCTGAAGCTAGAGGATTTTACTTAGTGGAGGATGATAAACTTTTAGAAGAAATAGTTGGGTTAACAGAATTTCCAGTTCCCTTACTAGGTAAGATACCCGAAGAATTGCTTTCCATACCTGAAGAAGTGATTATCACTTCTATGAGAGAGCATCAAAAGTTTCTGTCTCTAAGAAGTAGGACCAACGGGAAGGTTGAAGGATTTTTGGTGATTACTGATCTTGAAACTCATGATCAACAAAAGACAATCCTTTCTGGCAATCTGCGGGTTTTAAATTCAAGATTAAAAGATGCTATTTTCTTTTATCAAAATGATCTAGATCTGGTGAAACATCATGGAATGATAGCCTGGAATGATAAATTGAAAAGTGTTAGATTTCATGAAAAGTTAGGCTCTCAGTATAATAGAGTAGAAAGAATAGCGAAGATTTCTGTAATTCTTGCCAGGCAATTTGAACTCGAAAAGGATGAGGTAAGTAAAGCCGCAATTCTTATTAAGGCTGACCTTGTTTCTAACGTTGTAGCAGAGTTTCCTTCTTTGCAGGGTATAATGGGAGCTCATTATGCTGAAGCTGAGGGTTTCAAAAAAGTGGTATCTGACGCGATCCGAGATCATTACTTGCCCGTTGGCTCCAATGACGTCGTTCCAAAACACCCTCTTTCAATTGTGCTGTCACTCAGTGATAAAATTGATTATTTAACTTCCCTTTGGAAGATTGGCATTAGGCCTACTGGAAATAAAGATCCCTTCGCTTTAAGGAGAGCTGCTTTGGCGATAATAAGAATAATATTAGAGAATAAGTTAGATATTGATTTATATTACTTGATCGATCTAACGGAGGGTAATTTTGATAAGCCTTCTTTGCTGCGCTTTTTAAAAGAAAGAATAGTATATTACCTGACAGAAAAAAATTATCAAAAAAAGGTGGTGAAGGCATTGGTCGAGCATTACAAGCTAGATTTTTTGCCCCTCTTGCCGGGTATGATAGCTCAGGTAAATGCATTTATTCCTTCTAATTCTGGTATAAGAGTTTTAGCAGTCTACAAGAGAGTTTCTAATTTCTTAAGTTCTAATAAAGAGATCTTAGGTTTTGAGAAAGAATTTTCTGAAGAACGTGCGACTGAAGAAGATAAATTAGTACAAAAACAATTGATGCTAACCAAAGAGCAAGTAGAAGGGAGCTTGAATCGCAAAGATTTTAAGAATGCTCTTTTTGAGTTGAATTCAATGGTGGATTCTGTAAATCAGTTTCTTGATAATGTTCAAATTAATTGTGAAGATAATGCGCTCCGGATTTTACGATATTCATTATTGTATCAAATCCGGGAAACTATGGATAGAGTTATAGTATTTTCAGAATTGGACAAAAAATGAACGATACGAATTTAGGCTCTAGATATTTATTTAATGAGATACCAGATGAGCAAAAAACAATCGATGAGTTTGGGTACAAAGCGTGCAACCTTAGCTTAGCTAAAAAGTGGCAGTTTCCTGTACCTGATACAGTATTCCTTTCTGGTGAATTGGTTAAAGAAATATTTGAGAAAAAATGCGTACCGGCTGAAATTCTCGCACACTTTAAGAATAAATTACTGGTAATCAGGCCTAGTCCAGTTATAGATCTTTCCGTAAAAAAAGAGCCATTTCTCTATATTGGGCTAGATGATGGCAATTACGAGATCCTTAAAAAGACGGTAGGGATTAAAAAAGCATCACAGATTTACTTAAGCTTCCTTAGAATGTTCTCTTCCACTGTGTATAATTTAGATCTTGAAAACTGTAATGAACTTCGCCGATTATTAGAAAACTCAAAAAGTCCAGAACCCGTTTTTGAGGAAGGCAGCCTCAATCAAGTTAGCAGGATAAAAAAATTAATCTCATTGGAAACTGGTTCAAATTTCCCAGAAAGTATCTCAGAGCAATTAATAGAAGTAATCAATTCAATTTATAAAGGTTGGATTAGTCCTACTCAGAAAATACTACGGGATGTCAGTGGTAGGAAGAGCGGGGAGTTAATACCAATAATTCTACAAGAAATGCACTCTGGTATTGAAGACAAGCCAGTGGAATATTTTAAAGTTAAGAACTATGATGATAAAATAGGAAAGTTAAGCTATCAGTGCTTTCGATTAGATAAAAGTGATCAAAAGTCTTCTTTCAACCCAGTTAGTAAAGAAGTGATTAGCAAAGTACCCAAACCTAATTCATTGCGTAGTTTGATTAAGAGTTTGACAAAAAAAGTTAAGTCTCCCTTAGAGGTAAGTTTTCTGTTAGATGGCAACACATTACTTTTGATTGGTCTAAAAGAGGTAACATTACCTCACAAGAAGTTTATTGAGTTTGTTGTTTCTTCAGTTCAGGAAAATATAATTGAAAAAGAAGATGGGCTCTTGCTGATTAACCCAGAATACTTAGATATTTTTCTTCATCCATCGGTATCGGAAGATATAAAACCGAAAGTCGCACTTTTGGGAGTCCCAGCAAGCCCAGGGGCTGCTTCTGGAAGGGTAGCTATGTCTACTAATAAAGTTATTCAATATAACTCAACTGAAACGGATGTAATATTAATTAAGACCGAGACTATATCAGATGACATCAATGCTATGTCTCTATCAAAAGGTGTATTAACGGTTAAAGGAGGGATGACCAGCCATGCTGCCGTTATAGCTCGGGGCATGGGAATACCATGTATTGTAGGAACAAGAAATGTGGTATTTAAGGAACATGAAAAAATACTTATATTAGAGGATGGCAAGGTAATATCCGAGGGCGATGAAATTACAATAGATGGTTCTACAGGCGCCATATATCTTGAAAAAGTAAAACTTAGACCACCTGAGACCACAAGCACGTTTAGCACACTTTTGCAATGGGCTGATGAGTTCTGTGATATTCAAATAAGAGCAAACGCTGATACGGTGGAAGATGCTAGAGTAGCGCTTTTTTATGAGGTGGATGGAATCGGCCTGTGTAGAACAGAGCATATGTTCACCGACTCAAAACGTATAAATCTAGTTAGGCAAATGATACTCACTGACAGTGATAAGGAAAGAGGATCAATAATTGAGAGGCTTCTGCCGATACAGAAAGAAGATTTTATTGACCTGTTTAAAGAAATGTCGAACCTTCCGGTAACTATAAGGCTTTTAGATCCACCACTGCATGAGTTTCTTCCAAATTCACAACAGGAAATTCAGCGGACGGCAAATCTTATGGCGATAACGGAACAGCAACTAGCTGATCGTATAAAAGATCTATCTGAGTTCAATCCAATGTTGGGTACAAGAGGGGTGAGGCTTGGTGTGATGGTTCCCGAGATATATGATATGCAGGTGCAAGCTATTTTTCTGGCGGCCATTGAGGTTTTCAAGAAATACAAAATAGTAGTAAATCCCGAAATTATGATACCGCTAATTTCTGCTAATAAAGAAGTTGATTTGGTGAGAGACAGAATTAAAAAAGTTTTTTCACAATTAAATAAGAACAATTTTGTAGATCTTAAATATAAGTTAGGAGTAATGGTTGAAACTCCCAGAGCTGCGTTAAGAGCCGGTGACATTGCTCAATCCTGTGATTTTTTGAGTTTTGGGACAAATGACCTAACCCAAATGACTTACGGCTTGAGCAGAGATGACTCTAATAGATTTATGAAGGAGTATATAGAGAAAGGACTTTTTAATGGTGACCCCTTCAAAACTATTGATATCGAGGGAGTAGGAGAATTGCTTAAAATAGCAGTTCAAAGAGCTAGAAATACAAATTCAAAGATAGTAACAGGCTTGTGTGGCGAGCATGGTGGTGATCCGACATCTATTAGTTTTTGTCGCTCTGTTGGGTTTGAATACATATCATGTTCGCCTTATAGAGTGCCGATAGCTAGGTTGGCTGCGGCTCAATCAAGAATAAGAAATTTAAACTAGAGTAGGACCTAATAATGAAACACTCACTTGTTAAAAGAAGGACATCATTGCCTATTTTATTCATATATTTTCTATTAATAAGCCATCTAGCTTTCTCTCAAACAAATTCAAATGTGAAAAAGGAAGGTAATTTGGGTATCGAGCCGTTTATTGTGAATTTGGGAACAACAATTGAAGATGAAATGAAACGGCTGGATAGCATTGATGATAACTATTTAACAAGACTGTCAGGTCTGATTACCTATGATAGAGTATATTTATCGAAAAATAGTGAAAAACAATTTTTCTCTAAGGGAGCCCTTGACAGTCTGCGAATGCCGAAGATGAGTAGAGAACTGAAATGCTTGTCAGAGGCTTTGTATTTTGAAGCAAGAGGTGAACAGATAGAGGGGCAAATTGCCGTAGCCGATGTAATTATTAATCGAAAAAACTCTAGCCAATTCCCAGGTACTATTTGCGGGGTGGTTTCTGAAGGGGCACACAAGAGACATGCGTGTCAATTTTCTTACAATTGTGATGGCAAACTAGAGCTTATTTATGACAAAAAAACCTACAGAAGAATAGTCAAACTTTCATCTATGATATTAGATGGAGCTTTTTCTGATGTAACAAACGGCGCAACATTTTTTCATGCGTCGGAAGTAAGCCCCAGTTGGTCAAAGAAATTTAAAAAGACTAGAAAAATTGGTAGGCATATATTTTACAAAAATTAGCAATATGTACTTTTAACTTATTAGGATTATCCATTGTTTAGTGAAGAATTTAAGAAAAAAGACCTCCCAGACCTGGCAGGAAAAAAAAAGGCGAATGTAGACCATATTTTAGTAAGAGACTATGTTAGAGAGATAGACATCGGCGCCTTTCAGCCAGAGTATGGTGTTAAACAAAGAGTATCCTTCAATGTCATTTTGGAAGTGAATACCGATAATCAACCGATGCATGATAACGTTGATTTAGTATTATCATATGACAATATAATTGAAGTAATTGAGGATGAAATCGGTCAGAAAAGAGTTGCACTGCTAGAAACATTAGCAGAGAAAATAGCTATTTCGTGCCTATGTTTAGATAGTGTGGTTATGGCTACTGTGCGTCTAGAAAAGCTAGATAGGGGTTTGGGAAGGCTTGGGGTACAGATAAGTAGAACGAAGGTTCAACCAGATACATCTAAAACAAATTTGAATTTGCTTAACAAGAATAATTTAGTTATCAAGACTAAGATTCCTAATGCTGGCCTGTTATTCATTTCAAATAGGATGTTAAAACAAAAAAATATTTGGTTTTTAAAGGAATTTATTTCCACTTCAACAATGACTTGGGTAATCTGCCCTTCAGAGATCTATAAAGAATTCACAGAAATGAGTCCAGAAACCGACAGCGAAATACTGACAATGTCAGTTGCACAAAATGCTTATGTGCTCAATAAAGAATTTAAAAATTTTAAATTAGCACGAAGTAAGACTGAGGTTGTTTTTTTGTTGAAAGGAGGTGTTAATTGTATTTGGTGTCCAACCGATCTCTATAGGTTTTCCAAAAATGATATGTTTCTTAATAAAGAGTTTGCTTTAAGCATGGCCTGCCAGTTAACGAAGGATCTTTTAATGAAAAAGATCTATTTATTCCAACAAGATAAATTGGCAGATGTATTAATGGAAGATATACAAAAAATAGGAGTTAATGTTGAGTATTGCTGATAGTAAATTGGTTTAATGTCAAAAAAAGAAAAAATTGTGACCTTTGATTTGGACGGAACCCTTGCTGATACGGCACCAGCCTTACTAAATGCTGGAAATGAACTGTTGAAGAGTATTGGGAGAAATCCAATAAAGCTCGAACAGTATAGAGGATTCATTGGCGGTGGGACAAAAAAGCAGGTAGAGAGGCTCTTGGTATCGACTGGAGGTATTCCAGATAGCGGTTTGGATGTCTACTTTGAGTTTTTTCAAGATAGATATTACGAAGATCCTGTTAAGGGGTGTTCTCTTTATAAAGGAGTATTAGAGCTAATAGAGTTTTTGAAAAGCCAAGGGTTAAAATTGACTATTTGTACGCAGAAGTTTGAAAGCAGCGCTAAAAAGGTTTTGTTTGATCTCAATATTTATCAATACTTTGATGGATTTGCATACGGAGATAGCACTGGAGTTTTAAAGCCTGACCCAAAAGTTTTTTATCATTCTGTAAAAGGATTAGGTAATGGAAGTTATTTTTATGTCGGTGATACTGCAATTGATTTACTTTTAGCAAAAGCGGTTGGTGCAAGCTTTTTTTTTCATAAAAGGGGTTACGCACCCCAAACTGCCGAAAAAGCTGGAATCGACTTTAGTTTCGATAATTACAGTGAATTGACTAGTCACTTCAAGGAAAGTTTGACTTGAAAATGCAATACTTTTTCCCAGAGTTAAACTATCTTCAACGTGGAGCAGAGCATCTTTATACTATCAATGGATGTAATACCGTTTTTAATTCATTCAGAGTTACCGAGAGGAATAAAGGCTCGAGGGTTATCTCTACTGCTAGTGTAAAAAAAGAGTTTCTAAAAAAATTTATATCAAAGCCAAATTCAAAATTGGGACTAAACTTCGACACTACACTTGTTATGGGAGTTTTGAATGTTACTCCTGATAGTTTTTACGATGGAGAACAATCCTTTTCAGAAAAACAGTTTGTCGAGAAAGGTCTAAATCTTCTTAAAGCTGGCTGCTGTATATTAGATGTAGGAGGTGAATCAACAAGGCCTGGAGCGAAGGAGGTTGCGTCCAGTATAGAAATAGAAAGAGTAATAGGAGTAATTAAGAAAATAAAACAATCTGCTCCCTCAGCAATAATTTCAGTTGACACTAGAAAGGCAATTGTTGCTGAGAAAGCTTTGCAAGCTGGAGCTTCCCTAGTGAATGATATTTCTGCAGGATCATTTGATGAAAAGATGTTTGGCGTTGTAGCAAAATATAAAGCAGGTATGTGTTTGATGCACTCTCAAGGTTTGCCAGAAAATATGCAAAACAAACCTCATTATGAAAATGTCCTTCTAGATATTTATGATTATCTTAAAGAGAAGATCGCTGAAGCTGAAAGTACAGGCATATCAAGAAAACGCATTATTATAGATCCAGGCATTGGCTTCGGAAAAAGTTTTAGCCATAATATGGAAATAATAAAAAAAGCTAGTCTGTTCCTTGGATTAGGATGTCCGCTCATGATAGGGGTATCACGTAAGAGTTTTATTGGCGAAATTATTAGTGAAAGGCTGCCCTCGGCAAGATTATCAGGTTCGATAGCAGCAATGCTGAAAATAGTCAGTAATGGGGTGAACATTGTTAGAGTGCATGACGTAAAGGAGACGGTCGATGCAATGAAAGTTTGGAATATTCTTAAATAAAAATAGGTTTGCATAAATGGAAGGAAATATATTCGGAACTGACGGGATAAGAGGAAGGACAAATACCTACCCTATTGATCCCGAAACGATATTGAAAATTGCTCTATCAACAGGTCATGTGATTGGAAAAGGTATAAATTTTCCTAAAGTTATTATAGGCAAGGATACGAGAAGGTCTGGATATATGGTTGAAAATGCTCTAACTGCTGGTTTTATCTCTATGGGCTGGGAGGTAAACTTACTTGGACCTTTGCCTACACCTGCAGTAAGTTTTCTAACAAAATCCCTGAGAGCTGACCTCGGCATTATGATTTCGGCATCCCATAACCCATACGAAGACAATGGAATAAAATTTTTTGATAAAGATGGTTTGAAGATAGATACAAAAATTGAAGAGGAAATCAGTAAAGAGATTAGGAACAAATCACCATTAGTGATTCCAAGTGATCTAGGTAAAGCGAGTAGGATAAATGATGTTCTTGGCCGTTATACCGAATTTGCAAAGATTACTATTCCAAGTAATTTAAGCCTTGGCGGAATCAGAATAGTAGCGGACTGTGCTAATGGTGCCGCATATAAGATTCTACCCCAAATTCTAAGAGAGCTTGGTGCAGAGGTTGTGTCTATAGGCGTGGCTCCCGATGGTTTTAACATCAATAAAGAGTGTGGTTCAACAAAACCAGAAAAAGCACAAAAAGCAGTTCTAGAAAACAGTGCAGATATAGGGATATGTTTAGACGGCGATGCTGACAGAGTTTTATTCATCGATGAGCAGGGGAAGTTAGCTAATGGGGACATAGTTATTGGACTTTTAGCTGAAGCCTGGGTAAATAAAAATTCACTGAATAAAAATACTGTCGTAGCAACAGTTATGTCTAACCTAGCCTTGGAGCTATACCTAGAAAAAATAGGAGTAAGTTTGATTCGGACGCAGGTAGGTGACAAAAACGTCTCAAAATGTATGAAGAGGCAACGTTTAAACTTAGGTGGAGAACAGTCAGGCCATATGATTCTATCGGATTATTCAAATGCAGGTGATGGATTAATTACGTCATTGCAAGTATTGAGTGTTTTGGTAGAAAACAAAAAAAAAGCAAGTCAGCTTTTTAATTTGTTCGAGCCATTCCCACAAACAGTGGTAAATATAGACGCTCATGAATGCAACGATTTCGAAAAAAATGAGCAAACAAAAAACAGGTTGGAAGATGTCAGGCGCTCAGTAACTGGTAAGGGACGTATTCTCATCAGACGATCAGGCACCGAAAATGTTATTAGATTAATGGTTGAGCATAGAGAAAAAAATAAATTAGAAGAGACTATCGCCACTTGCTTGTCTATATTGAAAAAGACCAAGTTTTAAAGATATCAATGTAAAGTAGTTTGTTATGAATATTAAGCCATTGCAAAAGCCTTCAAGACCCTTTTTTTCTTCTGGTCCATGTCCTAAGAGACCGGGATGGAGTGCAGACGCAATAGAGAAAATAGCCTATCTTGGAAGATCACATAGAGCAAAAAAACCGCTCCAACAAATCAGAAATTTAATCAATTTAACTGGTGAAATACTAGAGCTTCCTGAGGGCTATAAAGTGGCTATAGTGCCGGGCTCTGATACGGGAGCATTTGAGCTTTTAATGTGGTCACTTTTAGGAAAAAATGAGACGACTATGCTAGTGTGGGAGTCATTTGGTAACGATTGGGCAGAGGATGCTGTCGATCAATTAAAATTAGAGCGATGTAAAGTAGAAAAAGCAGAGTACGGATACCTACCGGATCTTGATAAGGTTTCTAGCAGCTCGGATATTTGTTTTACATGGAATGGAACAACCTCTGGCGTGCGTGTCCCAAACTCAAACTGGATTGAAAAAAGTGATGAAAGGTTAGTGCTCTGTGATGCTACTTCTGCAGTTTTTTCTCAGAAATTAGATTGGGAGAAGCTTGATGCGGTTTCTTTTTCTTGGCAAAAGGTCCTCGGTGGTGAAGGAGGTCATGGCGTTGTAGTCTTGAGTCCTAATGCCATAAAACGCCTTTCAACATTTCATCCTGAAAGACCAATGCCTAAAATATTTAGGCTCGTTAAAAATGAAAAGTTGATAGAAGGAGTTTATGAAGGAGAAACGTTAAATACACCATCCATGTTTTGTGTAGCAGATGCCTTAGATAGCTTGATGTGGATCAAGGAGATTGGTGGATTGACTGAAACAATCCGAAGAAGTAATGAAAACTTTAAGTGCTTGCAGGGGTGGGTAGATAAAACGCCTTGGATAGAAAATTTAGTAAGTGATCCAAGAAACCGGTCAAATACGTCAGTATGCTTAAAGTTTTCAGACGAGAGGCTTATTTCACTAATTCCAGACGAAAAAACTCGCTTTGTTAAAGAATTTGTTGCGCTGCTAGAAGCGGAAAACGCTGCATTTGATATAAAGGGTCACAGAAATGCTCCACCAGGCTTAAGAATTTGGTGTGGAGCAACAATTAATCTGGATGATATTCAAAAATTACTACCTTGGTTGGAGTACTGTTTCCACGAAATAATATCAGGCTACTAAAGGTAACCAACAATGGCAAAAAGGCATAGAGTATTAGTATCCGATAAGATATCACAGAGAGCATTAGAAACTCTTCAAACAAGTAATATCGATTTCGATTACAAGCCTGACTGCGGAACAAGTAATAGCCTTGAGGAGGTCATTGAACCTTACTCAGGACTAATAATTAGATCAGCTAGCAAAGTCTCAAGAGACGTTATTGATCGAGGAAAAAATTTGCAGGTCATTGGTAGAGCAGGTATAGGCGTAGATAATATTGATCTTAAAGCCGCATCCTCTAAGGGAATTGTGGTAATGAATACGCCACATGGCAATGCAATAACTACGGCAGAACACACCCTGGCTATGATTTTCGCCTCTTGTCGGCAAATTCCTGCAGCGGACCATTCGACGCAACAAGGAAAGTGGGAAAAATCGAAGTTTATGGGACAAGAATTAACAGGGAAAACCTTGGGATTAATTGGTGTTGGGAATATAGGTTCGATTGTTGCGGATCGTGCTTTGGGGCTAAAACTTAAAGTTAAAGCTTATGATCCTTTTTTAACAGACGAAAAAGTACGGGGTCTCGGTATAGAAAGAGTAAAGACGCTCGAAAAGCTTGTAGCTGAAAGTGATATAATTTCATTACATGTTCCAAAAACTGATAAGACCACCAATATCATAAATGGTTCTTTGATAAAAAAAATGAAAAGTACCGCGATACTAGTTAATTGTGCAAGAGGGGGTCTTGTAGATGAAAACGCACTTGCAAAAGCGCTTAAAGAAAAATCAATTGCTGGAGCTGCTTTTGATGTATTTGGCTCAGAGCCCGCAGTGGATAACGCTTTGTTTGGTCTGGAAAATGTTGTTTGCACACCACATCTTGGAGCCTCTACTTCAGAAGCTCAAGTAAAAGTTGCGGTGCAAGTTGCTGAACAGATAGCAGATTATTTAAAAGAAGGTGCAATAACAAATTCTATAAACTCACCTTCAATATCTGCTGCAGAAGCACCATTACTTAAACCTTGGGTCAAAGTATCTGATGTATTAGGTGGCTTTATTGGGCAGGTTATTGAATCAGGTCTACAGGAGATAAACATTGAATATGTTGGCTCAGTTGGCGAACTGAATACCCGTCCATTGACTTGTTCAATCGTAGCTTCAATCCTTAACCCAATTGTTGGTATTGGGTCTGTTAATCTTGTGTCATCTTTAATTTTTGCTCGTGAAAGAGGTATCGTAATTAGTGAGATAAAAAAAGACTCGCAGGGAGCCTTTGGATCGTATATTAGAATTTTGGTGAAGACCGAGAGGGCCATTAGATCTGCAGCTGGGACGGTTTATTCTGACGGGCAGCCTAGATTTATTCAAATAAATGGAATTGATATGGATACAATGCCACAGAAATTTATGCTTTATACATCAAATATAGATACACCAGGTTTTATTGGACTACTAGGAACGACGTTGGGCAAGATGAATGTAAACATTGCAACTTTTTCATTAGGAAGAAAAGAAAAGGCTGGCTTAGCGCTAGCTTTATTAGGGATTGATGAAAAAATTGACCCAAAAGATTTAAAGGAAATAAAGAGGCTAAAAGGTGTAAAAGAGGCAAAAACTTTGAGTTTTGAAATCTGATTAGATCAAGAAATGAGTAATTTAATTGTAATAGGCACACAGTGGGGCGATGAAGGAAAGGGGAAAATCGTAGATTTGCTTTCTTCAAAGGCAGATACCATAGTTAGATTTCAAGGAGGTCACAACGCTGGTCATACATTAGTTGTTGGTGATCAAGTATTCAAGCTTTCACTTTTGCCATCCGGAGTCATAAGAGAAGATAAGATTGCAGTAATTGGGAACGGAGTGGTATTAGATCCATGGAAATTACTGGAAGAGATTGGACAATTAAACTCGAGGGGAATAGAGATTTGTAGCGACAGGTTTTTAATTTCTGAGAATACTCCTCTTATACTACCCTTTCACAAAGATCTAGATCTTTTGCGGGAACAAAAAGCGGGAAAAGAAAAAATAGGCACAACTGGAAGAGGGATAGGGCCAGCTTATGAAGATAAAGTTGGAAGAAGGGCATTAAGGACCGGTGATCTGAAATACCCAAACCAAGTCAAGAGAAAATTAAATATTATTAAAGAGCATCATGATATTTTGAGGGCAGGATTGGGCGCCACTGATATAGATGAAGAACAACTTTTTGATGAATTGATGATAGTGGGTAAAAAAATTAATATGTTCATAAAGCCCGTTTGGAAAATTCTTAACGAACAGATTAAAAAAAATAAAAATATTTTATTTGAAGGCGCGCAAGGTTCTATGCTCGATGTAGATTTTGGCACTTATCCATTTGTTACCTCTTCTTCAACAATTGCGGCAGCAGCAGCAATTGGAAGCGGTGTTGCTCATAATAAAATTAACTCTGTATTAGGAATAACAAAAGCATACACCACTCGGGTAGGAGAGGGTCCAATGCCTACCGAGCTTACTGATAGTATTGGACGTTATCTATCAGAAGAAGGAAATGAAAAGGGAACAGTGACAGGTAGAGACAGAAGATGTGGTTGGTTTGATGCACCGCTGGTTAGAAGAAGTTGTTTGCTTAATGGTGTTACTAGTCTTGCTCTCACAAAAATTGACGTTTTAGATAAGCTTGAAAAAATTAAGATTTGTGTGGGATATAGAGTTGAAAAGGAAGAATACACGGATTTTCCTGTTTCCACTTCTTTATCAAACAAACTATCTCCAATATACGAGGAAATCGATGGTTGGAACACCAGTACGGTTGGATTGGAAAAAATTGATCAGATGCCTATAAAGGCAAGGGCATATATTCAAAGGATAGAGGAACTTTCTGAGACAAAGGTTTCGATAATCTCAACTGGGCGAGAAAGAAACCAAACTATTTTGATAAATGACCCATTTTTATTATAATTCAGTATAGAGATGTCTTCATATAGATTAAAAAGATTATTCGCCCTTTTAGTTTTATTGCTTTGGTTACCTTTGTACATAGTGTTGGTTTTGAACTTGCTTACTTTTTTTGAAAGACCAAACTTATTTATAGAACTTTTGATATATATTATTGTAGGTGTGTTTTGGGCTTGGCCTTTCAAAGCTCTTTTTAAAGGAATAGGACAACCAAACAAAAAAAAATAATTTAAGAAATGTGAAAGCGGGATACGTTTGCAATGTCCAAAAAATTTGAAAAAATACTTGAATTAGGGGATGCTGTAACGCTCGTAGGTGGTGCAGGCTTTTCCAAAACTCTTCTTTCAAAAAGCCTAGCTCTTACCAATGATCTGATAGCAGCTGATGGAGGAGCAAATTTTCTTCCAACGCATACAGTTCCCAAATATATAATAGGGGATTTAGATTCTATAAGGTCTCCGGAAAAGTGGGTTGGAAAGGGAAGTGAATTAATTAAGATTGAAGATCAAGACTCAACGGATTTTGATAAGTGCACATCACTTATTAAGTCAAAAAAAATTATTGCGTTGGGCTTCATGGATGAAAGACAAGATCACTTTTTAGCTGTTTGTTCATCGCTTGTGAAGAATAGACGCTTGATTTTTGTGGTTGGAAAAAGAGATGTTATTTTTCACCTGCCAAATGATCTTTCTATTAAACTGCCTGTTAATTCACGTGTTTCTTTATTTCCTCTGAATGAAATAAAAACAGTAGAAGCAGTTGGTTTGAAGTATCCTGTTGAGAACCTTAAATTCTCTCCCATGGGTAAAATCGGAACCTCTAATATATCAACGAGTGAAAACATAAGAATTTCTTATAAAGGGGCAGGAATGCTTGGTATATTTTCGAGCCAGTATCTGGATATTTTTTATAATTCGTTGTACGATTAACCAACAAAGGTGGAGAGAAAAATAAATTCGGGAAAGAAAATTGCAGCCACAAAATCTTTGGAATTTATAGACCCAAAGAAAATTATTGGGCTCGGCACTGGTTCAACGGTAAATCACCTTATCAATAAAATCCATGAAACTTTCATACTAAATGGTCAATCAATAACTGCAGTATCTACTTCAACAGAAACAACTGATCTCGCTTCCAGTCTTGGAATTAACATTATAGATCTGGATCAAGTTGACGAAGTTAACGTCGTTATTGATGGAGCGGACGAAGTTGATCCTGAAAAGAACTTAATTAAAGGGGGTGGTGGTGCGCTTTTGATGGAAAAAATTGTAGCGAGTTATTCTAAGCAGGTTATCATAATAGTTGACTCCTCAAAAATTGTTTCCAACTTAGGTAAGTTTCCCTTGCCAGTTGAAGTGGTTCAATTTGGTTCTGAAAGGATTAAAGCTTCTATAGAAAGATTTTTAATTTCTCTAGGGTATCAAATGCCCAAAGTTACCTTCAGAAGATCTGCGTCAAATAAATATGTAACTGATCAGCAAAATTACATTCTTGATTTGCATCTAAATGAAATTCTGGACCCAAAGACGCTATCTATTGGGTTACTTCAAATTGTTGGAGTTGTTGAAATTGGTTTATTTATAGATATGGCTTCTAAAATTATTATTGGTAATGATGATGGAAGCTGTAAGGTAATTTAGGAGGCTAGAATGTATGACTTATTCGTTATAGGCGCAGGATCAGGTGGAGTTCGTTCAGCAAGGTTAGCTGCCGCTCAGGGCTTTAGTGTTGGTATTGCTGAGTCCTCTCGCGTAGGTGGTACTTGCGTAATAAGAGGATGTGTTCCCAAAAAGCTAATGGTCCACGCCGCAGAATTTAGCCAATATTTTAGTGATAGTGAAGGTTTTGGGTGGACTATTAAAGGTGCACATTTTGATTGGCAGCGAATGGTGATAGCTAGAAACAAGGAGGTAGACAGGCTAGAGGCAGCATACAAAATGAATTTGAAAAACTCTGGTGTTGAAATTTATGAAAACTTTGCAAAATTGAGAGGAATGAACGAGGTTGAGCTAGATAATCAGAAAGTTATAAAAGCAAAACATATTCTTTTAGCGACTGGTGGTAAGCCTAAAAAACCAGAGTTTCCAGGTGTTCAGTTTACAAAGTCATCTGATGATATTTTCATGATGTCAAGCTTGCCAGAAAAAGTCGTAATTTATGGTGCTGGTTATATAGCCTGTGAATTTGCTACAATTTTTAATGGATTGGGTGTCGATGTTACACTAGTTTACAGAGGCGAAAATTTATTAAGAGGGTTTGATTACGATATTCAACGCTTAGTGAAACAGGGATTACAGGAAAAAGGTATAAAGGTGATAGTTAATACTGTGATCGATAGCGTTACCAAATGTTCAAAAGGACTTTCAGTGGATTTGAGTGACAAAAGCCAATTGGTTGTTACCGAAGTTGTTTGTGCTGTTGGTAGAAAGCCAAATATTGAAAATCTTGGACTCGAAAAGTTAGGGGTTAATCTGAATGAAGGTGTGGTGGTGGTTGATGAGTATCAAAAGACTAATGTATCAAATGTCTATGCTATAGGTGATGTTACTGACAGATTAAATTTAACGCCAGTAGCCATACGCGACGGTATTGCTTTTGTAGATACGGTTTTTAAAAACAAACCTACAGTGCCCGACCATCACTTGGTTCCAAAAGCCGTTTTTACTAAGCCTGAGGTTGGAACAGTTGGAATGTCGGAGTCAGAGGTAGTAAATGTAGGTAAAGCTTATGTAGTTTTTAAGACCGAATTCAAACCGATGAAAAATCAATTATCAGGAAATCCACAAAAAACGCTCATGAAAATGCTAGTTGAAAAAAAAACTGATAAAATTCTTGGGATCCACATTGTTGGAGAGGGTGCCGCGGAACTTATACAAGTTGCTGCTATAGCCGTTAAAATGGGAGCAACAAAAAAAGATTTTGACGTAACTTGTGCGGTACATCCGACTGCTGCAGAAGAACTAGTTACTTTAAATTAACTTTGTACACTTGAAATTCTCAAATTAATGAGCATTTATACCAAACAAGTGATTTTTACGTAGTAAAGGAATAGAAATGCCCAACGATGATAATGACAACCCTTGGGGTGGAGGAAACAATTCTGGAAATAAAAGCCCTTGGGGAAATAGCAACGGCAGTGGTGGTAAGGGACCTCGAGATGACAAACCTACATCTATCCCTGAAATAGACGATATGGTAAGGAAAGGTCAAGAAAGGCTTAAAGTTTTGCTCGGGGGTGGTGGATCAGGCGGTAGGGGCGGTAGAGGCCAAAAAACTCCTGGAATTGGAAGAGGCTCCTACGGGTTAATCGGCCTGGCGCTTGTTTTGTTTTGGGCATATGCTTCTTTCTACACTGTGAAGCCAGAGGAAAAGTCCATTGAACTTTTACTAGGTGAATACTACAGAACGGGTGAATCGGGGCTTAACTTTGCCCCATGGCCCTTCATAACACATGAGGTATTGACTGTTACGAGAGAAAATACCGAGGATATCGGAGTTGGCAATAGGTCATCCAACCAAGATGAAGGTTTGATGCTCACTGGAGATGAAAACATAGTAGATATTGATTTTTCAGTAGTATGGAATATTGCTGATCCAGCGAAATTTTTATTCAACTTGGCCCAACCACGTGAAACTATTCAAGCTGTTTCTGAATCGGCAATGCGAGAGGTGATTGCCAAATCGGAACTCGCTCCCATTTTAAATAGAGATAGGGCTGTAATCAGTGCAGAAGTTAGAACTTTAATTCAAACCACTTTGGACAGTTACGACAGCGGAGTAAATATTGTACGCTTGAATTTTGATAAAGCTGACCCACCCGGTGAAGTTATAGACGCTTTCAGAGACGTGCAAGCTGCAGAGCAAGAGAAGGATACATTGGAGAAACAAGCAGACGCTTACGCCAATCAGGCATTAGCAAAAGCTCGTGGGGAGGCAGCTCAATTAATTCAGGAGGCAGAAGGATATAAGGCTAGGGTAGTAAATGAAAGTGAAGGTGAAGCCGCTAGATTTGTTTCCGTTTACGAAGAGTATGTCAAGGCTAAAGATGTAACTAGAAAAAGGTTATATTTGGAGAGAATGGAGTCAATCATGCGTGATGTTGATAAAGTTATTCTAGATCAAAATGTTGGAGGGGAACAAGGGGTGGTCCCGTATCTTCCACTTAATCAACTCAGAGCAGGAGGAAACAATTAATGGTTTTACGGATTATATCAATAGTAGTAGCGTTCATAGCGTTCGTCGCTTACTCCTCACTCTTTGTAGTTGACGAAAGACAAAAAGCGCTTGTATTGCAATTTGGGCAAGTTGCTGATGTGAAAGAAGAACCTGGCTTAGCATTTAAGCTACCATTTATACAACAAGTTGTGAGGTACGATGATAGAATACTGTCGCTTGACACCATGCCACTCGAAGTAACACCGCTTGATGACAGAAGATTGGTGGTAGATGCTTTTGCAAGATACAGAATAATCAATGTCGTACAGTTCAGGCAGGCCGTAGGAACTGGGGGTATTGTTACGGCTGAAAGTCGTCTAGAAAGGATTCTGAATGCTGCATTAAGAGAAGTGCTTGGATCTGTGACCTCTAATGCGGTTCTATCAACAGACAGGATCGAGCTAATGACCAGAATAACAGAGAGCGCGAAGATAGAATCGAAAGGTTTAGGTGTAGAAATAGTTGATGTCAGGATTAAACGAGCTGATTTGCCCACGCAGAACTTAGCAGCCACTTTTAGAAGAATGCAAGCAGAGAGAGAAAGAATGGCAGCAGACGAGAGAGCGAGAGGTCAAGAAGCTGCTCAAATAGTCAGAGCGGAAGCTGACAGAAAGGCTGTTGAAACGGTATCTGAAGCAAAGAAGGAAGCAGAAATAATAAGAGGTACGGCTGACGCTCTAACTACCAAAATTTTTGCAGATGCGTTTGGCAGAGATCCTGAGTTTTATGCTTTTACCAGATCGTTGATAGCTTATGAGCAATCAATGACAGGATCAAACACCACAATGGTCATAAGCCCTAACTCTGAATTCTTTGATTATATAAAGGAAAGTGAAAAAGAGTGATAGAAAAGGTGCTATTCGCTTTGGGATCCGTAATAGCATTTGAGGGGTTTTTTTTAGCGATTATACCAGAAAGATTAAAAAAAACTTTGAGTCAGATTTCGATCATTCCCAATAAACAGCTTTCTCGAATTGGTTTAGTAATGATGGCTATAGGGATAATAATCATAGGTGTAACAGATATTTAGAATGGAACTTACATGAGCGTCTTGAAAAAAAATACTGCAGAAAAATTTTATTCTTATGCTTTTTTACCAGCTTGGACCCTCTTACTTTTTATCTTCGTTAGTGGTATATCCCACGGAAAGGGTATGCCGGGTAGTTTTAGTGATCTCGTGGAGAAATTAAGCCCTTCAGTCGTTAACATTACCACCAGCTCCACCGTGCCTAACAGGCAGGAACTCAACCCACAACTACCACCTGGTTCGCCATTCGAAGATTTATTCAGAGACTTTATGGATAGAGAACAAAATGGTGCGCCCAGAAGACAGCGAAGGGGCACAGCGCTGGGCTCAGGTTTTATTATCTCAGCTGACGGGTATGTTGTAACAAATAACCACGTTATAGAAAATGCTGACGAGATAGAGATTGAATTTTTCGATGGCCGATTAATGGAGGCAACAGTTGTTGGAACTGACCCCAAGACAGATATAGCACTCTTAAAAGTTGAGGCGAAAGATAAGCTTAAGTTTGTTAGGTTTGGAGATAGCAACAAGGCCAAAGTGGGTGACTGGGTTTTAGCTATAGGTAATCCCTTAGGTCAAGGGTTCTCTGTTTCTGCAGGTATTATTTCTGCGAGGGGAAGGGCTTTAAGTGGATCTTATGACGATTTCATACAGACCGATGCTGCGATAAATAGAGGAAATTCAGGAGGACCACTTTTTAATATGGATGGCGAAGTTATTGGTGTTAACACGGCGATACTTTCTCCCAATGGTGGGTCTATAGGTATAGGTTTTTCAATGTCATCGGCTGTAGTTGAGAAAGTAATAGACCAGCTTACCACTTTTGGTGAGACAAGAAGAGGTTGGTTAGGCGTTAGAATACAAGATGTTACTGAAGATGTTGCGGAAGCTCTTGGTATTGAAAAAACTGATGGTGCTTTAGTGACTGATGTCCCTGATGGACCTGCTAAAACTGGTGGTATAAAATCAGGAGATGTTATCATTGAGTTTGACGGTAAGACAATAAATGATACCAGAGAGCTCGTTAGGATAGTTGGGGACAGTCCTGTAGGTAAGCAGGTGTCAGTGAGGGTACTGAGGGATGGAAAGAAAGTGTCCTTGTCCGTCAAGCTAGGTCGCTTAGAAGATAACATTGCGTCAAGCCAACCATCGAGACAAAGGACAAAAAAAGTCGAGTTTGCAGGGATGACTTTGTCTAATTTAGACAGAGAAGTAGCTGAACGGTTTGGTATTGATCAAAATACAAAGGGTGTTGTTATAGTAGATGTAAAAGCTGGGTCTGTTGGCGAGGAGAAGGGGTTGAAAAAGGGAGACGTAATTATTCAAATAAACAGGATAAAGATCTCTTCCACAGATGAACTTTACAAACTTAACGAAGAGGCAAAAAAGGCAAACAAAACATCCATACTTATGTTGATACTAAGAAACGGTATGAGAAGATTTATTGGTCTGCCAACTCAATAGTGTGAGTTTATTTTATATTTGGAATAAGTTCGAGAAGTCTTGAGATGTCCCTTATATCATCAGCAATCAGGTGAGAGACTTCGTTTTCCCTTTGTAGATGTCCACGTACTAATAAAAACGAAGAGAATACAACTTGATCCCTAAACTTTCTGTAAACACTATTCCAACAAATTATATTTGAGGTCCCTGTTTCATCCTCTAATGTTAGAAACACTGTCCCTTTAGCTGTTGAGGGCATTTGTTTAACAATTACAAACCCTGCAACTGCTGCAAAAGAGTTATTCTCTAAAGTACATAATTCAGCACAAGTCAAGATTGCATCTTTTTTTTGAGTATTTTTCATGAGAACAAAAATAGAACATTTTTTTTGTTATTAATAGATTAAATTTAAGATTGTATAATTAAAAAAATAATATTAAGTTCCTTCCCAATGGTTAAAATTACTTATATAGAGTTCAATGGGACCGAACACGTTGTCGATGTAGCAGATGGATTAACAGTGATGGAGGGTGCTCGTGACAACGATATACCAGGTATTGAAGCAGATTGCGGGGGAGCCTGTGCTTGTTCCACTTGTCACGTTTATGTTGATAACGATTGGGTTGATAAACTTCCCCAAAAAGAAGATATGGAAAGTGACATGCTAGAATTTGCCTTTTCCCCCGATGATAAAACCTCTAGGCTAACATGCCAAATTACAGTTACTGATGATTTAGAAGGCTTAATTGTAAGGATGCCCGAAAAACAAATTTAATTTATAAGGTGCCAATATCTGTTCTGTAAAAAATGTTTTCATTTTCTATCTTAGTTAGTGCTTTATACACTATTGTTCTAGCGTTTTTAAGATTTTTGCTTCTTACTGTAAAACTAAAAATTCGTCCCCCAGTATTGCATAAAAAATTATTTTTAAAATAAGTGCCAGCGTGGAATATCTTTAACGCTTTATTATATTTTATATCAACTATGTCGTTGAGTTCACAATCACTTCTTGGGTTTTTTGGATATCCTTTTTCTGCAACAATAACTGTGATAGCACTGTCACATGCCTCATTTATAGATAAACTAGATAATTCATTTTTTGCTCCACTAAAATATATATCGAATATCTGAGCACCTAATCGAACACACAGAGCTTGACATTCGGGATCACCAAAACGCACATTATATTCAATGAGTTTTGGCTCTCCATTATTCAAAACTAGTCCTGCATAGAGTATCCCGGAAAACTCGTTACCAGTTTCTTTCATGTACTCTACTGTTGGCTTAATGATTTTATTCAAGACCTTTTCTAAAATTTTTTTTGTTAGTGAAGGAGACGGCGAGAAGGCACCCATACCACCAGTATTAGGCCCACGGTCATGATCAAAAGCTCTTTTATAGTCTTGTGCGCTTCCGATGTATTTTATTGTCTTTTTATCAATAGCAAAAAAGACGCTCATTTCTTTGCCCTCAAGGTACTCTTCAATTATAACCTTACTTTTCACTGTTCCAATTTTTCCTGCAAAGATAGAACTTATAAAATTGTCGGCCTCTTTAATATCGCTTGAAACTAAAACTCCCTTACCTGCAGCAAGTCCATCTGCTTTAATTACGTAGGGTGTAGGTTGTTCTCTCAAAAATTTCTTAGCGTCATCAACTCTTGAAAAAATCTCGTAATTTCCAGTAGGTATTTTTTTGTGCTTGCACATATTCTTGGTAAAGGATTTTGAGGCTTCTAATTGAGAAGCTTCCATGGTTGGCCCAAATACCAAAATATTTTTTTCTTTGAGAGCGTTTGTAAGACCTTGCTCAAATTGCTTCTCAGGCCCGACTATTACAAGATCAATGGAATGCAGCAAACACATTTCCAGGATTTCATTATTTGATGTCACATCAATATCAACATTAGTCGCTAATTCGGTGGTCCCAGCATTCCCTGGACTACAATAAATTTTGGTACATCTTGGATTTTGGGATATAGCCCAAGTCAATGCGTGTTCCCGTGCACCGTTTCCAATAATCAAAATTTTCATTCTCTTTCCAATCCTTTTCGATCATGATACTCATAGGAGTGATTATATAAAGAAATAAAATCAGTTGTGATCTAAAGGCTATGACAAAAGAGAACATACCGGAATTTACTGTTACGACCCTATCCCAATCGATACGAAATATATTAGAAACGGAGTTTGAATATGTCAGGGTAAAGGGGGAACTAGGCAGGGTTAGCAGACCTGCCTCTGGCCACTTATATTTTGACCTTAAAGATGACAAATCAATATTAGCTAGCGTTGTATGGCGAGGTACCAAACTAACCAAAAGAGATCTAATCGAAGAAGGAAATGAAGTTGTCTTAGTAGGTCGCATATCGTCTTTTCCTGGACATAGCAAATATCAAATAATAGTGGAGGATATCCAAGCTGCGGGGATTGGGGCTCTACTTGCAATGTTAAATAAGCGAAGGGAAAAACTTGCGGCTGAGGGTATATTTAGTGAAAAAAGAAAAATAGCTTTACCAACGTACCCTCTTAGTATCGGAGTAATAACGTCTATATCTGGGGCAGTTATTAAAGATATTTTGAATAGAGTTGAAGCCCGATTTCCTGTAATGGTTATTATCTTCCCAGTTACCGTTCAGGGAGATAGCTGTGCGAAAGATGTTATAGAAGGGATTAACTTCTTCCATCAGGAAAAAGCCAATACCAAAGGCCTTAGACCTGACTTATTAATAATTGCCCGGGGAGGGGGATCGTTTGAAGATTTATGGCCTTTCAATGACGAAAGTCTCATTAGAGCCGTATCAGAAGCAAAGATACCCATTATCTCAGCTATTGGACATGAAACCGATACAACATTATTAGACCTTGTTGCGGATGTGAGAGCGCCTACTCCCACAGCAGCGGCCGAGATTGCCTTGCCAAATCGAACAGAAATTTTAGGGCAGTTAAATTACCTTTCTGCAAACTTAAGAAATAGTGCGGAAAAGATAACATTTTTAAAAATGTCTTTGCTTAATCAATGCTCTGCAAAGCTTAAAAGCCCATACCAAAACCTGAACGATATGAAAAAATCACTTACAATGAACATACTAAAACTCGATAGTATTATTAAAGATGCTTTTTCTGAGATGTCTAACGATGTCAAATTATTAGATAAGGATCTATCAACGAAGCTAAAGCAAATTTTCTACTATGTCTCTGATACAAAAAAACGATTACGTGTATTAGATGAGATGGCTTTGAAGCATCTTTGGAATAACTTTAGAAAAAATTCAGAAAATTTTATGGCGGCATCCAGATTGTTAGAGAGCGTAAGTTATAAAAAAGTCCTGTCGAGGGGATACTCTGTCATACGAGATGAAGATGAAAAAATCGTGAGCACCAAATCTCAATTGAAAAGTAAAAGTGCTCTTACAATTGAATGGGCTGATGGTAAGGTAAGCGTAAGAGCAGATAAGTAGAAAGTTGGTATTACAAAATGGTAACAGGATTTTTCAAAAAACTTAAAAATAAACTATTTAACTCCAGTTCAAAATTTACAAAAAATTTAGATGAGGCTGTTAACGAAGTATCTAAAGCTGATGTCGATGTGAATATTGAGAAAAAAGTTTCAGTAGAAAAGTCAGAAAAAAATGAAATTAACGCGAAGAAAATTAGTGAATCAGAAAAAAGTCAGTTCGCACAAGACGGCGACACTGATCAAAATAAAGATATCGTTAAAGATGGTCAAAAAGTCACCAGCGCTAAATCAGTCGTAAAAAAAACTCTTAACTTATTTAAGAGAAAGCCAGACCCAAGGAAAATTTTATTAAATGATGAGTTTTTAGAGAAACTTGAAGATATCCTGATTTCATCCGATGTAGGGAGTAAAACCGCTTTAAAGATCTCAGAAAAAATTTCGTCAAAAGTATATGGAAAAAAAATAGAGGTAATGCAGCTTAAAGAATATCTCATAGACGAGATAACTAAGATATTAGAGCCAATAGCTAAGCCCATTCCAATCTATAAAACGGCTCCGCAAATCGTGGTGGTGGTAGGCGTTAATGGATCTGGTAAGACAACAACAATTGGTAAACTTGCATCACAATTTAAGATGGCTGGAAAATCAGTAATGATTGGAGCAGGTGATACTTTTAGAGCTGCAGCTATTGAACAGTTATCTGTTTGGGCGGAGAGGGTAGATGTCCCAATTATCAAGGCTGAGCAAGGATCCGATCCAGCTTCTTTAGCGTATAAGTCAGTTGAAAGAGCTATAAATGAAAAGATGGACCTCTTGTTTATCGATACAGCAGGAAGATTGCAAAACAAAACAGATCTTATGCAGGAGTTAGTAAAAATTGTCACTGTTATAAAAAAAGTAAAAAGCGAAGCCCCTGAAAATATAATATTAGTTCTCGATGCGACCACTGGACAAAACATTATTTCTCAAGTAGAGATCTTCCAGCAAATGGTCAATATAACGGGAATAATAATGACTAAGTTGGATGGCAGCGCAAAAGGGGGAATACTAATATCAGTTGCCGATAGATTTCAGTTGCCAATCCATGCTATAGGGGTTGGTGAGACATTAGATGACCTTCAGCCATTTGATCCTGAAGAATTTGCAACGGCTTTGATTGGTGATTTTAGAGAGTAATTATTAATGGAAAAAAAGGAAGAAAATTCACTCACAAAAAGTATTTTAGAGTTTGTTCCATTGATAACATTCTTTCTGGCTTATTACTATTTTCCCAACTCAAATAATCTGACCGGTGAAGACCTTTCGGTTGAAAAGATAATCTTTGCAACAAAAGTATTCGTACCCATCTTGTTAATTGCATCGTTATTAAATTACCTCATCTTAGGAACGATTTCCAAAATGTCTGTAATTACGGCGGTTTTAGTAATTTTTTTTGGTGCATTAACAATCTGGTTCAAAGACCCCACATTCATAAAGATGAAACCTACGATTATCTATCTTAGTTTTGCGGCTGTTCTGATCATAGGTCTAATGAGAAAAAGAAGCTTATTACAAAGTTTGATGGGATCCACGTTAGCCTTAGAAGAAGAAGGGTGGATGCTTCTCACAAAGAGAATAATTATTTTTTTTATTAGTCTTGCCTTTCTTAATGAACTGGTGTGGAGGTATTTTGGCCAAGATCAATGGGTGAATTTTAAAACTTTTGGAATGCCAATTTTAAGCCTACTGTTTTTCGCTTTTCAGTATAAGTTATTTCAGAAATATATTATTGATAAGGAAAACTAGACTTATTCTTCAAGATACGTTTTAAGCTTATTCTCGTATATGGTACTAGTTATCGGTCCCGCAATCCTTAATAAGATATTGTTTTCTTTATCAAGAAGGAAAGTTTCGGGTATTCCATAAACTCCCCAGTCTATGGCTGTTTTCCCCAATCGGTCTGAACCGATTGCAACATATGGATTGCCTAGTTCTGCAAGAAATTTTTGCGCGTTTAAAGGAGTATCTTTATAATTTACTCCAATTATACGGTATCCATTCTTTTGAATCGACATTAAGGATTTATGTTCGGCTCTGCAGGGAGCACACCAGCTAGCCCAGAAGTTCACCAACTTGTAGTTTGAAACATCAAGATGTTTTTCTTGGGGAGTCTCGTAGTTGTTCAGAGGAGTTAAATAAAAGTTAGGCTTTTTTTGACCTATCAGATTACTTTTTATTTGTTTCGATATATTTGATTTAATACTTAATTTGCCATTTGCCATTTCGATATCGTAGGCAAAAATCATGAACAAAGAGAGGCAAAGTAAAATGAATATGGGTATTACTAAAATTATTTTGAAACTAATTTGACTCATTTTTAGTTTCTTTTTTTCTTAATTCTTTATCTGTTTTTATCTTAGAAATTAAGGTTTGTATTATCAAGGCTGATATAAGAGCAATTGTACTCACATAAGATGCAATGATTACAAAAGAAAACTTCCCAAAAATTGCTAACATTGGTCCCGGACTATCCCATTAATTTAAGCTTCAATTTATTAAGCTCAGTAGTTGTTCGTACAAGTAAAAGATAAACAAAAAGAGATGAAAACCCAACTAATGCTAAAATAAGTGGAAAATAGTAGCTGTCATCAATATTCTTTTCCTCATCGAGAGACAAAGTTGGGCCTTGATGTAGACCCTGATCTATAAAAAAAACGATATACCTGGATAGAAGAGCGAAAACAGATCCTAATATACAAAATAGAGAAGTAACATTTGCTGCCCGTTCTAAAGGTTTGATAGCCGACCATAAGATAATGTACCCCACGTAGAAACATAGCAGAACTGCAAATGAGGTTAGTCGAGGGTCCCAAACCCAGTAAGTTCCCCAAGTGCTGCTACCCCACAAACTTCCTGTTATTATGGTAGCAATAGTCATTATTAAACCAATCATTGCAGACGATTTAGCTGCTAATGCGCTAACGTATTGGCGCCTAATCAACCAAACTAAAGAGGCTACAGTCATCATAAGATATACGTTTATTGCTAAGAATGCTGCAGGAACATGGATAAAAATTATTTTCACTGTCTCCAGTTGCTTATAGTCAGGGCCAGTAAAGAACACTCCCCAAACTAAACCAGGTATAATTGCTAAAATAGCTATCAAACCTGCAAGAGGTGATATTATCTTTGCTAGTTTTTTAAAAAGTACCGGGTTAGAGTACTTCCAAAATTTATTTAACGCGCTGTTTTTCATTTCATGAATAATTCAGTTTAATTGCATACGCAGATATATAGGGACTGAGTACCACAGTAAATAGTGTATTTGCGTATAGTAGCAAATATTCCAAAGCAAATAAATCGGTGGTGCTGGAACTGCAGCAGAAAATTCCTAAAAGAAGAGTTGGGAAATAAAACGGTATAGTAATTGTTGTAAAAAGAAAATTACTGCGGTTTGATAACGTTAGGCAGGATATCATTGTTCCTATAAAGCTGAGTGAAGGAGATCCACACAGTAGCACTATAAAAATTCGCAAAATATGATCAGAGCTTATTTCAAATGTAATCAAGACAACTGGAATTATAATTATGAGCGGAATAACAACTGAAACCCAATGAACAATCGTTTTTAAAAACATTGTTACTTCTAGGGGAATATCAGCGATCAAAAGATAGTCCAAAATACCACTTTCGTAATCTTCATGAATGACTTTGTTTAGAGTAAGCAAGATAGACATTAAAAGACTTAACCAAACTGCGGTAAGACCTATATTACTAAGCACAAAATTATCACCAAATGCCGAAAGCGCGAATAAGAGGATAAAGAATAAAAAGAAGGAAAAAGCCAAAACTACGTGTGAACCAGACCTTATTACCAATAGAAATTCTAGTCGAAGAATATTTAGCATTTTAATTTTTACCGCTATGTCTTTCTAGATTAATTATTTTATGTCCTTTAACTTGTGCCGGTTCATGAGAAGTAATTATCGACAAGCCTCCTGCCCTAAGATGAGAGGTGTGTAGTTCCAAAAACTTTTTCTTGCCAACAAAATCTAGGTTTGTTGTTGGTTCATCGAGTATCCAAATATTTCTATTCATCAAGGAAAGTCTCACCAAGGCTAGTCTTTTTCGCTGACCCTCGGAACAACTTTCAACAGTTTTATTTGGTAGATCCCAGAATTTTATCAATTCGCTAGTATAGGCATCCGAGCTGTAATATGCTTTCCAATACTCTATTGTCTCCATTACCGTTAGCCCAGTATGGAGAGAGGATTTATGCCCGTAATATCCTATGTGTTCCTGCCTATTTGAAGGATCATTGGAAAGATTAATTTTGTTTATCGATATTTTGCCTTTGAAAATTGATTTGAATCCAACAATTGTGTTCAAAAGAAGTGTCTTGCCAACTCCGTTTGGGCCTGTAATAGTAATGGACTGCC
>CACBAM010000006.1 GCA_902537215.1 uncultured Alphaproteobacteria bacterium
GTATATGATGGAGCCATTATTCCTTGGGCAAGGAGTTCTAACCCATACTATAGACAGACAATTGAAGCCTTATCGAAACATTATAATTTTAACCCTAACGCGCCTTGGCAGCAACTTGATGAAAAAATTAAAAAGATTCTGCTACACGGCAATGAGGGAGAGAAAATCAACTTTAGATTTGATGATGGAGGTCGAGTTTATAATACTAAAAAATCATTTGAAGGAGTAATCTCTAATTTAAAGCGTAGATTTGATGAAACTGTTGAACCTTGGTTGTTAGAAGAGTTTAAAAGGTACAGAAGTGATAAACCTTGCCCAAAATGTAACGGCTACAGGCTAAGACAAGAGGCTCTCTGCGTAAGGGTAGCGGAACAAAACATCGGAGAGTGTTGCGACCAGTCGATTAAGCAGTTGCTTGAATGGATAGCATTACTGCCAAAAACGCTCTCTAAGTCGCATCTGCAAATTGGCAGCGCTATAATAAAAGAGATCTCCAGCAGGCTAACTTTTTTAGATAATGTTGGTCTAGAATATTTAACTTTAAGTCGAGCCTCAGGTACGTTGTCAGGGGGAGAAAGTCAGCGAATAAGACTAGCAAGTCAAATAGGTTCTGGCTTAACGGGAGTACTTTATGTTTTAGACGAGCCTTCAATTGGATTACACCAGAGAGATAATAGAAGGCTAATCAAAACGCTCAAAGATTTAAAAGCACAAGGTAATTCGGTTTTAGTGGTTGAGCATGATGAAGAAGCAATAAGAGAAGCTGATTATGTTATTGATCTTGGTCCTGGTGCGGGAGTTCAGGGTGGATATATCGTTGCAGAAGGCACGCCTCTAGATGTTATAAAAAGTGAGAAGTCACTTACTGGTCTTTATCTTTCTGGAAAAAAGAGCATACCTGTGCCCGCAAAAAGAAGAACTAATTCAAAATCCGAGGTAAAATTAACAGGAGCAAATGGCAATAATCTCAAAAACGTAAATATTTCTTTCCCAACGGAATTATTTATATGCGTAACGGGTGTATCAGGGGGAGGAAAGTCGACCTTAATAATTGAAACTCTTTTTAAAGCGGCAGCTTCGAAACTTAATGGCTCTAGACAAACTCCCGCAAAGTTCGAAAAAATAGAAGGTTTAGAGTATTTTGAGAAGGTTATAGATATAGATCAATCTCCAATAGGAAGAACTCCAAGATCTAATCCCGCTACTTACACAGGAGCTTTTACGCATATAAGGGATTGGTTTACGGGCTTGCCAGAGTCGAAAGCTAGAGGGTACATGCCTGGACGTTTTTCTTTTAACGTAAAAGGTGGCCGTTGTGAGGCTTGCCAAGGTGATGGATTAATTAAGATAGAAATGCATTTTCTTGCTGATGTTTATGTGGAATGCGACCAATGTCTTGGCAAGAGATATAATAGGGAAACGCTTGAAATAAAATTTAAGGATAAAAACATTTCAGATGTCTTGGAAATGACAGTAAACGAGGCTGAAGATTTTTTCAAAGCAGTGCCTTCGATAAGAGAAAAAATGGCAACCCTTAAAAGAGTTGGACTAGGTTATATTAAAGTTGGTCAACAGGCGACAACCTTGTCAGGTGGAGAGGCCCAGAGGGTAAAGCTTGCAAAAGAACTTGCAAGAAGAAGCTCGGGATCGACTTTGTACATATTAGACGAGCCTACAACTGGGTTACACTTTCATGATATTAAAAAACTTCTTGAAATTCTGCATGAGCTTGTAGAGAAAGGTAACACTGTTATTGTTATTGAACACAACTTGGATGTGATCAAAACAGCTGACTATGTAATTGATATTGGACCGGAAGGTGGAGATAAAGGTGGTGAAGTAGTGTGTTATGGTACACCTGAAGATATAGCGACTGTGAAAGAAAGTTTTACAGGAGCGTTTTTAAGTCCTATTGTTTGGAAATCGTCTGAAAATAGCTGAAGAAAGAAGGAAAATATAATGCGAGTAGGATTGTACCCAGGTACTTTTGACCCATTAACACTTGGACATATAGATATAATAAGCAGGGCTTCGACACTCGTTGATAAGTTAGTAATAGGAGTTGCTATAAATAATGATAAGAGTCCTTTATTTTCATTAGAAGAAAGAGTGCAGCTTGTAGAAAAAGAAATAGCTAATTTAAAGTCATTGAAAGTCGATATTGTGGTACATCCATTTAAAAATTTACTAATAGAGTGCGCAAAAGACGTAGGTGCCTCAATTTTGATAAGAGGGTTACGGGCAGTATCAGATTTTGAGTATGAATTCCAGATGGTTGGAATGAATAGAGTTTTAGATAATAAAATAGAGACAGTTTTTTTGATGGCAGATGCAGGTTGTCAAGCCATTGCATCTAGATTGGTGAAAGAAATTGCTAAGCTAGGTGGTAACATAGACAAATTTGTAACTGAAGACATTGCGTTTGCAATTAATAATAAATATCAAAACAAAAAAAAGGATTAGAAATGGCATTAAAGAAAAAGAAAGCAACAAAAAAAAGTGCCAAACAAAATATAGTTTTAGAGACAAATAAAGGAAATATTACAATAGAACTGCTAAATGATCTTGCTCCAAATCATTGCAAGAGAATTTTAAAGCTGTCAAAAGATAAATTTTTTGATGATGTCGTGTTTCACAGAGTGATTGATGGCTTTATGGCTCAAACGGGTGATGGCCAGTATGGTTCTTTGAAAAATGGGTTCCAAAGTGATCGTGTCGGAATGGGAGGTTCAGACTTGCCTGATCTAGAAGCCGAATTCACTTCTGAGCCGTTTGTCAGGGGTATTGTGGGTATGGCTCGATCACAAAACCCAAATTCTGCTAATAGCCAGTTTTTTATTATGCTTGAAGATAGTATGCATTTAAACAATCAGTATACGGTCTGGGGAAAAGTTATGAAAGGTATGGACGTAGTAGATAAAATAAAAAAAGGGGATCAATTGGATAATGGAAAAGTTGATGACCCAGATTTCATAAAGACAATTAAAAATGCTTAGATATCTTTTTTCTAAAAAAATTCCTATAAATATATTTTTTTTCATATTTATCTTTAAGTGTGCTTTTGCAGAAAATAATCTTGTAATTGAAGTAGGAGGTGAAGCTAGTGGAAAAATTGAAATAACACTGCTGCCAGATTTAGCTCCATTGCATGTCGAAAGAATAAAAACCTTGGTTAATTTAGGCGCATATGATGGCGTGGTATTCCATAGAGTAATTGAAGGCTTTATGGCACAGACGGGTGATGTGAAGTTTGGCAAAACTCAAGCATTTAACCCCGAGCTAGTTGGTAGAGGAGGCTCGTCATTGCCGGACTTGCCATCTGAATTTTCTGATATGGCCTTTGTCGCAGGCACTGTTGGCATGGCACGATCAAACAATCCGGATTCTGCTAATAGTCAATTTTTTATCATGTTCCAGCCTGCTCCTCATTTAGATAATAATTATACAGTTTTTGGCGCGGTTAGTTCTGGAATGGACGTGTTATCAAAAATAAAGAAAGGTGATTTGAAAAGAAATGGTGCTGTCGACAAGCCGGACTTTATGAAAAAGGTTTACCTTAAAAAACAAGATTAGAAAATGACGATGTTGACATGTTTCTTTTTCCCAATAGAAAGTTGCTGAGGATCGGAAAAATTATTTTTCTCAAACTTTTCAGTAATGTCTTTTACCATCCTTCCTTCTAGCTTTACTGCGTTTTCATTTACCAAACGCTTCGCTTCTTTCCCAGACTTCACCATTCCTGAAAGTGTCATTATTTGAGTGATAGAAATACGTTCGGGACAATCTTTAGCATTGATCTCAATTGTAGGTAGTTTAGAAGACCCAGTATTTTCACTAAATACTGCTTTTGAAGTTTTAAACGCTTCATCGGCTTTCATTTTTCCATGGCAAAGTGAGGTAACCTCGTTTGCTAAAACTATTTTTGCTTCATTAAGGTGATGACCCTTTCTAGAGGTTAGTTCTTTAATTTTGTCAATCGAAAATTCAGTAAAAAGAAGAAGGAATTTCTCTATATCATCATCATCACAATTCCGCCAAAACTGCCAAAATTCATAAGGAGAAAGATTTTCTTCGTTTAGCCAGACAGCGCCATTAGATGATTTTCCCATCTTTTGACCAGAAGAGTTTGTTAATAAAGGCGAAGTCAAACCAAAAAGTTTATTGCTGTTCATACGCCTAGTTAACTCAATGCCATTAACTATGTTACCCCATTGATCAGATCCGCCCATTTGAAGAATGCATTGATAGTCATGGTTCAGTTTGTAAAAGTCGTAGCCTTGTAATATCATGTAATTAAACTCTAGAAAGCTTAAAGGGTCATTTTTTTGCAGCCTGCTTTTAACTGATTCAAAGCTAAGCATTCTGTTAATTGAAAAATGTTTTCCAGTATCTCTCAGAAAATCCAAGTAGTTTAGCTTGCTTAACCACTCATCATTATTCAGCATAAGCGCACCGGGGTAATCAGACGAAAAATTTAGGTATTTGGAAAATATCGATTTGAGACTAAGTAGATTAGCATTAATTGTTTCGTCGGTTATCAATGGTCTCTCTGTTTTCCTAAAGGAAGGGTCTCCTATTTTTGTTGTACCGCCTCCTAATAAAGTAATTACCCTATGTCCATCTTTTTGGAACCATCTTAGCATCATTATATTCATAAGATGGCCTACATGAAGGGAGGAAGCAGTAGCGTCATACCCAATATAACAGGTAACTTTTGAATTGCTCAATAAGTTGTCGAGGCCCATTAAATCAGTACAGTCATTAATAAAACCACGGGTTCTTAAATTATTCAGAATATTACTTTTTAACATCGACCCACAATAATTTATAAATCTGACCTAGAAGCAAGATACTCATTAACTGCTTTTGTCATTTCTTCTTCAAAGTTGGTAAAAAAATGATCAGCACCTTCAACCTCTTTGTGAGAAACCTTGATCCCTTTTTGTAGTTTCAATCTATCTGATAAATCCTTTATTTCAGATGGGGGTACGAGGCGATCTAAACTACCATTTATAATCAGCCCTGACGATGGGCAGGGAGCTAAGAAGCTAAAGTCATATGTATTGGCGGGAGGTGATACTGAAATAAACCCACTTATTTCTGGTCTTCTCATCAACAGCTGCATACCTATCCAAGAGCCAAAAGAAAAACCAACTACCCAGCAACCGCTTGAATTTGGTGAATTTGCTTGTAGAAAATCGAGAGCTGATGCTGCATCTGCCAATTCTCCTAATCCATCATCAAATTCACCTTCGCTCTTGCCAACACCTCTAAAATTGAACCTTAAACATGAAAACCCAAGATTAAAGAAACAGTAGTGAAGATTGTAAACAACTCTGTTATTCATAGTGCCGCCAAACTTTGGATGCGGGTGTAATATTATAGCTACGGGAGCATTTGTATTTTTTTGAGGGTGGAATCGACCTTCGAGCCTACCGCTCGGACCAGATATGTTTACTTCGGGCATTGAAGTTCCTTTATCAATCAATGACATACAGTTACTAATTGCTTGACCTCTAAGTCAAGCTATTTTAAATATAATTTAAATTTATTTGTTATTTTAAGCATGAGACTAAGCACAAAAGGTAAATACGCTTTGATAGCGATGGCATATATCGCTAGAAAAGACTTCAACTCAACTGTATCTGTGGCTGAGATTTCCAATAGAACCGGTATTTCACTCACTTACCTTGAACAACTTTTTATGAAATTGCGTAAAGCAAGTTTAGTGAAAGCTGTTAGAGGGGCATCAGGCGGATTTAGCTTAAATTATCATCCTAAAAATATAAGGGTCCATGACATTATGGAAGCCGTTGATGAAAATTTTGCCGCAGTCTCTATTAACGATAAAATTGAAACAAAGATTTTACCAAAACCTTTTGAGCTAGTTTTAACAGAAAAATTTTGGGAACAGTTTTCATCTCAAGTTTACCTATTTTTACATAATATTTCATTAGAAGACGTTGCCTCTGATTCTATGGAGCCATGTCAAGCAGTATCAAGCTTTGCACAAGCTTAATGACGCTCTTACAAAATGGCAGACGTTACTTTGATTGGAATGCAAGCGCCTTATTGTGCGAAAATTCTCGGAAAAGCCTAATTTCAAATCTGGATTTGATAGGTAATGCGAGCTCAGTTCACTTTGAAGGAAGAGAGGCGCGAAATATAATTGAACGTTCAAGAGATAATGTGATGGACCTTCTGGGTCTCGATAGAGGTACAATAATCTTTACATCCGGCGCATCGGAGTCTGCGGCGCTATTTTTACATAATAAAAGATTAGAATGTTCTGCTATTGAACACGATTGTGTAAAAAGATGGTGTGATGTGTCTATACCGGTGAAGAAAAATGGCTTAGTTTATTCAAATACTTCTAAAAACAATATGGCTTTGCAAATTGCTAACTCTGAGACCGGTATATTGCAAAATGTTCCGAAAGACATAGCTTGCACTGATGCAGTTCAAGCTATTGGAAAAATAGATTTAAAATTTAACGATATCCAGCCTCAAGCTTTTTTCTTGGCCTCGCACAAAGTTTGTGGACCAAAAGGGGTAGGGGTACTTTTCGTAAAACATGAGGATTTAATTGAATCCGCAATTTTAGGTGGAAATCAAGAATTTGGATTAAGAGCAGGTACTGAAAATTTTATGCTTATTGCTGCATTTTCTGAAGCCTTAGCCTACTCTATTAAACTAGTTAAAGATGGTGTATGGCAAGAAATTGAGATTTTAAGAGATATGTTAGAGAATGAAGTAAGAGAAATCTCAAAACACTCGATAATAGTTGGCGAAAAAGAAAGGAGGCTACCGAATACATCCTGCATTATAACTCCTGGTTGGAAAGGCGAAAGTCAAGTAATTGCTTTAGACCTTGAAGGTTTCAGTGTTTCATCGGGTACTGCATGTTCGTCAGGAAAATTAAGTGAAATAAGTCTATTAAAGGAGATGAAATATAGTGAGGATCTTGCAAGCTCCTCAATAAGGGTCTCGTTGGGACCCAATACAAAAAAAAGTGATATTGAAGCCTTTATTTTCTCATGGAAACAACTATATTCAAGACATAAGATACACAGGGATTCTACATAAATGGCAGATAATTATCAGGTAAGAGACGTAATCGATAAGGAAACCCTATCCACGGTTAGATCCGTTGGAGGTAACTATAAATACGGGTTCTCAACAGATATAGAAACGGAGTATGCTCCTTTAGGTTTAAATGAAGATATCGTTAAGCTTATATCAAAAAAGAATGACGAACCTGAGTGGATGCTTGATTGGAGACTAAAGGCGTTTAATAGATGGAAGAAACTTAAACAGCCCGAATGGGCGCTATTAAAAATTCCTGAAATCGACTTTCAAGATCAGTATTATTATGCTCGGCCTGCCAATATGAAAGAAAAGCCAAAAAGCTTAGATGAAGTAGATCCAAAACTTCTTGAAACCTACTCAAAGCTAGGAATTCCGCTAACCGAGCAAAAGAAACTCGCTGGTGTAATTGAAGAAAATCCTGAAGATAAGTCAGAAAATCGCAAGGTTGCCGTTGATGCGGTTTTTGATAGTGTTTCGGTTGGGACAACCTTTAAAGAAGAGTTAAAATCTGCCGGGGTTATATTTTGTTCAATATCAGAAGCCATAAAGGAATATCCTGACTTAGTTAAGAAATACCTAGGATCTGTTGTACCAATATCAGATAACTTTTTTGCTTGCCTCAATGCTGCTGTTTTTTCTGATGGATCATTTGTATACATTCCTAAAGGAGTAAGATGTCCTATGGAGTTGTCGACCTATTTCAGAATAAACGCTGAAAACACTGGACAATTCGAGCGCACTTTGATTATAGCAGACAAAAACTCATACGTAAGTTATTTGGAAGGGTGTACTGCGCCTCAAAGGGATGAGAGCCAGTTGCATGCTGCCGTTGTAGAGCTAGTAATACTTGACGATGCGGAAATTAAATATTCTACAGTACAAAATTGGTTTCCAGGCGATGAGAACGGGGTTGGCGGTATTTACAACTTTGTTACTAAACGTGCTGATTGTAGGGGTAGAAATTCCAAAGTCATGTGGACACAGGTAGAGACAGGGTCTGCAATAACCTGGAAATACCCATCTTGTGTTTTAAAAGGTGATAACTCGTCTGGCGAGTTCTACTCGATAGCTATCACCAATAACATGCAACAGGCCGATACCGGCACTAAGATGATACATCTTGGAAAAAATACAAATAGTAGAATTGTATCCAAGGGAATTAGTGCTGGAAAAGCTCAAAACACCTATAGAGGACTCGTGCAAATTGGGGGTAGATCACATAATTCAAGAAATTTTACCCAATGTGATAGTCTACTCATCGGCAATAAATGTGGAGCGCACACTGTTCCCTATATTGAGGTAAATAATAGTAGCGCGAGAGCGGAACATGAAGCCACAACGTCAAAGGTAGACGAAGATCAACTCTTTTATTGTATGCAAAGAGGGATTGGAGAAGAAGATGCTGTAGCATTGATCGTAAATGGGTTTTGTAAGGAGGTATTACAAGCACTCCCAATGGAGTTTGCAATGGAGGCACAAAAATTAGTTGCAATCTCTTTAGAGGGTTCCGTTGGCTAATATGTTAAACATCGATGATTTAAAAGTTTCTTTGGAAGAAGAAGAAAAACAGATAATTAAGGGTTTATCACTTTCCATTAACCCAGGCGAAGTTCATGCTATAATGGGACCAAATGGGTCCGGGAAATCGACACTATCGAGTGTTCTGGCAGGGAAAGATGGATACATTATTGATAGCGGTACTGTTAATTTTGACGGAAGTGATTTGTTGGAGGCTGAGGTAGAGGCACGAGCGGCGCTTGGAATTTTTATGGCATTTCAATATCCAATAGAAATACCTGGAGTTGGGAATATGAATTTTCTCAGAACCGCTCTAAATTCACAAAGAAAAACAAGAGGTCAAGAGGAACTTAATGCCGCAGACTTTTTGAAGCTTGTACGTGGCATAGCAAAAGATTTAGAAATAAGTGACGAAATGATGAAACGGCCGGTCAACGTTGGTGCATCGGGAGGAGAAAAAAAACGCAATGAAATTTTACAAATGTGTTTACTCGAGCCCAGATTTGTAATACTCGATGAAACAGATAGCGGGCTGGACGTTGACGCTATGAAGTTAGTCTCTAAAGGAGTAAATAACTTTTCATCATCTTCCCGTTCGTTTCTGGTTATTACCCATTATCAAAGACTTCTGAATTATATAGTGCCTGATTTTGTTCACATCATGGTAGATGGAAGAATAGTAAAAACTGGTGACAAATCTCTTGCTCTTCATGTTGAAGAGACAGGATATAAAGATTTCTTACAATTAGGTAAGGGAAAACATTGAACCATGCAAATATAAGTAGTTGGTATGATTCTTTAAGCCAAGAATTAAAACGTAGTAGTGCAAGTATTGAGAAAGTAAATCGTAGATCAGAATATTGGAGAAAGAGTAACTTAGATATAGTTTCCGATCTTGATCAAGAAATTTCTGAAACAGACCTAATTAATCTGAAAGGAACCCATCTGTATGAACCTGAACTGACTATTGATGGTGATATCATGAAATTAGCTAGTGACAAAAGCTATGAAATTTCAAGCATTATGGACGAAATTGCTGATGAAGATTCCTTTACAAAAAACTATTTTGGTAAGCTTGAAGAAAAGTCCCAAAAACTTGTTCCCAGACCTTTGGCCAGAGATAATAGTCTCAATCTCAAAGTTGGTTATGCTCTCAGTTTGTCAGAGAGTTCTAAAAAGCCGCTTGTAATACACAATAAAGCTAATAAGTCCGCACGCAATTGCTTCCAAAGAAACCTAATTATTGTTGAAAAAGGCGTAGAAGCTACCATTATAGAAACAGGAAATAATCTTTCTGTTTTTAATTCAGTAACCGAAATTTATTTAGATGAAGATGCTAAGTTAAATTACCTAGATTTAACTGGAGAAAATAATATTTTTCCTAAAATTTCTCATAAATTTTGTGATATGGCTGAAAAATCAACCTTTAATCATTTTGGACTGAGATTAAATACTAAGTCGACAAGAAATGAAATTGAATTGCATCTAAATGGGCCAGGTATAAACACTTCAATTGCGAACGTCAGTCTAATAAATAAAAAACATCATTTTAGTGACGAAAATGTGTTAATAAATCATAATGCTTATGAATGTAAAAGTAGGCAAGTTTTTAAATCAGTGCTAGAAAATGATTGCACTTCAATAGTTCGAGGCAAAATCTATGTTGCGCCGGAAGCACAAAAGACCGACGGCTATCAATCTAGTAGGTCTCTTTTGCTTAACGAAAACTCAAAATTTTTATGTAAGCCAGAACTCGAGATTTATGCCGATGATGTAATTTGCTCTCATGGATCGACGTCCAGTTCCCTAGATAGAGAAAGCCTATTTTATTTACTGAGTAGAGGTGTACATAGGAATAAAGCTAAAGAGATGCTTATAACTGCGTTTATTTCGGAAGCCTTAGATGAGATTGAAGATGAAAGCATTAAATCAGAGCTGAGTAACTATATTGATATTTGGACCTCAAGCTTTTTTCATGAATAAACAGTTAAAAATTAATAAAGGTTTCTTTACAGCTATAATCTCAGCATTCAGTGACCTTGATGCTTCTATCGATCAGCAATTTGAACTACGCGATAAAGAAAGCCAATTGCTACCCCTTCTGTATTTTACTTGTTTAATGTTGCTACTGTCACAATTAATAGAAGTCACCAGTCAAGTTCAGGAGGATCCTTACCTATCTGTTATAACAGCTGTGGTTGTCTCCTACCTTTTTTTTCTTCCTATATTTATGTATCTCTTGGGCTTTATTCTTCACTTGATATTGAAAATGTTTGGATCTGATTCTTCGGGGTTTCAAACTAGATTAGCTTTATTTTGGTCTCTTTCTGTATCAACTTTAGTAATTCTAGTTGCTAGCATTGCCAAAATATTCACAACTGGAGCTATAGAGCTTGTGCTTGTCATTCTTTCAGAGCTAATTATAGTGTATATTTTTTCGCGAATTGTCAGTTTTGTTTCAAATTTTAAGGATAGAAACCTTTTCACTTTGATTATGACCAGTTTGTATTTTGTACCCGTTGTTCTTACAAATTTTAGCTCAGGAACTTGAAAGCTAATGGACTTGAAACATAAACTCAAGATAGCTCTCAGAAGGCCGGCAGATTTGCCAGACGCATTGAGCCCAATAAAATTAAAATTTAGTTCTGTACTAGAGGGCGCTGTTTTTATTGCAGCCATAACCTCTCTCTTAAACTCCTTGTTAGAAAGACTATTCTTTAAGTCATCTGAGAATGCCTCAAAGTTACTTGAGAATAATTCATTATCGTTCATCTTCAATCCCTTAAGTATGTTCGCCTTTGAATTAATTTTTATAATAACGGTGATGGCCTCTATTTTATTTTTTAGTAACTTTTCTAATAAAAAAATAGGCATCGAAGAATTAGGAAAAAATGTCTTGTTTTTGTTTTTAGTAACATTCGTCTTCAAATTTATGCAGGTATTATTTCTATTTATTTCATTTGACTTATACTATATCTGCAGGTTTTTTGAATTGGTGTGGTTTATCTGGGCATTGTCTTCTGCAGTGTCAACACTATATAAATTCAAAAGCGTCCTATTAACAGCATTTTTGGGTGCGATTACTGTATCATTAACCATGGGATTTTTATTTATGATATTTGTATCAATTATACAATTTTTATTAGTCGGTGATTTGCCGAATGTTTGATGTTTTAGAATTTAGAAAAGAATTTCCAATACTTTCTAAGAAAGTAAACAATAAGCCTTTGGTTTACTTAGATAACGGAGCTTCATCACAAAAACCGATTAAAGTCATAGAAGCTGTAAAAAAATGCTATGAAAGCGAGTATTCAAATGTTCACAGAGGGTTACATTACTTATCAAACCTCGCGACAGAAAAATATGAAGCAGTAAGAGACAAGGTCGTTGCTTTCTTAGGAGCTTCTTTTCAAGAAGAAATTATATTCACATCGGGTTCTACTGAGGCATTAAACCTTGTTTCATACGGGTGGGCTAACCAAAACCTTGTGTCTGGAGATGAGATTATCTTATCAACGTTGGAGCATCATGCCAACATTGTGCCCTGGCATTTTTTAAGATCTAGAAGAGGCATTAAGCTTATTTGGGTTGATCCAGATGAGAACGGTCAAATATCATTAGATATGATCGAAAAAAAGATTTCTTCAAAAACGAAAATGGTGTGCATAACACACATGTCCAATGTTTTTGGCTCCATTCTTGATGTTAAGAAAATTTGTAAAGCACTCAAAGAAAAAGGAATTGTGACTGTATTGGATGGTTCTCAAGCTATTGTTCACTTGGAAATAAATGTTGAGGATATTGGGTGTGATTTTTATACATTTACAGGACATAAGCTTTTTGGGCCAACTGGCACTGGCGTACTTTACGTTAATAAAAAAAGAATAAATGAAATGGTTCCATTTAATGGTGGAGGAGAGATGATAAGAAGTGTCACGAAAGACGATGTGATCTATAATAAATCTCCATTTTTATTTGAGGCTGGTACACCAGGGATTGCTGAAATAATTGGCCTTGGCGCTGCGATAGATTTTGTTCAAAATCTAGACAGAAAATCAGTTTTAGAGTACGAAAAGTCAATTTCAGATTATACACGAACCGAGTTAGAGAAGTTAGATTGGTTGGTTAGACACTGTTTTCATAAGAATAATCTCGCTATATTTTCTTTTTCTATGGAGGGAAGCGCCCATGCTCACGATATGGCTACAATATTAGACGCAAATGGTGTTGCAGTTAGGTCCGGCCACCATTGCGCCCAACCTTTAATGGACTTTATTGGAGTGCCTGCTACCTGCAGAGCAAGTCTTGCCCTTTACAACACTGAACACGAAATTAATGCTCTTATTGGATCATTAATGAAATGTAAAAAACTATTCGATTGACAAAGGATGGATAATAATCTCGCCCTTAGCCCCGCCTAATATTAAATCCCTCACCCCAGACAAGTATATATAATTTCCACTTTTCCAAAGACTTGTTTGATCATCATAATGCTTCGATATTAAATGGCCACTTTGCCCAGAAGGAATAATAAACATATTTTTAGTTGGTGAAGAAAAGTCAATTATCATTTTGAACGAGCTACCCTTTGCTACTTTATAATTAGATAAACCCCTTAACATTATTGAATTTAAAGTGTGTTCGCTTCCCGAAATCTCAGACGATATTTCTTGCAAGAACTTTGGGATTAGAACGCCATTAACTGAAAAAGAAGGATGGTTTATTCGTCTCTTATCACCCCATCTCCAATTGTCTACATCGGATCCATATATTTCTTTTAATTTTCGTAGACTTTTTGTTAGTGATTTTTTAGATAACTCTACACATGTTTCAATTTTATCGGAATGTTTTATATCACACCATGCTTCAGCATTTTTGTAGTTTCTAAGTACTTTTTCCAAAAATAGTGGGTTGGCCATATTAGCAGATGAAGGATTGAAACTTAGTTCATCTTCGAGAAGCATTTTTATAAATGTTTCAACCCACGTTGCATAAATAAGTGGCTCTGGTGAGCCAGCCATCATATTTCCATTCCAATTTGTCAGAAGTTCTAGACTACGGGTTTTGATTTCATTGATGTCATCTGGATCTATATTATCATACTGAAACCAAAGTTCTTTGCCCATAAGTGGTAATAAAGTACGAGCAGGCTCTGAAATAAAGTCATTTTGTAGTTCTTTAAAGCTTTCAATGCTATGAAACTCTCTTTTGCTAACCATTTTTGTTGCTCTAAGTAGTCTTTGTTCATCACCCCAATTGAAACTCATATGATCTGGGAAAGGGCTTTCTGAAAAGCTATTGTTTGTATTTAGAATGAGTCCGTTCTCTTTAGAACCAGCAAAAGGTTTGGGGTCCTCTTTTTCATCTAAGCGCCATTGATTTTCAATCTTCCAGCCAGGCGTAATTACTTGCCCCTTTGTCTCATTTTCCGTTTTTCTTTTAGGCGAATTCCCAATAAATACAGAATCAATTTCCGTTTCATCAGCAACTACTAAAATCAAATTGAAGCTATTGCTTTGTAATGCACTAGTTTTAACTTCATCTAAGCTTTTTGCCGACATTAATTTTACGAAAGTTTCAAGGGTCTTATCGTTATTTTTAAACCCCGTCCAAGCCAAAGAAACAAGAAAACCATCAGGAACGATAGATTGCATTTCATATAGTTCGTGAGGTATTATAACGCGATTTTCAGTTCGCTTAATTGCGAAACTGATAGTGGCACTATCTTTTACCTTAATTAACTTTTTCTGATTTAAAAATGGTTTATATCCTGTAGGTGAAAGATACTCGTTTTTGTTTGCCGAGTTTATTTTTTCAAAATAAAGATCTTGATCATCAACAAATGCAAAAGACGACCCCCATGCCAGTTTACGGTTTTTTCCAGAAAAAATAATTGGTATACCAGGAACTGTTGCCCCTACTACTGAAGTTTTATTTAGGTTAAGTTGGGCAAGCATCCATATTGATGGTGAAGACAGGGGAAGAAACAAATTTGTTGATAATAGCGATTTTTTCGAGGCCGTCCGGCTACCATCGGCTGCAAATACGTTTGAATAAAATCCAGCATTTGGAGGTGTAAAAACGCCATTGTAGCTTCTGTATTCATCTTTTTTGCGCTCATCAAATTGTTGTTTTCTTAAATTTAAGATAACTTCATCAAGTTTGGAACGAAGAATGCCTGAATCGCTAATCAAATGCTTTATTTTATCATCTATTACACTCGAAAATATTAAAGATGTGAGCTCTATTTCCTTTAAAGCTTTGTTAGATGACATAAACTCTATAAATTTAAGTATCGTCAAACTGTCTACAGGGCTCCATGGGGTGACCTCTGGAGATTGGAAAAAAAATTCAGGAGATCCACGACCTAAACCCTGATCTTGTATTTCTTTCAACCTGAAATTAACACCTTTGGAATAAAATGATAAAATATTCTTTAAGTCTGGTGATAAATTTCGAAAAATCTGCTTTGCTAGAGTTTGTAGATCTAGAGATTTCATAAATGAGTCTAGTAGCACTGTTCCTGGTCCACTAATTTCAGATAAGCGACCTTGGGATATGCGTTTAAGATAAGTCATTTGCCATAGGCGTTCTTGTGCATGAACATATCCTAAACCAAAAAAAGATTCTTCATCGCTTTGTCCTGTGATGTGTGGAACCGCGTATAAATCTGTTTTTATAGAGACCTTTGATTGAATATCAGAAGAGAATATGTCCTTTTTATATTTTGGCAAGGATTGATAACTTAAATAAAAGAAAAATCCTGAGGTTATCAGCGAAAATAAGATCAATGCCATGAAAATATAAGGCACTGTTTTTAATAGTATTTTCATTATATCAACTATTTTTTAAAAATCAGATTATATTATACTAACAAGATTGTTCAATTATTTAGGATTAAGTTATGAAAAAAATTACCTTTATTGGATTAGGCGTGATGGGCTTCCCAATGGCAGGGCATCTTTCAAAAGAGGGTTACAATGTGATTGTTTACAATAGGTCAGAAGAAAAATCAAAATTGTGGATTAAACACCATAATGGAACTTATTCCACCTCAATAAAAGAAGCTGTTTCAGAAAGCGATGTTGTCTTTAGTTGTGTTGGTAATGATACGGATTTGAGAGAAATAACTTTAGGAACAGATAAAGCCTTTTCTTCTATGAAACCTGGTAGCGTTTTTATCGATCACACTACGACATCGTCTGACATTGCTGTTGAGCTTTCCAAAAAAGCTAAAGAGCTAAATATAGATTTTTTAGATGCTCCCGTCTCAGGAGGAGAAGTTGGTGCTGTAAAAGGGGAGTTAACTGTGATGATTGGTGGTGAAAATTCAATTTTTGAAAAAACAAAATCAATAATTGCAGCCTATGCAAAAAATATCACTTTAATTGGAGGTCCTGGAAAAGGGCAAATAGCAAAAATGGTAAATCAAATTTGTATCGCAGGACTTATCCAAGCCCTTTCAGAAGCAATCTCATTTTCTGAAAAAAGCGGGTTGGATACAAAGAAAGTTTTAGATGCAATTTCTCAAGGCGCAGCTGGTAGTTGGCAACTCACTAATAGAGGCGAGACGATGGTTGATCGTAAATTTGATTTCGGTTTCGCAGTAAAATTGATGAGAAAAGATCTTGGTATATGCCTTGATCATGCGGGCAATAATAATATTTCACTACCGATAACCTCAATAGTCAACCAATTCTATGCAGAGATCCAAAGAAATGGGGGCTCAAAATTTGATACTTCTAGTCTGTTAACAAGGTTTGATAACTGAATGGGCTACCTTATTAATCTCGAATACTTCGCACCGACTAAAGACGTCCCCGCTAATAGACCTTTTTGATCAAAAACTACAGCATAGACGGGTTTAGAAATTGTTTTTGAACTGACACCTATTGAATAGCCTTTATCTCTAAAAACCACTTCTGCGTCAGCTCCCAGCTCCCAGCCATCTGTCACTCTGAATTTTTGTAATGCTTCTTCTGTCATAAAAAAAATGATATTTGAATATTGTTGAGCTCCTACCTGTAATCCATATGAGGCAGATGCCAATGAATAATAATCAACAGGTGCTTCATTTATTCTTAACACGCCCTCTCCATATGCTCCACCTAGCATTAGTCCCGCTTTAGTGATTCTTGGAATAATAAGAGTTGCTGGAGCATTTTTGTATATGCTTACTGTGTCCGGATCAATCTCGAATAAATTTTGTAAAACTAGCTCTGCATCTCTGTTGATCACGCTGCCGCTATTCCTCTGGCCTACATTCTGACATGATAAGAGGAGGAAAGTAATTATAGATAGAAAAATACAATTTTTTATTCCTTTAAATGGTAAAATTAACCACATTTTCAACCACCACTTCCCTTATCTAATATATCTGCAGCTTCAGGTGCAAAGTATGTTAAAATTCCGTCACATCCAGCTCTTTTAAAGCAAGTAAGGCTTTCGATTATTGTAATATCTTTTTCTAGCCAATTATTTTCAATCGCTCCTCTTATCATCGAGTATTCTCCCGAAACTTGGTAAGCAAAAGTTGGAAAACTAAACTTTCGTTTTACTTCCGAAATAATGTCAAGATAAGGCATTCCAGGCTTTACCATAACCATATCTGCCCCTTCATTTATATCCTCTTCAACTTCCCTAATTGCTTCTTGAATGTTAGGAGGATCAATTTGATAAGTTTTTTTATCGCCTTTTAGTAATCCTTGTGCTCCAACCGCTTCCCGAAATGGCCCATAATAAGCTGACGCAAATTTTGCTGCGTATGACATAATCAGCGTATCTTTAAAACCTTTTTCTTCAAGGGCAACTCTTATTTTTTTAATTCTGCCGTCCATCATATCAGACGGACCAAGTATATCCGCTCCCGATTCAGCTTGAACCAATGCCTGTCTTTCTAAAGCTACCAAAGTTTCGTCATTAATTATTTTTCCATTTACTAAAAGACCATCATGTCCATCGATGTTATAGGGATCCAGCGCCACATCGAGCATTACAATCAGTTCAGGAAAATTTTTTTTCAATTGCCTCGTAGCGATATTCACTAAGTTTTCTGGATTCCAAGCTTCCTCACAATCAGAGGATTTTTTATTGGAAGGTGTTAATGGGAATAAAGCTACTGTCAATATACCTGAACTGATTAACTTCTCTACATAGGGAATTAGTGTATCTATTGAATACCTATTTACTCCAGGCATAGAAGGAATATTTTCAATAATCTTTGTACCTTCTCGCAAGAATATAGGGCAAATCAAATCAGATTTACTTAGGATCGTTTCTCTAACTAAGGCTCTTATACCTCTGTTCTGCCTTAATCTTCTTCCCCTTCTGTTGGGAAAGCTACTAAACATCGTAATTATCCTAACTGTTAATAAAAATATAATTTATTCTAGTTTTTATTAATTTAATCAGCAATAACTTTGTTAGAGAAATTTGCATGAAAAAAAACTTTACAGAACATTATAACAAAGAATTTAGAGCTTTTGCTTTGTCAAAGATATTTGAAAGCTCTGATAAATCGACCCATATACACATCCTTACGCGTGAAGGAGAACTCAAACAGTTTTCGGATATGCTTAAATTTTTTAACGATAAAGTTGAAGTGATTGTTTATCCTGCATGGGACTGCTTGCCTTATAGTAATATTTCTCCAAGAAAAGAGATCATATCTAAAAGATATAGTGCTCTAAGGGCATTAGAAGGAGTTAGTAAATCTTATAAAATTATTTTGCTATCGGTTGACAGTGTTATTCAAAAAATTGTTCCTATTAAAGAAATCCTTCAAAAGAGCTTTTCTCTTAAAATGAATCAAAAAGTAATTTTGTCTAACCTAATTGAATGGCTTGAAAAAATGGGTTATTCAAGACAAACAAATGTATATTCAATAGGCGAATATGCTCTGAGAGGTGGTATATTGGATGTTTTTGTTCCTGAAATAAAATATCCTATCAGACTAGATTTTTTCGGTACCAAATTAGAAAAAATAAGAACCTTTGATCCATCAAGTCAAAGGTCAAATGGGTCTATAAAAGCTGTGAACATATTTCCTGTATCTGAAATAATATTAGATGAAGAAGCTATAAATATATTCAGACAGAATTATCGAAGAACTATTGGGACGGTTAAGACTGACGATAGAGTTTATAACTCAATATCAGAAAAAATATTGATTGAAGGAATAGAGCACTGGTTACCTTTATTTAATCCAAAACTTGTGCCTATATTTTCATTTTTAAAAAGAGCTTCTCTTTCATATGATAGTGATTTGCAAGTAATGATTGAGAATAAATGGGAGCAGATTGTTGAGAGTAGAAGCTTTGATTTAAAGAATGTCTCTAACAATCCAAATAAACTTTCTTTATTGGCGGCCTCCTCGCATTATTTGTCACCGTCAGAATTTACTAAAACTATTAGTATTTATGATATTAAGAAAATTGATCAGCTTTTTACCAATAAAATAAAAACAACATATTCTTCTACGAAAGATTTTGCAGTAGAACGAAATAAAGAAGACATCTCTCTTTTTAACGAAGTAGCCAAGTACTTGAAGCAGAGAGTAAAAAAGCGCCCAATAGTCTTGTCTGGTCATTCTGAGGGGTCAATAAAAAGACTTATTCATGTCTTGAAAGAACACGACTTAACTGTTGTAAGAAGAATAGAAAACATTAACCAGATAAATGATGCTCCTAGGCAACTCTATTATGCAGTAACTCGCTTAGATGTAGGGTTTTCAACTCCTTCCTTTGAGATCATAACCGAAAAATCAATTTTTGGAGGCAACCTGAGAAGTAGCAAAGCAGCAAAGCTCCGTAACCTTACTGCTGTTTTTGAGGATCTAAATTCATTAAGTATAAAAGATCTCGTTGTTCACATAGACTATGGAATTGGAATGTTTATGGGGCTAAAGAGTTTTGAAATAAACGGAGTAAACAATGATTTTCTTCAAATTGATTATGCTGGCTCCGATAAAATATTTCTACCTGTAGAAAATATAGAGCTTATATCGCCACTAGGTTTTTCTGATGCAAAGCTAGATAGGCTCGGTTCTTCGAATTGGCAGATGAGAAAAGCGACAGTCAAAAATAAAATCAAGTTGATCGCTGAGAAGCTGATTAAGGTTGCCGCGGAGAGAAAACTTATAAATACAAAAAAGATTAATCTGCAAAAAGATCTTTTCCAGGATTTTTGTGATCGTTTTCCCTATGAAGAAACTCCTGATCAAATGCAAGCAATAAATGACGTTATCAAAGATTTGTCTACCGGAAACCCCATGGACAGGCTGATTTGTGGTGATATAGGGTTTGGAAAAACGGAGGTTGCAATTAGAGCGGCTTTTATAATGGTAACGGAGAATAGACAAGTTGTCTTAGCGGCGCCTACAACGCTTTTAGCAAAACAGCATACCGAAATTTTTAAAAAACGCTTTGACGGTTACCCCATCAAAATAAAAATGCTTTCTCGATTAACTAAGCCAACAGAGATTGATCAAATAAAATATGATCTCTCAATTGGCGATGTTAACATACTGATTGGAACACATAGTGTTATTAATAGAAATCTAAAGTTTAATGATCTCAGTTTAGTAATAGTAGATGAGGAGCAAAGCTTTGGTGTAGATCAAAAGGAGCAGCTTAAATTCATATTTCCCAACGTTCATGTGTTAACATTATCGGCTACACCTATACCAAGGACCTTACAAATGGCTTTTTCAGGAATTAGAGATCTTTCATTGATTAATACACCTCCAAAAAATAGAATGCCTATTGAAACAAGTGTTATTGAGTTTGATCAGGGCACCATAAGATCTGCGATAATTCGTGAGATCAAGAGAGATGGCCAAGTATTTTTTGTTGTTCCAAGAATAAAAGATATTCGTGCGATAGAAGAATTTCTTAACAATTTTTTACCTGAAGTTAAATATATGGTTGCCACTGGCAAAACTAGCAATAAAGAATTAGAAAAAACTATTTCAGCTTTTTACTATGGTGAGTTAGATCTTCTTGTTTCGACAAATATAGTTGGGAGTGGTCTTGATGTGCAAAGAGCGAATACAATAATAATATACAGAGCAGAGTTATTCGGTCTAAGTCAATTGTATCAAATAAGAGGTAGAGTTGGCCGTTCTAATAAGAGAGCCTTCGCATATTTGATTACTAAAGAAAATGCGTTGCTAACAGAAACTGCCAAGAAACGGCTCGATTTAATTAAAGAGTTGAACTCATTAGTATCTGGTTTCACCTTATCTTCTCAAGATCTTGAAATGAGGGGGTCTGGAAATATTTTAGGGGAGGAACAAACTGGTCAAGCCAACGAAATAGGGACTTCGTTATACCAGGAAATGTTACAGAAAACTATTAATTCTTTAAAGTTAAATAAGAATGATACCAATAATTCCAATCTTGAAGAAAATTGGTCTCCGGTGATAAGAATTCCGGTCACAGCAAGAATCCCCGAAAACTACATAAAGGATTCAGCTTTAAGATTAAGTTTTTACCGTAGACTCTCAAATTTTGAAAGCCAAATGCATTTAGAGTCTCTTCTTGCAGAATTGATAGATCGATTTGGAAAAATACCTAAGGATATTATTAACTTAGCAAACATTCTTAAAATAAAAGAGAAGTGTAAGTCGCTAGAAATAGAGTCTCTAGAGGTTGGAACTAAAGGTATAACTTTTAAATTCAGGGAAGGAAAAGTTGAAAATATCTCTGGTTTAATAGCTTTTATAGAATCAGACAAGAACAACATAAAGCCTTCTAATGAAAAATTATTCATTAAAACGAATAAAGGAAATGATTTAAACTCATCTTATAATGTGTTGAAAAATATGGAAAAATTTCTGAAAAAAAAAGCGCCTTCGAAAGAAGGCGCTAGTTATTGAGGCAGGTTTCATACAGGCAAGAAACCTATCGAGCAGTACTTATTACTTTACTAAAAAGACAAAAAAAATCCAACTTTTTTTTTATTTTTTCTCTGGCATTACTAGTCCTGCTGAAATTATAAGTTTAGCCGCGTCTTCAACTGACATATTCAGTATAATTATATCATCTCTGGGTACAAATAACATAAAGCCAGATGTTGGGTTTGGCGTGGTTGGTAAAAAAACTGTAACAAGAGAGCCTTTATTGATTTTTTTCTTAATTTCACCATATGTTTCCGTTGAGATAAAGGCTACCGCCCATATGCCTTTTCTGGGGTATTCAACGAGGCATGGCTGCTTGAAATTCGTACCATCAGGCTTGAAAACGGCTTGGATTATTTGTTTAATTGAGTTATACACTGTGTTTACTATAGGTGTTCGTGAAAGAATTTTTTCACCTAAATTAATGGCCTGTCTTCCTATAAACCCTGACGCCAGTGATCCAATGAAAGTAGTAACAATTAAGAATAAAAATACACCTAGCCCAGGAATATAAATTTCAAACAAGTCTAAGGGATTATATTTTGGTGGAATGATAGGAATTACGACTTTATCAATAAAGGTGATAACACTCCAAACCAAATAAACTGTAAGAACGATAGGTATTAGAACGACTAATCCAGTTAGAAAATCCCGTCGTAATTTTTGAAAAAGTTTTCCCATGTTGAAGCTCCCTTTAACTACTTATCAATAATCCAGAGCTTTAGCAACTTTAGCACCAAGCATTGCATTATTTTTTATAAGTTCAATATTTGAAAGGAGCGTTTTCCCATTTGTTTTCTCAACCAAATACTCCAATAGACTCGGAGTAAGTTCTTTGCCGGTTATATTAGATTTTTTTAGTTCGTTAACCCCATTCAATATTAATGGTTCTAAGTACATTTGGTCCAGAGAATACTTTTTCGGAATTGGATTGCAAAGCAATAATCCATTACAACTATTTATACTCCTTGCAATTGAGTAAATTTTTGCGATTGCTTCTGGGCTCTCTACTCGGTGGGTAGATTGCAACTTAGTGTCTCTATACCAAAAAGCGGGTAAATTATTTTGTCTATATGAAAAAGCAGGGATTGATAGTGTTTCTAGTAACTCATAAGTTTTAGAGATGTCTAGAATTGTTTTTGGGCCCGCGCAAACAGTTATTATTTTGGACTCTTTAATAGCTTGGAGGTCTGAAGATACGTCCATGCTTTCAGAGACGTTTCTATGAACGCCTCCAATCCCGCCCGTAATGAATACGGAGATTGAGGCTAAATTACATATTCTAAGTGAGCCTGAAACGGTAGTTCCACCTGGCTTTTTCGAAAAAATCGTACTGTCTAGATTGATACTCGAGACTTTCTCTACATTTCGAAGCTTAGCAAAAGCGTCTAGAATTTCAGGGTCCAGACCAATCTGAATTTTGCCATCTAGTATAGCCAGTGTCGCTGGCTGAACACCCTCATCTCTAATTATTCCTTCAATATCTTTCGCCATTTCTAGTGATTGGGGGTAAGGCATTCCATGGGAAATTATAGAACTCTCTAACGCAACCAGTGGAATTTTGTTATCAATCGCCTTTAATACTTCCCGAGAGCATTTAATTAGGTGTTTATTCTTATTTATAAATTTTTTAATCATTACTTTTTAAGTAGATCTGTGTTTTTCTATTTGCTACGTACAAGCTTTTCTTGAGGCTTGCTGACGGATGCAATTCTTTATAGGATAGAAAATAAGCAAAGAATGCATCTCCTGCTCCCAATCTTGAGTAAGTACCTCTAATGACTTCTGGTTGAACTTTTGCAACTTCTTTATTTGAAACACCACATGCGATATTTGGACCATCTGTAACGATAGTCAAGCTGGTTTCAGTTCTTATTTTCTCGAAAATAGCAATTGACGCATCCATGGCATTTTCCAATGTTTTTGAATCTAATAAGATATTCGCTTCTTTAAGGTTAATAAAAAGATTAAACCCTTTGAAATAATTTGCATCATTTTTAAATTCCGCCAGTTTTAAAAAATTAGCAGGGATGAAATATTTAGTAAAAATTTTTTCACTTGCCTCTTCTTTTACGTAGTCTAAAAACTCTCTTGTACAATTGCCATCAAAAATAAAAATTGCATCACTATTTTCATTTTTGTGGGCTAAGCATATCTGATAGAAATGTTTGATTATATCATTTTGGCTCGATAAAAAAGTACTCGAGGAATTAATCGATCCAAATATTTCTCCGTTATTTGTTTCAATAGATAAATATTGGTCATTTTGATTTCCCTTTATTAAAAGATATTTTGTATTGATATTATGGTCTTCAAGAGCCTTTCGTATTAGTGTGGTTTTCTCATTTTTACCGATTGCGGAGACCAAATTTAATTCATAACTTTGTCTGTTAAGGATTTTTGAGAGACCTAAAGCTATATTGAAAGCTACTCCCCCTGGCCGCTCATTTATAAAACCGGAACAATCTTTCCCTTTACTTATTGGCTCTAAAGGCTTTCCTACGATATCCCACATTGTGCAGCCAAATATGTAAATTTTTTTCTTAGATAACGACATTCATTAATTGTAGAAAAAGTAGATTTAAAATAAATAAATAAATTCTTGATCTTACCTTTATGATGCCTTAAAAAAAAAAAAAATTCGCAAACGCATAGAAAATTTCGGTCCACAATTTGGAACGTGCGTTAAGGCAAAACCGAAAAGGATAATAGAATGAATCTACCAAGTTATAATATCAGGCAGCTGTTAGAGGCTGGAGTGCATTTCGGACATCAAACTCACCGATGGAACCCATTAATGGATGAGTATATATACGGCTCAAGAAACGGAATACATATTTTAGATCTTACTCAAACGCTTACGATGCTGGATACTGCTCTCAGTGAGATACATAAGCTGGTTGCCAAAGGCGGTAGTATTTTATTTGTCGGAACGAAACGCCAAGCGCAACAGTCCATTGCAGAAGCTGCAACCAAGTGCGCCCAGTATTACATAAATTACAGATGGCTTGGAGGCACGTTGACAAATTGGAATACGGTATCAAATTCAATTCTTAGATTAAAGGACCTTGAGGCATTCGACGAAAGTCAGCTCTCCCTTTTCACAAAAAAGGAGAGGCTAAATATAGAAAAAGAACATCAAAAGTTAAACTTATCACTTGGTGGTATAAAGGATATGAAAAATATACCTGACATGCTCTTTGTTATAGATACGAATAAAGAGGCGATAGCCATAAAAGAAGCAAAAAAAATCGGCATACCTGTTGTAGCAATATTAGATACGAACTCCTCCACTGATGGAGTTGATTTCCCAATACCTGGTAATGATGATGCTTCAAGAGCAATATCTCTGTATTGCGAATTAGTGAGCAAAACGATTTTAGATGGCATGGAGTCTCAGTTAGGCTCTGCTGGCATTGATTTAGGTGAAGCTCAAACGCCATTATCTGAAGACTTGCCTGAAGATAAAGTGTTAGAGCAAGAAGTTGCTGGCGAAGTTATACCAGAAGATATAAACGAGGCTGATGAGCCTAAAGCACAATCTGGCGAAGTGAAAGCAGAACAAAAAAGTTCCGATGGTACAGAAGACACAACGAAGGTTGGTGTTTCAGAAAAATTACAAGACATAGTCAAAGCCGACGTTAGTCCTAAGACTGAAACAGCCAAGGGAAAGTAAAAATGATGAGCAATAATAATCAAAGGAGAACAAATTGATATCAGCTTTATTGGTTAAAGAACTTAGAGAAAAGTCAGGAGCAGGTATGATGGATGCGAAAAAAGCTCTTCTCGAAACAGATGGCGATTTAGAGGCTGCCCAAGATTGGCTAAGAACCAAAGGACTTCTTAAGGCAGAAAAAAAATCGTCAAGAGTTGCGGCGGATGGCTTGGTTGGAATAAGAGTTCATGAAAATGAGGGTATGATGATTGAACTGAATTCCGAGACGGATTTTGTTGCAACAAATAAAGAGTTTACTGATCTAGTAGAACTTATTTTGGATGAAGGGTTCGGAATAACGGACAAGGATAAACTTTTGAATAAGAATGTTTCAGGAAAAGATATTCAAGAGATCATAAACAACAAAATAGCTACAATTGGAGAGAATATTAGTTTGAGACGAGTAATTAGTGTTAAAGGTTCGAATATCTATTCTTATTTACATAATTCAGTTTCAAAGGATTGTGGAAAAATAGGTGTTCTAGTTTCTCTAGAAGGAAATAAAGATGATGAATTTGGAAAAAAGTTAGCGATGCATATAGCTGCAACATCTCCATTGGCGATGTCTGAGAATGATCTAGATTCAGATCTAGTTGATAGAGAGAAAAAGATCATTAGTGAGCAGCTTATATCAGAGGGAAAGCCAGCCGATATTGCAGAAAAGATCCTGTCAGGAAAACTAAAAAAATTCTATGAAGAAAATACTTTGCTAAACCAAAAATTTGTAATGGATCCAGACTGTTCTGTAAGAAATGTTTTAGAAAAAAATAAGCAAGTGTTAATAAATTTTGTGAGATTTAAGGTTGGAGAGGGTATTGATAAGAAAGAAAGTGATTTTGCTACCGAAGTTAAAGATATAGTTAATTAGCAGGCTAATTGAGATTGACAAAAAAAAGTCGATATAAGCGAATATTACTTAAAATATCTGGTGAAGCTTTAATGGGAGAATTGAAGGTGGGTTTACATCCACCAACTGTAAATAAAATAGCTTCTGAAATAAAAAAGGTTCACGAAAAGGGCATTGAGGTATGCCTTGTTATAGGTGGAGGTAACATTTTTCGCGGCCTACAAGGCAGTGCTCAAGGTATGGAACGAACAACTGCAGACTATATGGGCATGTTGGCTACTGTAATGAACTCTCTAGCTATGCAATCTGAGTTAGAAAAATTGAGTGTGCATACGAGGGTAATATCAGCAATACCTATGGATCAAATTTGTGAGCCGTATATTCGAAGAAGAGCAGTTAGACATTTAGAAAAAAATAGAGTTTGTATATTTGCTGCTGGTACAGGAAATCCCTATTTTACAACTGACACGGCTGCAACTTTAAGAGCAATAGAAATGAAATGTGAAGCTATTTTTAAAGCGACTAAGGTTGATGGTATATATGACAAAGATCCAATTTTAAACCCCGAAGCAAAATATATTGAAAAAATTACCTACGATACCGCATTGCAAGAGAATTTGAAAGTAATGGACGCAAGTGCAATAGCTTTAGCTAGAGATAACCGTATTCCTATTATTGTTTTTTCTTTGTTTGAAACTGATGATTTTTTGAGTATTGTTGGAGGTATAGGCCGGTTTTCATTGGTAAGTTAACTAAATGAATGAATTAAATTTAGACATTAGTGATATTGAAAAAAGAATGTCGGGAGCTTTAACTTCTTTAAAAAACGACTTTCTTTCTCTACGAACTGGTAGAGCATCTTCTTCAATGCTTGATCCCGTCGTGGTAGAAGTGTATGGGTCAAAGATTCCATTAAATCAATGTGCTACAATTACTGTTCCGGAGTCAAGGGTCCTGTCAGTTAACGTTTGGGACGTCAACAATGTGAATATGGTTGAGAAAGCACTTATTAATTCGGGACTTGGGCTAACACCTCAAACTGAAGGAAACTTTATTAGACTAATAATACCTGAATTAAACGAGGAAAGAAGGAAAGAACTTGCTAAACTTGCAGCAACGTATGCTGAGAATGCAAAAATAGCAATTAGAAATGTCAGAAAAGATGGTATGGATAAAATCAAAAGACTTCGTGCTGAAGGCATGTCTGAAGACGAGGCTCAAATTTGGAGTGACGACATTCAAGAATTGACTAATAAAATGACCGTTTCCGTTGAGGAATTACAAAAAGAAAAACAATCAGAGATTGTAACGTTTTGAACTGTAAATTCATAGGCGTACATATTACACGTGTGGTTTGTGTTTGAGGATCTGAAATTACGAACTGTATCTGCGTTGATATTGTTACTAATTCTTTTTCTATTTGCAGTAATTACTCCATTTTTACTCACACCCTCTTTGTATATTTTAAATGTATTGTTTCTACAGGAGCTATTTAGGCTTTACAATTTTAAAAAAGAGCCAAATATTTTTAATTTAAGTCTATTGGCTGTTTGTATTTTTCCTCTACTTTTCTCACAAGATTTTTTACTTATGACTTTTTTTTTGAATGGTTGTTTGTTTTTTTTAATCCTTTTTTTATCTAAATCGATGGGCCTAGGCTTTTTTATAGTTTATGTGAACTTATCAATATCCTTTTTATTAAATTTGCTTGTGTCATCGACAGAGATTGGTGGTGAGAGTTTTTTTGTCGTTTTAGTGCTAGTAGTCGCTTTTGCAGATATAGGGGGTTATTTTGGTGGCCGTATTATCGGAGGTCCAAAGGTTTTTGAGAGAATTAGTCCCAACAAAACATGGGCAGGAGTAATTCTGGGATGGATAACAGTAATTACTTTTTATTATATACTGAAAACATATAATTTATTTGTCTCAGATTTCTTTGTTTTTGTTTTTTTTGGAATTGCATTGTCATCACAAGTAGGAGACTTTATCGAGAGCTACATTAAAAGAAATTTAGGCGTGAAGGATACTGGAAATATAATACCTGGACACGGTGGATTGCTAGATAGATTTGATGGACTTATATGTGCAAGTTTTTTTGTTAAAATTATAGATTTTTTCCTGACAACATGACCATGAAAAAGATTAACATTTTTGGGACTTCTGGATCAATAGGGCAAAGCACGCTGAATGTTCTGCGTGAACGTAAAGAGTTGTATGATTTTATTGCGTTTTCTGCATTTAATAACGTTGATCAGCTAATAGCTGATTGCCTTGAATTCAAACCTCGGTACGCAAATATTGGTAATGAAAAACATTTTTTGAAACTAAAAGATGCACTTTTTGATACTGATATTATCTTAAGCTATGGAAAAAAATCTCTTTTAGATCTAGCCTGCATAGAAGTTGATTGGTCCATGTCAGCGATTATCGGCTTTGCTGGAGTAGAAGTTTCTCTCCGATGTGCGGAACATTCGAACGTTTTAGCCTTGGCAAACAAAGAAACGCTCGTTTGTGCAGGAAGTTTGCTATTGTCTACATGTAAAACAAATAATACTAAGCTAATACCAGTCGATAGTGAACATAGTGCCATATTCCAGTGCCTAGAGGGAGAGCGCAGGAAAGACTTAAAAAGCATAACTCTAACTGCTAGTGGTGGTCCATTTAGAGATTGGAGCTTAAAAAAAATGAAGTCTGCAACACTTAAGCAAGCACTAAAACATCCGAACTGGAGTATGGGGACTAGAATAACTATTGATAGCGCATCAATGTTCAATAAAGCACTAGAATTAATTGAAGCAATGCATTTATTTGAACTTAAATTTTCTGAAGTAGACGTAATAATTCATCCCCAGTCAATAATTCATTCAATGGTTAATTTTAACGATGGAACTACATTGGCACAAATGTCCTTACCTGATATGAGAGGCCCAATTAGTTACTCACTCAATTATCCAAAAAGATTAAAAATTGATTTAGAAAGCATTGATTTTACAAAAATAAATGCTCTTGAATTTCATGAGCCTGATATTGAAAAGTTTCCTGCTTTAGATATTGTAGAAAAGGTTGGAAAAAATTTAGATCTAGGTGTTATATTTAATGCAGCAAAGGAAGTAGCTTTGGATAGGTTTATATCAGGAGAAATAGGTTTTTTAGACATGGCTAACTTGGTAGAAAAAACCCTTGAAGAAAGTTCATTGATAACTAGACTGATGGAAACACCCCAAAATGTTCCAAATATCTTAGAATTAAATAAACTTACAAGAGAATTTGCAAAAAAATTAGTGTTTTAGGAGCAGGGCATTTTTATTTTTCAGTTTTTATCAATAGTATTTGCATTCGGTATAGTGATTTTTGTACATGAGTTTGGGCACTTCATTGTTGCCCGTCTTAATAAGATTGATGTTGCTGTTTTTAGTATTGGATTTGGTCCTAGGATATTATCTTTTAGAGACAAAAAGGGAACTGAATGGCAGTTTGCTATTATTCCTCTAGGAGGATTTGTAAGATTTTCAGGTGATGATAATCTCGCTTCTATAAAGACGCGAGTTGATGCAAATTTAGATCCTTCTAATTCTGCACTATTCAATGAAGCTCCGCTAATTAGTAGGTTTTCAACTGTATTAGCAGGACCATTAGCAAATTTTATCTTTTCCATATTAGTTTTTTCATTGATTATACTTGTACAGGGAGTTTCTGTCAGTGACCCAGTAATTGGTAAAGTTAACAAGTTTTATGGAGCTAATTACGACATTCAGGTAAACGACAAAATTTTGGAGGTTGAAGGTAAAAAAGTAAATTCATTTTCAGAAATTTTTTCTTATATAAATGAGTCTGGTGCAGAGACATCAAAGTTCACAATAAGAAGAGGTGCTCATGTAAAAGAAATTGAGATTCCATATCTCTTGCAACCAATAGTAGAAGCTATAGAGCCACTCTCCGCTGCTTCGCTTGCAGGATTACAAATTGGCGATGTTTTTTTAACCGTTGAAGAAAAGAACCTCGCCAGCTTCAATGATTTAAGAGAACAAATTATAAATTCTGAAGGAAGATCGTTAAGAGTTACCATTTTTCGTGATGGTCAAATTCTCCAGAAATCTATAAAGCCTTTGTTAAGTCCGATTGAGAACAAGAACGGTGACTTTGACTCAATTTACAGGATTGGTGTAGCTGGCGGCCCGATATTTTATCCTCCTAGGGAAACACCAAACGTTTTGAATGCATTTATTTTAGGAGCAGACGCAACGGTAGGGGTAATTAGTGCATCCTTCAAGGGTATAAAGGGTATAGCTAGCGGTCAAGTTGATCCCAAACATCTTTCTGGGCCTATAGGAATTGCTCATGCTGTATCTGATTCAGTTAATTCAGGGCTTTTAGCTTTATTATCTTTAGTTGCTATCATTTCAACTGGTATAGGATTTGTTAATTTGCTGCCTATACCTATTTTAGATGGTGGTCATATAGTCATGATGATATATGAGTATTTTTCACGGAAAAAACCTAGCGAAGAAGTTTTAAGATTTTCTATGATATTTGGTTTAGTTTTGTTACTATCTCTGCTAATGTTTACGACATTCAATGATATTTCAAGACTAGTATTATTTTTTAAGTTTTAAGGAGACATAAGTGAAACAATCTTTAAATAAGTTAATTCTTTTTTTCTTTTGTTTTTCTATATGTCATTCAACCCCCTCTTATTCGCAGTTCAAGTTCTCTCAGATTTTAGTACAGGGAAATTCAAATACAGATGTCGAAACCATTAAATCTATATCCGGGTTAAAAAAAAACATATCTTTATCAGCAAGCGATATAAATTCAGCCTTAAAAAATTTATATAACAGTAATCTTTTCGAAAGTGTTCAAGTCGTTCCTAAGGGTCAGACTGTTCTAATTAAAGTAAAAGAAAACAAGAGGATACGTCGCTTAGTTTTTGAAGGAAATAAGAAAATAGAGGATAAAGAGTTATTTCCTTTAATAAAATCTAAGGAAAGAAAGCCCTTTAGTAAAGCACAGGTTGTAAAAGACAGTAGAATAATTTCAGACTTCTATCGATTTAAATCTAGATATTCTGCAAGGGTAGAACCAAAAATAATTGAGAGAGACAATGGATTTGTTGACTTAGTTTTTGAAATCGATGAAGGAAGTATTTTACAGATTTCTCAAATTGATTTTGTTGGTAACCGATCCTTCTCCGACAGCAAACTTAGAAATATTATTAAGTCGAAAAGAGCAGGGATCTTTTCATCTTTTTTTACAAGTGATAATTACTCTGAAGATAGTCAAGAAGCAGATAAATACCTTTTAGAAAAATTTTATAAAGACAATGGTTTTCCTGATGCTAAAGTTGTAGCTTCGCTTGGCGGACTTAAAAATAATGGTGAGACAGCTTTTCTAACCTATTCTATTTACGAAGGACCATTTTTTAGATTTGGCAACTTATCTATAAAATCAATGGTTAAAGGCATTTCTACATCTTTATATGAAAGCTCAATTGTTGCTTCTAAAGGAAATAACTTTAGTATATCCGAAATACAAAAAACTTTAGATAATATAAAGAAAGTATCTGTTAATAATGGATACCCATTTTTAATCGGAACAGTAGACCAAGTTAGGAGATTCAAAGAAAAAGAAATAGAGCTGCTTTTTAAGGTTATAGAAGGTCCAAAGCTTTTTGTTGAGCAGATAGAGATTAGTGGTAATACCCACACCCGCGATAATGTGATTAGGCGTGAATTTCAAGTTGAAGAAGGAGACGCTTTCGACCCATCTATGCTTAAAAGATCGGAAGAGAAATTGAAGTCTTTGGGTTATTTTGATGATGTAAAGGTCAAAGTACGACAAGGTTCAAGCTCTCAGAATGCGATTGTAGATATAGCTGTGAAGGAAGCGCCAACAGGTTCACTCTCGTTGGGTTTAGGATATTCCACCGATACAGATGTTTCCGCTCAGTTTGCATTTAGCGAATCAAATTTTAGGGGTGCTGGTCAAGGTATTCGGTTGAGTGTTTCTGGATCAAAAGATAACTCTTCTATTGGACTAGGTTTTAAAGAGCGCGGGTTTCTTGGAAGAGATGTTCTTGTTTCGATGGATATTGATTATACAAATTCAAAGCCACGAGCCACTGGGTATACAGCAAATCTCTTAGCTATAAAACCCTCGGTGGGCTTCAACCTTTCATCAGATACAAGGGTTAAACTTACTTATAAACTTGAAAATATAGATGTGACTGGAGTAGGGACATCTGAAGTTTTAAAACAAGATCTTGGTAAATCTACCAGATCCTTAATAGACTTCTCTTTAAGTCATGACAAAAGAAACTCTATTATTAAACCGACTAAAGGGTATATGATTAAATTTGGTTCTGAAATAGCTGGCTTAGGTGGAGATGAGCAGTTCGTAAAATCAAAAGCAAGTGGTAAAATATACCAAGGAATTTATGAAAATAACATTATCTTTTCAACTGAATTAGAAGGTGGAATTTTGACAATGAATAAAGGCTATTCAAAAGTAGTCGATAGATTTCTTTTAGGTGGTCGTTCATTTCGAGGCTTCAAATATAGTGGGATAGGGCCTAGAGAGTTAGCTGGAGGGCAGTATACTATTCCGTTAGGAGGTGAAAAGTATGCAATAGCAAGATTTGCAGCTTCTTTTCCTCTTGGTTTACCTAGAGAATTAGGTTTATATGGTAGCGTTTTTGCTGAAGCTGGAAGTCTATGGGACATAAAAACGGACCCAACTGTTGCAGGGCTTTCAGATAAGATTGCATTAAGGGATAGAGCTTTAAGAACTTCTATAGGCTTTGCAATGAACTGGGAGACTCCGATTGGGCCACTTCAGTTTAATTGGTCGAGGCCACAAAAATATTTAGATGCCGATAGCCTTGAATATTTTAGTCTAAACCTTGCTACAAGATTTTGACCTTTCTTCATAAGAATATTGTGGGGCTTACAGCGTGTACTATTTTGCTATTATTATTATTATGTTATCCTATTTCCTCTCAGCAAAAAAATATAAGCACTTCGGTCCTTGTTATAAATAGTATAAATGTTTTTGAGAAATCGAAGCTAGGTAAAGATATCTTATTTGCCTTTCAAGATGCTGCGCTTGAGTTAAAAAAAGAGGCTGATCTAAACGCTAAAAAATTTGAAGATGAAGAATTAGAATTAACTCAAAAAAGGGATGTGTTAGCAAAAAAGGACTTTAATGAATTGGCTGATGACTTTGATAAAAGAGTTCAAAAGACTCGAAATTTTTACGATTTAAAAGATAGTCAGTTAAGAGATAGCTTAGAAAAATGGAAGAAAAACTTTATTGAGTTATCAGGTAGAATTATCCAGCCTATAATGTTAGATTATCGAGCATTTATTGTTTTAGATTCATCTCAAATTGATCTATTTTTCGATAATAGAATAGATATAACTGAACAGGTGATATTGGAACTAGATGAACTTTATAAGAGTGATCCAAAATACTTAGAGGTTATACTAGGTAAATAATTAGGAGAATTTTATGAATAAGGAGTGCTGTAATATTGATGAAATTAAAAGATTGATTCCCCACAGATACCCATTTTTATTAATAGATAAAGTTATAGATATAGTTCAAAATGTGTCGGCTACTGGAATAAAGAATGTTACAGTAAATGAGCCATACTTTCCAGGTCATTTCCCCTTATCTCCTGTGGTTCCTGGCGTTTTGCAAATAGAATCTATGGCCCAAACTGCTGCAGTTTTGGTGGCAAAAAGCCTAGACATTTCGGACTCCAGTGCTTTAGTACTTTTGACTACATTAGATAATGCAAAGTTTAGAAGGCCAGTCACCCCTGGCGATGTGATGTCACTTTCTATAACTGTCAAAAAAATTAGAAATAAACTTTGGAAATTCGAGGGTGAAGTGATTGTAAATTCTCAAAAAATGTCGGAGTGCGAGTTCTCTGCGATGATGAGAATTTAAAATGAGTTCTCTTGAAGTCATTTTCAAACATAGTCAAATGGGTTCAATTTTTTTAATTTTTGTTAGCAATAATAATGGTGAACTATAATGGCTAAGCCTTTCTCAATTATTCATCCAACAGCGATTGTAGAAGATGGTGCGATAATAGGTAATTCTTGTAAAATTGGCCCCTATTGTTGTATTGGATCAGCAGTCACGTTGGATGATAATGTTATTTTAGAAAGTCATGTAGTAATTTCTGGAAAAACATTTATTGGAAAGGGAACTAAAGTTTGGCCTTTTGCCTCTATTGGAAGCGATCCACAAGACCTAAAGTATTCTGGTGAAAAAACTACACTTACAATTGGACGGAATAATTTTATCAGGGAATGTGTAAGTATCAGCATTGGTACTGCTGGAGGTGGGGGTAATACCATTATTGGGGATAATTGCCTTTTTATGTTAGGGAGTCATGTTGGACATGACTGTAACTTAGGTAGTAATATTGTAATTGCAAATAATTCTGCAATAGCCGGCCATGTGGTGATAGAAGATAATGTGAATATTGGTGGTTTGGTTGGAGTTCATCAATTTTGTAGGTTAGGAGAGGGATCAATGATAGGGGCGCATGCTATGGTTTCTAAAGATGTAATCCCGTACTCAATGATTATAGGCATGAGACCTGTTCTATCAGGTGTAAACTTAGTAGGCTTAAAAAGACGAGGTTCAAAGAAGGAAAACATAAAAAAGCTGGTTGAAGTATTTTCAAAAATTTTTGACAGAAAAGGGACTCAGAATTTTCAGGACCGAATAAAAGCATTGGACAAAGATGAAATGACTGAAATTACAGAAGTTCAAAAGGTCCTAGAATTTATAAAGAAGGAAAGCACAAGATCATTTGTTGCTCCAAAAAGTTAACGACCATATGGTAAAAAAAATCGGATTAATTATAGGAAGTGGCGAATTAGCTACTTACTGTATGGAGCAATTAGTTCTTTTAGGTTATGAAACAACAATAGTCCGTTTGCCATGTAGCAAAGTAAAAATAAAAAAAAATCTAGATCGTATTGACTTAAAGTATGAAGAAATCAGTGAGACATTTTCCCTTCTAAAACAGAGACAGATAAATGAGATAGCTTTAATAGGGTATATGGAAAGGCCCGACATTGATTTTTCAAAAGTAAATCACGTTTCACAAATACTTTTATCTAAAGTATTTTCAAATCTTAACAAAGGGGATGGAGAAATTTTTTCCACTGTAAAGCAAATGTTTGCCGATCAACACTTTACATTAGTAAAAGTTCAAGACCTCTTACCTGAACTAATATTAGACTCGGGAATATACGGATCTTCTCCTAATGGTGAAAAAGTACTTAAGGAAATAGAGGCAGGAGTAAAAATTTTTCTTAATTATGCAAGGCTTGATATTGGTCAATCCTTAGTCTTTCAAAATGGACATTGCTTAGGTCTGGAGACGATTTCCGGAACCGATGAAATGATAAGGGCTGTAATCAACTTTAGAGAAAGAAATAATAAAAAGTCAAAAGAAATTCTTTCTGGTGGAATACTAATAAAGGGATCGAAGCCAGACCAAGTTCTAGATATCGATACCCCAGTAATTGGTCCCGATACTATAAATTTAGCAAAAAATGCAAAATTAAATGGGATAGTAATTGAAAGCAACAGGGTTATTCTAGTAAATAGGGACTTAATTATTGATACTCTACAAAGTTATAATATGTTTCTTGCTTCGCTCAATTTTCTGGATAAAGACTTTAAATGTTAAAAATTTTTATAAGTGCAGGAGAACATTCTGGCGATCTACTAGGTGCATACTTGATCCGAGCGTTAAAAAATGAATTAGGCACCCAAAATCATATTGACTTTCAAGGTGTGGGCGGTCCTTTAATGGAGCGTGAAGGTTTTAAAAATCTATTTAATTTTTCATTACTTTCTGTGATGGGAATAAAGGATATTTTAATTAACCTTTTCTCTATTTTTAAAATTTTGAGACAAGCTTATAAATATAATATCGCATGGGAACCTGACCTTATAATTACTATCGATGCCCCCGAATTCAACTTACGTCTAGCCTCTTTGATTAAAAAAAAATGGAAAAATGCAAAAATTGTTCATTACGTTTTGCCATCTGTTTGGGCATGGCGTCAGGGAAGAGTTAAAATTTTAAAAAAGAATTTTGATCTTATTTTGTCGATCTTGCCCTTTGAAAATGAGTTCTTGCAAAAATTTCACATAAGATGTGATTTTGTTGGACATCCGATATCTACTAATGTATTGCCAAAAACAAGGGATGTCGTTTCTTTTAAAAGAAGTTTAAATATAAAGGATTCAACGAAAATAGTAACCCTACTACCTGGATCGAGGATCAGCGAGGTAAGAAGAATGCTTCCAATTTTTTTGAATACCGCTTATTTATTATCTGAAAAGTTTTCTGACATAATTTTTATATGTCCGACTCCAAGTATCGTTTCAAAAATCTTTAAAGAAATAGCTAAAGAAAGTATTGTAAATGTAAAGCAGATTGATGCCAAAACAATGTCCAGTGCCGAATTCGAAAGAGACAAAATGTCTCTTTATGCATGTTCAGATTTAGCACTTGTAACATCAGGCACTGTAGTTTTGGAATTGGCGAAATCCAGTGTGCCTATGATTGTTGGATATCGTACCGGCTTTTTAACTCAAATAATTTATAGACTTTTCGTGAATGTTTCATCGGCAAATTTGGTAAACCTGATAACAAAGAGTAACAATATTCCAGAGTTTCTTTTTCACCGATGTAATTCTAAGAATTTATACAGTGAAGCAAAAATGATTCTAGTTAAAAAGAGATATGCACAGGCTCAGCTAATTTCATCAAAACAAGCAATCAGAGAACTTGGATATGGCTCCAAAGATCCTTCGATACGAGCAGCAAAATCAATTAAAAATTATTTCAAATTACATTAAGATCCTTTACCGTTTATCAAAAGCCTTATAGGCTCTATGAGTTGCTCCGGTAAAAAGTTGTCTTGGGCGACCGATCTTAATATTAGGGTCTGAAATCATTTCTTGCCATTGAGCAAGCCACCCTACAGTTCTCGCCAATGCAAAAATTGGGGTGAACATGGAAGTTGGAAAGTCCATAGCCTCAAGAATTATTCCAGAATAAAAGTCGACGTTTGGATACAATTTTTTTTCAATAAAATATTCATCTTCCAAAGCAATTTTTTCTAGCTCTTTTGCTACTTGAAGTATTGGGTTGTTTTTGACTCCTAACAATTCAAGAACTTCATCTGCACTTTGCTTCATAACCCTCGATCTTGGATCAAAGTTTTTATAAACCCTGTGTCCAAAGCCCATTAGTCGAAATGGGTCATTTTTATCTTTTGCCCTTAAGATGTATTCAGGTATTCGGTCGGGAGTCCCAATTTCTTTCAACATATTTAACGCAGCTTCATTGGCACCTCCATGAGCAGGGCCCCAAAGGCAAGCTATACCTGCCGCTATACAGGCAAATGGATTTGCTCCAGAGGAAGCAGCAAGCCTAACAGTAGAAGTTGAAGCATTTTGTTCATGATCAGCATGAAGAATGAATATCCTATCCATAGCTTTACTCAAAATTGGATCACTTACATATTCTTCAGCAGGAACTGAAAAGCACATTTGTAAAAAATTGGGGGCATATTGAAGATTATTCTTGGGATAAGCAAATGGTTGCCCAATGGAATATTTATATGCCCAAGCAACGATTGTTGGAAGTTTTGCAATCATTCTGATCGTCGCAACCTCTCTCTGCCATGGATCGTTTATGTCTGTGCTGTCATGATAAAAAGCTGACATAGCTGCTTGAACACCACAAACAATCGCCATAGGATGGGCGTCTCTTCTGAAACCACGAAAAAAATTTAACATTTGTTCGTGAAGCATTGTATGTCTTGTTACTCTGCTGCAAAAGTCGTCATATTGTGGCTTCGTCGGCAATTCACCTCTTAAAAGTAGGTAGGCCACTTCCAAAAAATTAGACTTTTCGGCTAACTCCTCTATTGGATACCCTCGGTAAAGAAGCTCACCCTTATCACCATCAATAAAAGTTATATTGCTGTCGCAGGATGCTGTGGAAGTGAAACCAGGATCGTATGTAAACAAGCCTGTTTCTTTATACAAACTCCTTATGTCTAAAACATCAGGCCCCAACGTTCCTTTACTTACAGGTACCTTTATACTCTTTTCATCTATTTTAAGTTCGGCATACTTTTGTGTTTTATCTAGCAATATTATCCAGTCCCTAAATTTATATAGAGTATTATAATTGATAATAGATATTAATCAATTTTTGATTCAATCAACATTAATATTTAATCTATCAAGTGTTTGATGTTCCCCTAATATTTCCATAATATGAACTATGCTTGGCGATGAAGTCGATCCAGTTAAAGCTATTCTTAACGGAATACCAATATCACGGAACTTTAAGCTACTTTCTTCGCAATAAGTATTTATGAACTCGTTTAAAAGTTTCGAATTCCAGGCAAAATTTGCTGATTTAATTAAATTTACGAAATCTGAAAGTATCTTTCGAGATTTATCATCTAACAGTGCTAACGCTTTTTTGTCTCTAACTTCATCTGCTTCAAATAAAAATGAGGAGGCGTCAAATATTTCTCCAAGCGAAGCACATCTTTCAACTACCAGAGGTAAATACTGCCTCAATTTTTCTGAAATACTTTCTGATAAATTTATACCTTTATAACTTTTTATATATTGTAAAAGTAATTTATGAATTTCATCTGATGGTTTTGATATGAGGTGCTTTTTAGAAATGTTCAAAAGTTTTTTTATATCAAACCTAGAAGGACTTTTTCCTATTCCATCTAGTGTAAACCAGGCAATTGCTTGCTTTAAATTGAAAAACTCCTCATCTTTATAGCTCCAACCAAGCCTAGCAAGATAATTTAACATTGCATCTGGTAATAAACCTTCTTGCTTAAAGTCTAGCAAGCTACTGTTTCCATCTCTTTTTGATAGTTTTTCGCCTCTCTCATTGTGGATAAGGGGAATGTGTGCAAATTCTGGAGTTACCCAATTTAATGCTTTGTATAAAAGTAATTGCTTAACTGTGTTTGTAAGATGATCTTCTCCTCTTATCACATGACTGATGTCCATGTTATGATCATCTACAACAACTGCTAGATTATATGTTGAGCTACCATCACTTCGCGCTATTACAAAATCTTCTATTGTGCTTAAATCCCATGATAGTTTTCCTCTTACTTTATCAGTGAAATTTATTCGAGAAGGATCACTTGGGACTTTAAATCGCACCACATATTGTTTATTGGGTTGGATATTTTGACTAAGATTTCTCCAAGGTGATCTGAATGCAGGTTCTTGTGAGCCAATTTTTTCAATATTACTTTCCGAATGATTTTCCTTCTCAGAAAAGCACCTAAAGGCTAATCCTTTTTTTAATAAATAATCAATAATTTGTTTATGTTTGTTTTGGTTTTGACGTTGAAAAACTATTTCTTCATCCCAAAGGATATTTAACCACTTAATATCATTTATGATTTTTTCCGTTAAAGAACTATCAGATCTTTTTAAATCAGTGTCTTCAATACGTAGAAGAAACTTTCCTTTCATGCTTTTTGCAAAAAGATAGTTAAAAAGTGCTGTTCTAGCCCCTCCAATATGTAGTTCTCCTGTTGGAGAAGGAGCAAATCTTGTTCTTATTTCCATAAGTAAGACTTATAGGCTATTAGTATTGCCTAATCAAGCCGATCAGAATCCCTTGAATACTAATTTGCCCAGCTGAATATATTCTGGTTTCAAACAATTCATTTGCAGCCTCTAAAGCAATTGTATCACCTCGTTTTCTAAACCTTTTCAATGTAGCTTCATTTTCATCTGTTAAAGCCACTACGATTTCGCCGTTATTTGCTGAGCTCTGCTTTTTTATAATTGCATAGTCTCCATCGTTTATACCAGCGTCAATCATTGATTCTCCTTTTATTTCGAGAATGAAACTATCTGATCCTTTTGTTAAAAACTTTGATACGAATAATGAGCTCTCTCCTGCCTCAATCGCCTCTATAGGCAGGCCAGCTGCAATTCTCCCAACTACTGGCAACTCAACGATATGCTTTTCAACTGTATCATCTTTCTTGTCTGAAGACTTTGACCTTATATTCGGTGATTTTAGGATCTCTATTGCTCTCGCTTTAAAAGGTAATTTTTTAATGAACCCTCTGTCTTCGAGAGCGGAAATAAGCCGGTGAATTCCTGACTTTGATTTAAGGCCCACTTTATTTTTCATTTCTTCGAAAGATGGAGTCACACCAGACTTAGCTATTTTTTCTTCAAGAAACAATAAAAGTTCATGTTGTTTTTTTGTTAACATCGATACCTCATACTATGTTCTATATATGTTCTTTTAAAAGGTGTCAATTTAAAAATCAATTATATCTACAATTTGACCCTTAATTTTTGAAGATGTTCCTGGAGGAATAATTAAAAGACAGTTTGATTTTATTAGCACAGAATGCAATGAGCTGTCTTGTTTTGAAAATGGTTTTACATATTGTGTTGTTGCCTCTTGGTATGTAAATGCTCTCATGTAGTGTTCTCTTTGCGAAATTGGAATTTCAATGTCTTTGGACAACAAAGCTTTTCGTGTAATTATTTTTTCAAGCTTTTTCCCCAGCATTTTTTTAATTAACGCTACAATAAATAACTTGCTACATACAATACTTGATATCGGATTTCCTGGAAGACAAAAAATAATTTTACCATCCAATTTCCCTATAATTATTGGCTTTCCTGGTTTTATCGGTATCCCATCCACTAGAATTTTTATACCCAGGTTCCTATAATTCTTACGTATAAGGTCATAATTACCCTTTGATACTCCTCCTAGCGTTATGATTATTTGACATTGTTTGGTGTTTTCGAGGGCACAGATTATCTCATCGAGGTTATCTCGACATATCGGAGCGATAGTTACCTTTGCTCCCTCACTTTCAAGCATAGATTTAATGCCATATGGGCTAGATGAATAAATACTGTTTTTTTTTGCTTTGCTTCCTAAAGCTAAAATCTCATTTCCGGTTGGAATAATACAAACCTTCGGTTTTTTAATAACGGAAACTTTTTCTAAATTAAGGGAAGCTAAAGCAGAAATAAGCTTGAAGTCAATAAACATGGGGTTAGAGATTATTTGGCCCTTCTTAAAATCTAATCCTGTTTTTCTTACATATGAGCTTTTTTTATCATAATCATTGACGTACATGAAGTTTCCTTGGCTCCAAGTATTCTCTTGAATTACAACAAAATCAGCATTTTTAGGCATTCTAGATCCAGTATAAACTTTGACACACTCATTGGGCTTTATCGTATAGCACGTTCTGGAGCCAGCGGGTGTCTCGCCTAATATTGTAAACTTACCAATCTTTCCTAAAGATGACTTTTTGACGGCAAATCCGTCCATAGAGGATGTATCAAATTCAGGGATACTTTTGTTTATGGTAACTGGTTTTGAAAGAGTTCTGCCATACGATTCTTTTAAGTATATATTTTCAGTTAAACTTGAAAAATCTTGTTTAAATATTTCCTTTAGTACTCTGGAAACATTCATTTTTTAATACTTTCTTTTTTGATATAGTCACCTGTTTCTCCACCTTTTTTCTCTAAAAGCGATATATCTTTAATGTAAACAGACTTATCTACTCCTTTGACCATATCATAAATTGTAAGAGCGGAAACGGATACAGCAGTTAGTGCTTCCATCTCTACTCCAGTTTTCTCTTCAGATTTTACAGTGCTTACTATCTCAAGTTCTTCTTCTAGAAATCTAAAACTAATATCACTACTATCTAGATTAATGTTGTGACATAAAGGGATCAAACTTGACGTTTGCTTTGCTCCCATAATACCAGCTATTTTAGCGACATTAATAACGTTGCCTTTTTTAAGTTTATCATCTTCTATCATTTTAAGTATTTTTTTAGAAAGGCAAACAGTAGCCTTTGCCCTTGCATACCTTGATGATTTTTTCTTTTTTGAAATGTCAACAATTCTTGCATTGCCTTTATTATCAAGATGACTAAATTTTTTATCCATTATTAATTCATCAGCAATTTTGTTGCTTTTTCAGGATCTTCTTGTCTCATTAAACTCTCTCCAACAAGAAATGATGATACCCCAAGCTTGGCTAGCCTTTCCAAATCACTCTTTTTTGACAAGCCAGATTCAGATATTACAGTTTTATGTTTAGGTACATTGGGCAATAGCTTGACTGTGGTTTCGATATCAGTGTTAAAGGTATTAAGGTCTCTATTATTTATACCAATTATATTTGACGAGAAATGCTTCGTTGCTTCGAGTTCTTCAAGAGAATGCACCTCTAAAATACATTCTAATCCAATGTCTAAAGCCATAGATTCAATTATTTTATTGTCTTCAATTGAGTTCATGCCGATTATAATTAGGATGCAATCTGCGCCAAGGTTTTTTGACTCTATTACCTGCAGAGGGTCAATCATAAAATCTTTTCTAAGAATGGGTAGAGACACAATATCCTTAATTTGAGTGATATAGTCATTTGAACCTTTAAAATATGTTACATCTGTTAAAACAGACAGACACGATGCGCCACCTTTTTCATAAGATATCGCTAATTCCGTTGGGTTAAATTCTTTCCTAATAATCCCTTTTGATGGAGATGCTCTTTTAATTTCAGTTATTAATGTATAACCATTCCTTCCCAATTTCTTTAGGGAGTTTTCAAATCTCTCATTGTTTTGAGAGGACTTAAGGAAGTTTAGTTTATCGTATTCTAGTTTTTTTTTGTCTAATTTACTTACTTCTTCCAATTTTGTAAGCTTTATTTTGTCTAATATACTCATTGCAACGAAGTTTTCGCAACCCTTAAGTTTTCAATTAGCTTCTTTGTTTTCCCAGAAAGTAATGTATCGGAAGCCAATCTAACTCCATCTTGGATGTTTTTTACTTTTTCACTGATATTCAACGCAACAGCACTGTTAAAAATAACTGAATAAAAAAAACCACTCTTCTCTCCATTTACTAATTGCTCAATTTTTTGCGCATTGAATTCAGGGGATCCTCCCAAAATTTCTGAAAAATCACATGATTGCAAATTAGCATCTTCAGGATTAATTTTGAACTCTTTGATTTTACCCCTATCAAGTTCAACCACATAAGTTTCACCTGTGATAGAAATTTCATCAGTCCCATCTGATCCGTGAACGACCCATGCTCTTTTAGTATTTAAATTTCTAAGAACCTCTATCATTTTTATAGCTAATGATTTTTCATAGACACCAATAAGTTGATATTTAACAGAAGCCGGATTAGTTAGTGGACCTAGTATATTAAATACCGTTCTGTAGCCAAGCTCTTGCCTAACAGGCATTACATTTTTCATAGCAGGATGATAAATAGGGGCCAACATAAAACAATAGTTGAATTGTTCTAAGGATTTTTGTGCAACTTTTGGTTCCATGGAAGTATTTATGCCAAGTGTCTCAAGAGTATCAGAGGCTCCAGCGAGTGAGGAAATTTTTCTATTACCATGTTTGGCTACTTTCATACCAGTAGAAGCAACAAGTAGTGAGCTCGCCGTCGAAATATTTAGCGTATTCATTCCATCTCCACCTGTTCCTACAATATCTACAGCATTCTCACCGTTTAAAACTTTTAGAGATTTTTTCCTCATAATAGAGGCAGCAGCCGTAAGCTCATCTATGCTTTCACCGCGCACTTTTAAAGATGTAAGAAATGAAGATATTTCGACCTCAGACAAATTACCATCCATTATGTTTTCAAAAACTACCTCTGCGTCTTTAAATGATATGGGTCCTTGTGTTGCTTCTGCTAATAATACTTTAACCTTTTCATGCATTATTTGATTCCAAAATACTTAAAAAGTTATGAAGAATTTGTTTTCCACCTGTTGTCTTAATTGACTCTGGGTGAAATTGTAGACCAAATATAGGTAACTCACGGTGCATAATAGCCATAATAGTCTCATCTTTAGACTTTGCAATGGCTGCTACCGAAGGGGGTAGGGTTTTAGGATCTACACAAAGAGAGTGATATCTTGTGGCTTCAAAAGGCGATGACAAGTTCTTAAAAATCATGTGTTTCTGAGAGTGATAAACCATATCTACTTTTCCATGCATTATCTCGGGAGCACTAATTATTTTTGCACCAAAAGCTGCACCTATAGCTTGATGGCCTAGACAAACGCCTAACAGAGGTATTTTCTGGTTGTCTGCAACTGCCTTTACTAGGTCAACCGATATTCCAGCCTTTTCCGGACCACATGGACCCGGTGAAATTACGATTCCTTTCGGTTTTAAATTAATAATATGATTAACTGCAATTTCGTCATTTCTGTGAACTTGAGCTTTATAACCTAATTCACCAAAGTAATGATACAGGTTATAGGTAAAACTATCGTAATTATCTATAATCAAAAGCATATTAATCCCCAAAAAAATGTATTGAGTCTTCTGCTGCTTTAATCAAAGCTTTAGATTTGTTCACTGTTTCTTGAAATTCGTTTTCTGCATCACTATCAAAAACTACTCCACCTCCAGCCTGAAGATATAAATCCTGATTTTTGAGTATAGCAGTTCTTATAGCTATGCAGAAATCCATTTGACCCGATGCTCCAAAATAACCAACTCCTCCACCAAATATACTTCTTTTTTCATTTTCTAATTCATCAATTATTTCCATAGCTCTAATTTTGGGTGCACCAGAAACTGTTCCCGCTGGTAAACCTGAGAGAAGAGCGCGAATATTATTAACATTTTTAGAAAGCTTTCCCTTAACATTTGAAACTATATGCATGACGTGACTATATCGTTCAATGACAAAACTTTCTGTAATTTTGACTGATCCTATTTTTGAAACCCTGCCTATATCATTTCGTCCAAGATCAAGAAGCATAAGGTGCTCTGCAAGCTCCTTTTTGTCATTCAATAAATCGTTTTCCAATGCCTTATCTTCGCTTTGATTAAGACCTCTAGGTCTTGTGCCAGCTATTGGTCGAATTGTAACATCGTCATCATTTTCGACCTTAACAAGTATTTCTGGGCTAGACCCTATTATGCTGAAATCATTAAAATTAAAATAAAACATGTAAGGAGATGGGTTTGTCCTTCTTAGAGACCTATACAATGAAAAACCTGGTAATAAGTACTTCATTTTCCACCTTTGACTTGGTACCACTTGGAAGATATCCCCACTTTTAATATACTCTTTAGCCCTATTAACTATTTTTAAATAGGCTGTTTTGGTGAAATTAGATACTGGTTCCCCTAGGTAATTTTTAGGTTTTTTCTTTGCCTTTGTTTTTTTTCTTGGTAGTGCAACTTGCATGACCGTTTCCTCAATTAGTCTTACAGAGTTTTTATAGGTTTTTTGTAAAGATCGCTTCTCGTTTGCCCAAGCTGGTGATGCAACAATTAATTCATTTTTTATTGCATCTAACACAATAAGAACAGTCGGTCTGATTAATCGTATATCAGGAACACCTAGTTCGTCATAATTTACATTAGGTAAGTTTTCTATAAGCCTTATCACATCATAGCTTACATAACCAAATAGACCTGCAATCATAGGAGGAAGTTCCACAGGTATTTCAATTTTGCACCCCTCTATGGTGTCTTTAAGCTCCTCTAAGGGATTATTATTTAATGTTCTAAACCTTGGTCTACTAGATTCCTGTAAGTTTTCTGCAATTTTGCATCCACCCATCTTACTTTCCCAAACTAGGTCAGGTTTCATTCCTATGATTGAATAACGAGCTTTATTTTCTCCACCGGTCACAGATTCAAATAAAAAGCAATTATTTTGACTTTTACAAACTTTTTCAAAAATTGAAACTGGCGTCTCTTTATCAGCAATTATTTTTTTAAAAATTAATTGATTGCGGTTACCAATTTTTTTGAATTTTTGGAAGCTTGGGAAGATCTCATTAATCATTTCAGCTAGTTCTTCGCAGATTTAATAAGGTGCTTTCTATTAACCTTTCGTTAACTTTTATTTCAGTATTCTGCTTTATAAAGTTTAAATAATTATTTATAAAATTTTGCCGTAAGCTTCTTTTGAAAAATTCTTTTCGTTGTGCTGTTAGTGTGCTCTTTAACTCATTGTCGATATCGTTAGGTGTTATAGTTTCAACAAATGCTAGAAACAGTTTAGAGTCATCATAGAAGAGTAAAAATTCTTTTTCTTCTAAAGAAAATATTCCCTCCATAAGTTCTGGAGTCATTTTAGTGTCTAGATTAAACCTAAAAACTTTTTTATTCTTTATCTCTACAAATATCTCTTCACGACTATTCATTTCAAATAATTGGTTTAGAAAGCTTTTGTTCTTTGCATTTAGTTTTGTATCGAAGTAAGCTTTTGCCGCAATAAGTATATTTTCTTTTTGCAAAATCTTCGCTATGTCTTCTGACACTTCTGTCAAATCTAAACTTCTCGATTTTATTTCTTTGTCTAGTTTTACGGCAAGTAATGAATTATCAGTTAATACTGTGAATTCAGTAATTTGATCACTTGCATTGTCGAATAATGGTTTCGCGTTCGCATCCCTTTTAAACCTATCCGGTAATTCATCGTTTTCGATTTCTAATAACTCTATTGAAATTGAAAATCTTGATACTAAATCTTCTAAAGTCTGCCCAGCAGCAACTTCATTATTGAGATTTTCTAGGATTTTAAAAGTTTCATTTTTAGCCTTCTCAGAAGCAAGTAGATTTCTTATTTCACTTTCAGCATCAGAAAAAGTTGTCTCACTCTCCGCCACAATCTCTCTTATTCTATAAATTGCCGAGCCTAAATCTGTCTTATAAGGACCATAAGTCCCGATATTTTCTTTATCAAATAGTTCCCTGAGGTTGTCATTGTCCATAGAGCTTGACTTATTAAGATAGCCTAAAGTAACGTCATCTGTTTTTAAGCCTCTGGCGGAAATCTCCTCGTTGAATAGTTTTGGGTTGGATTTTAAATCTTGGATACGTTTATCGCTTTCATTGTCTGTATTGGAAAAATATAGAATGTCAATAAGACGCTTCTCTTCTGTTCGAAAACTAGCCATATTTTCGTTATAGTAGTCTTTAATTAACTTGGTATCTATGTTCTGTTGGTCAGCAAATTTTTTAAAATCTATATATCCAATTTGGAATATTTTCTTAGTTGGAGACTTAAATTGATCTTTTCTCTCTTCAAAATATTTCGAAATATCTGTACTGTTGGGTTTCTTTGATGCTTTCCTAAAGGTGTTTGCTTGAAGTTCTATGAACGAGACATATCTGCTTTGGAAATAATGAGCTATAGATTTCTCGATCATTATAGTATCAATTTTTGTGGGTGCTTCGAAAACGTCAAGTATAAGCTCTCTGACAAGATCATCCTTTAAAGTTTCTTCGAACTCCTTAATATCTTCTCCAGTTGCAGTTACATATCGCTTGTATTTTTCGACATCAAAATCTCCACTTATATTTTTGAAGGTATCAACTGTTTTTATATATTCTGCAATACTTGTATCCTCTCTAGAGATTTCGTTATCTTTTAAAAGATCATCAAAAATTTTTTTTGCTATAAGATCGTTTAAAGCTTTATTTATTAAGCCATAATTTTTTGCTTCTTCTATGGTTAAATTTACGTTGTTTTCTTTAGAAAAATTAACAATCTCATTTTCTACACTTCTTAAAAATTCATTGATAGATATTTTTTCTTTTCCTACAGTAGCTATGTTTCGTCCGGTAGAGCCCAAAATCACATCTTGAATTCCAAATCCTGCTAAGCTTATTATTACGATGGATACCATTATCCATGCAAAAAACTTACTGATATTTCCTTTGAGGCTAGCCACACTTTCTCCTATTAAACTTTACTTTTATAAAACAAAATTTCTGAGTCTTTTGAACAGATCAATTATTTCTTCATATGTAGAATTTGCAAACGCAATTCTAATTGAGCGTTTCTCTTTTATAAAGAGGTTTTTTGACTTAGGAAAAAACATGTCGCCTGGTATCGAAAGTATGTTTTGTTCAGTTAAAAGTTTTTTGGCGATTGATATAGAGTCCATTTTTGAATTATAACCTAGATACGCAAAATAACCGCCGATACCCAACAGTGACCAGTTTTCAATATTTTTTAGCTCTTTTTCAAAAGTATCTTTGAGTTTTTCTATCTTTAACTTTTCTTTTACTATAAACTCTCGCAAGTTAAGCAAGCCAAAATATGCTGCCTTTTGAGCCAATCTATTTGGACAAATAGTAGTGGTATCAAGAAATTTTTCTACTTGCTTTATAAATGACTCGGACGCAACCATTAGACCCACGCGGTGTCCTGTCAATCTATATACCTTTGAAAAAGAATAAAGTTGTATTATGTGTTCATCCCATTTTCCTTTATAAAGAATGTTACTTTGTTTATTACCAAAGTTCTTATAGGTTTCATCAATTACCAATTTCAAATTATTTTCCCTAGCTAGATTGCTAATATTTCTAACTAGTTTAGAAGGATATTCAACACCTGTTGGGTTATTAGGGGTAACTATAACAATCGCTTTTGTTTTTTTGTCTATAAGTTTCTTGGCTGTCTGAATATCAGGAAGCATATTTATATCACAGGGTATAGGTATGATATTTATGCCTTGTATTGCTAACCACATTTCATGATTAAAATACCAAGGAACGGGTACAAGAATAGAGTCTCCTGCAGTGGCAATTGTAGATATCGCAGCGCAAAAAGCCTGATTGCAACCAGAAGTTATAGCCACGTTATTAACGCAAATCGAAGAGCTATACTCTTCATTCCATAAATTAACTATCTCCTCTCTTAAAGGAATATCACCAAGAACATTTCCATATAAATGATTTTCTGTTAAAAGAGATTGTTCGGAAAGATATTTCAGTAAGTTGTCAGGAGGTGGAGACATCGGAGCAGCTTGGCTAAGATTCAAGAGCGGTTTTTTAGATTTCCTATGAAGTTTTAGCCACTCTCTCACCTCCATAACTGGTGGATTTTGAGTTGCTAACACAAACTTATTTAGTTGTTCATCCAAGGTATAAACTACAGTATTAAAGACTCATCTAATGACTTAGCATTTTTTGATATAAAGTTAAATCTATATTCAGGGTTTTTGCCCATCAGATTGTCAACAAGTTCATTTGTCTCTTTTAGGAATCTTAGATTCAAGCTTATTTGTATCAAGCGTCTTGTTTTAATGTCCATAGTTGTCTCTTTGAGTTGCGAGGGGTTCATTTCTCCTAAACCTTTAAATCTGCTTATTTGGATTTTATCCATTGATGAACTCAACTTCTCTAATAATGCTTCTTTTTCTTCATCACTATTTGCATAATATATTACATCTTTGTATGAAATTTTGTAGAGAGGAGGTACCGCGACAAATAGGTGGCCATCTTCGATAATTTTTGGAAGTCTCGTATGGAAAAGCGCTATTAGAAGAGAAGCAATATGTGCCCCGTCAACATCAGCATCAGTCATTATAATAATTTTTTCATACCGTAGATTGCTTATGTCATGCGGGGAACTTAATTTTACACCCAATGCTTTGCAAAGATCATCAATCTCTTGATTTTCCGAGATTTTTTTGTTGCTGGAGCCTACAACATTTAAAATTTTTCCTTTTAAAGGGAGAATGGCTTGGGTAGCCCTATTTCTTGCCTGCTTGGCACTCCCACCAGCGCTATCTCCCTCAACTAGAAAAAGTTCCGTTCCATCTTTGTCTGATATAGAACAGTCTGCAAGTTTTCCTGGAAGCATAAGCCTTTTTAATGGTGTTTTTCTAAGAGTCTCTTTTTTTTGTCTAGTCTTTATTCTCTCTTCTGCCCTCATTCGAAGATTTTCAAGTAACAACAGTGTTCTAGATTTATCATTTGCCAACCAATTTTCGAACCGATCCTTTATTATGCTTTCAACTTTTTTTTGTACTTCCAAATTTGATAGTTTGTCTTTTGTCTGTCCAACAAATTGAGGTTGCTCAACAAAGACTGATATTGAGCTAGATAAAATTTCTAGTACGTCGTCTTTATTTATCGCAGAAAATTTTTTATCTCCTATAATCTCAACGTACGACTTAAATCCCTTAGCAATTGCATTTAGAAAGCCAGTCTGGTGTGTCCCTCCCTCGCTAGTTGGAATTGTATTACAAAATGACTTGATAACGGGGTTATAGGAATTGAAGCAAGCACACCAGTGAATGGACCCTTTTTCATCTAAATCAAATTTTTCTTTGAAATCTACCTCCCCAACAAAATAATCATTTGTAATATTGTATTCTACCGCCGTATTGGATCTAACTAGATCCATCAGTCCATTTTCAAAGTGAAACCTCTCTGATTTTGGTATTTTATTTAGATTATTTTCTCCAATATTTGGCGCCTTCCAGTCAATCGTTACCCCAGAAAATAGATAAGCCTTAGATTTAGCTAGTTCATATATTTTCTCTGGATTAAAAAATTTGTTACCACTAAATACTGTTTTATCTGGAGAAAATGTAATTTTCGTACCAGATTTAATTTTTTTTTCTCCTACTTTTAGGAGCTTACCTACTGGCATGCCTTTTGAGAAACTCTGAGAATAACAAACTCTGTTTTTTACCACCTCTACGGTTAGCTTTTCTGATAGAGCATTAACAACAGAAATTCCTACACCATGCAACCCACCGGAAGTCAAATAATTTTTGTCGGAAAACTTTCCTCCCGCATGTAAAGTGCAAAAAATAACCTCAAGGGCAGTTTTGTCTGGAAATTTTGGATGAAAATCTATTGGTATTCCTCTGCCATTATCAGAAATAGATATTTCTTCTTCAGATATAAACTCGATATCAATTTTTGTCGCGAAGCCAGCCACGGCTTCATCCATGGAGTTGTCTAACACTTCAGATACAAGGTGGTGAAGACCTTTGCTATCCGTGCCCCCAATATACATACCCGGGCGTTTCCTGACTGGCTCTAGTCCTTCAAGAACCTCTATTGAAGAAGCGTCATATGCTTGCTTTGAATTAGTAATAGTATAAGGCCTCTAAGATACAACGGGACAACGTTACATCAATCATTTCAAAATTAATAGTAAAACGTGCAAGAAGCTTTAAGGCGTAAGAGCTTGCTTACGCCTTTCTAAGTGTTTAAAAACTTTAAAGCGAATAATATAGCCCATACTCGACTGGATGAGGTGTATGTTCGACAGCATATACTTCTTCCCATTTAAGATCCATGTATCCTTCAAGCTGATCTACGTTAAAGACATCTCCTTGAAGAAGAAATTCGTGGTCATTTTCCAAGCTATTCAAAGCTTCCCTGAGGCTACCACAAACTGTGGGAATAGAAGCTAATTCGTCTGGAGGTAGGTCATATAAATCTTTGGTTGCAGCCTCCCCTGGATCAATTTTGTTCTTTATTCCGTCCAATCCAGCCATTAACAATGCTGCAAACGAAAGATATGGATTGGCCGTTGGATCTGGGAATCTAGCCTCTACTCTAGTTGCTTTAGATGACTCTACGTAGGGAATTCTGATACTAGCAGATCTATTCTTGGCTGAATAGGCGAGTAAGACGGGAGCTTCAAACCCAGGTATTAGTCTCTTATACGAGTTTGTAGAGGGGTTTGTGAAAGCGTTCAATGCCTTCGCGTGCTTCAGTATTCCGCCTATATAGTATAGCGCATTTTTTGATAAGCCTGCATATTCTTTACCAGCGAAAATAGGGCTGTTTCCATCCCATATTGACATGTTTGTATGCATCCCAGTCCCATTGTCATTGGCAACTGGCTTAGGCATAAAAGTAGCCGATTTACCGTAAGAGTGAGCTACATTTTGGATTACGTACTTATATTTTTGAAGATTATCTCCCTGTGCTTTCAATGAATCAAAGACAAGACCAAGCTCATGCTGGCATGAAGCTACTTCGTGATGATGTTTATCAACTTTCATTCCCATTCTTTTCATCGTAGACAACATCTCCGATCTAATATCTTGACCGGCATCGGTTGGATTTACTGGAAAGTATCCACCTTTAACGCCTGGTCTATGACCCATATTACCCATATCATAACTTGTATCTGTATTCCATGATGCATCCATAGCATCAACTTCGAAACTAACCTTATTCATTGAGTTTGAAAACTTAACGTCATCGAAAAGAAAGAATTCCGCTTCGGGTCCAAAAAATGCCTTTGTTCCGATTTTAGTTTTCTTTAGGAAATCCTCTGCCTTTACGGCTGTACTTCTCGGGTCTCTTCCGTATAGTTTTCCGCTTTCCGGTTCCACGACATTGCAGTGCAAGCAGTATGTTTTTTCAGAATAAAATGGATCAAGGTAACCGGAATCAAGGTCTGGCATTAGTTTCATATCAGACTCGTTAATTGACTTCCAGCCAGCTATGGAGGATCCATCGAACATCCATCCACTTTTCAGGAAACCTTCGTCTACTTCGGAAGCCATTACTGTAACGTGTTGAAGCTTTCCTCTAGGGTCGGTAAACCTCATATCAACGTATTCATAATCGCCTTTCTTAATTTCATTTAGTACTTTTTTAATAGTCATAAATAACCCCTTTTAAAGTTTGAATTAAAGTTCTTATTAAAGCGCGTCTTCGCCATCCTCACCAGTACGTATTCTGACTGCATTCAATACGTCTGTAACAAATACTTTCCCATCTCCAATTTTCCCAGTTTTTGCTTTCTCTGTAATTGTTGACACCACATTCTCATAAATCTCATCTGCAACAACAATTTCTATTTTTATCTTTGGCAGAAAATCGACGACATATTCCGCCCCACGATATAATTCGGTGTGACCTTTTTGTCTTCCAAATCCCTTTGCTTCAGTTACTGTTAAACCCTGAACTCCAAATTCTTGAAGCGCTTCTTTGACTTCATCCAGTTTGAAAGGCTTTATAATCGCTTCAATTTTTTTCATAACAAAACTCCCTGTGTCCACATATTTGGCTTTGAAGAAAAAAATTCAATTAACAAAATCTGTCTCGAATAAAAAAACTGAATTTTTGCAGGAAACTGATTAATATTTCTCCATATGCCTAAAAATTAGGCTAAATGAAATCATATTTTAGTGTGTCTTGTCTTACACTGTAAAAAATAATGAAAGTAGTTTTTTTTATTTTAATTTTCATTATTGTTGCTATTAATTATTTAATACGCGGGTGTGGCGAAATTGGTAGACGCACCAGATTTAGGTTCTGGCGCCTTAGGGCGTGTAGGTTCAAGTCCTATCACCCGCACCATAATCATGATCTTATTAGACCTAAAGCACTGATTTATAAACATTTAATGATGTTTGTTCAATTAGGTATGAAACAAAATGAGAAACAATTATGGTATTAATCACATTATGAACCGTAATGGTGTGTACTATTACATTAGACGAGTGCCATGCGATCTTAGTGATTTCTATGCAATCAAAAGACTTTGCTTTAGCTTAAAAACCAAATCCATCAATACTGCTAGATGACTCTCAAGATCAATTGAGCAGAAGCTAGTAGATTATTGGTTGGAGTTGAGACTTCAGAATTTAGACATTCCTCAAATAAAAGTATAGTCACAGCCAAGTAGTTCATCTTATCATGAAGGTGTGTGCTTAACTGAAGCTCTTGAGCTTTATCTTAAATTGAAAGGGCAGGGTAAAGATCAAGTATTTTTTAGGACAGCAAAAAGAAATATCAGATATGTAACGAGTTTGTTAGGAGACAAACCTTTGTCTGCTTATTCCTCTAAAGAAGCAGGACAGTTTCGTGATTGGTTATCAGAGAAGGGTATGGGAGTGAATACTGTTAAGAGAGTATTTTCAACAATCAGATCAATTATTAATATCTGTATAACTGAAATGGGGTTGGAGTGTTCCAACGCTTTCTCTAAGACCTTTATGCCTAGTGTTTTCAATGGTGAGGGTAGACAACCTATTCCCCAAAAAAAATATAGAAATAATAAAAGCAGAATGTCATCGGTTAGATGATGACATGCGTTGGTTGGTAGCGTTACTCTGCGATAGTGGTTTGCGATTAGGTGAAGCAACTGGGCTTGCTAAAGACGATCTAGTACTTGATCACTCAATTCCCCATATAAAAGTCAAACCTCACCCATTGAGAAGCTTAAAGACTGTAGGTAGCGAAAAAGAAGTTCCTTTGATAGGTATGTCACTATGGGCAGCAAACAGAATTAAAAACAATGGAAGTCCGTTTAAGTTTGCTTTTCCAAGATATACTGATGATCACTTTTCAAATGCTAATTCTGCATCAGCAGCTTTAAACAAATGGCTTAAGCCATTTGTTCCAGAAAACTGTGTCATTCATTCATTTAGGCATAGCTTTAGAGATAGACTGCGTAATGTTGAATGTCCTTTTGACATTATTGATAGGTTAGGGGGGTGGATTACTTCTGGAATAGGGCAGACATATGGCAAAGGTTATGATTTAAATGTACTTAGTAAGTGGATTTTAAAAGTAGATAGCAACATACTGAACAAAATTGAGAAGTCCAACTAACCCAAGTGCCAACATTGTAAGAAATATACCTCCCCCTCGGAGAATAATGCTTTTCCTTAACATGAAAGAAAATAGGATACCGTGCATTAATCGTCCAATCATGAACATAATAGCTAGACTATGAAGTATATGATTATGCGTTCCAGCTTCCTCAGCAAGATAAAGTAAGATAAAAAATAATGGAGCATACTCAATAAAGTTGCCATGACCTCTCACAACTCTATGGACTATTTCTTCATCATCTTTTCCATAACTTATAAAGTTGAATAGTGGGTTTCCTCTAATGGCGAATATTCTTACTGTAAGAAGAAGAAAGAAACCAGTCGCCAAAGATGCATAAAGTTGAGTTATCATTTTGTTTCACACCTAATTGCATAAATATCATTAAATGCCTATAAATCAGTGCTTTAGGTCTAATAAGATCATGATTATGGTGCGGGTGATATACAGTTAAATGCCCTTTTAATGCACCACTAGCAAATGAAATACAGCAATAACAGTAACTTAGGTATCTCCGTATTCATGTCAATAGGCACGATTTGTTTCACAGTTTGTTTTACAGTTTAAGTGACACCTTCCACGCATGGGACAGTGGGGGTACTTACGTAGTATGTTCTTGGAGGATGCAGCAGATGGGGTGTTTTTTATACAAAAGCTAACTTAATCTCTTTGACAAATAGTTAAACGAACTTAATTGCTCTGCATGCAAATGAAAAAGGATTTCAGATGGAAGAAAATAATGATGGCTTTGGCATAGCATTCGTAACGATAATATTTGTTGCATTTATTTTACCTTCGATTGTACTTTTATCGGTTGGAGATACATGGGACCGATTTACCGATAAGTATGGTTCTGCTGTCACAGCCGAATGTTGGGAAAATAGCAAGCATGAAAAGGTTTGTCGAAGTGATAGCAAGTGTAGATTTGGGCGTTTATTTTGTATAGATGAAGGTTTCAGATGGCAAGCCGATTAGAATCTATTTTTAAAAATATATTTGGGAAGGAATTTTATTCTAATCTTTGGATTGCTATTTCCTTTGGATTACTTTCCCAAGTAATTGGTTATACAAAATACGAGGGATATTTTGATCTTTATTGGATAGTTATGAAGGATGGTTATCTTTACCTTAATTTATATCCTAGCTTTGATGAGCTAAGTGTTATTTTATTCATTAGAGTATTTCTAGCTATATTTGTCTTTCTAACCGTTAAAGATAAACTAAAAGGTAACTAATATTACAGAAGAATTTTCGGGAAATGTAATGGATTACGTTAAATACAAATTAACCGTAGCCTGAATAGCAGCATATAATGGTGGAGATGGAAGTGGCTACTGAAAAAGCTGTCGAGATTATAGATATATAAACACACAATGTGGCGGAGAGATTAAATAGCTAGGAACTTACTTGCGCTCTATCCGTAAAAACTTTATTTTTAATATTGCATGTTACTACGTGCTTAGATTGTCTTCTTGTTTTATTTTAGCTATGGTAGGCATGGGACACTAAAAGGTACTCACGTTGTAGTTTTTTGGAGTGTGCAGCAGATGGGTTAGTCAGTCGTAAATCTTTACTAAGTCTATCCCTTTTTTCCGTCCTCTTATTTTAAAATTTTTTATATTTTTATACTTTTTCGGTAAAATTATTTTGTCTGCAAATTCTTTACTTACTACAAAATTTGTATCGAATTCTTTACAAGAGTCACATATTCTGCTCGCCACATTTACAGGATCTCCAATAACAGCAAATTCTGTCCGCAATTTACTTCCAATATTTCCAAAAACACACCTGCCATAGTGGATACCAATTCTGTGCGATAGTTGTTGCAGTCCTTTCTCTTTTCTTAGCTGATTCCAGTTCTTTAGCCTTTCATTCATATCCAATGCGCAATTGAAAGCATTTTGGGCATCATTTCCTGAAGACTTAGGTGTTCCGAAGTTTGCCATAACTGCATCACCAATAAACTTATCGACTGTGCCTTTATGCGCAAAGATAGAATCTACCATCATTGTTTGATATTCAGATAGCAAAAGTAAAACATCTTTTGGATCCATTTTTTCAGAAAGCTTTGTGAAACCCACAATATCGGTAAACATTATTGCAATATCTAGATCTTTTGAACTCTGGTTTTCAAAAGTACTTGCTGTTTTTTCTATCTCGTCTTTTATATCCGGAGAAAAATAACGCCCCAAAACTATATTAGCCCTTTCTGTTTTCTTTACCGATGCAATGACAGCCTGGAAAAAGAAAAAGATAATAAAAAGTCCAATCGTAAAAAAGCTCAAGATTGTAATATTATCCATCAAAATAAATGAATTAATTGCCATGGGATCAATCACAAGAACATTAAAATAATCTTCTGATAAAAAAGTTTTTGGGTGACTGATGTGAATAGTCAGGTAAAAAAATAGTGGGAGTATAGTTAATATTACATTTAACACAACAGCCCATAGCCTTAAAAAAAATAGTGATATTAATAGAAAAATTGGAACATTTATAAAAACATAATCGGTCCATTTCCCCATACCGGCAAAGGCGCTCTCCTTGTCTGCATACACCATGTTGTAAATGTAGCCTTGAAAATCATTGCGAATAAACATAGAAATATGGACTAGCAATAGAAAATATATGAGAAAGATGGCGTAGTTTCTATTAGTAACGTACTTATAGCCGATGAAAGATAAGATCAGCCAGAAAAAAGGAAAGAAAACTGTAAATGCTTTTATCAAAGGAACCCGAGCATTTGCTATGTCATAGCTCTGATTGAGGAGGCTATAAACAGCAACTAATGCTAAAAAGACACTACCACCTTTTAATGCTTTTAATTCCCATTCAGTACCTTCAGTGAGAAATTTCATCATTTAAATATTATTTAAGGCCGGCTTTTCTCATTCCATCCAAAAGAATATCTTTAATTTGTTGGTTAAGCTCCGGAATAACCTTTTCATAGTCTTCTATAGTTTTGATTTCAGGTCTATTTTCTTGATATTTTTTAAGCCACTTTCTGCTTTCTTCGATTTTACCCTCATTAGCCAAAACAACAGCTTTAAATGCATGATATCTGCTGTGATCATTTTCTCTCATGCTTCTATCAACAGACTGATTAGCATTCAGCCAATCATTCTTTCCTAGATAACAGAATAAAAGCATTGTTTCATAAAATGGCACTGCCTTACGATTACTTTCATTTGCTCTATTAAATAAATCAATTGCATTATCGTAATCACACTCTTTTAAGTAAAGCATGCCTTTAGCTTGAAGTGATCTCGAATGGTGAGGATTTATTTCAACAGCTTTGCTAACAAATTCTCTATATTTTGTTTCATCATTTGAAATCCTAAACAGAAATGCAAGATTCAACACAGAGTCAGGATTATTAGGATCAAGACTATAACTTTTTTCTGCTACCTCTCTGTATCGAGCTTCATTTTTCTCACGATCGTGTTGAAGAGAAGATTCTAACCGAAGAAAGACTAAGCACGAAGCAAGAACATTATATGCATCCGTTAAATTTCTATTTAAAGCAATTGATTTCTCTGCATGCTCAATTGCTTCGTAAAGATATTTAATTTTCTTTTCAACATTTTTAGCTTCACTACTTTTATCATAAGAATTCAATGAATGAAGATACTCATCCCAAGCACTAAAAATTTTCAAGTCCTTATTATTTAGTTTGTTTTGTTCGTTTAATATAATTGCAGGTAAAGCTAAAGCTGAAACCTTTTGAGATACCTCATCCTGCACTTCAAAAATATCGTCTAAAGATCTATCCCAAGTTTGAGACCAAATTTGAACATCGTTTAAAGCATCTGTAAGCTTAGCCGATATTCTTACTTTATTTCCACCTTTTCGAATACTCCCTTGCACTAGATAATTAGCATTCAAACCATTTGCTATGTCTTTAGTTGCTTCTTTAGAGTTTTTATATTTCATCACCGAATTTAATGAAACAATAGGAAATGTCTTTGATTTTGAAAAATAAGAAATTGTATCTTCTGTTATACCATCAGCAAAAAATTCTTGTTCTTGATCCGTACTAAGATTAGCAAATGGCAAAACAGCTACAGTTGGAGGAACACTACCTTCATTTATTTTTGCAGAGGCAGCTGCCGTAACTTTTTCATCTATATTAGAACGCTTTTCAAGATCAGGGATATCTAAGTCATATGCATGAACAAATGTATTTTTTACTTGTTGTTCCCCAAGATCATTAAAAAGTAGTTCTGTCTTTTTATTTACAAAATCCATTATGCTTTTAGATAAACAAACACCACTAGGCTGTGATAATGCTTCCAATCTTGCGGCAACATTAACTCCATCACCGTATAGATTTTCACCTTCAACTATAACATCACCCATATTAAGACCAATTCTGAAGTGCATTTTTGCGTCATCAGAAACTGAATTATTTCTCTCTTTTAAAAGTTTTTGAAATTCATTAGCACAAATTACTGCTGAGACGGCACTTTGAAATTCAGCTAAAACAGAATCTCCGGCAGTATTGAAAATTCTTCCACCATGTTCAGTAAATAATTTATCTAATATATCCTTACAAACTCTAAAACTTCTTAAAGTCTCATCTTCGTTTTTCTCCATTGACTTGCTAAAACCTACAACGTCAGTAACAAAGATAACTGCAATTTTTCTTTCTATAACTTGATTAAAATCATTTTCTAATTTCACTACATTTTCACTCATTTACGATCACTTTTTTATCAATTGTTAATCTAATTAAAAAACCCTAATCTCAAACGTTTCAAACAAAAATATTACTTAGAAACTACGGCTGTAAGTGAAGAGCCATATTTAAAACATCATTTTTTTTTTGACAAATTAACTTTAACCAAATTTTATCCGAGTTACAAGTTTACCAAACATTCCATCTGCTGCACACTCCAAGAACATATCACCTGCACTCCCCGTGTGCTTCATACATTTGAGGGCATACCAAATGATAATCCGGAAATGGCTGTTAGTCTCTTGTCAAGTTACCGATCTATACTATCTCCAATATAGATCTGTTTCTGTAGTTAAATAGTAGAAAAGGTATTATTAAAAAGCTTGGAGCAAGATCGAAGAACTGGGTTATTAAAGTTTAACATAATTTTTTCTTTCATTGGCTAAAATATGGCGGCCTAGATAGAAGATTTTTTTGGGATTTAAGAGTACTGTAAAAAAAGCGGGTGAAATGAGATATTCTTTTGGAATAATAGTATTACACTGGACAACTGCCGTGCTAATGTTCGCTTTGGCCACTTCTGGACTGTTATATAGTTATAAAATTGTTGGTTCAAATGCATTGATCTTTCATCAGTGGGGCGGACAGCTCCTTTTAGTTCTTGTTTTTATCTGGATCGCAGTAAGGCTAGTTTTCGGAGTTGGTCCACCTGATTCTGATCATGTATGGTGGGAAAAGATACTAGGAGCATTAGTTAAAATCACGCTATATGCACTTCTTATTGCTTACGTCGTTACTGGCTACGTTACGGCGTCGGGCCTCAGAAACTCTGAGCTGTTGTTTCCCATTAATGTTGCCTTTGCCAGATCTGACTCAGGGGACTTGTTCATGGAAGCTCACTTTGCATTAAAATGGGTCTTATTCATAGTTCTTGGTCTCCATGTCTTGGGCACGATTAAACATAGTTTTATAGACCGTGACAAAACATTTAGAAACATATGGATAACAAAGAAAGGATAACCTGAATATGAAAAAAATTTCTCGTCGTCATGTAATTGTCAGTCTTGCGAGCACAGCCACATTTTTATGTCCAGCTGTGCTCAAAGCAGCAACGACTGCAGATTTAACTGGTTGGGCTAATATCCCAACTGATATTCCAATGGGGCTTAAACAAGTTCTGCGACTTGGAAATGGTCCCGCGAGCATTGATATTTCACAACTTAAACCTGGAGATGTTAGTGTAATTGCCCGCCCGAATGATAGTGCAGACTATGCAGGTACTGGACAGACGCAATTTGTTGCGGTAATGCGTAGAGATAAAGACTACCTGATTGTTGAATTGACCTGCCCTCATAAAGGAAAAGCCATCGGTCTAACAGGAGATCCTAAAGTGCCATTCGCCTGTACCAAACGTGGCAGGTACCACTCTAGTGAGTTTGACTCAAATGGTCTTGGAGTTGCAGGTAAATCATCAGGAGATCTAATGATTGTTCCAGAGCATAAGTTGAACAGTTCTAACGGAAAAGTAGTACTTGAACTTGCCTAGCCTCGATAATTTCTTGAGTATATCAATACCAAAAAATAAAGTTATGCAGAGAAATATAGCAGCTATAAAAAATAATAGTTCCCTTCTGCTACATACTCCAGTAACACACTACGTTTATACCCCCTATGTCCCATGAGTGGGAAGGGTCTCGTCAACCGTGAAACGTTTCCGTACCTATTGACTTGAGCATGGATATACCTAAGCTACTACTGTTACTGTATTTCAGTCGCTAGTGGTGCATCTAAAGGGCGTTTAAATGTATATCACCCGCAACATACTCCTAGGCACTTCTATTGTTTTAGCCAGCGAAGTTCTCTCCAGTTTTTTTAGGAGCCATTCTAATCAGTCTTGAGGTTTTGACTGCAATTTGTCTGTGTAGTACCGCCTTTTGATAAGTCTTGTCTCTTTGCATTAATACAAACGATTCAACAGTTGGATACTCAGCAATAAAGCATATATCCCATTTCTCATCAGCTGGACCTATCAATCCAATTAACATATCTCCTCTCCATACAATCGATCCTCCCAATCTTTTAAAAACGGGTTCACTTTCTTCTCCATAACGCATGTATGCTTCAGAACCTGTTGTAATGAAGCCATCTGGGTAAATAGCTTCTTCCTTAAGCTTTATCAGGTTCAGCATGTGCAAACGTTTACTATCTTTAATATTCTTAAAAGATTTATATGTATCTCTATCAAATGCAACGTATTCCATATTTTTTACCTTTGTAAAACGAATTATAAATATTTACATTTCATTATAATCTTTTAAGATCTCTCTACCATCCTTTTGAAGAGCTCTTCCAATCAGGTAACTATAATAGATTTCATTCTTTTCGTATTTATAAGAACCAAGCCAAAAAGTTCTTTGTCAGATTATTCTAATTTGCTAAAATTTTGCCGTAACAATTTTCTATCTCACTGATTTTTTGAAAAATTGGGTAAACACCAGTAGTTGAAAAATTTTAAAATTATGGATCTAAATGAGTTCGAGAAAAATAATATGGAAACCCTCTGCTAAAAGAAAAAATTCATCAAGTATGAAATGTTTTATGGATTGGTTACGAGATGACCGTAATCTTTGTTTCGAAGATTTCAACGAACTATGGGAATGGAGCGTGAACGATTTGGAAGGGTTTTGGAAAAGTATTTGGGATTATTTTGGTTTAAGGTCAAGCACTACATTTTCTAAAGTCCTTGATAAAGAAAAGATGCCTGGGGCCTCGTGGTTTAAAGGAGCAAATGTAAACATAGTTTACGAAATTTTTAATAATTATCAAGAGATTAGAGATAATACTGCCATTTCCTTTCGCTCTGAGACCCTAGGTGACGGAGTATTGACCTGGGAGGAGTTAATATCAAAGACAAATTCGCTTGTTGTAAAGTTTAAAGAACTTGGAGTCCAAAAAGGGGATCGCGTTGTCGCAATACTTCCAAACACGCCCCATTCCCTGATTTCTTTTTGTGCAACTGCAAGCATAGGTGCAATTTGGTCTCTCTGTGCTCCAGACATGGGCGAAAACGCAATTTTAGATCGATTCAAGCAAATAAAGCCCAAAGTGCTTATCTGTCAGGACAGCTATGTATATGCGGGTAAAATTATTAATAAAGTCAATAGTTTACGGAATATAATAAAAAAATTACCATCGCTATCTGATACAATTCTAGTTAAAATTAAGGATAATTCATTAACTAAAAAGCAATTAGAATGGAACAATATAATGCGTCTCAGGGGAGAAACCGAAATAGAGATGCTACCTTTTGATCATCCTCTTTGGATAGTATATTCCTCCGGTACTACTGGCAATCCAAAACCTATAGTTCATGGTCACGGAGGGATATTGATAGAGATGACAAAGCAATCTCTCCACATGGACATCACTAAAAATGACCATTTTTGTTGGCTTACATCCTCAGGTTGGATAATGTGGAATGTTCAGTTATTGGCTTTACTTAGAAAATGCTCAATTGCAATGTTTGACTTTGCTCCAAATTATCCAGATTTTTTAGAGGTATGGAGAAAAGTTGATGAAGAAAAACTCACTTATTTTGGTGCTGGAGCAGCTTTCTTTACGGCTTGCATGAAATCGAACATTGTACCGAAGAATAAGTTTAATTTTGATAAACTTAGATCTTTGGGAGCAACTGGCTCGCCATTAAGTCAAGAAGGGTACAACTGGATATACCAGAAAGTTAAATCAGATATTTGGTTAGCACCTTTATCCGGAGGAACAGACTTCGCTGGCGCATTTGTAATCGGCAACCCGCTTTTAGATGTTAGAGAAGGAGAAATGCAATCGAAGTCCTTGGGTTGCTCAGTATATGCGTTTGATGACAATGGAAATTCTGTGGTAGGGAAGGTAGGAGAGTTAGTGTGCACAAAGCCTTTGCCTTCCATGCCACTCTATTTTTGGGGTGATAAACAAAATAAAAGATTAAAAGAAAGTTATTTTGAAACATTTCCAGGTGTCTGGAAACATGGAGATTGGATAGAATTCACTGATTACGGAGGGTCAGTAATATATGGACGATCAGACGCAACAATAAATAGGAGAGGTCTTAGATTAGGGTCATCTGAGATTTATCGAGCTGTAGAAGCACTTTCAGAAGTAATGGATAGCGTTGTTGTTGACCTGGAATACTTAAACAGAGAAAGTAATATGACACTGTTTGTAGTTTTATATCCCGAAATCGCATTGTCTAACAGTTTAAAAGAAAAAATCAGTGGTGCGATAAAGAACTCCATATCAGCTAGGTTTATACCAGATAAAATCATAAAAATTAATGAAGTGCCAAGAACCTTATCTGGCAAAAAGTTGGAGGTTCCTATTAAAAAACTTCTACTTGGTTCAGACCCCAAAACTGTTGTAAACAGAGAATCTATGGCTAATCCTTCAAGTTTTGAGTTCTTTGTCACATATGCCAAAAACCAAACCTTTAAAGTTTAAAATTATTGTATTGTAGGTAGATGGGTTACTATTACACTCTTAATATTGGTCTCGTTAAACAGGTAGGACCTCCTTCACAACCAATGCACAAAGCGTCACCGTCGAACGTATAAACAGTAACTCCGTTTTTTTCTAGAGCCTTTTTTGTTCTAGGGCAGCCAGAGATCATCACACAAATTCCAGGTTTAATAGCAAGCACATTAATATTTAGGCCTTCACTAGAAATGAACTCATCTTCTGGTGCTTCAATTAGCTCGTAACCTTTTTTCTCAAGTAATTGTACTAAACCTACAGGCATAAGAGAAATGTACGCAAGAGCTTTTTTTTCATCAACTATACTGATGAGAGACATCATGTGTAGACAAGCCTCTCGTCCAAAAAAGAAAGGAAGATCAAAGGATACAACCTCCACATTAATTTCGCTTAAAATGCTTTTCATTTGTTCAATTGCAATTTGATTAGTTCTGAAGCCTTTTCCTATCACTAGGGTCTCTCTATCTAACCAAAACATATCTCCACCTTCAGCAATTGCCAATTCAGATAATTTTCCTATTATAGGAATATTATTATTTTTGTAGAACTCCTCATGGATTTTTTCTTCCCCTTTTCTAAGTGATTTCCCGGGTGATAACAAAATTGCTCCTTTTTGTGTCATAAATGATGGGTCATAAGTAAATATAGAGTCAGCGGTTTCATTGTGTTTGGGCGTCATCCATAAGATTTCTACATCCAAGCTAGTTAAGATTTTTATAAACGAAGAATAGTTGCTTTCTATCTTTGCGGGATCAAATGCTTGGCCATAGTGCCATTTATTAGGATCAGCTCTTTTTAAAGCCTCCATGGGTTTTAACATCCCTACAGTTTTAAGCCTACTAACCATTGAAGAGACGCCAAATTCAGTTTTTCTGGAATATTGAGTTTTAATATTTTTCTTACCACGGAGCATTTGTGCAACCTTAATTTCGGATTTGGTATTTCTTAAAATTCGTTAGTTACAGTCTAGCATACGTACAACTTATTTCTGCTGCTGATTTATTGGTCTCAATATCTTTTATGGTAATTCGACCTACGACAAGGCGCTGACCAAGCTTCAATATTTCTGTTTCTATTGAACCTCCTCCTCTTAGCAACGGTCGTAAATATTTACAAGAAATATCTACTGTGGTTATTTCTTGGTACTTTCCGATTGCACTGATAACAGCTACGATCATTGCTGTATCTGCTGCACTAACTATAGCTTGGCCACAAATAATGTTACCTGCTCTTACTAGTTTTTCACTGTAATTCAGAGTAAACTTACACTTTAATTCTGAGATACTATTAATTTGAAGATCTAAAGCTTGGATCCAGGGAGCAGTTACGCTAGACAACAAATTTTGCGCCTCCTTAACTCCAAAAGTTTTTTGTTTTTCCAATCTATTAGGCCCGATCCATATTAGTTATTAAGTGTAGACTCAAAATTATTACTTCATTTATTTTTTTTTTAATATACTTGAATACGAGGATAGTGATATTTCGGCAAAAAGAAAAAGAATTTTTTTTGAAAATCTATTGCAAAAAAACTTTTAATCTTGCATAAAACGTTATCGGATTGGCAATTATTATCTTATAGGTTTTTTATGACAACCTGTCTGATCAAGAGCTTGAGGCAAAAATGAAATTCAAAGAAATTATTAATGAAAAACTTAAAAGAAAGTACGAGTTCACGCTGAAAGCGTCAGATCTGAATAAAGAAGTCGATCAGCAGTTAGAAAAAGAGCAACCGTCTATTCAGATGAAAGGTTTTAGAAAAGGAAAAGTTCCCATAAGCCTATTGAAGAAAATGCATGGTGAGGCCCTTTTATCAGAAGCTATGAAAAGTGCTACTGACACAGCGGTGAAAGATCATTTTGAGAAAAAGGGAGATAAGCCAGCCTATGAGCCAAAGATAGATCTCATTAATAAAAAGTGGAAATCAGGAGATGATGTAGAGCTTTCTATTGAATACGAGTGTATGCCGGAGATTCCAAAGTTTGACCTTTCAAAGTTGGTTCTAGACAACTTGGTTGTAGAACCAGACAGGAAGTCTTTAGATGATGCAATGAAGAGTGTACAAGAAAGTAGCCCCGAATATAAAGCAAAAAAGGAGGGTGCAAAATCTAAGAAGAAGGATCAAGTTATTTTAGATTTTGAGGGATTTATAGAGGGTGAGTCTTTCGAAAATGGTTCTGGTAAAGACTTTCCCTTGGTCCTAGGCTCAAATAGTTTTATCCCCGGCTTTGAAGATCAATTGATTGGTGTACAAAAAAATGACGAAAAAACTGTGAAAGTTACTTTTCCAAAAAATTATGGTAACCAAGAGCTTTCAGGCAAAGACGCAGAGTTCAAATGTAAAATTAAAGAAATTTCAAGCCCAGTTTTGCCGAAGGTTAATGACGAATTAGCAAAGAAGTTTGGACTTGAAAGTCTTAAACAGCTTCAAGAAAACCTCGAGAAGCAAGTTAGAGACGAATTTGAATATGGTTCAAGAGTGTTACTGAAAAAACAATTAATGGATAAGCTTGAGAAAGAGCTAAAATTTGAATTGCCTGAGTCATTAGTGACAACTGAAGCTAATTCAATAGCTATGCATCAAGACAATAACAAAAAGAGCAATGACACAGATGAAATACCTAAGGTTTCAAAAGAAGACAAAAAAATAGCTGAGCGTCGGGTAAGGGTAGGTTTATTTTTTGCTGAGTTTGGAGTGCAAAATAAGTTAGATTTATCCGAAACCGAATTGAACGCTGCGTTTGAGAAAGAGTCTATGAGATATCCTGGTCAGGAACAAGAGTATCTTAAGTTTATTAAATCCAATCCCCAAGCTCAGCAAGCCTTAAGAGGGCCCCTTTTTGAAGAAAAAGTAGTAAACAGCATACTTGAAGCTGTTACCCTAAAGGAAAAAAAGCTGTCTGTTGTTAAGTTCAAAGAACAAATGGAAAAGCTTAATTGAATTTTAGAGGATAAATACAAGGAGTAGTAATGAAAGACGTTAATGATATATACATGAATACATTAGTTCCAATGGTTGTTGAACAAAGTGCTAGAGGTGAACGTGCTTATGATATTTTTTCAAGACTCTTGAAAGAAAGAATTATATTTATTTCAGGTCCTATACATGATGGAATGTCTACTCTGGTTGTAGCTCAGTTGCTTTTTTTAGAAGCAGAAAACCCAAAAAAAGAGATTTCTATGTACATTAATTCGCCAGGAGGAGTGGTGTCATCTGGCCTATCTATATATGATACTATGCAGTACGTGAGACCAAAAATAGCGACGATGTGCGTAGGTCAAGCAGCTTCAATGGGATCTCTTTTGTTGGCTGCCGGAGAACAGGGTATGAGATTTTGTTTACCAAACAGTAGGGTTATGGTTCATCAGCCTTCAGGAGGTTTTCAGGGGCAAGCGTCAGATATTGCTCTTCATGCTCAAGAAATACTGGATCTTAAAAAGAGACTGAATATGATTTACGTAAAACATACTAATCAAAAAATAAGTTCAGTAGAAAAGGCGTTAGATCGAGATAATTTCATGACGCCAGAGCAATCTCTTGATTGGGGTATTATTGATAAGATTATTGACCGGAGAGAAATTGATCCTTCAGATAAGGGATAGTGAAAATTGAATTTTGATAAAAAAACTTGGCAGAATATATAAACGTATTAATATGATTAATTATGAGTAAGTCCGGATCAACATCTAATAAAAATACACTCTTTTGCTCTTTCTGTGGTAAGAGCCAGCACGAAGTGAAAAAACTTATAGCGGGGCCAACAGTCTTTATATGTGATGAATGTGTAGAATTATGCATGGATATCATCAAAGAAGAAGTTAGGACAAATGAGGGTAAGGGTGCAAAGTCATCAATTCCAGCTCCAAAAGAAATTTTTGAAGTATTAAATGACTATGTAATTGGGCAGACTTCTGCAAAGAAAATTTTATCTGTTGCTGTTCATAACCATTACAAACGAATAGGGTACTCACCGAAAAAGGGAGACGTTGAGCTTCAAAAATCTAACATTATGTTGATAGGGCCAACGGGGTGTGGCAAAACCCTCCTAGCTCAAACATTAGCTCGAATTTTAGATGTTCCTTTTACTATGGCAGATGCTACCACTCTCACAGAGGCGGGATATGTAGGAGAGGATGTAGAGAATATTATTCTTAAGTTATTACAACAAGCTGATTATAATGTAGAGAAGGCGCAAAGAGGAATTGTCTATATCGATGAGATTGATAAAATAAGCCGTAAAACAGATAATCCATCAATTACAAGAGATGTATCTGGTGAAGGCGTTCAACAAGCTCTTTTGAAAATTATGGAGGGTACTGTTGCGTCTGTGCCACCTCAGGGTGGGCGAAAACATCCTCAACAGGAATTTCTACAAGTTGATACTACAAATATTTTATTTATTTGTGGAGGTGCTTTTGCTGGTCTTGAAAAAGTTATTACTTCAAGAGGAGAAACCAAGAGTATAGGTTTTGGAGCTGACGTTAGTGGCCCAGACAGCAGGAAAATTGGAGATATTATCTGTGATGTTGAGCCCCAAGACCTATTAAAATTTGGGCTTATTCCTGAGTTCGTAGGAAGGTTACCTGTTGTGGCAACGTTGAATGATTTGAATATTGAAGCTATGATCAAAATACTAAACGAACCAAAGAATGCGCTTGTTAAACAATTTAAAAAATTATTTGAATTAGAGGGTGTAAAGCTAACTTTTACCGAAGAGGCCCTTAAAAGCATAGCAAATAAGGCAATAAAGCGCAAAACTGGTGCTAGAGCTTTACGTTCGATATTGGAAAAGATTCTGTTAGACTCTATGTTTGATCTACCTTCATTACAGTCAGTAGAAGAAGTGGTGGTAAACGAGGATACTGTTGATAAAGACACTGAGCCATTAATGATATATAGCGAAAGTTCTGAAGAGCCCGCTTCTGCGTCTTAGGATCGAAACAAATGGTTTTAAAAAGATTATTAAGGTTTTTATTTACTTGGTGGAATGGAACTACCGTTGGAACCAAATTGCACACATTTTTCAAAGGAAAAAAAGTTGGGGAAGATTATTTTGGTAATTTTTATTATGAGAGTAGAGATAAAAAAAATCGCTGGTGCATTTATTCTAATGAATCTGAGGCTTCAAAAATTAGTCCTGAATGGAATAGCTGGCTTAGATTTATTTCAGCTGAAAGTCCAAAAGATAACTATACGACTTATAAGTGGCAGAAGCTTTTTAATGGTAACTTAACTGGCCTAGACAGTGCCTATAAGCCACGGTTACTGAGAACTAGTAGTTCAGAAGAAGTTTCGGATAGTTATCAATCTGACTATAAAGCATGGAAACCAGAGTAATCAAAAATGAAAGTTAATTTTCTTGACGCTTTTCTTGGGTTTTTGGTTTTGTTAATTACAGGTTTATTTCTTTTTTACGTATATGCAACTGTTGATAGTAGATTTTTCAAGAGTCATAACTTTCAGTTACATGCTCGCTTTGATAACGTTGATGGTATAGTGACTGGTAGCAAGGTGAAGATGTCTGGAGTAAATATTGGAACTGTTAAAAGTGTTTCTTTGGAACCAGATAATTTTTATGCCTCAATAACGATGGACTTTGATAAGGAATATAAATTTCCGGATGATACGGAAGCTTCTGTGCAACTTGAGGGTCTATTAGGAGGGAGCTATATATCGATCCTACCTGGAGGATCAGATGTCTTGTTATTGAACAATCAAGAGATCATTTATACTCAGGGCTCGACAAGCCTTTTAAATTTGATGCTTAAGTTTGCTAACACCGATCAGTGACTTCATTTCTGCTTTGTAAATCAGCATTTCATCGATTATTACGCTATTAGGTTTGTTAAATTGTACTTTTTCAGAAGTTGACTTTTCAATTAAATTTAAAAACAGAGCTCTCGATATCTCTTTTGCTCCCATAGTTCTGAGATGATCAGTCATAAATTGAACATCTAATAATAAAAATTGGTTCAAAGCTAACGTTCCCATTAATGCAATTAATGCTAATTTTGATCCATTTGAACTTGTTGAAAACATACTTTCTGCGAAAAAAACCTTGCCAATTGCTACTCCATATAGGCCTCCTTTTAATTTTTTATCTTCCCAAACTTCTATTGAATGAGCGTATCCTAGATCATGCAAGGTATTATAAGTAGATTTAATTGATTCATTTATCCAAGTCTCTTCTCGGTTTGCGCATTTTGAGATAGTCGATAAAAAATCATGATTTATGGAAAATTCATATTTTTTTTTGCGGCATAATTTTTTAAGGCTTCTAGATATATGTAATTTTGAAATTGGTATTATTGCTCTTACTATTGGATTACACCAAAAAATCTGATTATCATCATTATGGTTTCCCATTGGGAAAATACCATTCCTGTAAAGATTCATTAAGGTACTTGGGTTTATTTCGTTATGAGAGGAAGTAATCAATTATTGAACCTTTTTGGAAAGCCAGTGCTCAAGCCAATGTATATTATACTCCCCAGTCTTAAAGTCTTCTTCATCTATAATTTCTTTGAAAAGGTCCACTGTTGTATGGACTCCGTCTATAATAAGTTCGTCTAGAGCTCTTGATAACCTACTAAGGGCCAATGACCTGCTATCAGCATGCACAATCAATTTTCCAATAAGACTGTCGTAGAAGGGAGGAACCCTAAAACCATTATAAATGGCGCTATCCATTCTAATCCCAATACCTCCGGGAGAGTGGAATTCTTTTATATTTCCTGGTGATGGTGAAAAAGATGGAAGGCGTTCAGCGTTAATTCGACATTCTATTGCATGACCTTGCGGTTTAAGAGTTTCTTGAGAAAGGGACATACCCATTCCGGAAGCTACACGTATTTGTTCTTTTACTAAGTCGATACCAAAAACAGCCTCGGTTATTGGGTGCTCAACTTGTAGCCTAGTATTCATTTCAATAAAGAAAAACTCTCTATTTTCATATAAAAACTCTATTGTTCCTGCACCTTCATACTTCATTTTACTCACTGCATCGGAACAAATTTTTCCAATTTTCGTTATCTCGTCTGGAGTAACTCCTGGGCTTGGTGCCTCCTCTAGTACTTTTTGGTGTCTTCTTTGGAGGGAACAGTCTCTTGCTCCTAAATGTACAGCATTTCCTTTTCCATCTCCAAAGATTTGGATTTCAATGTGCCTTGGTTTTTTTAAGTACTTTTCCATATATATTGTATCATCATTAAAGCTCTTTTTTCCCTCTGATTTTGCTTGCAAAAACAATGTCTCTAGTTGATCATCACTAGATATTATCTTCATCCCTATTCCACCGCCCCCGGCTGCGGCTTTTAATAGAACAGGAAAGCCTATTTTTTTTGCAGTAATATAAGCACTACCAACATCTTTGACTTCACCACTAGAGCCTGGAACACAAGGAATATTGAATGTTTCCATTTGGGCTTTTGCATTTATTTTGTCACCCATCGTATTAATGTGAGAGACAGAGGGACCAATAAATTTTATTCCATGATCTGCCACAATTTCTGCAAAATTTGCATTTTCTGATAAGAATCCATAGCCAGGATGTACAGCTTCACTTCCAGTAATTTCACATGCAGATATAATTGAAGGAATAGAAAGGTAACTTTTTGCGCTCTCTGCTGGCCCAATACACACACTTTCATCAGCCATTCGTACATGCATTGCATTTACATCGGCTTGGGAATAAACCGCTACAGTTTTTATACCCATTTCCTTACAAGTCCTTATTACTCGAAGAGCAATTTCACCTCTATTGGCAATCAAAATTTTCTTAAACATTTATGGTTCTATAATTACTAGTGGTGTATCAAACTCAACAGGACTCTCATTGTTTACTAATATTTCTTTAACCGTTCCTTCGATTGTCGAGGGAATTTGGTTCATTGTTTTCATGGCTTCAATAATTAAAATTGTATCGCCTTTCTTCAACTTTTTCCCAACTTGAATAAATGTGGGTTCTTCCGGTGAAGGCGACAAATAAACTGTCCCAACCATAGGAGATTTAATAATGTTGAGATTTTCCGTTGAACTTTGAGATTTTTCTTCAAAACTTAGTTTCTCGCTCTGAGTAGAACTATTATCAACTTTAAGTGTCATCCTTTCCTGTGTGTGAGCACTCGAAACGGAGTTATTGATCTTTATTTTGAGTTTGTGTTTATCTGCTAAAAAGCGCGTTATTTCTAAAGAAGATAAGTTTTTATCTTTGATTGTTTTAACAAGGTAATCAATGAAAGATTTTTCAATTTCCAAATCATTTTTTTTCATAGCTTGAGCTCGCAGTAATATAGAATGTGGGGTGAAAATAACATGGTTGATTATATTATCAATATAATCTTTATAAGTATGAATTTATCTATTTTTTACGATTAACGGTCCCACCAACCCTTCTTACCCATTTTTGTATTTTTTACATTATCATCATTTTCTGTTGATTTTTTATCATTAGCTTTTAGTCCCTCTATTGTCTTTTTTGCATTAGCTCTGGTGCGAGGTTTTGCCGCTTTTTCCTTTTTCATTCCAATTTTGGAATCAGTAGTTTTTGTTTGGCCTTCATTGCCTTTAACATCAGAGCTGTTCAAATTTTTGTTTCCGATTGGAGGTGATATCTCTGCCTCTTTTTCGTATGCTGAAGTTTGTTTAAAGCTTGTGTCGTTAGCTTGCAATGGTGTCTCCATATCTTTTTGGTGTCTTTTTTTTCTTTTCCTTTTTCGCTTTTTATATTCTTCAGAATCATCTCTACCATTTCCATTAATTTTGTTATTAAATGTCTTTTGATCTTGTACGCTTGCTGAAGTTTCTTTTTCTCTCTTTTTCGCTCTTTGTTTGTTGTTCTCTGTATTTTTCTTTACTCGCGCATCATCAAGTGGTGTTTCAATTAAATAATGCGGAGAAATTAAACTAGATTCTGCATGCAATTCTAATCTAATTTGATATCGATTTTCGATTAAAATTATGTGATCTCTTTTATGATTAATCAAAAAATTTGTTGTCTGGACCGGGGCTTTTACTGTTAGAACATCTTTTATTCTTGCTACTGATCCCTCTCTATCTAGGTCTCTCAATATTTGTAAAGCTAACGACTCATCAGAACGAGTGGAGCCAGTGCCATGACAAAAGGAACAAGGCATTGTAGTGGACTCTAGCATTCCTGGCCTCAATCTTTGTCGTGACATTTCGAGCAGGCCAAAAGACGAAATTCTTCCAATTTGTATTCTCGCTCTGTCAAGGCTTATGCATTCTTTTATTTTTTTCTCTACAGCAATATTATTTTTTCTTTCCTCCATATCTATAAAATCGATAACGATAAGGCCTGCTAAATCCCTCAATTTAAGTTGCCTAGCAATTTCTGAAGCGGCCTCCAAATTTGTTTTAAGTGCAGTTTCCTCTATACTCCGTTCTTTTGTTGCTCTCCCAGAGTTTACATCAATTGCGACTAAGGCTTCCGTTATTCCAATAACGATGTAACCTCCTGATTTTAGCTGCACAATGGGATTGAACATTTCTTGAAGATAATTTTCAACTTCATAAAAAGAAAATATAGGCACCTTGCCCTCATATTTTTTGACGTACTTTGCATGTGATGGCATTAATAACTTAAGGTACGATTTGGCTTCCTTGTAAGCCTCTTCTCCTTCAACGACTATTTCTTTGATATCTCTGTCATATAAGTCTCTAATGGCTCTTTTAATTAGGTTTCCCTCGGCATGTATAAGAGTTGGAGCTATAGAACTCAATGTTTGCTCCCTGATCGATTCCCAGCCTTTTAGTAAAAAATCATAGTCTCTCCTAATCTCTGTTTTTGTCCGATTTCCGCCAGCTGTCCGTATAATCAAACCGCTGTTGGGCTTTATATTTAAATCTTCAATAATTTTTTTAAGCTTTATACGATCTTTAAGTACAGTTATTTTTTTTGAAATTCCTCCACCCCTCGACGTATTGGGCATCAAAACGCAGTACCTTCCAGCTATAGAAAGATAAGTTGTTAAAGCGGCCCCTTTATTTCCTCGTTCTTCTTTTGTTACTTGTATCAGTAATATTTGGCGAACCTTAATTACCTCTTGAATTTTATATTTTCTTTGAAAAGGTCTTTTTGCTGGGAAAGGGTCTTCTTCTAAAATTTCAGCAGAATTATCTTTATTTCTGTCATTAACTGTAGAAATATCATTTGGATGCAACTCGTTTCCCGTCCTAAGGTTTAAAGAACCCTCTAAGCTAGGAGCTTCATTCATACCGTCGTTAGGTTCCTCTTCTTTAATTATATCCATCTCATTTTCATGAGTACTCTCTTCTTCCGCTAACTGTTCTGCCAATAAGGCCTCTTTGTCAGCTAACGGTATCTGATAATAATCAGGATGTATTTCAGAAAATGCTAGAAAGCCATGCCTGTTGCCACCATAATCAAGAAAAGCTGCCTGTAGAGATGGCTCAACTCTAGTTACCTTAGCAAGGTATATGTTTCCCGTAATCTGTGCTTTTTCGTTACTCTCAAAATCAAAATCGTGAGTTTGAGAAGACTCTGCAACCACGACTCTGGTTTCTTCAGGATGCGCTGCATCGATAAGAAGTTTCTTTTCCATTGTGAAATCTCGCCCTTAAAGGAAAGAAAATAAATTTTTATTATTTTTTCCTGTTTAAACAAATGTTTATCCTAATGTCTCTTTTTATTATTCTGAAAAATACAGATCAAAAAAATAGACAATATTTAATTCTTAAATTTTTTTGCCAAATTTTGTAATTATCATTACTCTGGCAACTACCGTTAAGGTAAACAATTGAGACAAAATATACAAGTGATTTAGTTTTATTTTTAATTTTTGTATCAGAGTATGGAATATACAAATGATAGATTTTTATTGGTTTCCATTGTAATACTAAAGTTTATTGACTAATCATTCTTATAATTATTTTGCTACCGAGCTTTTTTATGAGTGCAGAAATACAAAAATATATTTCAGAGATCTCCAACTCCTTAAATTTAATCTCAAGAAGAATTGAGTTTGAGACACTTCAAGATAGAATATCCAGTAAGACTTCAGAGTGTGAGAACCCAGAAATATGGAAAGATCAAGCTGCAGCCAAATCTTTAATGAGAGAGAGACAGGGATTATTGGAACAGTTTGAAACCTTTAGTAAACTCCAAAATGAGTTGGATGATATCAAGACGCTTTTTGAGATTGGATCCGAAGAAAAAGATGAGTCGTTTATAATTGAATTAGAAAATTCGTTTTCCAAATTAAAAAATGAGGTTGCAGAGGTAGAGGTACTATCTTTGCTTGATGGAGAAGCAGACGCAAATGATGCTTTCTTAGAAATAAACTCTGGTGCTGGAGGCACCGAAAGCTGTGACTGGGCACAAATGCTTGCTAGAATGTATTTTAGGTGGGCTGAAAAGAAAAAATACAAAATTGAGCTAATTTCTGAGAGCCAAGGTGATGAAGCTGGTATTAAATCGTGTTGTTATAAGATTGTTGGAAATAATGCATACGGTTGGTTGAGAGCAGAAAGCGGGGTCCATCGTCTGGTTCGTATTTCCCCCTTTGATAGCTCATCTAGAAGGCATACCTCATTTTCTTCCGTTTGGGTATATCCAGTGGTAGATGATAATTTTGACATAGAAATTAATCCCTCAGATTTGAGAATAGATACTTTTAGATCTTCAGGCCCAGGTGGGCAGCATGCTAATAAAACAGATTCTGCTGTTAGAATAACTCATTTGCCGACCGGAATTGTCGTTACAAGTTCTGAGAAATCTCAACATCAAAATAGAGCAAATTGCATGTCTGCTCTAAAGTCTAGATTATATGAATTGGAGATGCGTAAAAGGAATGAAAGCATTCAAGAAAGTCATAACCAGAAAGGTGAGGCAGGTTGGGGAAATCAAATAAGGTCTTATGTTCTTCACCCATATCAAATGGTTAAGGATTTAAGAAGTGGTGAAGAAAGTAGCGATACTCAAAAGATTCTGGATGGTGATTTGGACAGTTTTATGTCTTCAGTATTATCTTTAAATTCTTCTAGATAGTTATTTCTTTTTATCTGGTAAATTTTCAAAGGGATTATCTGAACGCTGAACTGTTCCTTCAAAATGTGCACCACTTTCAATTGCTATTGCTTTATGAATTATGTCGCCTTGTACTCTCGCTTTATTTGTGAGGCGCACCTTTAGACCGCGCACGCAACCAATCACATTTCCATTGATTATAACATCGTCTGCTACTATTTCTCCTTTTATCCTGGATGTTTCTCCAACGGTAAGCAAGTGAGCTTGAATATCGCCTTCTATGATACCTTCTATCTGAATATCTCCAGAGGTGAGGAGGTTTCCTTTCACTTTAAGATCACTTGACAAAACTGATGGGGGAACTTTTGTAAAAACCTTGTCATCTGTGGCCATACCAGCAGGTTCTTTTCTAGGTGTATCTGGATCTGGGTCTTTCGGCGGCACTGGGACAGGAGCCACTACCATATTTTTACTTTCAGGTTTTTTTGATTTGTTAAACATATCGGTGCCTCTAAATTTGATTACTATAATTAAATGTCTTCGCTATTTCTTTAGAAATCATAGTTTTTGTGTCTCTTATGATGTTATCTTGTAAATTAGGTGGTGTATTAAAAACTCAAAATTTTGCTAATGTTTCTTTCTATTTAGTTTTGTTACAGCGCTTAAATGAAAAATTCATCTTTTATGGCCGACAAAAGAAAGTTAAACTATCTTTTTCTTGGATACAATTTATTTTTGGACAAAAAAGAAATAAGAGGTCCTTTGATCATTTTTTTACATTTTCTAAAACTACTTTCATAAAAAAGTAATTGCGTGCTTGTAAATTAAAGATCGATGGTCAATTCTTTATACTTATTAAATACCTCATCAACGTGCCCTGCAACCTTAACTTTTCTCCAGATATATTTTACGGTCAAGTTCTCATTAATTAAGAAAGTTGACCTTTCTGCACCCATATATTTTTTGCCATACATTGATTTTTCTTTCCAAGCATTTAGGCTCTGAATAAGTTGTATCTTAGGGTCAGATATCAATGGAAATTGTAAATTAAGTTTTTTGGAAAATGATGTATGGCTTGCCACAGTATCTTTTGATATCCCAAAAATTCTTAACCCTGCAGACTCGAACTCGCTGAATCGTTCATTGAATTCTCTTGCTTCTCTAGTGCATCCAGAAGTATTGTCTTTGGGGTATATAAATAAAACAGACCACTGCCCGAGCAAATCGCTATTTCCACATGTATTCAACTTTGTCGCCTCCAAGCTAAAACTCGGGAGCTGCTCATTTAAACTTATCTCTTTAACCATATCTGTCTATATCCTTACTTTTTGATAGGTTAGCGAATTTATGTAGTTTATATTGGAACTATGTTTCGCGACTAACCAAGGATATAAGTGAATAAATTAAATAAACAAGGGATCAATATTTTGAAAATTATTTTTTCGAATATAGTAAGACGCATTTCTTTGTTTGTTTCGCTAATTCTAATACTGGTTCTTTCCGGTTCAATAGTATCATCATTTTTCCTATCGGACTCAACGCTCAACAAGTTGGCGCAATCCAATTATTTGCAAAATAAAATTGCGCAAGTCCTAGAAGATAACGATATATCCTCAAATGGGCCTATATCAATTACGTTCAATAATTTTAGCAGCGCTGATATTACCTTAGAGCAAGGTAAACTTTCCAGTCTCCATAACTTGGTTGGGTATGATATCAGTTTAAAAGTCGATTTTATAAAATATTGGCTCGGCAAACGTTACATAGATGAAGTCTTTATAAAGACAGTAGTTTATCACCTACCAAATAATTTAAGTGAAAACCTTAACAACATAAATAGCGTAGGTTTCAAATCCTTTCCTCAGACTATGTACATTTCCCTCAACAAAATTAATTCAGACTCAATTGTAATCGATAAAGCAACGCTAAAATTACAAAATCAAATATTTAATTTCGAAAAAGTCTTTCTTTTCAAAGACAAAAAATCATTAAATGCAAGAGCAATATTGAAAGTAAAGCCAAATGGCAATGAAATGACTTTTGCAGCAAAAGTTAATTTTTCACTAAATCCTGAAAACATTCTTGCGTTTAATATTGATCTGCAAGGGTATAATTACAAAGAATTTTTTCCTTTGAAAAATATTCCAAAAGCTCTTCATTTATTTTTAGGTAGGCTTAGGGAAATCTCAAATTTATCTGAAAAAAAGAGGAATACAATTAAATTTGTGGGTAGCTATAATTTGGACTCCGCTACCCTCAGTTTAGAAGCAACTGACACTTATAATCAATTTAAGTTAAACTCAAGTATCAATATTTTAGAGTCATTTGAAAACAGCGACCTATCATTCAAAAATACTGAGCTAGTATTTGGAGATTACGCTTTGTTTGCGTCTAATTTGAGTTTTGATTTGGTTGAACGAAAATTTGAGGTTAACGTCACAAAATTTTTAATACCGTATGAAAACGCCTCTTTTTTCTTACAAAAGTTTAAAATTTTCGGTATTTTTCCTTTTAAAGATGGAGTTATATCCAAAATAAATATTCTAGGAGAGAACCCTTCTGATTTTAAAGCTAGCTTGGAGATAATACAATCTTCAGATGCATCAGATATTGAACAGACATCTTTTGATTTCTTTGTAAAGTTGGATGCATCACAAAAAATAAGAATTAATGATTTCGGAGGTCTATTAGATTTTTTTTCCACAGAAAAAAAGAAAGATATAAGTTTGTCCAGAGCAGATGCAAAAATCGGCCTAAGGTTTGGTGAAAAGAATGTTGAATTAAATTCGTTTAATGGAAAGATCAATAACCTTGTTTATTTCGAAAATAACAAGCCGTTGGTAGAATTAGAAAATATCGATTTTAAGGGAAACCTAATACAAGGTTATGTCGCAATTAGTTCGGTTACTAAAATAGAGCCTCTAATTAATTCATATAGAGATGTTAAAGTAGAATTAAGTTCAACTGGGAATATTGAGAGTGATAAGGAAATCACTGTGTCTTTTAAGTCAAATATTAATGATCTCATTCCTTTGCTACCAAAGATAAAACCTAATTTAACATGGCTTAATTCTCTTACTCGTTCTCAGGGAGAAAAGGAAGTTTCATTTATATACTCAAAAGCAATTGCTTTAAACGAGATTGAAAAGTTTTTCACTCCTGAAGAGAATATGTTTGAACTCAAATTGAAAAATCTATCAATGCCCTTCACTGCTAAGAATTTTGTTAATTTTGTTTCATTGGATCTTAAGGGGAAAGGAAATACGATTTTTTTCGAAGGATTCTTGGCAAACAATAAGAAGAAAGTCAGTGGTTCAGTTATTAATTGGCTTTCAAATATTCCCAGTGAAGATGAAAATGGTGATCCTATCATCTTATTTGATAATCTCAATTCTGAAATGCTTTTCCCCAAGTTTTCAACCTTCAAGATCAAAGGCCCACTGAAAATAACTTTTTCTCCTGTTGGAAAAGATGATAACATATTAATTCGAAGCAGTATTGACCTTACAAAGGCAGAAGTTTATATCCCAGCCCTTGCTCTGAAAAAAGTCAGAGGCACGAATGGTCAATTAAAAATAGATTTTATAAAAGATAATAAATCTGTATTTAAATATTCCCAAGTCGGCGTTTTGGTGTCTGGAACTGCATCACATAAATCGAGTTTTGAAATTAATAAGGTTAATTATTCAAGTATAAAAACGCCTGATATTCTCATAGAACGAGCAACTTTTCAAAATTTTGGTGAGTATAAACAATTTAAAACTGATGGAGGAACTATTAGTTCAGAATTCTTAATGAGCTTGAGCTTTAAGAAGAAGGATATACCTCTGGATTTTATTTTTAGCGATATTGTTGTAACTTTAAAAAAGAATAAATTTTTGGACTCTCTAAAAGGTGAAATTAGATCTTTTGATGGTCTACGAGGGTATGCTATGGCAAAACTTTCACCAAACTCAAATCTTGAAATCATTATCAGCCCTAATAAGAATAGCGGCATAAATCTGGTTGTTTCAGGAAATGATGCCGGTGAGTTACTTCGAAGAGGGAAATACTATAGAAACGGCTATGGAGGCATGTTTAAGGCATCGATTTTTTACAAGAATAGAATGAAAATCTCGGGATCTTTGCAAATTGAGGATTTTCGGATAAGGAATGCTCCTGTCCTAGCTCAGATTATTTCCTCTGCCAGTATTATAGGATTGCTTGACAACCTAAATGGTAATGGACTGCTGTTTACCAAAATAGAGGGGTCCTTTGCTTATAAGGATGGGGAGCTAACCCTAAATGACGGCATAGCAGTTGGCCCAGCGCTAGGACTAACAATGGCTGGATACGAAAGATATGGAAAAAAGCAAAATACCGTTAACGTAAATGGCCTCGTTTCACCTGTATATATAATTAACGGAGTAGTAAAAGCTATTCCTTTGATAGGGAAAGTTTTAGGTGGCGAAAAAGGTGAGGGTGTATTTGGAGTTTCATATAAAGTTCAGGGCAACTCAAGCAAACCAACAGTTTCAGTTAACCCACTGTCGATATTTACGCCAGGTGTATTCAGAAAAATATTTAATATCGAAGAAAATGGTAATAGGTAATGAGCATTGATTTAGACTCATATAACTTTTCTTATCCTGATGAGTTAGTTGCCTTGGATCCTTTAGCAGCTAAAGATCAGGCTAATATGCTTGTATTAAAAAAAAATAGTTTTTTTCATCAAAGAGTAAGTGATCTACTAAAATACGTGTCTGCAAACGATTTGTTGGTATTTAACAATACGAGGGTTATACCAGCAAGGCTTATAGGCCAAAGAGTGAGGGCATCCTCAGCGAATATTAAACCAATAGTCAGCGTTACTCTCAACAAAGCGATTGATGGTAATGTATGGACTACCTTTTGCAAACCATTGAAAAAACTAAAAAAAGGCGATAAAGTAATTTTTTCAAAAAATTTGTCTGCTGAGGTTGTCTCAATAAAATTTGCACAATGTGTAATGAATTTTGAGACTGGTAGGAAAGAGTTAATAGCCTGCTTAAAAGAAATAGGAAATATGCCTTTACCACCATATATAATCAAAAAACGCGGACCCAAAAAAGCAGATTTTGAAAGTTATCAAACTCCTTTTGCTGAAATTGATGGATCAGTTGCCGCGCCAACAGCATCTTTGCATTTTCCAGACGATTATCTACTGAGCTTGAAGAGAAAAAATATTCCCTATTGCTTTATAACATTGCATGTTAGTGGAGGAACTTTTTTACCAATCCGCGAGAAAAACATAGATAAACACAAAATGCATTCTGAATTTGCTAGTGTGGATGAAAATGCTGCATTAAAAATACGTGAAACGCTGAAAAAAGGAGGAAAATTAATTGCAGTCGGTACAACGGTAATGAGAGTTTTAGAGAGCTCTATTTTTGTTGATAACGGTTTTAAGGCATTTAATGGGTCTATTGATACTTTTCTTAAGCCTGGTCACGATTTTAAAGTATGTTCTGGATTATTTACCAATTTTCATCTGCCTAAATCAACCCTATTCATACTTGTAAATGCCTTTTTAGGTGTCAAAAAGGCAAATGAGCTATATAAGTTGGCAATAGAAAAAAGATACAGACTTTTTTCATATGGTGATTGTTGTCTCTTGTTTCCGTAAAGTTTTAATTTAAATTTATGCTTTAGGTGTTATATATATGAGTAGGGGTTTTCATGGATTTTGATTTGGTAATAATTGGCTCGGGGCCAGGCGGTTATGTAGCTGCAATTAGAGGCGCTCAATTGGGGCTAAAAGTCGCTATAGTTGAAAAGGAATCTTTGGGGGGAGTATGCCTTAATTGGGGGTGTATTCCTACAAAGTCATTTTTAAGATCTGCCGAGGTTCTTAAAATTATAAAGGGTTCAGAAAAGTACGGGATAAAAAGCAAATTAGGAGACGTAGATATCCGTGAGGTTGTTAAAAGATCTCGTTCCATTGCTAAAAAATTATCCTCTGGCGTTGAATATCTTTTAAAGAAAAATAAGGTTGCTATCTTTGATGGTGAGGCCTCACTCAAAACTTCTAAATCAATTGTAATTACGTCAAAAAATAATGTTGTTAAAGAAATCTCTTGTAAAAACATTTGTATTGCCAGTGGTGGAAGACCGCGTGATATTAGTGGAGTTCCAAACTCTAGTAATGTGTGGTTTTATAAAGAGGCTCTGCAAGTTGATAAGATACCTAACAAGCTTTTAATTGTTGGTTCGGGAGCAATAGGTGTCGAATTTGCAAGTTTTTTTGCTCAAATGGGATCAGAAGTTTCTGTTTTAGAATCAAAACCGAATATTCTTCCAAATGAAGACTTGGAAGTATCAAACTTTGTAGAAAAACAGTTTTTAAATAGAGGAATTAAGATATATACAAACCACTCTCTTTTATCTCTAAAACAAAAAGGAAGCTTATTTGAGGCTGAATTGAAAAGCGAAAACAAAATGCTTTCACTGGATTTTGAAAAGGCTATTTTAGCTATAGGTATTGTTGGAAATATAGAAAATCTTAATCTTGAAAGTGTAAATATTAACTGCTCTAATGGAAGTATTGTAGTTGACGAGTATTGTAAAACGAATGTAGATAATATTTATGCTATCGGTGATGTAGCAAGCCCCCCTTGGCTTGCTCATAAAGCAAGTCACGAAGGCATATCTGTTGCTGAACAAGTCGCCGGTATGGAAGTTCATCCAATAATAAAAGACCGAATTCCAGCTTGTACCTATTGCGATCCAGAAGTTGCTAGTATTGGGCTTACTGAAGACGAAGCAGTAGAAAAGGGTATCGAATTTAATGTTGGCAGGTTTCCCTTTAGCGCTAATGGTAAAGCGTTGGCTATGGGATATGAACACGGTTTTATTAAGACAATAATTCATAAAGCAACCGGAGAATTTTTGGGTGTGCATATGGTTGGAATGGGTGTTACCGAGTTAATTCATAATTATGCTTTGGCTAAGGAAGCGGAAATTATAAAGGAAAATATCGAGAACACTATTTTTCCTCACCCAACGTTATCGGAGGCAATTCATGAAAGCGTTTTAAAAGCGTCCGATAGAGAGATACACATATAATAATAGGAAAAGATGAATAAAAGATTTGAAGTTAGGCATCCCGAAAAGCTTAAAAACCATTCCATAGCTATGGCAAAAAAGCCTTCATGGATAAAGGTGAAGGCACCATTATCAGAAGGCTATAAGGAGACTAAGAGGATTGTAAAAAAAAATAATCTTAAAACAATCTGTGAAGAGGCTAGCTGCCCTAATATAGGTGAATGTTGGTCTAAAGGGCATGCGACGTTTTTAATAATGGGAGACATCTGTACCAGAGGTTGTGCCTTTTGCAATGTTAAGACGGGCGTGCCATTTAAGCTAGACGTTTCAGAGCCAGATCGAATAGGGCGAGCAGTTTCAAAAATGAAACTTAGCCATGTAGTCGTTACTAGTGTTGATAGAGACGATCTACCAGACGGTGGAGCTCAACACTATGTACAGACAATTGACGCCATTAAAAAGTATTCTTCTTCAACTACAATCGAAATTTTGACACCAGATTTTTTGAAATGTGATGATAACGTTATAGTTCAAATACTTGACGCAGGACCAGATGTATTTAATCATAACTTAGAGACTGTACCAAGTCTTTATCCCGTGGTAAGGCCTGGTGCTAGATATTTCACTTCGTTAAGACTCTTAAGTAGAGTTAAGGAAGAAAAGCGATCTATTTTTACCAAATCAGGTATTATGGTAGGGATGGGCGAAACAAGAATTGAAGTAAGTCAATTAATGGATGACTTGAGAGCAGCAGAGGTGGATTTCTTAACCATTGGTCAATACTTACAACCGACGCCTAAGCATTTTCCAGTTAAGGAGTTTGTACCACCTGAAACATTTGAACATTACAAAAAGTTGGCACTAGGCAAAGGTTTTTTGCTTGTCTCGTCATCGCCACTAACAAGATCATCTTTTCATGCTGATGATGATTTTGAACTTTTAAAAGAAGCTAGAAGAAAAGCCTTGGATGCTCAAAAAAACGTTAACAAAAAACGTATATAATTGCAGAGCAAATGATTTGCTTAATGTAGTAGCTGATGTAAAATCTTATACAAAATTTATTCCTTTTTGTTCTGATGTAGAAATATATGATAGGTATATTTCAGATGAAATAGAGTATTTTTCTGCTCTTCTATCAATTAACTTTAAATTCACTTATGAAAGTTTTGAAACAAAGGTAGCAGTAGATCGGAAATTAAACACTATCTCAATTTCCGGTGACACTAACCCATTTAAATTTATGATTGCAGATTGGACGTTCATCGAAAAAGATAATTTTTGTGAAGTTACTTTTTCTTTAGCGGTGTCTTTTAGTTCATTTATTAAGGAGAAAATAGTTTCTATCAGTTTTGAAAAAATAGCATTAAATGTTATTGATGCTTTTGAAAGTAGGGCCAGAGAAAAAAATTTTTAAATTTCGCTCACTATATTTAGACTTAATCTAAGCGCTTCATTCACACTTTTTTGTTGAATTTTAATTCTTTCAATATTTCCAAAGTTATGTTCAGTAATCACTTCAGTATCATTAGACGATATTTTAACCCCAATAAAAACTAAACCAACTGGTTTAGACTCTGATCCACTTGGTCCAGCAACACCTGATATAGCTATAGTTAAAGTTTTTGATTCCACCTGGTTGCATAAACCAGCTAACATTTCTCTAACAGTCTCATAACTCACTGCACCGTAGGACTTTAAGGTTTTATCATCAACATTTAAAAATTTTCTTTTCGATTCATTTGAATAGCAAATGACCCCATATGAAAAAACAGTTGAAGATCCGGGAATTGCCGTGATATTTGCACTTAATAAACCACCCGTGCAGCTTTCAGCAGTGATTAATTTTATATCGTTGTTTAAGCAAGATTCTAAGAGTTTTTTGGATAATTTTTTGGATTTTTGCATTTAAAAACTCAATGCAAATATTAAGAAAAGTGCAGAAAAGATGCCCGCTAAAATATCATCAAATATCACACCAAAAGTATTATTCATTTTATCAAACTTATTTATTGGGTAAGGTTTGACAATGTCAAAAAACCTAAAAAAAAGCAATGAGATTATACACATGAATAACTGTAGGGGTTTAGTTTGTTCAAAAAGTAATAAAGGTAATAAAGCAATTTGTTGTCCAATAACCTCATCTATTACAATCTCACTTCGATCTTTTTCTAATGACTTATAGTTATAGACACTAACAGCAAAAAATGCTGCGATGGTGGTTAGAAAAATAATAATAACAAATAAGTGAAAAGTTAAATGCCTAGCAAATAAATAAAAGATCACTGTAGTAACTATGCTTGCAATTGATCCAGGAGCTATCTTAGCATGTCCAATATAAAAAAAAGTTACTATTAATTTAGCTAGTCTCATATAATAGGATCGAACATATCGATGCAATCCCTTCCTCTCGTCCAGTGAACCCTAATCGTTCTGTAGTTGTTGCTTTTACATTTATTTTATCATTTTCCAGTGAACATATTTTCGAGAGATTAGCTACTAGCTTTTCTCTAAAAGTACTTATTTTAGGTTTTTCACATATGATAGTTAAGTCAATATTAGACAATCTTAAGTTTCTTTGTTTCGCTTTTTTAATAGACCAGTTTAAAAAAATTATAGAGTCTGTATTTCTCCATTTTTCTTCTGTGTCAGGGAAATGGAGTCCTATATCGCCAAGCGCTAGAGCGCCCAATATTGCATCCGTCAGGGCGTGGAGAGCTACATCAGCGTCTGAGTGTCCGGCTAGACCTCTATCGAATGGTATTTCAACTCCACACAAATATATTTTATTTCCTGGTTCGAATGCATGAACATCAAATCCAGTACCTATTCTAAACATTTAAAAGAAGTTTCTTTGCAATTTCAATATCCTCTGGAGTGGTGATTTTAAAATTATACTCGCTGCCAGAAACAATATCGATTTTTTTTTTGTCAATGAGAGCTAAGTAAACATCATCCGTATGATGTTCATCGCAGTTCATATGGGTTTGATAAATATAGTCAAAGTGGAAGGCTTGAGGTGTTTGCGCTCTTAAAAGAAAGTCACGATTAAGACCAAGAGCATCAATTGTACTTTGATTATTTTCTTTTACTTCAATGTAGAGAGTATCTGGAATTTTTATTGCGGGAAATACTACATCGAATTTATCTAATCCCTCAATGCAATTTTTTATAATTTTATTGCTTGTAAAAGGTCTTGCTCCATCTTGAATAAGTATTTTTTTACAACCTATCTCTGATATCGCTTTAAGACCATTCTTAACGGACTCAGACCTTGTTTTACCCCCAAAACATTTTGGTAAGAGTTTTGGGTTATTTATTTTAGCGATGGCTTTTTCATAAAACTCTAAGTGAGCTTCATTTATAACAACAACAACAAAATCTATCAGAGGTTCGTCCATAAAATTCTCAATATTTCTTTCTAAAACGTATTTATCCCCCAAATGTAGATATTGTTTTGGAACTATTGATTTAGACCTTATCCCTTTTCCTGCTGCAACAATTAATGCACCTGTAGATTTTTTTTTCATAAAGAATTTATTGTAATTAGTGTAGTTCAAGTTTAAATTGATAATCTCGACAATTGCAATAATAATTACGCTCTTATTTTTGTTATGATATTTACGGTCTGAGTAGGAAAATGGATTTTAGAGACTTATGGGAATCTGTGCCATATCCAGCATTTGTATTAAATGTAAAAAATGAAATTAAGTTAGCTAATCCGTTATCTCAGCAATATTGTGAAACCTCTCTACACCGTTTAGTAGGCAAAAAGCTAAGTAGCTACATTGGGCCGAACAGTGCCGTTTTCGAAGTGCTTGATAAAATAACCAGTAATTCGTCCGCAATTGTAAAGTTCGATGTGCCAATAAATTGGAAAAATAAGGGAAATCAAGTTTTTGATATGTACGCGGTCAGTGTCGAAACCGGTTTGAGCAATTTAATTTTCTTTCATCCAAAACGCCTCAAGGGTAAGATGGAGCAGGCTCTATTAAATCAAAGTTCTATTAAATCGGTGAGTGCTATGGGATCAGTGCTATCTCATGAGATCAAAAATCCACTTGCGAGTATAATTGGTGCAGCGCAATTGCTTGAAAGTTCAAATGTAAAAAACAAGAAAGCTTTAACACAAATCATTCTTGAGGAAGCTAAGAGAATTGAAAGCATTGTTGATAGAGTTCAACTGTTAGGAGAGATTAATAGGCTGGACTTTGACTTATTAAATATTCATGACGTGATTGACAAAGTAAAAAGAAGTGCCTCGCAGGGATACGGTTCGCACGTATTATTTGAAGAAAATTATGACCCTTCTATACCAGACGTAAATGGGGACTTTGAATTGCTCACGCAAGCTTTTCATAACATAATTAAAAATTCTTGTGAGGCAGTTGGCAAAAAGGGCGGGCGGATCGCTATAAAGACCTCTTTCTATTCTGGGTTAGCTCTGAGCTCTATTGGAGAAAAAAATAAAAAGCTTCAGTTAATGATAAGCTTTTCTGATAATGGCCCAGGTGTTTCAAAGAGTATTATATCTGATATATTTGATCCCTTTAGCACTACAAAAATGAGTGGATCTGGTCTTGGGCTACCTCTAGTCGCTAAGATAATATCTGAACATGGAGGCTTTGTTGAACTAGACGATATGGCCGAAGGAGCATGTTTTAAAATTTACCTTCCGGCTGGTGATACATCCTCGTCAGAAAGGATACACTAGTGGAGGGAAATATTATAATTGCAGATGATGATAGATCACTGAGAATGATATTAGCTCAAGCATTATCGCGTGCTGGCTGTAAAGTAAGAGCTACAGGTACTTTAAGTACTTTATGGCGTTGGCTTGAAGATGGTGAGGGTGAAGTTTTAGTTACAGATGTCATGATGCCTGATGGAGATACTTTAGAGCTTATTCCGAGAATAAAAAGGAAACGACCAGATATGCCAATAATTGTAATGTCTGCAAAAAATAATCTAAATACTGCTATGCGGGCAAATCAATTTGGTGCTTATCAATATTTACCAAAACCATTTGATTTAAAAGAGCTAATTTCATCTGTGAATACAGCAATTAAGTTGAGGTCAAACTACTCACCAAATTTAAAAAACAACTTGATAAGAGACGATAATCATTTGGAAGATAATTTGCCAATAGTTGGTAGTTCACCCGTGATGCAAAATATTTACCGTATTTTGTCAAAAGTAATCGATACGGATTTTAATATTCTAATAGAGGGTAAATCAGGCACCGGAAAAAATTTAATAGCAAAAGTTCTTCATGATTTTGGAACTAGAAAAGACAAGAGTTTTTTAGGAGTCAATCTTTCGCTTATGTCGTTAAAGGAATTACAAGATATTTTCTTAGAAAATTTTGAAGGTCAAAGTGACATAACCGTTGGTACATTGTTTTTGGATGAAATAAGTAATGCAAATATCGAGGTGCAAAACTTTATTCTTTCTGTACTGAATAAAAGGGAAACTTCTAAGAACGCGTACAAAGACTTAAAAATTGTAAGTTCTTCAAAACAAGATCTTAAAGAGGCTATCGAAAACGGCAGATTTCGTGAGGACTTATATTATAGACTAAATGAGGTTTCACTTGTGATCCCACTACTTGAGGAAAGATTGGGAGATATTCCAGACCTTGCTAGACATTTTTTAAAAGAGTTTTCAAATAATGATATTGAGACTAAATCGCTTACAAAAGGTGCAGTAGAACTTATTAAAAAGAAAAAATGGTCAGGGAATGTTAGGGAATTAAAAAATTTTATTGGCCGACTTTCACTAGTCTCAAATACTGACACTATCGATGAGAAAATAACAAAGCATGAACTAGCAATGATTACGCCCGAAGAATCTGATTTAAACCCACTAGAGGGGTCAAGAATATCAAAGTCCCTTGAAATTCATTTATCCCATTATTTTCGATCACTTGGAGATAGCTCGCCTGCTCCAGGCTTGTATCAAACGGTTTTAAAGGAAGTAGAAGTACCTTTGATAAACTTGACCCTTGCCTCATGTGACGGCAATCAAATAAAAGCGGCTAAGTTACTGGGAATTAATAGAAATACATTAAGAAAAAAAATTAAAGACTATGATTTAGTTGTTACACGTGGTAAAAAATTGATGTAAATTTGCAACAAATGAATAGACAGATTGTAAATACTTTTAAAAATAAAGATTTTATAAGTAATATTTTGGACAAATTTTTATTTTCTAATTTGGCAACCTTTATTGTTGTTTTCCTAGGACCCTTACTTTCAATAATAACTTTTTTAGCCTTTAGTATAATTGAGGAATCATCAAGACCTGAACTATTGTCGGCAATAATTGTATTAGATTTTTTATATATATTTATTGTAGGGATATTAATCTTGCTTAAGGTCTCAAAAGTATTCATGAACCAAAGAGCTGGTAGGGGAGGGTCTACACTTCATCTTAGAATTACCTCAGTTTTTTCGATTCTTGCGTTATCTCCTGCAATAATTGTGGCTGTCTTTGCAACTATATCCCTAAATTTTGGGCTGGAGGACTGGTTTTCAGAAAAAGTTCAGAGAGTCGTAGGAAATTCATTGGAGTCTGCCAGGACATATAAGATGGAACATACCCAAAGCTTGAAAAATGATGCTTTCTGGTTGTCAAAAGTATTAAATGCTGAGAAGCAATTCAGACCTTTTTTGAGTGATGGCGATCTTCGAAAGATCCTTAATGTGAACCAACAAGAAGGTATATCAAAATCATTTTTAATTAATTATTCAGGAATACTAAAGGTAAGAGGCGAGAGGAGCTACTTGTTCGATTTTAAGCCAGTCACAGATTATGATGTGCTTGTTGCAAAAAATGAAGGGATTGCAGTTATTGAAGATCTTGAAAACAATGAATTTAGAGCCATTGTGTTTATGGAAGCTTTCCCCGACAGATTGCTTTACGTGACCAGAAACGTAGATGGAGAGGTTTTATCTTTATTAGATCAAACAAAAGAGACTGTAGTACTTTATGATAAAATTGAAAAGGAGAGAGGCCAACTACTTTTTGAGTTTGGTCAGCTTTATTTAGGTTTCTCGATTGTACTAATTCTATCAGCCGTATGGTTTGCCCTATGGATTGCCGAGAGGTTAACAAAACCGGTAAGCAATTTGGTTACTGCCGTTGCAAAAGTTGCGGATGGGGATCTTACTGTAGAGGTTTCTGAAGAAAAAGGCAAAGATGAGGTCGCTATTCTTGGTAAAGTATTTAATAAAATGACTAGGCAAATTAAAAAGCAAAGAGACTCACTTTTATCAATCAATAGTAAAACAGAAGAACAAAAGAGACAATTTGAAGCTGTTCTTGATGGTGCTTCAGGTGGAATAATTGGAATAGATGCTAATAGAACGATAAAAGTTATTAACGTAGCTGCTGAAAAAATACTTGGATTATCTGAGAATGAAGGCTTGAATGAGATCTTAAATGATGTTGTGCCAGAATTTATACCTTTATTCAATAAGGTCACTTTCCTAGATAGTGGGTCGTTAGAGGAAGAAGTTGAAATCTTTAGAGAGAATATAAAAGAAAAGATATTTTTAAAAATTTCGACAATAAAATCTGATAAAGGCCAGCTAGAGGGTTATGTTTTTACATTCGATGACTTGACCGATTTGGTTGCAGCACAGCGTTCAGCCGCATGGGGAGATGTAGCTAGAAGGGTTGCTCATGAAGTGAAAAACCCACTTACACCTATAAAATTGGCCGCAGAAAGATTAAAAAAGTATTTTTTTAATTTGAGTGAAAAAGATAAACTGTCAGCTTCTGAGTATGCAAATATGATTATCAGACAAACAGAGAGCTTAAGTCGTTTAGTAACTGAGTTTAGTAACTTTTCTAGATTACCAATGCCTAAAAAAGTAGAGCTTGACTTATGTAAGCTTACAGAGAGTGCAATCTTATTACAAAAAGTTGCTTATAAAGATGTCATATTTAAGTTTAAAAAGAGTGACGAGTCCATTGTAGTTTTGGGAGATGGTCAAATGCTTAATCAAGCATTTTTAAATCTAATAAAAAACTCTATTGAGTCAATAAATTCTGCAAAAGAAAACAAATTGATTGATGAAATTAAGTCTTATGGTCAAGTAGAAGTAGATATCCAAACTCAAAATGATGAAGTTTGTGTAACCATCTTGGATAACGGGATAGGATTACCAAAAAATGTTAATCGATTATTCGAACCATACGTAACCATAAAAAAAGAGGGTACCGGATTAGGGTTATCAATTGTAAAGCGGATTATCGAAGATCATTTAGGCAGCTTATTTCTTTTGCCAGGCCGTAAAATGAAAGGTAGCAATCATTTTGGAGCTGAGGCAAAAATCATATTACCTACAATTAACTCGCAAAAACTAAAAATGGATCCAAAATTAAGCCTCAGAGGAGAGCGGATAAAATGAGTTATGTACTTGTAGTTGATGACGAAAAAGATATCAGAGATTTAATTAGCCAGATCTTATTTGAAGAGGGTCATACAGTAAAGTTGGCTCATAACTCAACTTCTGCAATCGATTATATTAATAATGGGGAGCCAGACCTAATTATATTAGATATTTGGCTCAAAGATAGTGAAATGGATGGTATTGAGATTCTCAAATCAGTAAGGCAAAATAATCCTTTGTGTCCTGTAGTTGTGATATCTGGACATGGAAATATAGAAATAGCGGTTGCAGCTGTAAAACAAGGCGCGTACGACTTTATCGAAAAGCCATTTAATATTGATCAACTTCTGCTTGTTATTAATAGAGCTTTAGAAGCATCACGTTTAAGAAAAGAAGTTTTTTCTCTTCAAAATAAAGAAATATATGAAAGTAGAATGGTTGGTGGAACAGGTGCTTTTAAAATATTAAAACAAAAGCTAGATAAATTGATTAAATCGAATGGACGAATACTTATTTCAGGTCCGTCTGGGTCTGGAAAAGAAATTGCTGCAAGATATATTCATCAAAACTCGCCACGTGCCAATAATAGGTTTTTAACTGTCGCATGCGCTTCTATCCAATCTGAAAAAATGGAAGAGCTTCTCTTTGGTCAAGAGATTGATGGAAAAATTAACCCAGGTCTTTTTGAAAGAGCTCATGGAGGAACATTGTTTTTTGATGAAGTTGCAGATCTGCCCATTGGTACGCAAGCAAAAATATTAAGAATTCTTGTCGATCAAGTTTTTTTTAGGGTTGGCGGTAAAAATGTAGTCAGAGTAGATTGCAGGATAATTTCTTCCACAGCAAAGGATCTGGTAAAAGAGATAGACGAAGGCAACTTTAAAGAAGAGCTTTTTCATAGGTTTAATGTGGTACCGATAAGAATTCCATCTCTTGAAGAAAGAATTCTTGATATCCCATTATTGTCTACTCATTTTATTGATTTGCTAGCTAAAAATGAAGGCCTGCCAAATAAGCAATTGACAGAAGCTGCAATTAGAAAATTACAAAATATGAGCTGGCCAGGAAATATTAGGCAGTTAAAAAATACTATTGAAAGAGCACTTATTTTAGGTGCCAGTAAAACCGTTGTTAATCCTGATGATATTTTTGAATTTATAGAGACTGAAAAAAATAATTTCCGAGGTAACGTATTGGACTTTAGTAGCGAGTTTTTTACAGATAAATCCCTTAGATCAGCTAGAGAAGAATTTGAAAGAGCTTACTTAAAGTACCAAATCAGTAAGTTTGGTGGAAATGTGTCAAAGACCGCGAGCTATGTTGGAATGGAAAGGTCTGCACTTCACAGAAAAATGAAATTGTTAAATATTGAAAGCACATTAAAAGAAAAATAACAAACTTATAAAGGAAAAATTAATGAAAATTATAGTTTGTGGTGCCGGTCAAGTTGGATTGCAAATAGCAAAACATCTTTCTGACGAAAGAATGGACGTAATAGTTATTGATAAATCTTCAGACTTAATTAAAAAAGTAGTTGATGAGTTAGATGTTTCTGCCGTCTGTGGCTATGCTTCTTATCCACACGTTTTGGAACGCGCTGGAGCACATGATGCAGATATGATTATCGCTGCCACATTGTCTGATGAAGTTAATATGGTTACATGCCAAATTGCACATTCTATATTTTCTATCCCAAGAAAAATTGCCAGAATCAGATCAAATTTTTATCTTGAGGAAAATTATTCTAGCTATTACCGCTCTGATCATCTTCCAATAGACGAGATAATATCTCCTGAGAGGGAGATCGCTGAGGGCTTATTGAAACGGTTAGAGGTTCCTGTCGCTTTTGAAGCAACAGAATTTTTAGATGGGTCTGCTGCCTTGATTGGTCTCACTTTAAAAGAAGAGTGTGCTGTGTTATCAACACCTTTAAGGCAGTTATCTGAGCTTTTTTCCACTCTAAATGCTATTGTGGTTGGAATAAGAAGGGGCAATAATCTTTTTGTTCCAGATCCTGAAGATGAATTGCAACCAAATGATAATATTTATATTTTCAGTGACAAAAAAGATCTAAGTCGGACGATTGAGATTTTTGATAAAAAAAGCTTTATTGGTAAGTCAATAGTAATCTTAGGAATGGGTGCTGTAGGACAAAATGTAGCTAAAATGCTAGAAAATAGGAAGAACGAAGGTGTAAATGTTAAGGTTATTGAAAAATCAAAAGATAGAGCGGTTGATGCGGCTGAGTTGCTGGAGAAGACGGTTGTTTTGAATGGAGATGGTCTTGATACCGAGACCTTAGACGAGGCCAATGTTGGCCTATCAGATTTCTTTATAGCTTTAACTGATGATGATAAAACTAATTTAATAGCTTGTGCAAAAGCAAAAGCATTTGGGTGCAAGTTTACGATGGCACTAATTAATGACCCTTCATTAGATAAAATGATCTCAACGATGGGGATAGATTCTTTTATTAGCCCAAAGTCGATTACGGTTTCATCAATTTTACGCAATATTAGGCACGGAATGGTAAGGTCTGTATATTCTGTAGGTGATGGTGAGGCCGAAGTTTTGGAGTTTCGTGTGCTAGACTCTTCACCTATTACAGGTAAAACTTTAAAGGACTTAGATTGGCCAAAAGACTCCCTGGTCGGTTTATTAAAAAAAGATACTGAAGTCCTAGTGCCTAGAGGGAGTACCAGATTTGAAACAGGAGATGTATTAACAGTGTTCTGTTTAAGAGATGATATAAATAAGGTAGAAAATTTGTTTCAAGTGGGCGTAGACTTTTTTTAAAAAAGTGCTAATTTAAACATTAATGATCAAAGGCTCTAGAACATGGCGTCATCACAATCAAGTTTGCAAGATACATTTCTTAACTCTGTAAGAAAAAATAGAAATCCTGTGACACTTTTTTTGGTAAACGGGGTTAAACTTCAGGGAGTTATTACTTGGTTTGATAATTTTTCTGTTCTCTTAAGGAGAGAGGGAACGGTACAACTGGTGTATAAACATGCTATTTCAACTATTATGCCTTCGCTTCCTATTGATCTTTTAGGGGAAGACAGTGAAGAAGAGTAGAAGCTAGAGTTTGCGTACTTATGTTATTTCCGTAATTCTTCAGGGCAAACAGAATAAATATTTTAAAGAAGATGAATTTTTTCAATTAGCACGATCATTAAGCGCTTTAAGTATCAAAAGAAAATCTGTTATACGTTTAACTAAAAGTCATCCGGCTTTTTTTCTTTCGAAGGGACACCTAAATAACATCAAAAATTACGTTGCAGATAATAATATTGGTCTTGTTTTATTAGATAATCCTTTGTCTCCTGTTCAACAAAGAAATCTTGAAAAAAAGCTTATCGCCAAAGTTCTTGACAGAACTGGTCTAGTTTTAGAGATTTTTGGGAGTAGAGCTCAATCGAAAGAGGGGATGCTTCAAGTAGAACTCGCTCATCTCTTACACCAAAAATCACGTTTGGTAAGAAGTTGGACTCATTTAGAAAGACAGAGAGGTGGGAAAGGATTTCTTGGTGGTCCCGGAGAAACACAGATTGAATCTGATAGAAGAAGTTTATCATCTAAAATAGTTAACATTAGAAAGTCCATCAGCAAAGTTAGAAAGACAAGAAATGTACAAAGAAACCAAAGATTAAAAAATAGTATACCTTTGGTTTCCTTTGTAGGTTATACAAACGCTGGAAAATCAACACTATTTAATGCTTTTCCAAACAAAAAAACAAAAGCAGAAAACCTACTATTTTCAACTCTTGATCCTTATTTGAAAAAATGTGGATCACACAAAAAAGAGTTTATAATTTCCGATACCGTTGGCTTTATTAGAGATCTACCTACTTCGTTAGTAATTGCTTTTAGAGCAACGCTTGAAGAAATAACTTTTTCAGACCTTATTGTTCATGTGGTAGATGTATCAGACGAATTTGCAGATAAAAATGCGGAAGTGGTATATAATACTTTAGAGGCATTGGGTGTAGATACTGGAGATAAAAATAGAATTATAGAAGTTCATAACAAAATTGACATCGGTATTCATCAAAGGTTTCCACCCTTTTTAAAAGGACTGGAAAAGGACAAAATTTTTTCTATTTCCGCAAAAAAAAAACAGGGTCTAGAGGATCTTTTCAAAGGAATTGAAAATAAATTGTATAAACAATCAATAAAAGAGAATATTATTTTAGATGTAACTGAGACAGAAAAGATTAAGTGGCTTTATCAAAATCAGTTAGTCAAATCCTCTGAGTTGAAAGAAAGCGATATAAAACTTGAATTAATATGGGATGGTGAAGAGAGACAAAAATTTAATGAAACTTTTGCGGTGTCGGTTTTATAATTTTAAAGAAAGGAGAAATATCAAAATCTTTTGGCAAGCAATAAGTAGGATGGCGCAATATTATTGACTCTAGGTTATTTTTAAATGGAAGAATCGGATGGCCTATTTCCTTGAAAGCTTCCGCTATTAGAGTAGAGCAAATAGCTTTTGTTGGATCTCCAGCACCAATTCCAATTAAATTCCTTCTAAGCTTTTTTGGAACCGGTGGAGTCGGAAAAACATATCTAATTAAGTCTATAATGTTTTTTAAATCATATTTTGAACCTATTTTTTTTATTAAATAGTTAATTAAAATTTGTCTTTTTTTATTGTTTAAGAATACTGGTCTACATATCCTAAGATTATGATGCATATAAACATCGATATCTGTAAATATGCATCCATCAACTGCCTTAACTTCAATCAAACAGTGACTTAAAGAACCTGCTTCGCCTATAAAAATTGCAGCATGAGACCAATTAGAATTGGTAATGAATTGAATTGCATTGCTTATCCGACTCTGTCCTTCGACTAAAACTACATCACCCGGTTCTAAAGCAGATTTTATATCATCGATATTAATTCTGAAGTAATGATCTTCATATATGTGCTCCTTAGTCAGATACTTTGCCAGCTGGGTACCAATGAGTTGTAACAACATTAAATTTGTCTAGCTCTCCATTAGCTGGCGCCAGTGTATTCTACATAAAGATTCATATAAGTCATTTCCTCCAATCTGTATTTGAGATCCATCTTTAATAGGTTTGTTGTTAGTGGATTTTCTTACCACCATAGTAGCTTTTTTCCCGCAATGGCAAATTGTCTTTATTTCCTTTAATTCATCGGCTAAGCCAAGGAGCGCAGATGATCCTGGAAATAAATTACCCTGAAAATCAACCCTTAGTCCGTAACACAAAACTGGTAGAAAGAGGTCATCAACAGCTCTTGCCAGTTGCCATACTTGTTCTTTGGTTAAAAATTGAGATTCATCAATTAAAACACACGCTATTGGAGAACTTTTTTGCTTTGATTTCAGTAGGTTATATAAGTTTAGTCTGTCGTTAAACGTATCAGCCCGCTTCTCTATTCCTATCCTACTAGCTATTTTCCCTTCACCAGATCTATTGTCAATTTCTGCTGTTAAAAGGTAGGGCACCATACCCCTTTCCTCATAGTTATGCGCGGCTTGTAACAGAATTGTTGATTTTCCTGCATTCATAGTTGAATAATTGAAAAATAACTTTGCCATAACTCATCCTAACTCTAAAATCTCACGTGCTTTTTTCCAAGAAGCAATAGGCCTATTGTACTGTTCACAAATTTCTTTCGCAATCTTTACTAAGCTAGCGTTTGAAGGTGCTAATGTCTCTTTATCAATTCTGATATTATCTTCCAACCCGGTTCTAACGTGTCCCCCCAATTTTATGCACCATTCATTCAAAATTCTCTGATTTCTTCCAATACCTGCACCACACCATAAAGCTTTTGGCAAAAGTCGATTAACAGTCTTTATATAATATTCAAAAACATCAAAATCTGCCGGCATAGCATTTTTTACCCCCATAACAAATTGAATATACAAATTTCCTTGTAATTTATTCTCTTTAGCTAAATTAGCTGCTTGATGAATATGAGATAAATCAAATACCTCTATTTCAGGTTTAACTGAATTTTTAATCATTTCTTCCGCGAGCCAATCAACAAGATCTGGAGGGTTCTCATAAACTCTTGTGGGAAAATTGTTTGAGCCAACAGTTAATGAAGCCATATCTGGTCTTAGACTCAGCATTTTTCCTCGGTCAAAACCATGGCCTGAGCGACCACCTGTAGAAAGTTGGATGATCATACCAGGGCAATATTTTTCGATACCCTCTTTCAATCTTCTATATTTATCAGGGTCTATGCTAGGTGTCCCATCATCATTACGAACATGACAATGGGCTATACTAGCGCCTAACTCATAGCATTCCTGAGTGCTTTCTATCTGTTCTGCTATGCTTATTGGGACTGCAGGGTTATCTTCTTTAGTAGGGACAGAGCCTGTAATTGCGACACATATGATACATGGATCAATCATCATCGTAATATAGGTTGAAATTAGGTAAATTAAAAATAAAATATCGGTGGATTATGTGTTCTTATCTTATTAAGGTTAATAATGTATTGCGCTGCTTTTAACTCTAATGCCTACCTTCACCATATCGCTTTGAACACTACCCGTCCTTTGGAATTGGCTAAGTTTTATGAAAAGGCGTTATCTATAGAAAGGAAACCAATAAAAGGTGGTTGGGTTTTATCGGGAGCTAGAAGGAAAGTTCTTATATTGAGCAATAAACAAAATTGCCTGGGATTTGCAAGTTTTGCCTGTCAAGATAGCCACTCTTTAAAAGTCTTAAAAAGAAATTTCGTGGGAAAGGGCATAGATACATTTCAAGATGATAATTCTCTATTTATTCATGATAATTTCTATATTTTTGACTGCGACGGCAATAAAATTTATTTTGGACTTTCCAAAAACAAAAAGGATCAAATTTCGAACCTTTATGCTCCTCTACAGCATATCACTTTCACCTCAGAAAACTTAGACAATTTTGTTGATTTTTATGTTAACAAACTTGGATTTAAAATTTCAGATAAAGTTATTGATAAACGGGGTCAGCTTACAACTTGCTTTATGAGATCAAACCAAGAGCATCACACAGTTGCATGTTTTTTAAGCAACAAATCAGGTTTAGATCATTATAGTTTTGAAGCAGGAACATGGGAATGGATTAAAAATTGGTGTGATCATTTTTCCAAGCAAAATATTCAATTGATTTGGGGGCCAGGTCGTCATGGCCCCGGGAATAATCTTTTTGCATTTATAGAAGATCTTGATGGGAATAAAATTGAGATTTCTGCTGAGTTAGAAATTGTTCATGATAGGCAAAGTAAAAAATGGCCTCATGAACCAAAAACGTTAAATTTATGGGGTAATGCAATAATGCGCTCTTAAAGGAGGAAATTTATGAAATATGCAAGTTTTGTTAGACTAGGTGAAACGTGTTTTGGAGTTTTCCATCAGGGTAAAATTTTTGACCTGACCTATCAATTAGCTGGGGGTTCTTCAAGCTTGAAGGAAGCTATTCATTTTGGAAGTATTCCAGATAATATACAAGAATTAGAGAGCTATTTAGCTAATGTCACAGCCTATGAACCTGCCGATATAACATTTCTACCTGTTATACCAGATCCAGGAAAAATTTTTTGTATAGGTCTGAATTATGAAAAGCATAGGAAAGAAACAGAAAGACCAGAGGTTCAATATCCCACTATTTTTACTCGATTTGCAGAAAGCCAAGTTGCACATCGAGAAGCGGTAATCAAGCCTATCTTGTCTGATAGAGTGGACTTTGAAGGTGAGTTGGCTGTAGTTATTGGAAAAGGTGGTAAAAATATCTCTTCAGAAGAAGCTTTGCAAAGTATTGCAGGATATACTTGTTATAACGATGTATCTATTAGGGATTACCAGAGACATACCAGTCAGTTCGTTCCAGGGAAAAACTTCTCAAAAACAGGCGGTTGCGGACCATTTTTAAAATTAGCATCGTCGATAGAAAATTACCAAAGCTTAACCATTAAAACAATATTGAATGGCGAGGTTATGCAAGAAGCAAAGCTCGATCAATTGATTTTCAAAATACCTGAGATAATCTCCTATATCTCTTCTTTTACTCCTTTAATCGCAGGAGACATTATTGTCACTGGAACGCCTGGTGGAGTTGGGGATAGGCGAGATCCACCTTTATACATGAAAACTGGTGACATTGTAGAAGTTGAAATTTCGGAAGTTGGTAAGCTAGTTAACCCGGTGCTCGACGAAAATATTATCCTTTAAATGCTTCTCAAATTATTGTGACGAAAAATTTCGATGTAATTATTGTTGGAATGGGTCCTTCCGGTCTCGTTTTAGCTGGCTTGCTTGCCAGTTATGGCATTGAGGTTGGTATTTTTGAAAAGAATAAAAGTACTGTCAAAGAACCACGAGCGGTTTCTATAGATGATGAGTCACTCCGAATTCTTCAAAGCTTTTCCTTGCATAAAGCTGTGTTAAAGAATGTTTCTCAAAATTATGGGTCTCATTACTACGATGCCAAAGGTAAGCTATTTCTGAAAGTTGAACCGAATTCATGTGAAAATGGCTTTTTTAAACGAAATGCTTTTGATCAACCAACTTTTGAAAGCACATTGAGGAAACATCTGGAGGGTAAAAAAAACATCAACATCAATTTTTCACATACACTAATTTCTATAAAAAACGAGACTAACCGTGTTATCGCGAATTTTAAGGATAGTAAAGGGATAAAAAAAAGCATTTTAGGACGGTATCTCGTAGGTTGTGATGGTGGACAATCAACTGTTAGAGACCTTATTGGCGTGGTAATGAGAGGTAGCACTTTTAATCAAAAATGGTTAGTCGTTGATATATATAATACAAAAAATTTTTTTAGGCATACGCAAGTTTATTGTAACCCCAATCGTCCATCCATAACTTTACCTGGTCCCAATGATATAAGGAGATATGAGTTTAAACTAAATGATGGAGAGGGATCTAAAAAATTAAGTGAAGATTTTACAAGAAAGCTTATAGCAAGTGTCGGAGTAGATGGACAAGCAAAGATTAGAAGATCACAAGTATATCAATTTCATGCATTGATCGGTTCGGATTGGAAAAAAAAATCTGTATTTATTGCAGGTGATGCAGCGCATTTGTCTCCGCCGTTTGCTGGGCAGGGAATGAATAGCGGAATTAGAGATGTAGGGAACTTGGGTTGGAAATTAGCGTTAGCTGTTAAAATGCCACAATCAAGTAATATACTGGAAACCTATTTTCTGGAAAGAAAAGAACATTGCTGGGCCCTAATTAATTTGGCGATACGAATGGGTAAAATAATGATGCCAAAAAACAGCTTGTATTCTTTTTTTAATGCATCTTTTTTTAGGCTAATCAAGTTAAATAAAACACTGCTTAGTTATATGTCTCAAATGAAATATCGGCCCAAACCTAAATTAAAAACGGGACTTATTTTTTTTCATGGGAAAGAGACAAGGGATGATAAGAAATTAATTGGAACGCTATTTCCACAACCCTTAGTGCAAGATAAGGCTGGAAATTTGTCTAATTTAGATGAGGTTTTGGGTAACAAGTTTTCTTTAGTTTGTTATATAAAAAACCATGAAACTTACATTAGTCTGGAGAAACATCTCAATAATTTTTCAAAAACTTGTAAGGTTGTTATTGTATTGAACCAATCATGCATGATTTTCCCGAGTAGGCATGAGGTTGTTCGAGATTTTAATAACCTTTTAGAAAAAATGGAGACAAGGGTGCCAGAGAATAGGGTTCTTTTACTCCGACCTGATAAATTAGTATCCGCAATCTATAAAAAACATAATCTTCATTATTTATCAAATTTATTAAATAATAACGAGATATTTGGTTTTTAGAGTGTATAGTTACTATAAATTTAAAAATTATTAACATCTGGGGAGGAAGTTTAATGAAATTATTTTTAAGATTTTTAGTCGCGTCTGCTTCTGTACTGTTTCTTTCAATATCTGCATACGCAGGAGAAGTGGTACTAAAGTTCCATTCATTTCCGCCGATGCCTGCAAATTCTAACGCAAAGTTTGTTAAGCCGTGGAGTGAAAAGGTATTAGCGGAGTCTAATGGAGAAATAAAAGTTGAGATATATCCTGCAATGCAGCTTGGTGGGAAACCACCTCAACTTGTTGATCAAGTGAGAGATGGTGTAGTAGATATCGTTTGGACTGTTGCCGGTTATACACCGGGAAGATTCCCACATTTGGAAGCGTTTGAATTACCATTTATGCCTGCGTCTGCTGAGGCGACATCTCAAGCACTACAAGAATACGTAGACACGGTAGCTGCCTCCGATCTTAAAGATTATAAGGTTTTAGCCGTATTTTGTCATGCTCCAGGAAAAATTCATACTAAAGAAAAAGTTATTAAGTCTGCAGCTGATTTAAATGGTATGAAGATGCGTGGTCCTACAAGACTGATAACCAAAATGTTAGAAGGCTTAGGGGCAACGCCGGTAGGAATGCCTGTCCCTGCGGTGGCTGGAGCACTATCAAAGGGTGTGATCGATGGCATGGTTGTGCCTTGGGAAATTATGCCGTCTTTTAAACTTCATGAGCTTACAAAAGCACATACCACAGTTTCGGGATCCAGAGGTTTATACACAACTCCGTTTTTGTTCTTGATGAATAAAGCGAAATACGAGTCTTTAAGTGATGAGCATAAAAAGGTTATTGATAATAATGCTGGTCTTGCCCTGGCAAAACTTGCTGGACAGCTTTGGGACGGTTTCGAAGTTCCAGCTAGGAAGTTAGCATTAGATGCTGGTGGAACAATACACTCTCTATCAGGAGGTCCTCTTGCAGAAATGAAGGCGGCTGGTGAAGGCCTTGAGAAGGATTGGATAAAATCAGCTAATGAACGCGGCCTAGATGGTGCAATGCTTGTTAAAACTGCGAAAGACTTAATTTCAAAATATGACAAGTAAAAATACCTTGTTAGATCTTGAAGAAACAGAGCGCCCAAACGATATTTTTGGGCGCTTTTTACTTAAGATTGTAACTTATCTAGCGATTTGTGGAGGTATAGTACTTGTTGTAATAGTACTTATAAATTTTACTTCTATCGCAGGTAGAACAATGTTTGGCAAGCCTCTTACAGGAGACTTTGAACTTGTTGAAATGGGATGTGCAGTTGCAATGTTTTCATTTTTACCACTTTGTCAATTTAAGAATGGGAACGTCATTGTAGATTTCTTTACAATAAACCTCTCTAACAAAATTAAAAACTGCTTAAATGGTCTTGGAGCTTTCTTATTTTTTTTAGTAGCCTCTTTTTTTACGTGGAGGATGGTTTATGGAGCCTTAGACATGTTCAAGTACAATGAACAAACGATGTTGCTTCAAATTCCCGTCTGGATTCCATTTGTTCCAGCGGTTATTTCTTTTGGTGTTCTATCGATAACCTGCCTTTATACATCAATAATATTTTTCAAATCGGCTTTTAAATAGAAAATATTTATCATGGATAGACTCTACCTTGGCATAATAGCTTTCCCAATTCTTTTTTCTTTATTGGCTGTGAGGGTTCCCATTGGCTTAGCTATGTTGGTCGTTGGCTGTTCAGGAACAATTTTTATCGCTGGTTGGTTGCCTATTATGTCCCAAGTAAAGACAAGTGCATGGCATCTTTTTTCTAATTATTCATTTACTGTTATTCCTTTATTTTTACTAATGGGAAACTTTGCATCAAAGGCGGGAATGAGTGAATCTCTATTTCGGTTTGCTGGTGCTTGCCTTGGACACAGACGAGGTGGGGTGGCTATGGCAGCAGTCGGTGCATGTGCTGGTTTTGGTGCTATATGTGGTTCATCTCTTGCTACAGCCGCTACCATGGGTCGTGTGGCTCTTCCCGAGCTACGCAGAATGGGTTATTCTGGTTCTTTAAGCACTGGGGCTTTGGCCGCTGGTGGAACGTTAGGTATTTTGATACCACCATCCGTTATATTGATAATCTATTCAATTTTAACCGAACAAAATATTGCAAAAATGTTTTTAGCAGCTTTTGTACCTGGGATTTTAGCTGCAATTGGATATCTGATAGCGATAGCTATTTTCGTAAGGATAAAACCAGATTCGGGTCCACCCACAAGCTATGTGGGATGGAGGCAAAGACTTAATTTATTTGGGCAAGTGTGGCAAATACTTGTTATATTTTTTCTTGTAATTGGAGGTATTTATCTTGGGTGGTTTACACCAACCGAGGGTGCTTCAATAGGTGCAGCCGGTACAGGTATTATGGCACTCTTTACAAAAGGCTTCAATTTTAGTGATTTAATTGATGTTATTAAGGATACAGCTGTCACGTCCGCTATGATTTTTTTAGTATTATTAGGGGCTGAGTTTTTTAATTCTTTTATTGCACTTACGCAAATAACTAATGAATTGGCAACATTTGTTATTAGCAATGAGCTCTCTCCATATCTAGTCGTATTTTGTATATTAGTCCTATACATTCTTTTAGGTTGCCTTATGGATAGTTTGGCCATGATATTACTAACTATACCCGTATTTTTTCCTATTATCATTGAATTAGATTTTGGTATGAGTATTGAAGAGGTTGCAATCTGGTTTGGTATCCTTACTCTTATCGTTGTTGAAGTGGGGCTAATAACTCCACCAGTGGGCTTGAATGTTTTTATAATTAATAAAATGGCAAAAAATGTTCCAATTTCAGACACCTTTATTGGAGTTTTGCCATTTTTAATAAGTGACCTTATTAGGGTCGGCATACTGTTTATCTTTCCTGGTATAAGCTTGTTTTTAATTCGGCTTTTTGGGTAAAGTAATTTGGAGGTTTTGTAATGAAAAATGAAGAAATAGTGGATTCATTGAAGGTCATAAAGTGTCAACATGTTTCTCTAGAAGTTAGTAATGTTGATGTTTCTTTAAAGTTTTATAGAAATTTTCTGGGATTAAAGCTCTCAGAAAGGCATTATGCCAATGAAAATCCTGCCATACCTTTCGAAATGGCGTTTATGAGACTTGGTAAGCAACATCATGATCTTGTGCTAACGCATGATCCAAAGAGAGACTACCCAGAAAAAATATTTAATTCTGGCCCTGCTGGAATTCATCATTATGCATTTGAATGTCCAAATAAAAAAAGTTTCGATATGTATTTAGAAAGGGCAAAGGAAATGTCATTAGAAATTGTAAGGGGACCCGTTCTTCATAGTGCGTATCAATCTAAAGGTGATGGAACGTGGGGAGAAAATTGGAGTTTTTACGTTTTAGATCCAGATAAGCACCGAATAGAAATTTTTTGTGAAATGGCGGAGATAGACAATGCTGGTTGCTATATAATGGAAAATGGTAAAAAGGTACCTGATAAAAAGGTAGAAGAAATTTAATTAAAATACATGATGAAAAAGAATTTTGATTGCATCGTTATTGGTTACGGTCCAGTTGGCGCTTTACTCTCAATATTTCTATCAAAGTTAGGATTGAGTGTTGCGGTTATAGATAAAAATTTAGATGTTTATCCATTACCACGAGCAATACATTTTGACGAAGAAGTAATGCGTATTTTCCAAATGGTTAATCTTAGCGAGCAGATTTCTAATATCTCTCGAATTGGTACAAAGGGGATGCATTTTGTTGATAAAGAAGACAATATTTTAATGGAAAGAAAAGGATCAAACTCCATAGGGGAGTATGGTTGGCAAAAAAGCTGGTATTTTCATCAACCTCAACTTGAAAGACTCTTGAGGAGTAACGCAGAGAAGGAGAAAAACTTCGTTAGCTTTTTGGGGTATGAAACCCAAAAAATAAACCAAGATAGTGATTTAGTAACTGTTACATCATATAGCAAGAGTTTAAAAAAAGAGCTTGTGCTACAAAGCAAATACCTAGTTGGTTGCGATGGAGCAAACTCAAATACGAGCGACTTTATAGGGCAAGGAGTAAAAGATTATGGATTAAAAGAAAAGTTTTTAGTCCTCGATCTAATAGTCGATAATCGATACCAAAACATTAAAAACTTGCCAGATTACACTGTTCAGCACTGTGATAAGGTTAGGCCAGTCACGCGTTGTTTCATAAATAAAAAAAGAAGAAGGTGGGAAGTCAAAATATTGCCTAGCGATAATGAAGAAGAGTTCTTAAAAAGTAAAACTATATGGAAATTCCTAAGCAAATGGATAGACAAGAAAAGTGCAAAAATCGAGCGTAGCCAATTATATACTTTTAGATCAATACTTAAGAAGAAATGGTTTAAAAATAGGGTAATTTTAGCAGGAGACAGCGCACACCTTTCTCCTCCCTTTCTTGGGCAAGGTATGTGTGCTGGTATTCGTGACGTTGCAGCCTTAGCATGGCGTTTAAAAGGATATGCCAGCAATAATCTGTCGGCTGATGATTTAGTAAACTATCAAGCAGAAAGGTTTCCGCATGTATCTGCTTTTATTAAGTTGGCTGCTGAAGTGGGCAAGATAATGTCCAACCCAGGCTTGCTTATGAAGTCTGAAAATTCACAAAGCATGCGATTATTTGATTTCCCGAAACCGAGATTAAAAACTGGGTTTTTTTATAAATGTTCTTTATCTGGGACATTATTTCCACAATTTACTGAGGATAGTAAAAAAAGCGATGATACCCTTGGGTATAAATTTATTTTACTAGTTTTAGAAAATAATGTGTGTTCCAAAGTTAATATGGATCCAAACATATTAACTAAAAAAGTCGCTAGAGGGTCTTTAAGAAATTGGATTATTAAAAGCAAAAAAGAAGCGGTGATTATTCGACCAGATAAATATATTTTTGGCAGCGCATCCTCAAAAAAAGAGGTAAGTTCACTACTCAACTGTTTTTGTGATATGTACCGAGCTTAATATTGCTTTAGTATAAACATGTAAAGTAATGATTTTATTGATATTTTACGACTTTATTTCCTTTTGAAAGCCACTCTTTTATTCCTTTAGTATTATAGATATTGGGAAAATCATTTGTTTTTTCTAATGCTTTCGCAATTGCAGTAGTTCTTCTGCCTGTTCTACAAAAAAGAATTATTCCCTTTTCAGAGTTTGTAATATTTTTAACTTTGTTAATAAATCCTTTGAAATCGTAAGTTCCATCTTTCTCGAAAAAAGTATGGTGATAGCTGTTTTCAATTACTCCAGTTGAAACCCATTCGTCTTTACGTCTTACATCGATAAGCGGAATGCCTAGCGACATCAGTCTCTTAATTTCATCATTTCCTATATTTTTTGTCTCAGCATAACTGTTACCGGTTAAGATGAAGATAAATAAAAGTATTAAGGTTATGATGCGTTTAAGTTTCATTTGAATACGAACAGTTGGAATCCAATTACAATACGACTATATTCTACACTAGTCACTGAACATTAGATATCTATACAGGAAATATTCAAATGGATAAACTCAAATCTTTTATAACTGCGCTATGTTTCTTTCTCACTACAAGTGTTTGTATGGCGCAAAACGAAATTATATCTCACGGTATTTCAACTTTTGGGGATTTGAAGTACGAAAAAGACTTTAAGCATTTATCTTACGTGAATCCTGATGCTCCAAAAGGAGGTGAAATTTCTTTTTGGGCGTTTGGATCGTTCGACTCAATGCATCCATACACGAGAAAGGGAAGAGCAGGAGCGTACTCATCAATATTTTTTGAAAGCCTACTAGAAGGTACGTCTGATGAAATAGACTCAGCATACGGATTAATTGCAAAAGAGATTGAATATCCACAGGACCGTTCATGGGTTATTTTTACGCTGAGGAGTGAAGTATTATTCTCTGACGGATCGCCTTTAACTGCTAAAGATGTGCTTTTTTCGTATAAATTACTTAAAGAAAAAGGTCTTCCTTCTTTTAGAGCAGTGTTGGAAAAAGATATTCAATCGGCGGAACTTATTTCTGATCGTAAAATAAAATTTATTTTCAACGAAGAGGTACCAAAAAGAGATTTAATTAATACGGTAGGTGGATTGCCGATTTTTTCAGAAAAATACTTTACAGATAACAAAGTAGATTTTGAAGCATCAACCTTAACTCCTGCTTTAGGCTCAGGGCCATATATTTTGGATAAAGTAGATGTCGGTAAACAGATTATATACAAAAAAAATCCAAACTACTGGGGTCATGATCTTCCAATTAATAAAGGTAGATATAACTTCGATAAATTTAGAATTGAATACTTTGCAGATTATAATTCGGCTTTCGAAGGTTTTAAAGCTGGTACATATACTTTCAGAAACGAGGCATCTTCAAAAATATGGGCCACTGGTTATGATTTTCCCGCATTGGAAAAGAATTGGGTTAAGAAAACGACACTTCCAGATGGAAACTTATCTTCGGGGCAATCATTTGTTTTCAATTTGAGACGAGAAAAATTTCAAGATATTAGGGTAAGAAAAGCCATAGGATTAATGTTTAATTTTGAATGGTCTAATAGCACTCTCTTTTATGGTCTCTATGAGCGGATAAATTCATTTTGGGACAATAGTGAACTCAAGGCTTCGGGAATGGCAAAAAATCGAGAGCTAGAAATTCTTAACAAATATAAGTCTATTCTAGAAGCTGATAACTTTAGTGAAGAAGTTTTTTCATTCCCTAAATCGTCATTGAAACAACTCGATCGAAAAAACTTAAGGCAAGCATCCAGATTATTAGATGATGCAGGTTGGGAGGTTGGTGACGATGGTTTGCGAAGAAACGCTGACGGTAAAACACTTGATGTTGAGATACTGAACGATAGTCAGGCATTTGACCGCATAATTAACCCCTATATTGAAAACTTAAAAAAGCTAGGTATCAATGCCGCAAATATAAAAATTGACAATGCGCAGATGACTGACAGGCGTAGGAAATTTGATTTTGATATACTGGTTGGTTTTTTGAGCACTCAATTAACTCCAGGGTCTGAGCTAGAGCAATATTTTGGATCTGAGTCTGCCGATTTTTCAATTTTTAACTTAACCGGCGTTAAAGATCAGGGCGTTGATGCAATAATTAAAGAAGTAAGAGCGGCAAAGTCTAGAGAGGAATTGGGGTTCGCAATAAGGGCATTAGATAGGGTTTTAAGAAATAAAGTCATCTGGGTACCTCAGTGGTTTAAGAATAAACATACAATTGCTTATTTTGATGTGTATGAGCATCCTAAAAACTTACCGCCATATGATATTGGTGTTCTTGATACCTGGTGGATGAATTCTGATAAATATAATGATTTAAAGGATCAGGGTGCTTTAAAATAATTTTAAAAAATGCTCAGTTATATCTTTAGAAGATTAATCCTTATTGTACCTACATTAGTTGGGATAATGTGTATAAATTTTTTCTTGGTACAGTTTGTTCCTGGTGGTCCTATCGAACAAATAATAAGTGACCTAGAAAAAAATAGCTCTTTTCTTGATAGTATTGGTGGAGGCTCTCAAGAAGTAAAAACAAGCGATGGACTTGAATCGTATAAGGGATCGGTTGGGTTGCCAAAAGATTTTATCGATGAATTGGAAGCACAATTTGGTTTTGATAAGCCGCTTTGGGAGCGGTTTTTTTCAATGATGTACGACTATATTACGTTTGACTTCGGGGATAGTTATTTTCGATCAATTTCAGTTATAGAACTTATAATAGAAAAGATGCCCGTTTCTATATCATTAGGCTTATGGACAACCCTGTTGGCGTATATGATATCTATTCCCTTAGGAATAAGAAAAGCTCTATTGGATGGTTCAAGTTTTGATAATTGGACATCTACGCTCATTATAATTGGATACTCTATTCCCGGATTTTTATTTGCAATTTTTCTTTTGGTTCTTTTTGCAGGTGGTTCCTATTTACAATTGTTTCCTATCAGAGGACTAGTATCCTCAAATTTTGAAAATATGTCCTTTTTTGGGCAAATAAAGGATTATTTCTGGCATATTGCTCTTCCAGTTATAGCATCCACAGTTTCAGCTTTCGCTACATTGACATTACTAACGAAAAACTCGTTTTTAGACGAAATAAAGAAACAATATGTAATTACCGCAAGATCAAAAGGCTTGAGTGATCAAAGAGTTTTATATGGCCATGTTTTTAGAAACGCTATGTTGATAATAATAGCTGGGTTTCCTGGGCTTTTTATTTCAGTTTTTTTTGGATCCTCTTTAATTATTGAAACTATTTTTTCTCTAGATGGATTGGGTCGTTTGGGTTTTGAGGCTGCAGTATCAAGAGACTATCCCGTAGTATTTGGTACTCTTTATATTTTTGGCTTATTAGGATTGTTGGTAGGGCTTCTCTCAGACTTAATGTACGTCTGGGTTGACCCAAGAATTGATTTTGAAAAGAGACAATCTTGAGCAAACAACTTAATTGGAAAAGATGGGAAAATTTCAAAAAAAATAGGCGTGCCTTTTATTCGGCGATTATTTTTGGAATGCTTTTTTTTCTTTCTTTATTTGCAGATATCATAGCTAACGATAAGCCGTTATATATTAAGTCTCAAGACAAGGTATATTTCCCTATTTTTAATTTTTATTCTGAGGTCGAGTTTGGGGGTGACTTGAAAACGGAGGCAATATACGCTGATAGAGAAATACAATGTCTTATTTTAACAGAAGGCAATGATGATTGTTGGGACTCTCCTGAAACCGTTATATCTGAAGGATATAAAAATAAAACAAATGAAGGAGTAATAATTTGGCCCCTTGTTCGGTTCAATCACAATACTATTGCCGATTTAAATGTACCAGCACCATCTCCGCCGGATAGTAAGCATTGGCTCGGGACGGATGATACTGCTAGAGATGTTTTAGCAAGAATAATTTATGGGTTTCGTATCTCTGTGATATTTGGGTTAACCGTTACTTTTTTTGCAAGTATGGTTGGTATCTTTGCAGGTGCAATGCAGGGCTATTTTGGTGGGAAAACGGATTTATTCACTCAGCGTTTTATAGAAATATGGAATTCTGTGCCCTCTCTTTACGTAATAATTATTTTATCAGCTTTTTTGAGAATAGACTTTTTGATTTTAATGCTATTGATAACTTTATTTAGCTGGACGGCATTGGTAGGTGTCGTCCGAGCTGAATTTTTAAGAGCTAGAAACTTTGAGTATGTAATGGCAGCGAAGGCTCTCGGCGTATCAACGGGTTCAATTATTTTTAAGCATTTACTGCCCAATGCGATGGTTGCAACGCTCACTTTAATACCGTTTATTCTAACAGGATCGATAGGATCGTTAGCAGCGCTTGACTTTTTGGGTTTTGGTTTGCCCGCTTCGTACCCATCGCTTGGTGAACTTACTATGCAAGCAAAGCAAAATCTTCAGGCTCCTTGGTTGGGCTTAAGTGCGTTTTTTGTATTTTCTATAATGCTGGCGCTCCTCGTTTTTATTTTTGAAGGCATAAGAGATGCTTTTGATCCAAGAAAGACTTTTGTATGAGAACACATCTGTTAAGCTTAGAGAACTTATCTATTTATTTAAATAGATTTAGGGGTGACGCTAAAAAGTTAGTTTCTAACATAAATATTAGTATCCATAGAGGGGAATTTGTTGCGTTAATAGGAGAGTCTGGCTCAGGAAAGTCTTTATCCGCACTTTCTACTGTTGGCTTGTTACCCTCTGCCATTAAAGCCTCAGGTACAGGAAAGTGGCTAAATCTGAATTATGATTTGGCAGATCATAATTCTTTAAAAATGTTTCGTGGAAAGGAAATAGGCTTTATTTTTCAAGAACCTTTAGTGTCTCTGAATCCTCTTCACACTATAGGCAAACAAATTGGTGAGTGTATAACAACACATGCACACATTCCAAACACAGATCTTAAGGATAAAGTTATCGCTTTATTGAAAGATGTAAAACTTGATGATCCAGAGAGACGCTTTAATCATTATCCACATCAATTATCAGGTGGCCAACGTCAAAGAGTGATGATTGCAATGGCGCTTTCAAATAAACCAAAGCTTCTAATTGCAGATGAGCCTACTACCGCTTTAGATGTAACTATCCAAAAAGAGATCCTTGATTTGTTACACTCCTTAAGAGCCTCCTATGATCTTTCAATATTATTCATAACGCACAATTTAAAGATTGTAAAAAATTTGGCTGATCGTTTATATATTATGAAAGAAGGGGAAATAATTGAAAGTGGTAAAACCGAAGATGTTTTTAAAAAACCAACTCATGCATACACAAAAGACTTAATCGAGCCCAAAATTAAAATTATAAAATCAAGATTAAACACTTCAAAGATTCTATTATCAGCTGAAAACTTATCAGTTAAGTATAAAGGCCCTAGAAGCTTATTTAGAGGCTCGTCTAAAGACTTTTGTGCCTTAAATAAAGTTTTTTTAAATATTAAATTGGGCGAGACACTTGGAGTTGTAGGCGAAAGCGGTAGTGGTAAAACAAGCTTAGCTCTATCAATACTTAAGTTGATAGATTATCAAGGAGATATAAAATTGCATCTTCCTGAACCTCGTCTCAGAAAAAAGGAAAGACTTAAAAATTATAGACGTAATGTTCAAATTGTTTTCCAAGACCCTTTTTCTTCACTCTCACCAAGACTCTCAATTCGTGATATAGTCGGTGAGGGTGTTATTTCACATCGTATATTTTCTAAAGAACAGGTAGAAGAAAAAATACTATTAGCTCTGAGTAGAGTAGACCTTGACAAAAATACTCTCGAAAGGTATCCCCATGAGTTTTCTGGTGGACAACGACAGCGTATTGCAATTGCAAGAGCAATAATTATGGAACCGAAGCTCCTAATTTTAGATGAACCAACTTCATCATTGGACGCGGCTGTTCAAAAACAGATAATTAAGTTGTTAATTGATTTGCAAAAAGACCTTAATTTATCTTACTTATTTATAAGTCACGATTTAGAGTTAGTTTCAACTATTTCTCATAGAATGGTTGTAATGAAAGATGGTATGATTGTGGATGAGGGAACTCCGGCAAGACTATTAAGGTATTCAAAAAACGAATACACAAAAAGGTTAGTAGAAAGTTCAATTTTTTAAAAAAGGATTTTGAGATGAACTATGACGAACAAAATATTTTTGCAAAAATTATCAGGGGTGAATTGCCTGCTGAAAAAATTTATGAGGACGAAAAAGTTTTGGCTTTTATGGATATAATGCCAAGGTCGCCAGGTCATTTTCTTGTTATACCTAAAGCGAGTGTACGGAATATTCTGGATATTGATAATGAAAGTCTATGTGCAGTTATAAAAGTAGTGAAAAAGCTTGCGGTTGCATCTAAAAAAGCAATGAATGCAACGGGTATAACTATCCAGCAATTTAGTGAGGCTGATGGAGGTCAAGAGGTATTTCACTTACATTTTCATATTATACCTAGATATGAAGGAAAACCAATGGATAGACCTGGTCAAATGGTAAAAGATATGTCTGTTTTATCGTTGCAGGCTAACAAAATAAAGGCCGAGTTAGGGGCTTAGTTAGATAATCATGTACGAATATAGTGGAAGAGCTTTAGTATTTGGTGCCAGTGGTGGTATAGGTCAAGCGTTTAGCCGGTTCTTAGAGGATAAGCTTGGTTCAGAAAATGTGGTAAATGTAAGCCGATCCTTTGATGGGTTTGAGATTTCAGATGAAGAAAAAATTTTAAAATTTTCTGAATCAATAGAAGGTTCATTCAGTTTGATTATCAATGCAACAGGGGTTTTGCAAACTACTGAAGAGGGGCCTGAGAAAACGATTAATGTGGTTAAACAAAAATCAATGATTGATATGATGACGATTAATGCAATAGGGCCCGCCTTATTATTAAAAAATTTTTCTAAAAAGTTGGATAAAACAAAATTTAGTGTATTCGTTAATCTATCTGCCCGAGTGGGTTCCATAACGGATAATAGACTTGGGGGTTGGATTTCCTATAGGTCATCTAAAGCTGCTCTAAATCAAATTATTAAGACTTCTTCTATAGAGATAAATAGGAGAAATAAAAACGCTATTTGTGTGGGCCTTCATCCGGGTACAGTTAAAACAAGGTTCACAGAAAAATTTCAAAATACTACTGAAACCATTTCGCCAGACGAGTCTGTTAAGATGATGATGAAAGTTGTTGAAAACCTTTCTGTGGATGACAATGGGTATTGTTTTGCCTATGATGGAAAGGTAATTCCTGCGTGAACTTTCCATTCCAACTTTCAGTTTTAGGACTTGCACCGCTTCTTTGTTAATTGAAAGGTTGTTTATAGGTGATAAGTGAAAACACTAAGGGAGCATTTTTAATCTCTCTCGCAGCAGCTTGCTATGTAATGAGTGATATTTTCATGAAATTTCTCTCAACTGAAATCTCAATGTTTCAAATAACCTTTTTAAGAGGACTGTTAGTAACGTTTTTTCTTTTTTCTTACTGTTATATGAGTGAAGCATCTTTTTTTATAAAAGAATGGAGAGACCGAATTGTAATAACAATTAGATCAATTTTAGAAGTTATCATGACATATGCATTTCTGGCGGCTCTTTTCAACATGAATGTAGCCAATGCTAATGCTATTCTTCAATTAATTCCTCTTATGGTTCTGTTGGGATCATTCATTTTTTTACGACAATCACCAAAGACATACGAATGGATTGCTGTCTTGGTTGGATGTTTTGGTGCAGTTATAATTATTCGCCCGGGATCATCGGATTTTAACTTCTTTACGATTCATGCATTAGTTGCAGTTTTTTGTTTGTCAGCACGTGATCTATTAACTGTAAGATTGAATAAAAATATACCATCAAATATTGTAGCTTTTTATAGTGCACTAATGCTGACCATGGTTAGCTTTTTATTAAGTGAAGACACCCATCTTTTTGGAAAAGTAGATAATTCTTTATTTATAGTTTATACAGCTATATTCGTTTCTATCGGTTATACAGCCTCGGTTTCTGCCATGAGATATGGTGAAGTAACATTTGTTTCTCCATTTAGATATACCGCCTTACTATGGGCTAGTGTCATGGGGTTTATTTTTTTTGGTGAGATACCTAAATTTAGTACACTTTTTGGAGGATCTCTAATAATCCTTGCTGGAATCTTTATTTTTTACAAATCAAAAGACAATAAGAAAACTTTATAAAAACTATTTATTAAACTCTAGATGTCAAACCAGGAAACTCTCGAACATATTTTGGATCTTTTAGATGACGAAGAAGGCATTTCATTTAAAAGAATGTTTGGTGGGTATGGACTGTTTAAAAATGAGCTGGCTGTTGCATTGATCCTGCGCTCAGAAATTTTCATGAAAGTTGATCAATCAAATATAAATGATTATAAATCTTCTTTTTCTAAACCATTTACATACAAGAAAAATGGAAAAGATATATCACTGTCAAATTGGTCAATTCCCTCTGAAATTTTAGAAGATAAAGATTTATTTATTGAATGGTTTTTGAAGTCCTATAAGGTTGCTCTTAATAAAAAAATAGGAAAAAAAGTTGAGTATTGAAAGCTGGTTATATCTTATTTTAATCTGCCTTATGGGTGCTTTTTCTCCAGGTCCTAGCTTGATAGTGATTTTACGTCACGCAGTTGCTGATGGTAGAAGCGCAGGCATTAACGCCGCGGTAGGTCATGGCTTAGGCATTTTTATATATGCACTCGTCTCAGCGATCGGTTTAAGTTTTATATTAATTAGTTCACCAAAGATATTTTCGTTTGTCCAAATTTTAGGAGCATTATTCTTGTTGTGGATAGGCTTTCAAATACTCCGGGGAGGACTATCAAAAAAAGACTTATCAAATTTTGGGGAATATAAAACACAGTCATCAGGCATTACATTAAATTATTTTAGAGATGGTTTTGGTATAGCGATTCTGAATCCAAAAATACTGGTTTTTTTCTCTTCTTTATTTAGTCAGTTTTTGTCTCCCGAGCAAAACTTTTCTGTTCATATGTTTATGGCAATTATCGCTGGGTTTATTGATGTAAGTGTCTACGTTATCATTGTTTTTCTAGTAACTCTAAAAAGCTTGCTTAAATTTTATAGAGATAAGATATTTTTTATGGAGATTGCGTTTGGGTTGTTGTTAATCCTCTTGGGTTTTTCTATATTTGTAGTAAGCTTTAATCATACTTATTTTGGTTAAAAAGAATGAATGAAGATAAAATTGATAGAAAAATTGCTGTTATTTTCGTAACGGATGTTGTTGGTTTCAGTAAGCTTATGGAGAAGAATGAGGATCAAACTCTAAAAAGTTTTCGGTCATGCAGAGAAATTCTAGATAATTTATTTAAAGAGCATGGAGGCCGAATTTTCAATACAGCAGGAGACTCGGTCCTTGCAGAATTTCAAAGTGCCGTTTCCGCAGTGGTGTGTGCATCTGAGTTTCAAAAGTTAATTTCTGAACGAAATTCTAGTGTATCCGAGGGTAGTGAAATGCATTTTCGAATTGGTATAAATATGGGTGACGTTATAGTAGAAGGCGATAATCTTTATGGTGACGGAGTAAATGTAGCGGCGCGTTTAGAGGCACTTTCGCAACCTGGTGGGGTATGTTTATCAAAAAGCATACATGATTTTGTAAATCAAAAGACTGAGTTTTTATTCAATGATATTGGTGAGCAACGAGTAAAAAATACAGATGTTCATGCGTTCGATTTAGCGCTTAATAATCTTGAAAAAAGAGAGGCGAAAAAAGAAGAGAAACTTGATGATATTGATGATGGCGGCAAACCCCCAGCCATTGCCGTTCTTCCATTCAAAAATTTGAGTAATGATGAAGAGCAGGAGTATTTCGCAGATGGAATTACAGAGGATATAATTGCTAACCTGTCATTGTGGAAAACATTTCCCGTTATCTCGCGGAATTCTAGTTTTTCTTTTAAAAACTCCACTGAGAAATCTGATGTAATATCGAAAGCACTGGGAGCGAGGTATTTAGTTGAAGGGAGTGTTAGAAAAGCCGGAAACAAAGTTCGAATTACTGCGCAGTTAACTTCAGCAGATGATGATAAACAAATTTGGTCAAAAAGATGGGATAGGTCGCTTGAAGACATTTTTGAAGTTCAAGATGAAGTATCACGAGATGTAGCCGCACTGATTTCTCCTGCTTTAAAGGATCAGGAGCAGGTAAAGCTAAGCACTAAAGGGAAGAAAAACTTCGGTGCTTGGGATGAGTATCTTCAAGGTCTTAACATTTATAATACTCAAGATTTTGTTGGAACAACATTAGGTGATAAAGTTATTGAACACTGTAAGAGAGCAATAGAGCTTGATGCAAATTTTTGTGACGCATACGTTCTGTATTGTAACGTGCTTCAGGTAAAAATTTATAGTCATGAGCACCAAGATAGTCGTGAAGAAAACACTAGGCTCTTTCATCAAATGGCTCAAAAAGCAGTCGATACCGATCCTGAAAACCCCGACGCTATGTCGTCATTAAGCATGTCTTATAGTATTAAAAAAGATTTGAATAAAAGGCTTGAGACAGCTGAGAAAGCATTAGAATTGAATCCAAGCCATCCACGCTCGAATTTTTCCTACGGTCAAGCCTTAACAAATTTTGGAAGAAATGAAGAAGCCTTGTCCTATGTTAAGAAAGCAATCGAGCTAGATCCTCAATCCAAAAGAAATTATGAAGGGTTCTTCCCTCTTTTGTATATTGCTCTCAAAGACTGGGAAAACGCAATAACATGGCTGAACACGGCCCATGAGCGAAGTCCACATTCCAGATTCTTTGGCTGGAAGGCTGCGGTGTATGGAAAAATGAATGACTTAGATTCTGCTAAGGAAAATCTAAACTCTTTTCTTAAAGAACGACCTGAGATTAAGACATTAGAGGATTATGAAAAGGTTGCACCAACTATAATAAAAGATACTCTACTAGAAGGCTTGAAAATAGCTGGATTAAATTAAGAGATATCCTTTTTACTTAAAATGAGGAGAAGGTTATGAAAACTAAAGCCGCCGTTGCATTTGAAGCTTCTAAGCCTTTAGAAATAGTAGAATTAGATTTAGAGGGTCCAAAAGAAGGTGAGGTTCTCGTAGAGATAAAGGCGTCTGGCATTTGCCATACAGATGCTTACACTTTATCTGGAGCAGATCCTGAAGGAATATTTCCATCTGTATTAGGGCATGAAGGAGCTGGTGTTGTTGTTGATGTTGGAAAAAATGTTACCTCTGTATCTGTTGGTGATCACGTCATTCCCTTGTATACCCCCGAATGTAGAGAATGTGAATATTGCCTTAATCCTAAAACAAATCTTTGTCAGGCAATACGGACCACCCAAGGTCAGGGATTAATGCCCGACGGAACAAGCCGCTTTAGTTATAAAGGTAAGCCTATCTTTCATTATATGGGCACCTCTACTTTTTCTCAATTTTCAGTTATGCCCGATATTGCGGTTGCTAAAATTTCTAAAAGTGCCCCTTTTGAGAAAGTTTGTTACGTAGGGTGTGGTGTTACTACTGGAATTGGTGCCGTAATTAATACTGCGAAAGCTGAAGCTGGATGTAGAGCGGTGGTATTCGGTCTAGGAGGTATTGGGCTAAATGTCATCCAGGGTCTGAAAATGATCGGCGCCGAGATGATAGTTGGTGTGGATATAAATGCTTCTAAAGAGGAGTGGGGAAAACGTTTTGGAATGACAAACTTTGTCAATCCTTCCGAAGTAAAGGGAGATTTAGTCTCGCACCTAGTCGATCTGACCAAAGGAGGTGCCGATTACTCATTTGAGTGTATTGGTAACGTTAATATTATGAGAACAGCACTTGAATGTGCACATAAAGGTTGGGGAGAAAGCATAATAATTGGTGTTGCAGGCTCTGGAGAGGAAATAAGTACGAGACCGTTCCAATTAGTTACTGGCAGAAGTTGGAGAGGGTCAGCATTCGGCGGGGCAAGAGGCCGAACAGATGTACCGAAAATAGTTGATTGGTATATGGATGGAAAAATTGAGATTGATCCAATGATTACGCACGTTATTGACTTTGAAAGAATTAACGAGGGCTTTGATCTATTGCACGAGGGAAAATCTATAAGATCTGTGGTTACCTATTAACTATTTTTGTATGTCTGATATTTTTATATAAGCAATGATGGAAATCGTTACAATTAGAGCACCTATAATCATCTGAAGAGATGGCTGCTCATCTATCACGAGCCATACCCAAAATGATCCCAATACCAACTCTAGGAGCATAATTAAGCTAACGGTAGAAGCTCTAGTATATTTTGGCGCTATGAGTAATAAAGCGAAGGAAAATGGTAAAATGATTATCCCCATCGCTATAACACTGAAGGGTGCCGAGAAGTTTAAATTCGGTTCGTTTGATAGGTAAAAACAAAAGACACCACTTATAATACACCCTATAGACGTTGCAGGCATGACAGATAAATTTGGATATTTTCTGACCATTGTAAACGTGAAAGAAATACCCAAAGCAGAAATTAATCCATATGAAGCACCTAGAATTACGGAACCATCAGGTGCATTTTCAGCAGTATCTGATCCACTAACGGCAAGAGAAATGCCACACACAGCAAAAATCAATATTAACCATGAAATTAGGTTTTGTTGCTCATTCAAAAAGAAAACTGATAACAAGGCTGTTAAAAGGGGCATCGTTGCTAGCGCAGTCAAAACAACAATGACAGAAGTTTCGCTTATACCAAGCGTAAAACTTACTGAATTAACGGCCATCGCTCCAACAATTAGCAGTCCAGGAATAGAAAATGTTGTTAGAAACTCACTTTTGCGTCCCGATTTTCTTGAAAAAATCCAGATAAAAAAGAGGGTAGCACCCATAAGCACACCTCTCCATCCTCCTAATTGCCATTTTTCAAGTTCTGATAATCTCATAAAAAGAGTATCTGGTGTTAATAAGAGTACGCCGAAAACGGCAAGTACAATGCCTTTAGATTTATTGTCTAATATATTGAATTTGTTTATCATTAATTGATTTTAGTGAAAAAAATACGGAACTTTCTGCTTATCCTAATCCACACAAGAAACGATTAAGAAAAACTTTAAAATAATCATTAACAGACTATGTCTGCTATATGAAGAATTTATTTGTGATTTTAGGTAATCAGCTTTTTCATCCAAAATTATTGAAGGAAAAAGGCTGCACCGATGTATTTATGGCTGAAGACTTTGGTCTGTGCACATATGTGAAGCACCATAAGTTAAAGATCTATTTTTTTCTATGCTGCATGAGAGAATATGCTGATGAACTGAGGACAGCTGGTATCAACGTTCATTATTTTAAATTAAGTGAAAGGGATGAAAACCAGACATATACAGAATTGCTTTGTTCTTTTTTGAGTGAGAAGAAGGTAGCTAATTTAAATCTATTTGAGATAGAGGATAAGTCTTTCGAGTTGCCCTTTCTTAAAGTACTTGCTAACGCGGGCATTACATATTCTATCAACGGCTCACCTATGTTTATGTTTTCGAGAAAGGATTTTTCTGATTTTCATAAAGGATTGAAACAGTTTAGGATGAATTCGTTTTATATATTTGGAAGAAAAAAATTTGATATATTACTGGATAATGATCAAAAACCAGTAGGTGGTAAGTGGTCATATGATGCTGAAAATAGAAAAAAAATTCCACCAAGTACGGTAATTCCTACGCTCCCCAAATACAAAATCTCTGCCTATCATGAAAGTGTCTCTAAGTTAATAAAACAGCATTTTTCTAATCATCCAGGAGAACTTAATGAAATTTGGTTTCCTGTTCGAAGAAAAGATGTCTCCATTCAACTTGAAAAGTTTTTAGAGGAAAGATTAAATTGTTTTGGAGTGTATGAAGATGCTTTAGTTGAGGATAAAAACTTTCTCTTTCATAGTTGTTTGAGTTTGTTACTCAATATTGGATTAATCACTCCTGATGAAATAGTAGAAAAAACTTTAGAAGTGTATGAAAAACATCAGATTCCGCTCAACTCGGTTGAAGGTTTTTTGAGACAAATAATTGGTTGGAGAGAGTTTATTAGAGGGATTTATCAGGAAAAAGGAGATGTTCAAGCTAAATCAAACTTTTTTAAACACAGCAGATCGTTAGCCTCTAGCTGGTATGAGGGAACAACAGGAATTCTGCCTTTAGATGACTCTATTAATAAAGCAATAAGAGATGGTTATAATCATCATATACCACGCCTAATGGTAATCAGTAACATAATGAACCTCTGCGAAATAAATCCAAAATACATCTATAACTGGTTCATGGAAATGTATGTTGACTCGTCTGATTGGGTAATGGTGCCAAATGTGTTTGGAATGGCTACTTACTCAGATGGTGGTTTGATGTCGACTAAACCTTATACATGTGGGTCCAACTACATTTTAAAAATGAGTAATTATAAAAGGGGCGATTGGTGTGATACTTTAGACGGTTTATACTGGCGTTTTATCGAAAAGCATATTGACTTTTATAAATCGAATCCAAGATTATCATTTATTCATAAAACGTTAGAAAGAATGTCTTCCGAAAGAAAACTCCATATATTTGAGAAGGCAAAATTATTTATTGAGAATAATACCCATGAAGGATGAGAAAGTTTGTAAAGTTTGCAAAAAACCTTTTACCTGGCGAAAAAAATGGAAGAAAGACTGGGAGCAAGTTCTCTATTGTAGTGAGCGGTGTAGAAGAAATAAAAATAAAGTTAAATGAAATATTTCCTATACGTTTTGGTTAGCCTTTATTTATTTTTTTTCGAAAAGTTTTTGTGTAAACAAGAGAAAAAAGGTTGAAATAGAGCATACAGAAAGTGTGAAGATAACCACAATTGGAGTTCCGTCAAAAAATGTTGATGCTGAGCCGCTAACCACCAGCGCTATAAACGTAGATAGTGCTCCAATAACAGATGATGCGTATCCGGCAATATGTCCGAAAGGATTTATAGCTAGAGCATTTAAATTTCCAAAAATAAATCCGAAGAAAGAAAAACTTATCATTATAAATATAGAGAACCATGCCAAGTTAAAAGAGAAGTAATTGATTTGGTACAAAAGATTGATTGACGTCCAGATCATCAATAGTAACGAAAAAATTTTAGCAAGTTTAACCGCACCAAATTGCCCAACATATCTTGAGTTTAAATATGACGATAAACCTAGCATGGAAGCTATCAGTGCGAAATATAAGGGAAACCTAGATCCAACGTCGAAATAATTAAAATAGAGCGGTTGGCAAATGTTTATGAAAGTGAGTAAGCCTCCCAGAAGAAGACCTAAACATGCTATGTAAATCATTGAGGTTAAATTACTCAAAACCTCTTTAAAGTGCTTTACAATAGCCAAAAAACTTATTCGTTTCTTTTCTTGCAAGGTTTCTTCAACATTAAGTAAAAGAAAGCATGTTGTTATTAAAGAAAACAAGATAAAAAACACTATGATATATTTCCAATAAAAGAAAAATAGAATGCCTTGGCCCAATAGCGGTGCAACAATAGGAACTAAGATAAAAATACTCATAATAAATGAGTTGATGCTTGCCAACCTATTCCCACTGAATAAATCTCGGCATATAGCCTGTGAAACAACTCTAGGTCCACCGATACCAAAACCTTGAATAAATCGCCCCAACACAAATATCATATATGAATTACTAAAAAGGCAAATAAAACACCCAAGCCAGTAAATGCTTACTCCTAGTAGAACTGAGTTTTTCCTGCCTATACGGTCTGAGATAGGTCCAAATAGGATCTGGCCTAATGAAAAGCCAAAAAATAAAGCTGTTATAACCCAATGCAATTGATGGTCACTAATTAGAAATTTATTTTTAATTTCTGTATATGCAGGCAGTAAGGTATCTATTGAAAGAGCAACAAATGAGATCATTCCAGCAATAATAAAGCAAAAGAAAGTATTTGAAATTTTCAGAGTTGGTCTCCAGTAGATTAAAGAAAATGTTGTAGGAATATCTATAGCGGAATACACTTATTTTTTGATTAACACAAGAGCTTCTAGCAAATGATTGAAACACTACAAAATGAAGAAAGTAACGCTGCTGAGTTCTTTAGTCTTAAATTAATTAAAGAGACTAAAGAGATGTATGTTTTTTCAGTAATTTTTCCTCAAGCTTCAAAAAATATTTATGGTGGCGTACAAGGAGGAATGATTTCTGCTGCGATGGATGAAGCAACTTTTGTAAGTATTTTGCGAAGCCAAGAAAATATTAAAAAAGTAAGCAGTACAAACCATCACGTGTTATTCCATAAACCAGTATTGCTTGGTGAAAATAAAATCGAAACTAAATTTAAAAAAATTGGCAAAAGAGTTATTAATATTGAAGGAAATATTTTTAGTGCTGATGGCGAGTTAGCAGCTACACTTATACATTCTACTTCAATTATTAGATCAAGTGAGGGATAAAATGAACTTTAAGGAGAAAACTGTTTTTATAACTGGAGGAAGCAGGGGCATAGGGCTAGAAGTGGTAAAAAAATTGGCGATTGACGGTGCCAACATAATTATAGCTGCAAAAACAACAGAACCTCATCCAAAACTACCTGGAACAATTTTTACTGCTGCAAAAGAGATCGAAGAATTAGGTGGCAATTGTCTTCCTTTAGAGTGTGATATTCGCTTCGAAGATAATGTCATCGCCACAGTGGAGAAAGGCGTGAAGCAATTTGGAGGAATTGACATTTGTATAAATAACGCCAGTGCTATAGTTCCTTTCCCAACCGGATCCGTTGACATGAAGAAGTATGACCTGATGCAAGACATCAATACTAGAGGAACTTTTTTAGTATCAAAAACGTGTTTGCCTTATCTAAGGAAAAGTGATCATGCACACATATTAACTTTTTCTCCTCCTCTGGATCTAGATGATAAGTGGTTTGCACCACACGTTGCTTATACGATTTCTAAAATGGGTATGAGTTTGCTAACACTTGGGCATGCACGAGAGTTCAAAAAATTTGCAATCGGAGTAAACTCACTCTGGCCTTTAACTGCTATTGATACAGCAGCTGTAAGAAATGTTCTGGGTGGAGAAAATACTGCAAAAAGTAGTCGAGATGTTAGTATAATGGCCGATGCAGCATATGAAATTTTAAGTAAAGATCCAAAATCTTGTACAGGTAATTTTTTCATTGATGAGGTTGTTTTGAGAAACGCGGGCGAAACTGATTTTGAAAAGTACCGTATTTCAGATAATGAACTAATTAGAGATTTTTTTGTTCCCGATGATGTGGCAAACGAATTACCAACAAAAACAGTTACTATCTACAAATGATATAACAATGTATCTTTTAAAGAGTGTTCTATGACTATTATAAATTCAGTTTTAATTGCTAATAGAGGCGAAATAGCAATTAGGATTTCTAAGACCTTGAACGAGATGGGGATAAAGGCTTATGGGATTTATAGTAAGGATGATAGTTCAAGTGCACATCTTTCGTATTGCTCTGAAGTATTTGAATTAAACGGTACAGGACCTTCTGCGTACTTAAATATTGATGAGATCATATCTCTCGCAAAAAGTAAAAAAATTAAGGCTGTGCATCCGGGATATGGGTTCTTGAGTGAAAACCATGCATTTGCTGCTAGTTGTGCGAAGAATGACATCATTTTTATAGGCCCAAATGAAAAAACATTAAAAAATTTTGGTAATAAAGAAAAAGCAAAAAAATTAGCTCAAAAATTAGGGATACCTGTATGCTCTTCATCGGGGCCAATACAAAAAAAATCAGATATGCTGAATTTTTTTAATGAGATAAAAAAAAATAAAATAATCTTAAAAGCGAATTTTGGTGGTGGGGGAAGAGGATCAAGAATAATTCATAAAAAAGATGATTTTTCTGAAGTATTATCTTTAGTAAAAGAAGAAGCAAAGTCATTTTCTGGCTCTAATTTGATTTTTGCAGAGGAGGTAATTGAAGAGGCTAGACATATTGAGGTTCAAATTTTGGGTGATGGACAATCGTGTATTCATCTTTTCGAAAGAGATTGTTCCTTTCAAAGAAGTTTTCAAAAATTTATCGAATTTTGTCCCGCACCAAATCTTTCAAGCCAAGCTAAAGATAAGCTATATAATTATGCAATTAGTTTGTGCGAAAGTGTTGCTTACAAAGGTTTGGGCACAGTTGAATTTTTGGTCGACAAAAATGAAAAGATTTACTTTATGGAAGTTAATCCAAGGGTGCAGGTAGAACATACTATCACAGAAGAACTTACTGGAATTGATCTCATACGATCCCAGATCAGCGTTTTCAATGGAAAATCTCTTAAGGATCAGAATATTAAAGCGGGACTTGTATTAGGAAAGCGTGCTTCAATACAGGCTAGGCTTAATATGGAAAGCTATGATAACAAAAACCAACTTGTTCCAACAACCGGAACTATAAAAGAGTATGATATTGTTTCCGGTCCTGGAATACGGATTGATGGTGCAGGAAAAGTTGGTTATTTAAATAATGGTCTTTACGACTCATTGCTTGCTAAAGTTATTGCTACTAGCGAATTTGGTTTGGGTGAAGCTGTAAGAAAGCTAGATTTTACTTTAAGAATGTCTAATGTTTCAGGGGTAGAGACAAATAAAAATTTAATTATCGAGATATTGCGACAAGAAGTCCCTCAAAACGGATCGGTAAATATTTCTACAATTGATAATAATATCGAAGTTTATCTTCAAAAACTGAATAGAGATACCCAAATAGGCGTTAAAGAGAATAATAAAAATGAAATTCCTAACAGGCCTCTAATAGATAGCGCTTTAACAGAGAACACAATTCAATCTGAGCTTGTTGGTACAGTAATAGACATAAAGGTATTGCCAAATAAAAAGATTAAGCAAGGAGATACTGTCCTAGTTCAGGAATCTATGAAAATGCATCATCCTATTAAAGCCAACGCGAATGGATTCGTATCAAACTTTTTTGTTGATATTGGAGATACTGTTTCAACAGGATCACCTCTTTTTGAATTCATTCCTGAAAAAGAAAGTAGCCAAAAAAAGTTGAAGAAAGGCAAGTCAAAAAAGTCAAAAAAAATGAGAGGAGATCTCGAAAATCTTATGGAAAGAAGGAAGCTTACATTAGATGAAAGTAGGCTCATAGCAGTTAAGAAAAGGAAAAAAATTGGGAAAAGAACTGCTAGAGAGAATATAAAGTCTTTAATTGGAAATAATGACTTTTTTGAGTATGGGGATCTGGTTTATGCGGCACAACGATCGAGAAGATCGCTTGATGATCTTATAAAAAATACTCCTGCAGATGGATTAATAACAGGTTTGAGCTATGTAAACTCGGATTTGTTTGCCAAAGAACAAACTAAGACTGCAATTATGCACTACGACTATATGGTTCTAGCAGGAACGCAGGGTATAAATAATCATAAGAAGCTAGATAGAATGATTGATGTTATTAGAGGTTTAAAAGTTCCTTTGATATTTTTCTGTGAAGGGGGAGGAGGGAGACCAGGAGATGTTGATGCGGGAGATCAAAATATCGCTGGTTTGAACATTCCTTCTTTTCATGATTTTGCGCGTCTTTCTGGAGAAGTGCCATTAGTTGGAATTGGTTCAGGTAGGCTTTTTGCGGGTAATGCTGCTTTATTGGGTTGCTGTGACGTAATTATCGCTACAAGAGATCTTAATCTGGGTATGGGTGGCCCAGCAATGATTGAGGGAGGAGGGTTAGGAGTGTACAAACCCGAAGAGGTTGGTCCAACAAGCGTTCAATATCCCAATGGTGTTATTGATATTTTAGTTGATAACGAGGATGATGCTAGTGTAATAGCAAAAAAATATTTATCATATTTTCAGGGAAACCTAGGCTCTTGGGAAGCTCCTGAAGTAGAAAATTTAAGGTACGTTATTCCTGAAAATAGGTTGGAGGTTTATGATATTCGGGAGGTTATTGATAATATTGCTGATATAGGCTCTGTATTGGAAATAAAGGCTGGTTTTGCAAAGGGTATGTTCACAGGCTTTATAAGAGTTAAAGGTAAGCCGTTGGGATTAATTGCAAATAATCCACTATTTTTGGCTGGGGCGATAGACAGTGATGGAGCGGATAAGGCTTCCAGATTTATTAAATTATGTGAAAATTATAATATTCCGATATTAAGTCTTTGTGATACTCCCGGCATGATGGTGGGCCCGGAAATTGAAGAGACTGGCCTTGTACGCCACTGTTGTCGTTTATTTCTAGCGGGAGCTAATGTAACGGTACCAATGATGACCATTGTCTTAAGAAAAGCTTATGGCCTTGGAGCACAAGCAATGGCTGGTGGCAGTTTTATGGCACCACAATTTGTTGTGGGTTGGCCAACCGCTGAGATTGGGGCTATGGGTTTGGAAGGTGCTGTTAAGTTAGGGTACAGAAAAGAGCTAGAAGCAGAAAGTGACGTAGAGAAGAAAGAAAAGCTTTTTAAAAAATTAGTTGATGATCTTTATGAAAAAGGAAAGGCAATTAATGCCGCAAGCTTATTAGAATTTGATACAGTTCTAGATCCTATCGAATCTCGTGATTGGATATCTATGGTAGTAGAAAGTCCTATTAATAGTTCTGAAAAAGTCCACAAAAACAGGTATATAGATTCCTGGTAAATTAGGTTTTACATATTGGAAAGAGAAAAATGAGCAGAAATGACCAAGAATTAATAGCTCCTTTGGAAAAACATAAATTCAACACCGATAATCTAGTGAAATGGATGGAGTCCAATGAGATAGAGAGTACAGGATTAAAGGTAAAGCAGTTTCAAGGAGGAATGTCTAACCCAACTTTTTTTCTTGAGAGTGAAAACAATAAATATGTCTTAAGGAAAAAACCTCCAGGAAAGCTGTTGCCAAAGGCACATGCGGTTGACAGAGAATTTAAAGTAATGAACGCTCTTGGAAAAATAGATTTCCCTGTGCCTAAGATGCTTGGTTTTTGTGATAACCCGAGTGTGATAGGCACTGATTTTTTTATAATGGACTACATAGACGGCAGAATAATTACAACTCCGGAAATAAATGGTTTCTCAAAAAATGAAAGAAACACCATCTGCGTATCTTTAGCAGAGACGCTAGCCAAACTGCACAATGTAGATTACAAATCAATCGGCCTCGAGTCTTTTGGAAGACCAGAAGGCTACATCCAGCGTCAAATAAAATTATGGTCTGATCAATTCCAAAGATCAAAAGAAGATATTACTGTAAAGGCCAGCTTTAAAGAAATGGATTTACTTAGTATATGGCTTAAAGAAAATTCTATCATTGAGGATGAATTTGCTATTGCCCACGGTGACTACCGATTAGGTAATACGATAATTGATAAAAATAACTCGACAGTGATTGGTGTACTTGATTGGGAATTATCAACATTGGGCCACCCCTTAGCTGATCTGGGTTATTATTGTATCCCCTACCGATATGGGTTTGAAGACTTAAATCTAAAACAAATGGGTATACCCTCTGAAGAAGAATTTCTTGAACTATATATGAAGTTTTCAGGTAGAAGCTCAATTCCGAATTGGCCTCTATTTTTATCATTCGCTCTTTTTCGTAGTGCAGCGATTATTTTTGGAGTAGCTGCTAGAACCCTGCTTGGAAATGTTAGCTCAGAAAGCTCTAATGTCTTTGAGCAAATAAAAAGAGCAGAAGATATGGCTCGAATTGGCTATAGTATTTGCTCCAACTCTTAAAATATTTTTATAACTCAAAGTGGTGGCCAACAAGTTTGTTTTAGGTTTTTGTCTCTTTGGTACAGGCCTATTGCACGCCTTGTTTTGTGCCCGATTAGACCGTCTATGCCACCCGTGTAATATTTTCTAGATAGCTTTTCCTGTATACTTATTATTTCATTTTTTGTTAAATTTTCGGTTGCTTCCCAATTTTTAAAAAAGTTGTGGCTGTTATATTTAATTTTGTCTGCAATGAACCCAACAGATAAAGCATATAAATCGGAGTTATTGTATTCTTTAAGTGTATAAAAGTTCTTGCTTACTAAATAAATAGGTCCGTGTATTCCAGCCGGAAACATCAAACTGTATGACTCATTAAGATCATCTTGAGGAAATTCTTCTCCTTTAAATCTTGATGCTCCCAGCTTTTTCCACTGGCTCAAGCTTCTTGAATGATCTGGTCCCTCTAGGTAGCAACTAATGCTGTTTGACAGTTGAACTTCATATCCCCATTCTAAGTTATTATCCCATCCAAACTGATGTAAATAGTTTGCAATGGAAGCCAATATATCTGGCTGACTGTTCCATATGTCTTTATTTCCGTCATTATCATAATCTACAGCGAATTTAACAAGAGTGGAAGGTAGGAACTGAGGTTGTCCAAGAGCACCCGCTTTCGAAGCTTTTAAATATTTAATATTTATTTCATTTTCTATTGCAAAATCAATTAGATAAATAAGCTCATTCAAGTAACCTAGTCTATTTGATGATGAAAAGCTGAGTAGAGATAGTACTTGAAGACTGTCTAGCCTTGGCCTTACTCTTCCAAAGAATGTCTCGTTAGCCCATATAGCAAGCAAAAAATGTCTATCTACTTCATATAAATTTTCGATATTTTCTAATATTTTTTGAAGGCTTTTTTTATATTTTTTACCTACTTTGGTTTTTTGTAAAATTTGTTTTTTATTGAAATACTTTGCAGGATCAGAAAACTCAGCCTGCTCGTTTTTATTGAGTAACCTTTTTAATTTTATCACAGAGCCTATATTGTCTTTGAGATGCGTTTCAATTTCACCAATAATTTTATGGCTATTAAATTTTTGCTGGAGTTTTGGTAGCAAAAACTTATCCAGCCAGTATTCATACACTTTTGTACTCTGCGGAAAAATAGGTGCCGGTAAGGATATGAAAATTATACACAAAATAATTTTGAAAGTGTTCTTCAAGACAAAAATCTATTTATTAATTTAGTGCTTTCTTGCCATAAACGATCTGCAATATCCGACTTTAAAGCCTCTTTTGAGGGGTTTGATTCACTTCTCTTTATGAAATACTTACCAGAAACGTTTTGCATCGTCTCGTTCGTTGCTAGATAGACAAGAGTGTCTGCGCCTTCCTCAGGTGATATGCCTCTGTATTTTAAAACTAACCTAATAATAAACTGTAAAAGTCCTTTATGATCTTGACCTATGTTCGTATTTACGATTCCTGGATGTACACAATTTACAGATATATTTTTTTCGGTAAGATTTTCCGATAACTTTAGTGTAAACAACAAATTACATAACTTAGACCTTGAATAACGTTCGTACCAACTTTTCGAATTGCTACTGTCTAAATTATTAAAATCTAGAACTGCGGTTTTATGAGCGCTACTCCCTACGTTAATTATTCTGCCGCCTTCATGTATTAAATTTTTTTCAAGAAGTCTATTTGTAAGATAAAAGGGACCTAGATGGTTTGTTGCAAAGACTTTTTCAATTCCCACACTATTATACGATTTCTTAAACAAAATAGTTCCTGCGTTATTGATCAGACAATTTAGTTTTATCTTAGATTTGCTAAATACATTCACAATTTCATTAATATCATCAGGCTCAGACAAATCACATCTTAAGAAACTTACCTGTTTGTCGTCGCAAAATGACTTAAGTTCATATTTTACAGCATCTAATTTATTCTTATTTCGATATGTAATAAAAAGCCGATGGTTCATCGCTAATAAGGACCTCGCAGCGGAAAGTCCAATCCCGTCAGTTCCTCCAGTAAGAAATATATTTTGCATAAACCTTCCCTATAGAAATATTCCATCCAAGCAATGGCATTCTTTTATACAATAATTATTATTTTAGTCCCTTTTTCTATTAATACTAAATAGATAATTTTACGCAACGTAAGCCTTGTATTAAATAACTCAATGCATTATTTCACGTTCATCGGAGGAGAGTTTTATGATAGAGGCTTGGTCAAATCAAGTAATTAAGAATAGAATTTTCATACTTATAATAACAGTTTTACTGATTTTAGTGTCAGTTTTTTCTATCTCTAAAAATCCTATAGGGGTTAATAATTCAAATGAAATGTGGTTCCTTGAAGGCGATCCAACGCTTTTAGCTCATGATAAAATGAGAGATCTATTTGGAAGCACTGAGTCTCTAGTTGTCGGTATAGAAGCGAGACCAAAAGATAAAGACCTTTTCAATCTTGAAACTGTAAAGATGATTGAAGAAATTCATGCAATGTTAGAGGAACATGAGGTGGTTGAGAAGGTTGATAGTCTAGCCAGATATCAGAGAACATATAATCGAGGTGGGGTTGTTGCTACAGACTATATTTTCGAGGACATAGAGAATTTGGATGATAATTTAGATCAATTAGACACGGCTAGGATTGCCATGCAGGATGAAAACCTAGCGCTCGACACCCTTATAAGCAAAGATTTTAGGCATACCAGAATAATTGCAAGAACGGAGTATATTGTTAACGGACTTGATCACAAGCTTAAAGTTGTTACGGATTTACGTAACTTTATAAGCGAGATGGGATATTTGGAAAAGGGATATGATATAAAGTTTGGAGGACAACCGGTTTTAAATGAACGTTTCACCGTAATCAGTAACTCAGATGCCGCTTGGCTAAATCCTACTGTTGCTGCTATAATGATGATTGTCTTAGGCATTGTTTTTAGATCTTTGACCGGTATTTTAGCTCCCTGGGTCGTTATTGGTACAGCAGTCACAATGATGACCGGTTTACAAGCGTATCTTGGCTATAATATAACGCCAGTAAACCAAGCTTTAATTCCTATCACAATGTTGTTAGGTATGGCGTGCACGGTTCACGTTATGTCTGAGTTTTATAGCTTAAGAACTCTTTCCAAGCACACAGCTTTAGACGCATCTAAAGAATTAATAAAAAACCTTTTTAAGCCTATATTCTTTACGCAATTCACCACTTCAATTGGATTTGCTGCGCTGTATATAACAAAATTATCCCCTGTGCGTGAGTTTTCGTTGCTAGCAACGATACTACCAATGATTATTTTTATTCTCTCAATGACTTCGTTGCCTGCTGCTTTATCGTTTTTAAACAGACTCTCACCAGCTACGAAGAAAGCTTATGACAATGATTGGCTTACACGTGTGACCTCCAGTCTTCCAAATTTTTCCTACAAAAATAGATTTAGTATTTTAATGGTGGGACTGCTATTCATCTCTGTAAGCTTTTTTAGCGCAACCTACATTAAAGTTGATACGAATATTTTTAAATTTTTTAAAAGTGATCTCAAAATATCAGAAGACTTGAGGTATTTTGATAGAGAGTTTAAAGGATCATCAAATATTGATATGATGCTAGACTCTGAATTAGAAGAGGGGATTAAAGAGCCCAGCTTTCTCACAAAACTTGATGCTCTCGAGGCTTTTCTTGAAAAACAAGAAAAGTCAGGGAAAATAGTCGGTTATCTGGATCAACTTAAGCAAATTAGGAAGGCGTTTTCAGATAACAAAAAAGAGTTTTACAAAATACCAGATAGTAAACCCATGACTAGCCAGCTTTTGTTATTGTTCGAAAACTCAGGTCCTGATGATGACCTTTCAGATATTAAAGATTTTGATGAGCGATATACGAGAATAACTTTACCGACAATTAATATGGATGCTAGTGAATATAATCAGTTTCTGGATGATATGATGCAAACAATAAACAAAGATTTTCCAGACTTGAATGTTACTCCTACCGGTCCAATGGTAATGTTTCAAGCTCAAAATGAGTATACCGATAAAGGGATTAGCCAATCATTCATGCTTTCATTAACCTTTATAAGTGTTGTTCTTTTTATTATCTTTTGGTCTATTAAACATGGTGCGATTGCCGTGTTCCCAGCGGTCGTTCCAATAGTTTTTGCTGGTGGATGTTTTGCAATGTTGGGTAAGGATTTGAATTTGGGATCATTAATAGTGGGAGCTATGACAATGGGTATTGCGATTGACGACTGTATTCATGTCGTCAGCAGATACAAGTTAGCGAGATCTCTAGGAAGTTCTGTAGAACACTCAATTAAGAGAGCTATGACAGAGTCAGGAAGAGCCATTATCACTACGTCATTGGCGCTTGTTATTGGGTTTAGCACTTTTTTGTTTGCACGTTTAGTACCTATGATTGATATTGGATGGCTCAC